>JAFTFY010000012.1 GCA_017458185.1 Neisseriaceae bacterium
ATATATATATATCAATGACTTACATAATAAATGATAACTTATCTCAAATCAATAATCAAATAAATTTGCTGTTTTATCGTTATTTTTTATTAGTTATTTTAGAATGTGATTAACTTCTTTTTTTTAACCCATTGTTTTAAGGAAAACATGATGAAAAAAACATCTCTTCTTACACTTGTATCGTTATTGGTTTTGTCCGCTTGCGGCGGTTCTGACGGTCCTGTTATTGACAACACCACAAAACCCAAACCAGAAGTAACCGACCAAACTGGCAAAGGTTTTACCGTACATCAAATTGTGGAATATGATACTTCTTCAAATTTGAATTTAATTGCACAAGATATGAATATCAGTCATGATAATTACAAATACCAAGAATCGCCGAACGAAGGAAAAAATTTCAATAAAATTGAAATCAATGGCAAATTGATGGATATTTTGCCAGCACAACAACGACCTGATCACACTGAAGTTAATATCCCTTATGAAGGCAAAGAATTAAAAAATAATAAAATCTTTCAATCTGCAGATTCCAAAGATAGTAAAAAAGTTACCTTTCAAATTTGGGGAGGTAGTGTGCCTTATGCTCGTTACGGTATAATTGCAGACAACTACAAAAATGCAACAGGAAAAGATTGTAATATCGGTGGTGTTTGCTCGTTGCGTATGCGTGCATTCTATCAAGGACAACCCACTTTGGATATGCCAACCACAGGAACAGCATTATATGTAGGCGGTGCTGTGCTACATATTTTAAATAGAAACACACCAACTGTGGGGGTTTCTGCATTTGAAGTTGATTTTGGCAAAAAAAATATTGAAGGTGCCATCGGTGCTTTTGCAGGTGCTGATGCCGACAAATTAAAACGAATCAATTTAAAAGCAACTATTCAAGGTAACGCCTTTAAAAGCAAACAAATGGAAGGCAAGTTCTACGGTCCCAAAGCAGCAAATGTGGCTGGTTACTTTATCGACAAAGAGCAAAACTTGCACGGTACATTCGGTGCAGAAAAAGTTAAAAAATAATTGCCTATCTAACATAAAAGGACTAATTAAAATGATTAGTCCTTTTTTTCAGGCTGCCTGAAACTTAAAAAATCATATCGCTTTCATGCAAATACTTTTGCATTAATTCCACAGGTACAGAAACTTGATCGTTGAGATGTACTTCGCAATCGCTGATTTTTTTGTAGCCGTTGATTTCGTAAAATCGCACGGAGTTAAGCGATGCGTAAAGTTTGAGCATACCTAAACCTGAATTAAAGGCAATTTGTTCGGCTTTTTGTAACATGGCAGTACCCAATCCTTGTCGATGAACAAATGGGTGTACATACAATGCGTCTAATTCGGCACGGGGCAGGTTGAGTTGGAAAAATCCTTGTATGTGGTTTTTGTATTCGATGACCCACACTGTGCGATGTGCGATGGCTTCTGTGTAACTGTCCATAGACAGGCGTTCTAACCATGCTTGTAAAATGTTGTCGTCATAGTAATGTTCGCAGGCATAACGCACGGAAAATTCGTGTGCCGAGTGTATGTCGGCACAGTCGTCAAGACGGGCGGGGCGTAGGTGCGTGAGAAACATTGTTGTCAATCATGTGAAAAAAGATTGTTTCAGGCTGCCTGAAACAATCTGTGCTTTTACATTCGCGAAATTTCTTTTTGTAATGCGGTGATGTTTTCTTGTCGGTCGCGAATGGCTCCTTCTAATGCGGCAATGGTTGCCGCGTCTTTGTTAGCGGCTTTGCCGTCTGCCAAGTTTTTTTGGGCAAGGCTTAATGCTTGCTGTTCGTTGGCTAACTCTTGTTTGAGAATGCCTGCACGGCTGTTGTCTCGTTGTGATTGGATTTCAGGTTGCACGCGTTCGCTTGCTGTGCCAGAACGAGAAGTGCGTACAATGCCGCCCGAACTTTTGCTGCTGCCTGATGATGATAAATAAGGCGAAGAATAATCGGGCGATGATTTAACTTTGGCAGGGGAGTATGAACCGATTTTGCCGACTTCCATAGCACGGCAGTTGCTGCCTGATTTGTTGGTATAAACGGTTTCGCCGCCACGAAAACATTCGTAAATGGTTGCTTGGGCGGTTAAACTGAAACCTGCTAATAAATAAAGTGCAATCAGTTTTTTCATTGTGGTTTCCTTGTTTAACGGGGGCGTTCGTATTCAATACGGGCTTTTTCTACGGCTTCTTCCAAGCCTTTAACGCGTTCTTCGTATTTAACATAATTTTTTTCATTACCCAAACGGGTGTTTCTGCCTTCTTCCAATGCTTTTTCGGCTTCACGCAAACGGCGTTCAGCATTGGCACGGCGTTCTTCGGCAGGAGACGGTTTGTTATCCAATTCAAAAGACGGAGCAGGATTGCTGTCGGAATAAGAACCACGCACAACCGTAGGCGAATAGCCTGCTACTTTGGTTTCGGGCATTTCTGCACAATTTGCTTGCGGTGTCGATGTGTATTCGGTTGTGCCATTGGCTTTTTTGCATACATAAATTTCGGCATTTGCCATGCCTGTTGTAAGTAAAAAAGCACTTAAAATCAATGAAGTATATTTCATAACAATTATCCTTTGTTGTTTGTGATGTTTTCAATCATTGTTTGTGTTTCTAACCAGCGGTTTTCGGTGTCTTCAATTTCCGAATTAAGCAGCCGCAGTCGCTCGGTTGTTTTCAATAAATCCATTTTATTTTCATCATTATACGCTTGTTCGGACGCGAGAAAAACCTCCGCTTGTTGTTTTTCTTGCATTAAGTATTCCAATTTTTTTTCACATTCTTGAATGATTTTTTGTAATGGCTTGATTTGTCGTGATATTTCTTGGCGAATTTGGGCTTGTTGTTGTTTTTCTTGACGGCGATTAGATGCACTGGGTTTGTTGTTTTGTTGCGAATTTTGCGACAGTCGATATTGTTGATAGTCATCAATCGAGCCGTCAAATTCTTTCAGGCAGCCTTTTTCGATGAGCAAAAACGAGTCGCATACTGCGTCCATTAGGCTTCTGTCGTGCGACACTACCAGTAAGGCTCCCTGAAAACCTTGTAGGGCAAGGATGAGAGCCTGTCGCATTGTTAAATCTAAATGGTTTGTGGGTTCGTCCAACAGCAATAAATTCGGCTTTTGCCACACTAATAAGGACAACGCTAAACGGGCTTTTTCGCCGCCTGAAAAATCGACAATCGGCGTTAATGCCATATCGCCAAAAAACGCAAAGCCGCCCAAAAAGTTGCGAATATCTTGTTCTTTTGCCAGTGGTGAAATTTCCTGAAAATGCCGCAGGGGGCTAAAATCAGGACGCAATGCGTCTAATTGATGCTGGGCAAAATAGCCGATTTTCAATTTTTCCGCTTTATTCAGGCTGCCTGAAAGTAAATTCAAATCGCCCATGAGCGTTTTAATCAGCGTGGTTTTGCCGCTGCCATTTACGCCCAATAAACCGTATCGTCCGCCGCGTTCTATTCTTAATTTAACATTACTTATCAACGGCTTATCTGTAATATAACCCACGCTTGCATTATCCATAGCAATCAACATATCGGGCTGATTTTCAGGCAGCAGAAAGTCAAACGACACTTCGCTATCTAAATATGCAGGTGTAATTTTTTCTAATTTTTCCAAAGCCTTAACGCGACTTTGTGCTTGTCGTGCTTTGGTTGCTTTATAACGAAAGCGTTCAATAAACGCTTGCAAATGCTGAATATGGGCTTGCTGTTTGGCATATTGTGCTGCCTGTTGCGATAGGCGAATGGCTTTTTCTTGACAATAAAAATCGTAATTACCGCCATAAAGTGTGAGCGTTTGTTGTGCCAATTCAAGCGTTTGTCGCGTTGTCGCATTTAAAAAATCACGGTCGTGTGAAATCAATAAAATGGCACAATCCACAGAATTAAGATATTGTTCTAACCACAACACCGTTTCTAAATCCAAGTGATTAGTTGGCTCGTCTAATAACAATAAATCACTCCGCTGAATTAAGGCTTGTGCTAAATTTAATCGCATACGCCAACCGCCGCTAAATGATTTTACCGCAAGATTTTGTTCTTCATCAGAAAAACCTAATCCAGAAAGCAATTTAGCCGCACGAGATTTTATATCATACGCCCCAATTTCTTCTAATTGCGTATGCAAATTAGCCATTAAAACACCGTCATTTTTTTCTTCGGCAATTTTTAAGGCTGCCTGAATATTTTTTAACTCATTATCGGCGGACAAAACATAATCCATAGCCGATAAATGAGATGACGGCGTTTCTTGTTTGACAGACGCAATTTTCCAATGTTTGGGATACACCACTTCCCCTTTATCCGCCAAAATTTCGCCACGAATTAAGGCAAACAAAGACGATTTGCCACAGCCGTTTTTGCCAATTAAACCCACTTTCATTTTGGGATAAAGTTGAAACGAAGCATTATTCAGCAACAGTTTATTGCCGCGTTGTAGGGTAATGTTTTGAATATTCAGCATATTACAAGTTTCAGGTTGCCTGTAAAATCAAATATTATAAATTCTTTCAGGCAGCCTGAAAGCAAATAAAATCAGTTATTGTTAATAAACTTATATTACAATAACAATTTTAATACAAGTGGCGTAAGGGAAATGGCGTTATTTTTGCCCGAAATGGGCGTGGTAGAACAGTTAAGCGAACGCAAAACAGGGGTTTTGTTGTTGAATTTAGGTTCGCCTGATGATTGCGAAGCACCTGCTGTTCGCCGTTATTTGCGGGAATTTCTCTCCGACCGCCGTGTGATTGAAATGCCGCCCGCCCTGTGGCGTTTGATTTTGTACGGTTTTATTTTGCCATTTCGCCCCAAACAAAGCGGTGCCTTGTATCGCAAGGTTTGGACAGATAAAGGCTCGCCCTTAATTGTGCATACGCAAAATTTAGCAAAAGACTTGCAAAATCAAATAAATACACCTGTTTATGTGGCAATGAGTTACGGCAATCCGTCTGTTGTGTCGGTGGTGCAGCAAATGAAGCAAGACGGCATCACGCACATTGTGGCTTTGCCCTTGTTTCCGCAATATGCGTCTTCCGCTGCTGGGGCGGCTTTGGACGCTTTGTGGCGTGCCTTATTAAAAACACGCGTACAACCTGCACTGCAAACCATTAGTGCGTTTTACGATTTTGAACCTTATATTGACGCTTTGGCACAACATATTCAGGCCGCCAGACAAGAAAATAGCGAATTATTGTTAATGTCGTTTCACGGTATTCCGTTGGCACAACATACCGCAGGTGATGTTTATATGGCACAATGCCACAAAACCGCTCAATTATTAGCGGATAAATTAAATTTGAATGAACAACAGTATCGTGTTGTTTTTCAAAGCCGTTTTGGTCGTGCCAAATGGATTGAACCTTCAACACAAGATATATTAGATGAATTACCCAAACAAGGCATTAAAAATATTGATATTTGCTGTCCTGGTTTTGTGTGCGATTGTTTGGAAACATTAGAAGAAATTGCCATTTCGGGTAAAAAGATTTTTATCAATGCTGGCGGTGAGCGTTACCATTATATTCATTGTTTGAATAATACGCCTAATAATGTCAGTATGTTAAAAGAATTATTAAAAAAAGAAGTTTCAGGCAGCCTGAAATAATAAAATAAAAAAACGGAACACAATTATGGTGCAGGTAAAACACAATTTAGAAGTTTTGTTAGATACTTCAAAAAATATTCTATTATTGCAGGGACCAGTGAGTGGGTTTTTCTTGCAATTATCGCTTTGGCTGTCAAAATATCAAAAAACTGTGTATAAAATTAACTTTAATGGCGGTGATGAATATTATTATCCCGAAAGCAACGCCAATACCTTTGCTTTTACCGATAAAATGGAAAACTTTCATTCATTTTTACAAAATTTTATCGAAAAAAACAATATAGACAGCATAATTTGTTTTGGCGATACGCGTCCTATGCACAAAATAGCCAAACAAGTTTCATTAGAAAAAAATCTTCATTTTTGGGCAATGGAAGAAGGTTATTTTCGCCCACATTTCATCACCATAGAAAAAGATGGTTGCAATTATTTTTCACCCATTCCATTAAAGGCAGATTTTTTTCAGGCAGCCTTTAATCATTTAAAAGAAAAAACCTATCGTCAGTCAAATGGTGTTCGTGGTGCATTTTTAAAAGGTCGTGTAAAAGGTTTTTTCTATCTTTGGCATTTAACAAAAAATCGTAGCAAATATCCACATTACCAACATCATCGAAATTATCGTGCTTGGCAATCTGTTTATTTAACGCTTAAAGGAGAAATGCGATTATTATTTAAATATCGCATTAAAGATAAATTGTTAATGAAAAAAATTATTCATAATCAAATTCGTAATTTTTATATTTTGCCTTTGCAATTATGCGATGACGCACAAATTTCTATTCATTCCGATTTTGCGTCCGTAGAAGAATTTTTAATGTTCGTGTTGCAATCGTTTGCTAATCATGCTCCGCCTGATTTAAATTTAATGGTCAAACATCATCCTTGGGATGTTTATTTAAGTGATTACACCAAACAAATCAATGATTTTATTCAAAAAAATCCGCATTGCCAAGGACGTGTGTTTTATATTCACGATATGCCTATGCCTGTGTTATTGCGTAAAGGACGGGCAATGGTCGTTATGAACAGCACATCTGGCGTGTCGGCACTGTTACACGGTATGCCCGTAAAAGTATTGGGGCGTGCCAATTATGATGTTGCAGGTCTAACCGACCAAAATTCGTTAGAAGATTTTTGGCACAATCCGCAAAAGCCTGACGCAGAATTATTTCACGCCTTTCGTCAATATCATATGAATGTAACGCAGGTGGCAGGTAATTTTTATAGCGAAGTGCGGCTGCCTGATTTGGCAAAGGATAATAAAAAATGAATAAATTTTCAGGCAGCCTGAAAGGTTTTTTGTGTGCTTTATTATTATCGTCTTGCGTTGCGGTGTCTGATTTTGCCATGCGACCCAATTTGCCGCAGGGTGAGACGCGTTGGTTTCAAGTGGAACAATTAGACGGCGACAGCGTGGTGCAGACTTCGGTTTTAGCGGTGCAAGGAATGAATAACGGCAACAGTCGCTGGATTTTAAGCGACCCATTTGGCGTGCCGCAAGCCCGAATGATTGCTACGGAAAGCGGCTGGCAAAAAGACGGCTTTGCACCGCCCAATCGCACCGCAAAGCAGTTGTTTGTGCCAATGTTTCCTTTGTTGCAAAACCATTTCAGGCAGCCTGAAATAATTGAAAATAAAGGAAAAAAATGGCGGGTATCGCCGATTGTTATGGAATAAAAAATGTATTTCGATTTTTAGAAAGTTAAGTTTTACCAGACATTTCTCATTTTTCAACACTTTTTCAACACAAAAAAATTCAGGCAGCCTTTTTTAGGCTGCCTGAAACTTTTTCAAAGCAAAAATTAGTTGGTTTTTTCTTTGAATGCATCGTGGCAGGATTTGCATGAACCGCCTAAATCGCCCATTTTGGGTTTAATGGCGTTCAAATCATTGGTTTGAGCGGCTTCGTTCAAAGCGGCAACTGCGGCTGCCATTTTGTCGCGACCTTCTTCAAATTTAGCCATATTTGTCCAAATATCGGCTTTGGCATTACCGCCTTGTGTGCCTTCGCCAAAGTGTTGGAATGCTTCCGCACCTGCGTCTTGCATTTGAGCAACAACGGCTTTGAATTGTTCTGCGTCATACGCTACATCGCCTTTAACCACATCGCCAATGGTTTTCATGGCGTCACCCACTTGTTTGAACGCGTCTTGGCGGGCTTTTACATGGTCAACTTCTGTGGCAGGTTGTTGTTCCGCAGCAGGAGCAGCAGGTTGTTCCGCAGCAGGAGCAGCGGCTTGCTCAACAGGAGCCGCTTCTTGGGCAGCAGGAGCAGGTTCAGCAGGAGCGGCTGCTTGTTGTTGTCCGCAAGCAGTTAAAGCCAAAGCGGTTAAAACCGCTAACAGTGTTTTATTCATCTTTGTGTTCCTTATGAATTTTGTAAAAACGAAAATGTTGTTCTGAAAAAACAGAACAACAAACTGGCGGATTATAGCATATTTTTTATTTTTTTGACAATCGTCAAATTTTCAGGCTACCTGAACGATTATTTCATTTTAAAAGTATCGTGGCACGATTTACAACTGTCGCCAACAGGAGCGAATGTGGCACGGATTTGTTCGATTTCACCTGACCCTGCGGCGGCGTTAAAGCGTTCTACGGCGGCGATAAATTTATCGCGTTCCATTTCAAACACAGGGCGTTGTAGCCACACTTCGGGGCGAGATTTACCGCCTTTATCTTTTTCATCAAAAAAATCAAACGGTTGTTTGGCGTGTCTGGATAAATCATCGGCATACTGTTTGATTTTATTTATATCAATCGCACCACTTGTATTGATAGCCTTACTCAATAGCGTCATATCGCCGCCAATATTTTTGAATGCGGTCTGGCGGTTGCGAATATTTTCATTTGGATACAAAGCAGGGTCTTGCCCTGTGCGGCGTTCGCAAGCAGTTGCGAATAATGCCAATGTAATTAAAGGTAAATATTTGATTTTCATTGTTTTTCCTTATGATAAAAAGTTTCAGGCAGCCTGAAACGAAGTTAAAATATTTCATCTACTGTAATCATTTTGTTTTTTATTGCCACACGGATTCGGAATGGCTAACGCAATTCCTTTCAAGATTTTCCGTTAGGAAAATCGAATCCGTGTGGCATTATAAAAAATCTATGTTTTCAGGCTACCTGAAACGAAGTTCAACGAGCCGTAAGGCGAAGTTAAAATATTTAATCTACTGTAATCATTTTGTTTTTTTATTGCCACACGGATTCGGAATGGCTAACGCAATTCCTTTCAAGATTTTCCGTTAGGAAAATCGAATCCGTGTGGCATTATAAAAAATCTATGTTTTCAGGCTGCCTGAAAAGTTATTCTTCTTCATATTCTCGCAACAACTTAAACAACGCTCGTGCCGATTTGGGCGGTTTGGCGTGTTCGGCTTCGCGGCGTGCGTTGCGAATCAGCGTGCGTAATTCGCCGCTGTCGGCGTTGGCGTGGCTGTTCAAGTATTCAGTTAAAGCGTTATCGTCTGCGAGCAAGCGTTCTCGCCACGCTTCCAAGCGTTTCATTTGAGCGTTGTGGGCAGCATTATCGCCGTCAATCACCGCCAAATAGTTGCGTATGGCAGCCACTTCATCGTCTGTGGCTTCTCGCATTAACCTGCCGATATACTGGGCTTGGCGTTTCAAAGCGGCATTGGAAGTGATTTTGCGATAATCAGCCGCTGCCTGAATAATAGTTTCAGAAAGCCCTGCGTTGCGTAAAGTATCGCTTGAAAAATGCGTTAATCGCAAACTCAAATCTTGTAAGTCGTTCATTTGCTTTTTGATTTTGGTTTTGCTTAACGGTTGTTCTAATTCGCTCATGGTTTTGCTCTTTATCTGAAAATATTTTTCAGGCAGCCTGAAACTTTAATTCAATATTGTTTATAATCGCCTATTATATTTTATCTAATCGAGAAAAAAATGCTTTCTTTATCGGAATTTCAAGCACAATCGAGTCAGGGTTTTACGCATATTCCTGTGGTGTGCGAACTCTTGGCGGATATGGATACGCCCTTGTCTTTGTATGTTAAATTAGCCAACAAGCCTTATACATTCTTGTTTGAGTCGGTTGTCGGGGGTGAGCGATTTGGGCGTTATTCGTTTATCGGTTTGCCGTGTGGGTCATTTTTTAAAGTGTTTGCCCAACAGATTGAAATTTATGAACATTATCAATTAAAAGAAACAATCACAGAAAACAATCCATTAGATTTTATCAACCGTTTTCAGGCAGCCTTTAAAACCCCTGAAATCCCTAATCTGCCCCGATTTACAGGCGGTTTAGTGGGGTATTTTGGCTATGAAACCGTGCAGTATATTGAAAAACGATTAGGCAAAAAAGAGCAAGAACGCTCGATTGATATTCCTGATATTTTGCTGATGCTTTCAACCGAAATTGCGGTTGTGGATAATTTAAGCGGCAAAATTTACCTGATTGTGTATGCCAAAGCAGGCGATACTGCGTCTTATCATGCCGCCTGCCAACGCTTGGAAGAGTTGCGTTTGGCATTGCGACAAAGTCCTGTTCTGCCCTTATCTTTGGGTTCAAAAGCCGAAGAAGTGGTTTTTGAAACAGGAGAAAATCAATATAAACAATATGTTAGCAAAATTAAAGAATATATTTTGGCAGGCGATTGTATGCAGGTTGTACCTTCGCAAAGGGTGCATACCGCTTTTGACGATAATCCGTTAAGCCTATATCGCGCCTTGCGGACGCTTAATCCGTCTCCGTATTTAATTTATTGCGATATGGGCGATTTTCACATTGTCGGCTCATCGCCTGAAATTTTGGTACGCAAGGAAAACAACACCATTACCGTGCGACCGATTGCAGGCACACGCAAACGGGGAGCAACGCCTGACGAAGACTTGGCGAACGAGCAAGATTTATTGTCGGACGAAAAAGAAATTGCCGAACACTTAATGTTGATTGATTTGGGACGCAACGATGTTGGCAAAATCAGCAAAATCGGCACGGTGAAAGTTACCGATAAAATGATAGTCGAACGCTATTCGCATGTGATGCACATTGTGTCGAATGTTTCAGGCTGCCTGAAAGACGGCTTGACCGATATGGACATACTCGCCGCCGCCTTACCTGCTGGCACGCTGTCGGGGGCACCGAAAATTCGAGCGATGGAAATTATCGAAGAATTAGAACCTGCACGCCGCGGCGTATATGGCGGAGCGGTAGGCTATATCTCGTTTTCAGGCGATATGGACTTGGCAATCGCCATTCGCTGTGCGGTGATTCGCGACAAAACCGTGTATATCCAAAGCGGCGGCGGCATAGTCGCCGACTCCGACCCAGATGCCGAATGGCAAGAGACGCAAAATAAAGCGATGGCAGTGGTGAAAGCAGTCAGAATGGTGCAGGCAGGGTTGGATAATTAGCAATGAGCAATTAGAAATGAGCAATTAGGTTTTATGTCCTGCCTTGCGGCAGGACGGATTAAATTAGATAACACTTCGATTTTATTTCAGGCTGCCTGAAAAATTTATCGAAGCATTATCTTAAAACAACTTGTTTTGCCGCAAGGCAAAACGAAAATAATTGCTCACTACTAATTGCTCACTACTAATTGCTCACTGCTAATTGCTAATTGTTAATTGTTCATCATCATCAGGAATATCTTGTTGTCCTTTACTGCGGTCTAATAAAACGCACAGTTTTACGCCGTGTAAGAATAATACCCAACTGACATAAATCCACAATAAAAAGAAAAACAAAACCGAAAACGAGCCGTATAAATTGATATAGGTTTTGTTATAGCCCACATAGGCGACAAATAGGATTTTAAGTATCCACCAACAAATACTGGACGCAAAGGCGGCGGCGATAATGGCGTGGGCGGCTATTTTGCGATTTATGGCAACCGCGTAGGTAATAGAAAAGATTGCCCACACAATTAAATAAGGGAAAATATCGGCAAAATGGCTGATTTGCCATTTGCTTTGTAAAACCGTGCTGACATATAATGCACCGCATAAACCTAATGGCGATAAAGTCATTAAAGTCCAGTAAGTGCTTAAACTACTGAAAAAACGGCGTTTTTCTGAATTTGATAATTTGCAAACAATGTATTCAAAATTGTTAAAAAACATCACCGAAGTAATAAACACAGCGGCAAAACCTGTGATATTTAATCCTATGCTGTTGTGTAGAAATTGTTCCATATATTCGGTTAAAACTTCTTGATGTGTGGGCAGGAAGTTTTTAACAATAAATCCTTTTAATGCTTCTGAATATTGATTAAAACTACCTAATTGCATAAAAATGCCCAACGATACCATTAAAATGGGAAAGATTGACAGCATGGTATGAAAACTTAAATTGCCCGCATAACCAAATAATTCTTTATCATACATTCGTGGAATGTATTGAGCGATTTTTTTGGCAATAATTTTAATGTCGTGAATATTCATTTTTTACTCCTTTTCAGGCTGCCTGAAAATTATATATTTGCTAAAATAGCATGGATAATGGACGCATCTAATATTTCAAAAGCAAAACATTTTTTGCCTAAATCTTTTAAAGACGCTCCGATATGATAAAGTGTTTTGCCGTCAATAATCATAAAACGGTCGTGCATTTTATTGGTATATTTTAAAGTTAAATTAGGATATTGTGCATTAAATTTTTGTATATCTTGTTGTGTTAATTTTGTTTTTTTGTCGGTATAAATAACTACATTTACTTTTTTCTGTTTTTTCGCAAGTCTTTGTAATACAGATAAATCTACATAGTTATCAATTAAAATAATTTCTTTATTTGCGGATTGAATAAATTGTTCAAATTTGGCATAAGCGTCAAAAATTTGCCCTTGAAAGAAAATGCCTTGCATATCATCAATATTATATTTTTCCATTTTGGAAAATAATTCATCAATGCGTTTATCGCTATTGATTTGTTGTTGTCGCAAATGTTTTAATTCAGCAAAAATTTCCGCATTTGAGCGTAAAAAACGCCGCATAGCGATAAATGCTCGCATAATTTGAATGTTGATTTCAACCGCAGTTTTGCTTTTCAGCACCGAAGAAAGCATGGCTACGCCTTGCTCGGTAAAGGCGTTGGGCATGGTGCTTGAATGTTTTAACACGGCAAACCGGTCGCAATTTGCGACCAGTTCATCTTTTTCGCTTGGGTGTAAGGCAAACATAAAATCAGCAGGAAATCGCTCAATATTGCGTTTAACCGCTTCATTAAGCCGTTTGGTTTCTATGCCATACAATTCTGCCAAATCACGGTCAATCATCACCTGCTCATGACGAATAAGCAGAATTTTGTTTTCGATATTAAAGGGTTGAATGCCAGTTATCATTGTTTTTACTCAATTTATTTTTTCAGGCAGCCTGAAAATTATTCTATATTATAAACCGTCCCTGTTCCCGACAGTGTCTCCCAGTTTAATCCTGTTATTTTTTCAGCCATTGCCACTAAAATATCGGTGTCAGGTGTGCCGTTTTCTTCGTCAAATTCGTTGATAAACGATTGTTTGTCTAAATCGTTTAAGGCTTTGCCGACACTTTCGATTTCGCCGTCCGAACACAGCCAGCGGCGTTTGAGTTTGCCGTTTTTGTGGTATTCAAACACAAGACTGCCCGAAGTGTCTTCGTTGGCAATCAGCAGCACTTCGGCTTTGTCGCTGGCTTGGGCAAGTTGTGTGGTGAGTTTGTCTTCGCCGTCATCAAACGATTGTTCAATCGCCCCCAACAGCACAAACCAGCGACCTTTGGGCGAACGCACGACAAACTGGGTTTGCTCTGCGACTTCGGCAGCGTCCATTGCGTCTGCCACTTTTTCGCCTTGTGCTGTCGCCAGTTCTACGCCAAAGTGGGTTTGCACAAACGACTGCAATGCTGATTTTTTGCTAAAAAACAGGGCGTACATATTCTCTGGCATGGTTGCCGTTTCTTGATTTTGCTCGCTGTCTTGATCTAAAAAAGTGCTTAATGGCACGCTTTCCCACGAGTTTGGGGCAACCAGTTTTTTCTTTTCTGCCCACAGACGGGTTTCATCGGTAAGCAAAATTTTGCGTTTCTCGGCACAGGCTAACATATAGCGATAAGTCGGACGGCGATAGGCTGGATTGAAACCGCCTTTTTCAGGGAGTGGAAATTGTGCTACAAACTGCCGCAACTCGTCATAGCGTTCGGCAAGCATTAAGTAATAGCATTTATCGGAAACTCTGGCATTAAATTCTTCCATCTCAAAACGCACTATTTTTTTGCAATGCCGATATTCATAATAAAAAGCGGCGTATTCTAATTCGGCAGGTATTGTGTCGGTTTTGCCGCTGACAAAATCCTTGATTTGCTGCATTTGTGCGTCATTTTTCTCGATTTCTTGAATTTTTTGATAAGTTTCCGAAAAAGGCGACAAATGGACAGGGTGCGGATAGCCTTTTGGCAGAACCGATTTGGTGTAATTGCTTTGCAGATGAGCATATTTGGCAGGCAATGCGGACGATATGCCTGCCTGAAAATCAATCAATGCCAACCAGTAATCATAATCCAGCAATTCCGCCATACAACGCTCTAAATTTGCCTTGATGACTTCAACCGCTTGTGCGTCTTCGTTTTCTCGAAAACCTTGTAGGTAGGATACCGATGAGACATTGGTTTCTTTCTGCATTGTGCCGTCAGAACACAAACGATGGTGCTGATTTACGGTTGTAAAACTGTCAATATCACCTCGTGGAACCCAAATACATAAATCCAAACAAAAAGTTTGCTCGTAAGTGTCTTCTTTTTCATTAAAACGCTCTGCGTCATTAAACATGACGCTTTGTGCCACAGGCTTGTCGGGCAAAAATTTCCAGTATTCCTTATGCCCTACATAACGATAGCCCATGCCAAGCAAACATTTGTGAATGGATTTGGGGACATTCATTTGAGTTACTCCTGTGGTTAATGCAGTTTTTCAGGCAGCCTGAAAAATATTGTGCATTGCTGTTGTATCTGCATATGCTAACCCAAAAATCCTATCGAATTTTTGGGAGATTGTTTCGCTCTCTATGACGATATAAGTTTCAGGCAGCCTGAAAAAAACTACTGTCATTGCGAGCCGTGCTATGCACGGCGTGGCAATCTTCTTACTCTGAAAAACGAAGCAAACGATTATTGCTGCCGTTTGATTTTATTTTTAGGCTGCCTGAAATTATTTTTGCAATGCCACTCGAAGTAGTAGGGAGATTACCACGCCTTGATTTCATCAAGGCTCGTAATGACAGCAGGGGCTTTCAGGCTGCCTGAAAACTATTTTTCGTCTAAACTGCGTCTAAAACTAACTGCTCGCATAATATGCGATTTATTCACCCATTCGTCAGCAGATAAATCGGCAATGGTGCGGGCGACGCGTAAAATGCGGTGAAAACTGCGGGCGGAAAGGTTGAGCCGTTCTAATAATTCGCCCAAAGCCGTACGGGCGGACGCTTCGATTTTTGCTTGCGTGTCTAATTCTGTGGGGTTTAAGGCGGCGTTGGTTTTGCCTTGTCGTGCCATTTGGCGTTCTCGGGCGGCAAGCACTCTTTGTCGCACGGTTTGGCTGTCTTCGCCAGCAACAGCATTTGTTAAGTCAGACGCAGGCAAAGACGGCACTTCGATGACTAAATCAATGCGGTCTAATAAGGGACCTGAAATTTTTTGCCGATAGCGAAGAATGCTATCAGAAGAACAACGACAACGGCGTGTGGCGTGTCCAGAAAAACCACAAGGACAAGGGTTCATTGCCGCAACCAGTTGAAATTTCGCAGGAAAAGTGGCGTATCGTGCGGCTCGCGAAATGTGAATTTCGCCACTTTCCAAAGGTTCTCGCAAGACTTCTAATACTTTGCGGTCAAATTCGGGCAGTTCGTCTAAAAATAAAACGCCGTTGTTGGCTAAGGAAATTTCACCAGGTTTGGGGTCAGAACCGCCGCCCACTAATGCCACAGCAGAAGCACTGTGGTGCGGACTGCGAAAAGGACGATATTGCGAATGCACCATATTGGCATTGCCTGTTAAGGACGCTAATACAGCGTTGTCTAACATTTCATCAGGCGTTAAGGGCGGCAAGATAGACGGCAAGCGTTGTGCCAGCATAGATTTGCCCGTGCCAGGCGGTCCCATCATCAACAGGCTATGCCCGCCTGCGGCGGCTAATTCCAAAGCATATCGAGCAGTGTGCTGACCCTTAACATCACGCAAATCAGGCAGTTGATAAGCGTTGTCCTGCAAAGGGTGGGGCGTTGCTTTGGGCAAAGTTTCCAAACCGTTCAAATGTGCCGCAACCGATAATAAACTACTTGCGGCGTAAATGTCGATTTCATCAGCCAAAGCCGCCCACGCCGCACTGTCGGTAGGCAGAATAAAATTTCTACCCACTTCGGTTGCGGCTTTTGCCATACTCAACGCCCCACGCACAGGACGCAACGCACCTGACAAAGCCAACTCGCCTGCTAATTCATATTGCGAAAGCGTCTCGCCCAACACTTGCCCAGATGCCACCAAAATGCCCACCGCAATCGGTAAATCAAAGCGACCAGACTCTTTGGGCAGTTCCGCAGGGGCTAAATTGACGGTGATTTTCATCGCAGGAAAATCAAAACCCGACTGCAAATCGCCGCCCGCACACGGTCGCGGCTTTCTTTGACTTCGGTGTCAGGCAGCCCCACGATATTAAACGCAGGCAAAGCCGCACGAGATAAATGCACTTCCACTTCAACCAAAGGTGCATTTAATCCCGACAACGCCCGAGAATAAACAACCGCTAACGACATCGCTTGTGTGCCTTATGCTTGCTGCGTTAAGCGTGCGATTTCTTCACGCAAGTTGGCAATTTCGGTGAGCAAATGCTCAATCATTTGCTGTTGCGTATCAAACTCTTCACGGGTTACCAAATCCAAATGCGATAACGCCGCCGTTACCGCTGTTTTGGCGTTTTTTTCCACATCTTTAATCGGACTGTCTTGAATAATATTGCCCACTTTGGCGGCAATATCGTCAAAAATTTCTTTGGCTATCATTTGGGTTTTCCTTTTGGGTTAAATGGGTTTTCAGGCTGCCTGAAAGGTTTATTTGGAAATATTTAAATATTGCATTAGATATTCTGTGTCTTGTGGATAATTTTTTAAGTGTTTTTTGACAAAGAAATCGATATGTGTCATAAGGGTAATTCTTGGATTTTTATTATCAAAAAACTGCAAGGCTTCTACTAATATGGGCAAACCTGTAATACCATGTTGGGTGTGAAATGGAATATTATTTTTAGGTATATTCAATAATGGACTATTTCTAAATGTAGCAGGTGTTTGATAATTATATATTCTACCGCCATGTGCGGCACGGTTGCGATAATCCAAACAAACGAAAATAGTATCGCTAAATAAGTTTTTAATCAATTCATCAGCCGCAATAATTTCTTCTCGCATATCATATAATAATGAAATAACTTTATTTTTTTGTGCAGAGCGAAGCAATTTAGAGAAGTTAGATAAATTACCAAAACTTGCTCCTTTTAATAAAACCCACGGCGGTACATTTTTATATGTTTCTTTATAATGTTTAATCGGTTCAAGTGTTTGGTCTTGAAGAATTTTATTAAACCTATTGATGATAGAATCAAGTTGTGTTTTTCCTTCAAGATTTTTCTTGCCAGAACGATAATTCGTACGATTCAGATATTGTGCTTCTTCGGCAGTAAATGATTCGGCAATAATGTGAGCAATTGCATTTCTTAAATTATCTTCTATTTCTAACATAGAATTGATAACTGAATGACGCAAATTTCTGTCTAATTGATATAAAGAAAATATTTGTTCAAATGTTGTTCCTTTTTTATAAAATTCTTCTCCTTTTTCGTTTTTTTCAATATAAGGGTCTTTATAGCCGTTAATAATGTTGTAATAGCCAAATCGTCTTAAAGAAACATAAGCAAATTCTTCGCTAATAAAACTTAAATTTCTTTGTTTAAGTATTTTGATTTGCTGTGGGAAGTCGGTAAAGTTTTTATCTGGTAACATATTTTGCTCTCCTATTATGGACAAGGGGGTCAAGAACAAGTCCTTGACCCCCAAGTGAGGGCGACACAACGCCCAGCCATTAAATTGAGTTTTTATAATACGACTAAATTGTGTTACTGTCAATATTTTCAGGCTGCCTGAAACTATTTCATCAACGCCCTAACATCCACAAACCGCCCTGTAACCGCTGCGGCGGCTGCCATGGCGGGGCTGACTAAATGGGTTCTGCCGCCTGCACCTTGTCGTCCCTCAAAGTTGCGGTTGGAAGTGGAGGCACAGTGTTCGCCTGCTTCCAAGCGGTCGGCGTTCATGGCTAAACACATGGAGCAACCTGGTTCTCGCCATTCAAAACCTGCGTCTTTGAAGATTTTATCCAAGCCTTCCGCTTCGGCTTGTTTTTTCACCAAACCCGAACCTGGTACAATCAAAACACGATTGACATTTGCGGCTTTTTTGCGTCCCTTTGCAACCGCCGCTGCTATGCGTAAGTCTTCTATGCGGCTATTTGTGCAAGAGCCGATAAACACCACATCAACGGCAATTTCATTCATCGGCGTGCCAGCGGTCAAGCCCATATATTTTAAGGCTCGCTGCATACCCTCTTGTTTAACAGGGTCTTTTTCGTTTTCAGGATTAGGCACATTGCCTGAAATGCCGACAACCATTTCGGGCGAAGTACCCCACGATACTTGCGGTTCAATCTCTTCGGCATTGAATTGATACACTTTATCGAATACCGCACCATCGTCTGAATGCAAGGTTTTCCAGTATTCAACCGCCTTATCCCACAATTCGCCTTTGGGGGCGAGTGGTTTATCTTTAAAGTAATCAATGGTTTTATCATCAACCGCAACCAAGCCCATTCTGGCTCCTGCTTCAATCGCCATATTGCACAAAGTCATTCTGCCTTCAACCGATAAATCGCGAATGGCTGAACCGCCAAACTCAATGCAATAGCCCGTGCCGCCTGCGGTGCCGATTTGTCCGATGATATACAACGCCAAATCTTTGGCAGAAACCCATTCTTTCAGGCAGCCTGAAACTTCGATTAGCATTGTTTTGGATTTTTTGGCGGTAATGCACTGCGTTGCCATAGTGTGTTCCACTTCGGAAGTGCCGATACCGTGAGCCAAAGCCCCCACTGCTCCGTGCGTAGAAGTGTGCGAGTCGCCGCAAACAACCGTCATACCTGGCAGCGTTGCCCCTTGTTCAGGACCCATCACATGCACAATGCCTTGCCCCAAATCCTTGAACGGAAAATAGGCTCTTGCCCCAAATTCTTTGATATTTGCGTCCAAAGTATCCACTTGCAATTTAGAAATCGGATCTTGAATGCCTTTATCCCAGTCGTTTGTGGGCGTATTGTGATCGGCTGTGGATACAATGCTGTCTTTCCGCCAAAGTTGCCGCCCCGCCATTTTCAAGCCTTCAAAAGCCTGCGGACTAGTTACTTCATGCACTAAATGACGGTCGATATACAACAGCACCGTGCCGTCTTCTTCCTGACGCACAATATGTGCGTTCCAAAGTTTTTCGTATAGGGTTTGTGGTTTGTTAGCCATAATAGATTGATTTTCTATGTTGAGAAATAAAGTTGAAATGATACCATTTTCAGGCAGCCTGAAAAATGGTATTGAAACTAAATACAAAAAAAGATACTGTCATTGCGAGCATTGACGAAAGGCAATGCGTACGCAATCTCCCCCACTACGAAGAATGCACCGAACGACAACCGCCGTAGTTTAAACACTTTTCAGGCTGCCTGAAAATCCATTAAAACGCGTGGGTAATAAGTTGCCCACGCTACGCTTGCTCATATTAAAAACCCAAAAAAGTTAATGAATGAAAAGCCGTTACTAAAATAATCAGTAACAACCAACTGGAATAATGAATAATTGAACCGATAACAATATGTTTTTCTTTACCAATCCATTCATTCACTACGGCAAAATCTCGACCGTGATGATTAATATCTTTTTCCCACTGACTTATACTTTTATAACCATATCTTTTATAAAGTTCGGCTATATCATTTTTTTTTGTAGTTAATGTTAATAAAAAACTATTTGTGTATCTCATAGACCGATTACTTTCTCCTAAAATAAAAATACCAATTACCCAAGTAATAAAAATAATTGCTAAAACGATAATAGAAAATAGTCCAAAATGTTTTATTATTTCTTGAATAGTTAAATGTGTTTTAAAAAACAATAAAATATTGACCACTGCACAACTCATTAAAAATAAACCATATTTTTGAAAAAAATGACCAAATTTAATATTTAATTTTGTTAAGTTATGCCATAACTGAACCACATCATCATCAGGAATTAAATTTACTCTATCATCAGGCTGTTGTTCAAATAATAAACGCCGTCTGCCGTCATACATACGATATAATCCAGAACATAACAAAAAAATGAAAAAATAAAGCATATGGTATTCTGCTAAATGAATTTTATTCGCTAATTCAACTAACCACATTTTTAAATCCTTTTCAAAATATCGTTCAGGCTGCCTGAAAATAAAAAACTGTCATTGCGAGATTTTTTCGTTAGAAAAAATCGTGGCAATCCCCTTGTCGATTAGGTAAATTATAAACTTTTCAGGCTGCCTGAAACAAAATTTAAGCGTGAGCCAAAACATTTGTGCGATACGCCGTTCTTCTTGCGTGCGGAGATTGCGTACGCCATTATTTTATAACGGCTCGCAATGATAGTTTCCCTGCACGGAAAGTGCTAATCCCTGCACGGGAAGTGCTTTCAGGCTGCCTGAAACCTTTTTCCAAGCCGATTTACTCTCCAAACTGTGCCAACAATTCCGCTTGGTGTTCGGTTAAAAGAGCGTTGATGATTTCGTCCAAATCGCCGTCCATAATGCTGTCGATTTTATACAGCGTTAAGTTAATGCGGTGATCCGACACGCGTCCTTGGGGGAAGTTGTAAGTGCGTATGCGTTCGCTTCTATCGCCACTACCGATAAGACTTTTGCGTTCGGCAGATTCTTTCGCGTGGGCTTCTCGTTTTTGCTTGTCGTTTAGGCGAGCGGCGAGTACTTTCATCGCTTGGGCTTTGTTGGCGTGCTGGCTTCTGCCGTCTTGACATTCCACAACCATGCCTGTGGGTAAATGCGTAATGCGTACGGCAGAATCGGTTTTGTTAATGTGTTGCCCGCCCGCTCCTGACGCACGGAAAGTATCAATGCGTAAATCGTTGGGATTAAGTTCAATTTCGGCGAGTTCATCGGCTTCGGGCATAATCGCCACTGTGCAAGCAGAAGTGTGAATGCGTCCTTGACTTTCGGTGGTGGGGACGCGTTGCACACGGTGTCCGCCTGATTCAAATTTCAGCCTGCCATAAATATTGTCGCCCGCAATGCGTACAATCACTTCTTTATAGCCGCCCAAATCCGATTCGTTTGCCGACACAATTTCGCTTTTCCAGCCACAGCGTTCGGCATATCGCAAATACATTCGCAACAAATCGCCCGCAAACAAAGCCGCTTCATCGCCGCCTGTGCCTGCTCTGACTTCCAAAAACACATTTTTATTATCGTCTGCGTCTTTGGGCAATAAAAGAATTTGCAATTCGCTTTCTAATTGATTTAATTGATTTTTTGCGGTGTCAATTTCTTCTTCGGCAAACGCTTTCATTTCAGGGTCAGACAACAAATCTTCTGCGTCTTTTAAGTCTTGCTGTGCCTGATGGTATTGCGAAAAAACCGCCACAATCGGCGAAATCTCGGCGTGTTCGCGAGTTAAAGAGCGATATTTATCCATATCCGCTGCCGCCTGTTCATCGGCAAGCAACAAATTGATTTCTTCTAATCGCTCTTGTAAATGAATGAGTTTATCTAATAAGGATTGTTTCATAATATTATCAATGGGTTAAGTTATTTCAGGCAGCCTGAAAATTATTGTGATTAAAATCACAGCAAACTGCCGTGATTGTTCAATGCTTACTCGGATAAAAGTTTTCATTTGCCAAAATTATTCTTCATCTTCATACAAATGATAAATTTTACTGACTGCGTCCGTTAAATTATCTTCATCAAACGCATTCGGATTTAATGCTTTGGTTGGGGCGTGCAGTAATTTGTTGGTCAGTTGCACCGACAGCCGCTCCAACACTTCTTCGGGCGGTGTGCCTTTGGCTAATTGCCGCATGGCGTTTGCCAAAACAAATTGCCGTGATTTTTCCGCGTCATCACGCAAACGGCGGATTAACGGCACGGTTTGCCGCGATTTTTGCCACTCAATAAATGCTGTAACGCTTTGTTCTATCAGAACTTCTGCATTTTTAGCGGCTTTTTGGCGTGCTTCTTTACCCATATTGACAATATCCGTCATATCATCAACCGTATAAAGAAAAGCGTCTGATAATTCAGCCACTTGCGGCTC
Source organism: Neisseriaceae bacterium (assembly GCA_017458185.1). Lineage (GTDB taxonomy): Bacteria > Pseudomonadota > Gammaproteobacteria > Burkholderiales > Neisseriaceae > RGIG9985. Next base: position 21,989 of record JAFTFY010000012.1, read on the forward strand.
AATATCGCGTGGCACTGCCATATCCAACAAAAACATCGGCGTATAACGGCGTTTTTTCAAAGCCGCTTCAACCACACCCTTGCCCACAATCGGCAAAGGGCTGGCAGTTGAAGCAATCACCACATCATATTGCGGCATAATTTCAGGCAGCCTGTCTAATGCAACCGCATTCGCACGACAGTCTAATTTTTCAGCCAACGCCACTGCATTGGCAACAGTGCGATTAGCAATCGTAGTTAATTTAGGGCGTTTTGCCGCAAAGTGCGTGGCGATGAGTTCAATCATTTCCCCTGCACCGATAAACAGTACATTTAAGTCGCTGATTTTAGGGAAAATTTGCTCGGCTAATTTCACACTGGCTGCTGCCATAGACACCGACTGACCGCCAACATCGGTTTTGGTGCGAATTTCTTTGGCAACCGACAGCGTGCGTTGAAACAGCATATTCAGCGAAGAATTGAGCGTGCCACAATCCTGTGCGGCACGAATAGCGTCTTTTAATTGCCCCAAAATTTGCGGCTCGCCCAACACCATCGAATCCAAACCGCAAGACACCCGAAAAGCGTGTCGAACACATTGATTTTCTTGATAAATATAAAGATATTCACGAAAATCAGCCACAGGCAAATGATGAAACTGTGCCAGCCAAGCAATAATGTGTTCAGGCGCACCTACGGCATAAATTTCCGTGCGATTACAAGTGGATAAAATCAAGGCTTCATCAATGCCGTCAGCGTGAAACAGCGACAGCAAAGCCGCAGGCAAATCCTGTTGCGACACCGCCAACCGCTCCCGAACCGCAACAGGAGCGGTTTGATGATTTAAGCCAACAATTGTTAAAGACATTTTCCAAACAATAAAATACTGCAAAATCTCTCTATTATACGCCGTATATCAATAGGATAAAAGATTTTCGTTTGTGCGTAAGATAAGCCTTTCAGGCAGCCTGAAAATATTTTAAACACATTGACATCATTCACGAATACTTATAAAATACTCGGTTTATTTAATTTTATACAGGATTCATCAAATGAAAACCTTTTCTGCAAAGCCGCAAGAGGTAAAGCGTGAGTGGTTTGTGGTTGATGCCCAAGACAAAGTTTTGGGACGATTAGCCGCCGAAATCGCACGCCGCTTGCGTGGCAAACATAAGCCAGAATACACGCCCCATGTGGATACTGGCGATTATATCGTGGTGATTAATGCCGACAAAATCCGCGTTACGGGCAACAAAGCGTTGGATAAAAAATACTATCGCCATTCAGGCTATCCTGGCGGTTTGTATGTTCGCAATTTCACCGAATATCAAGAAAAACACCCAGGTCGTGTGTTGGAAATTGCCGTTAAAGGTATGTTACCCAAAGGTCCTTTGGGCTACGCTATGATTAAAAAACTCAAAGTTTTTGCAGGTAGCGAACACACCCACGCCGCTCAACAACCCAAAGTTTTGGATATTTAAGGAGACGCACGATGAACGGTAAATATTATTACGGCACAGGTCGCCGCAAAAGTTCAGTAGCACGCGTTTTCTTGCAAAAAGGAAGCGGCAAAATTGAAATTAACGGTCGCCCAATGGATGAATTTGTTTCTCGCGAAACAGGCAAAATGATTATTCGCCAACCTTTGGTTTTAACCGAAAACTTGGAAACATTCGACATTAAAGTGAATGTTATCGGCGGTGGCGAAGCAGGTCAATCAGGTGCCATTCGCCACGGCATTACCCGTGCTTTAATTGACTATGACGCAGCATTAAAACCCGTTTTGTCGCAAGCAGGTTTGGTTACTCGCGACGCTCGCGAAGTGGAACGCAAAAAACCAGGCTTACGCAAAGCCCGCCGTGCAAAACAATTCTCCAAACGCTAATTGTTTTATGGCAGATAAAAAAACCGCATTTTTTGCGGTTTTTTGTTTGCATAATATTTCAGGCAGCCTGAAACTCTTATCGTCATTGCGAGCCGTGCCGAAAGCACGGCGTGGCAATCTCCTAAAATTATTTTTAACGAGTGGAACGAAGTTAAAAATAATTTTAGGGTAGCGTTTGCAGATACAACGATAATGCAAAAATGATTTCAGGCAGCCTGAAATAATTTATGGCACAATCGCTATTTAATTTTGCTTTGATGACACAAAAATGAACCACACCGCACGCAAACGCTTTGGGCAGAATTTTCTGCACGACACAGGCATTATTCACGCCATTATTCAAGCGATTAACCCGCAGCCTGATGATATTGTTGTGGAAATCGGTCCTGGTTTGGGGGCTTTAACCAAACCCTTATCAGGCTGCCTGAAACATTTGCATGTGATTGAAATTGATAGAGATATTATTGAATATCTGCAAAATCAACCCTTTGCAGATAAACTGACCATTTATTCGGGCGATGTTTTAAAATTCGACTTTGCCCAAATTCGTGGCACAAAAAAAATTGTCGGCAATCTGCCGTATAATATTTCCACGCCCTTGCTGTTTCATTTGGCACACTATGCAAACGAAATTTCGGAAATGCACTTTATGTTGCAAAAAGAAGTGGTTGAACGCATGTGTGCCACGCCAAACAACAAGCACTACGGGCGTTTGAGCGTGGCTTTGCAGTATTTTTTTGACATGGAAAAAATCATTGCCGTGCCGCCCACAGCGTTTGACCCTGCACCCAAAGTGGATTCGGCTGTGGTGCGTATGATAACGGATATAGGACGCATAGGCGTTGCCCAAGATTTCAACCATTTTTCGCAGTTACTGACCGCGTCATTTGCGATGAGAAGAAAAACAATTCATAATAATCTCAAAGGCTTGGCTAATGATGATGATTTAGCCGCCGTAGGCATTGCCCCCACTTACCGCCCCGAAAATATAACACCTGAACAATTTGTGGCTTTGTCGAATTATTTAGTGGAGAAAAATTAAGTTTTAATGATGTTTTTTTAATTTCTCACAAAGACACAGAGAACACGGAGAATGTAAAAAAATGTTAATAATATAATCATTTAATTTTATTCTCCGTGTTCTCCGTGTCTTTGTGAGAGATAATAAAAAAATTTGTGAGAAACAAAATAATATTTTTCAGGCTGCCTGAAAGCGTTAATTATCATCATACAGTTATAAAAAATGAAACAAAATATTATTCAAAAAATCGAACAAATTCTACCGCAAACGCAATGTCGCCGTTGTGGTTTTGCCGATTGTGCGGCGTACGCCAAAGCGTTGGCGTATCGCACCACGCAGGCGAATTTATGTAGCGTTGGTGGTAATGAAACCGCACAAAAAATCGCTCAAATCGCCGATTTGCCTGTGTATTCAAAAATCGCTGATGAAACAAAATTTATCGTTCGCATAGACGAAGACGGTTGTATCGGTTGCACACGCTGTATAACGGCGTGTCCTGTGAATGCCATTAGCGGTGCGACCAAGTTAATGCACACGGTGATTGAAAACGAATGCACAGGCTGTGGCTTGTGCCTGCCTGTTTGCCCTACGGATTGTATGCAAGCGATTGAAGTGAAAGATAATTTTTTACCACGCAACACCTTTTTATCGTCAAATAAAAATCCACAACAAGCCGCAGCAGAGCATGCACGCTTGCGTTATCAACAAAAACAGGCGGAAAGGCTGCCTGAAACGGTAGAGCAGAATAAAAAAACATTGAATATCAACCAGTTATTAAGTCAGGCACAACAAAAAACAGCACAGCAAAAACGCATTAGCGTGAAATCAAATGAACTCGCACAACAAGAATTGCAACAGCAAAAACAACGCTCGTATCAACGCCATTTACGCCGTAAAAAACAATATGGTTTGGACGATGAGTAATAGCATTCAGGCTGCCTGAAAACTTATTGTTTTATATCAATAAAAACACTCTTTAAGCCTTGCTATGACTGTATTTTAGCGGATACTCATTTGACGCAACGCAACAAAAGGGCTATGATAGCGATTGCGGAAAATGATTTTTACCCAAAATCCTTTTCTTTTCTCATTAACCCATTGATTGGAGACAACAATTATGCGTTTGCAAAATAAAGTTTCTGTAATTACGGGTGCCGCTGGCGGTATCGGTTTGGCAACTGTGCAAAAATTCGCCCAAGAAGGTGCAATCATCGCGGTCTGCGACTTGAATAAAGAAGCCGTAGATAAAATCGCCCAAGACATCAACACATTAGGCGGTAAAGCCAAAGGTTATGTGGTGAATGTGGTTGATAAAGAATCCATTCAAGCGATGTATGATGATGTGCTGAAAAACTTCGGTCGCGTTGATGTTTTGTGCAATATCGCGGGCATTACCCAAGACGCACAGTTAATCAAAATGACAGACGAACAGTTTGATAGCGTGGTCGATATTAACTTAAAAGGCACTTACAATATGACTCGTGCGATTGTCAATCAAATGGTTGCACAAGGTTATGGCGTGGTGTTAAACACTTCTTCGGTCGTGGGTGTGTATGGTAACTTCGGTCAAACCAACTATGCCGCTACCAAATTCGGCGTCATCGGTTTTGCCAAAGTTTGGGCAAGAGAATTGGGCAAAAAAGGCATTCGTGCGAATGCGATTTGTCCAGGTTTCGTAGCCACTCCGATGGTACAAAAAATGCCTGAAAACATTCGCGATTCAATGGCGGCACGCATTCCGATGAAACGCATGGCAGAACCACGCGAAATCGCTGACTTGTTCGCATTCTTGGCATCAGACGAAGCGTCTTATATCAACGGTGCAGCCATCGAAATTACAGGCGGTTTAACGCTGTAATTGTCTGTTTTATTTACAAAAAAACCCTTTCAGGCAGCCTGAAAGGGTTTTTTGTTTGATAGAAAGAATGTGTTTCAGGCTGCCTGAAATCATCACGAATAAGTCCGTTACAACGCTTATCAGCGTTGATGAATTGCTATGCAATTCATTGGATTGCCACGACAGGACTTCGTCCTGTCTCGCAATGACACTGTTTTTTCAGGCAGCCTGAAAGGGTTTTTTGTTTGATAGAAAGAATGTGTTTCAGGCTGCCTGAAATCATAACCAATAAGTCCGTTACAACGCTTATCAGCGTTGATGAATGGCTATGCAATTCATTGGATTGCCACGACAGGACTTCGTCCTGTATCGCAATGACACTGTTTTTTCAGGCAGCCTGAAAACTTTTACTCACGCCTTAATGCTGTCAATTTTCACCCGTTCAATTCTTTGACCGTCTTTTTCAATCACCGTCCAGCGTCTGCCGCAATAATCGACAAAATCGCCGACATTGGGAATTTCCTGCATTTCTTCCATAATCAAACCGCCTACGGTGTGAAAATCTGCGTCATCAGGCAGGGGCGGTAAGTTAATTTGCTGGGCTAATTCGGCGTATTCGAGACTGCCATCAACCGTTAAACTGTCGTCATCATTGGTTTGAATAGTGGGAGCGTCTTCGCGTTCAAATTCTTCGGGGAACTCGCCTGCAATGGTTTCCATCATATCTTTCATCGTCAGCATGCCTTGCACCACACCAAATTCATCAACCACTAATGCCAAATCGGCACTGTTTTTGCGGAACAATTCCAAAGCCGCCAAAACCGTAGAAGTTTCAGGTAAAACAAGGGGTTGCTTGACTGCGTCCAGAATATTCAGGCTGCCTGAATTTAAAATTTGATTGAGTAAATCCTTTTTTGCCACAAAGCCCAACGGCTCTTCAATGCCTGCTTTACCAACAACAATCAGCCGTGAAAAAGGCGTGGTTTGAATTTGCTCTTTTTGCTGTTCGTAAGGTTGCGAAATATCCAAGCGTTCAATGTCAGGGCGGGGGGTCATCACCGCTTGTACCGAGCGTTCAGCCAGCGTAAAAACACTGCGAATCATATTTTTTTCATTCGCTTCAAAAACGCCTTCTTCGTCCGCTTTACCGCTTTTAGCGGCTTTTGCGACCAAATCTTCACGAATACCCATCATACCCAACACAGAATCCGCCGCTCTTCTTCGCCACGAATGACCTGAAAAAGTATTTTCCTTACGATTTTTCATCGAAATTTGATTAAATACTTCTATGATAATGGAAAAACCAATCGCGGCATACAAATATCCTTTGGGAATTTTAAAATGAAAACCTTCGGCAACCAAAGACAAGCCTATCATCAGCAAAAAGCCCAAACACAGCACCACAACGGTTGGGTGTTGTTCCACAAAAGCGGTTAAAGGCTTGCTTGCCCAAATCATCACCCCCATAGCCACGACCACTGCCGCCATTGCCACGATAATGTGTTCGACCATATGCACGGCGGTTAAAACGGCGTCCAAAGAAAAAACCGCATCTAAAACAAGGATTTGCAAAATCACCGTGCCTGCGGTAGCGTAAGCGGCAGTGGAATAAATATTTTGAGCATAATGGGCTTTGCTTTCCAAGCGTTCGTGTAGTTCGGTTGTGGCTTTATACAAAAGAAACAAGCCGCCAAAAAACATCACAATATCCCGCCCCGACACCGCAAAATCGCCGACACGAAATAAATCGCTATTGAGCGTCATAATATACGACACGCCTGCCAACATAAACAAACGCACCACAATCGCCAAGCCTAAACCCAACATTCGTGTGCGGTCGCGGTGTTCAGGCTTCACCTTATTTGCCAAAATGGCAACGAACACCAAGTTATCAATGCCCAAAACCACTTCCAACACCAACAAGGTGAAAAAACCTATCCAAGTCGATGCTTGCAACAGCCAACTAAAATCCATTGTTTGATTGTTATGTGTAATAAAAGTGTGAATGATACCGTTTTTTTGTTAAAAATTATAGCGTTTGCACCTGCCTGAAATGGTTTTGACATTTCGCAATAACACACATCAAAATTCCCGTGTGCAATCGGTTATAATGAACGCTTGTTTTAATATAAAGCATCAGGTGCAATTATGGATTATCAAAGCGATATTGTGGTGATTGGTGCAGGGCCTGCGGGTTTGAGTTTTGCTCGTGAATTTGCCGACAATCCCTTAAAAATCATCATTGTAGAACAACTACCGCAAAGCGTTTTAGAAAATCCGCCATTTGACGCACGCGAAATTGCTTTAACGCACTTATCGCGTGAAATTATGCAAAACTTGGGTATTTGGCAACAAGTGCCCGAAGACCAAATTTTTCGCCTAAAAGAAGCCAAAGTGGTCAATGGCACTTCACCCTATCAACTGCATTTTCCGCAACCGAAAAAGGCGCGTGGCGGGGCGACTGATCGTTTAGGCTATTTAATTCCCAATCACCGCATTCGCGAAGCGGCTTATGCTGTGGTTAAAGACCAGCCGAATGTGGCCATTTTAACCGAACGCAAGGTAGGCGAAGTCAAAACCTTTGATGACAGCGTTCGTGTTTCATTAGACAACGGCGATACCATTTGTGCCAAACTTTTGGTGTGTGCCGACAGCCGTTTTTCTACCACACGCGACAAAATCGGCATTCCCACAGATATGCACCGCTTTGGCAGAACCGTCATCACATTCCGTGTGCGGCATACCGAAAGCAACGGGCACGCCGCTTTTGAGTGCTTTCACTACGGCAGGACGCTGGCGATTTTGCCCTTGACCGAATTTATGTCGAATATGGTGATTACCATTGACAGCGACAAAGCCGATAAAATTTTACAATTAGATGACGAAGCGTTAGCCCAAGACATCTATCGCGAAACAGACGGCAGATTAGGCGATATTACCGTAGCAAGCACACGCCACACCTATCCATTAGTCGGCACACACGCTCGCCGTTTCTTTGCCGAAAGAGCGGCACTCATCGGCGATGCGTCCGTGGGCATGCACCCTGTAACCGCACACGGCTTTAATTTAGGCTTGGAAGGGGCAGATATTTTAGCCAAACAAATTATTCAGGCAGCCGCAAAAGGTAAAGACATCGGCGGTAAGAATGTTTTAGAAACCTACAATTTCAAACACATGCTCAACACCCGCCCAATTTATCACGGCACAAATGTGGTGGTGAAACTTTTCACCAACGAAAGTTCGCCCGCCCGCCTGTTGCGTTCCGCTGTTTTGCGAGTCAGCAACAACCTACCGCCTGTGAAAATGCTGATTTCTCATCAATTAACGGGTTGATTGTGTGAATAAAATAAAAAAAAGCAAATCTTGATTAAGGTTTGCTTTTTTGCTTTCAGGCAGCCTGAAAACCTATTCTCCATGAAAATAAGCGTAGATTTTTTCGGCTAATGATAGGCTAATGCCGTCTGTTTGGGCGATTTCTTCGAGTGCGGCAGATTGTATGCCTTTGACGCTGCCAAAGTGGGCGATGAGTGCTTTTTTGCGTTTGGCTCCGATGCCGTCTATGTCGTCTAATGCGTTGTGCGTGCGACTTTTGTCGCGGCGTTTTCTGTGTCCTGTAATCGCAAAACGGTGGGCTTCGTCTCGCACCATTTGTAAAATTAAGCGTGCCAAATGCGTGGGTGGTGGGTTCAAAACTTCGCCTGTGGCTGGAATTATCAGGTCTTCCGCTCCGTCTTTTCGCTCCACACCTTTGGCTATGCCGATTAGGGGTATGTTTAGATTTAATTCTTGCCACACTTTTTGTGCCATTGTTAATTGCCCAAAACCGCCGTCAATAATCACTAAATCAGGGGCAGGCGGTGCATCGTCAAGGTGTTGGGCTAATTTGGTGTAGCGGCGGGTGAGTGCTTCTTTCATCGCCATATAATCATCGCCCGTATGTGTGCTTTGAATGTTAAATCGGCGATATTGCGTAGGCTGCATGGCGTAATCGTCATACACCACGCAAGCGGCAACGGTGGCTTCGCCAAATGTGTGGCTGATGTCAAAACATTCTATGCGAGAAATGGGGGAAATGCCCATTAAATCTTCTAATGCGGCTTGGCGTTTGTGCTGTTGTTCTGCTTGTTGCGATTTTTGGGCAATGGAAAGTCGTGCGTTTTGTTCTGCCATATTCAACCACACTTTCCGTTCGCCTTTGGGGTGCTGAACTTGGGTGATTTTATGCTTGGCTTGCTTTTCCAACAGTTGCCGTAGGTTTTCAGGCAGCCTGAAAGCGGAAATGATAATATGTGGCACTTCTTTGCCGATATAGCGTTGCGAAACAAAGGCTTCAAAGGCTGCCTGAATACTATTATGTTCTTCGTTATCTATTTGAATATTCGGAAAAAAACTGTGGTCTAAAATTCGCCGTCCATGCCGAATGGCAACGCAGTGTATGCACAATAATCCGTTTTTTAAAACTGGGGCGATGATGTCGATTTTTTGCGTTCGTTGTGCGTCTTGGCTGTCGATAAACTGGCGTGATTGCACGGCGTGCAATGCTTGAATTTTGTCGCGTAATGCGGCGGCTTTCTCAAAATTCAAATCTGTCGCCGCCACCTGCATTTCATCGGTGAGTGTGTGCAGTAAATCATCGGTTTTACCGTCTAAAAAATCGGCGGCTTGGCAAATGTCGTGGGCATAATCTTCTTCACTAATCAAACCGCAACACGCCCCCGAACAACGGTGAATTTGATACAGCAAACACGGACGCGAACGATGATTGAATACGCTGTCTTCGCAGGAACGCAGCCTGAAAACTTTTTGCAAAATTTCAATGCTTTCCTTGACGGCTTGACTGTGGGGAAAGGGGCCAAAATAACGGTGCGGCGGCTGTAACTTGCCACGATAGTAACGAATTTGCGGAAAATGATGAGCAGAAAATTTTAAATAAGGATAACTTTTGTCATCACGAAACAAAATATTGTACTTGGGTGCAAGGCTTTTGATGAGATTGTTTTCTAAAATTAAGGCTTCTGTGTCTGTTCTCGTTGTGGTAATTTCAATACGATGAATTTGCTTTATCATCAATAAGATACGCGGCGAATGGTGGTTGCCAACAAAGTAACTATTCACCCGTTTTTTTAAATTAACCGCTTTGCCCACATACAAAACCTGCCCGTTTTTATCGAGCATACGATAAACACCAGGCAGGTTGGGGAGCGTTTTGAGAAAAACGCTTAAATCAAACGCTTCTGACGACAAAAGAATAGCCGTTTCAAAAAAACAATCGAATTATTCGCAATACTTGCTGACATCGGCTTGGAAGCGAGCAATCGCGGCTTCACGATTTTCCATGCGGTTGGCATTTTGAACATTTTGCAAGTTCATGCGAGCGGTGTTGCAATTGGTTTTTTTTGCTTCTTCTGCACGGCGAGCGTTTTCTTCTTCACGGCGTTTGTTTTCAGCCGCAATTTCTTCATTCAGTTTGGCTTGGCGTTGAGCCAAAGACATGGCACGTTCTTCATCGCTCATCACTTCGCCAGCGGCGTTTTGCACTTTTAAGGGTTCCACTGCGTGTGTGCGAACATTTACCAAACCAACCCCCACGGTTTGATGTCCGCGTGGCGTGTCAGAATATTGCGTAACCCCGTTTTCCTCCCAGTAGAAAGGACCAGAACCTGCAGCAGCAGGGATTTGAACATTTCTAATGCTGGGTGCTTTTTTTAAGTCTTGTTTGCGTGGTGCAGCATCAGCAACATTCACGACAACAAATGCTGCCAACAAAGAACAAAGTAAAACAGATTTTTTCATCTTATGTCGTCCTATTTTTATTAAAGATCGTTTCCATTGTAGCGTTATTTATTTATTTTTTCCACAATTTAGTATTATTCTGCAAATAATAGCGACATATTTGATACAATTTCGCCAATTTTTTTGGGAAATCTCATCATGCAAATCATAGAAAAAGCTTACACCTTTGACGATGTCTTACTTGTGCCTGCTCATTCGCAGATATTGCCGAAAGACACTTGCTTACAAACGCCTTTAACTCGGGGCATTATGCTCAATTTACCTTTGGTGTCTGCCGCAATGGACACGGTAACCGAAGCCAAATTAGCCATTTCTATGGCACAAGAGGGCGGTATCGGCATTATTCATAAGAACATGACCCCAGCCCAGCAAGCGCGTTGTGTGGAAAAAGTTAAACGCCACGAATCGGGCGTAGTGAAAGACCCCGTAACCATTTCGCCTGATATGTTGGTAGGCGATGTGGTTGCCCTGTGTCGCAAGCACAAAATTTCCAGTCTGCCTGTTTTAGAAAACGGACAAGTTGTGGGCATTGTGTCCAATCGTGATTTGCGTTTTGAAAAACGCTTGGATCAACAAGTCGGTGCGATTATGACAGGACGCGACAAACTCATCACCGTCAAAGAAGGCACGGATATTGACGCTGCACGCGATTTAATGCACGAACACAAAATCGAACGCGTTTTGGTGATTGATGACGCTTGGGCGTTAAAAGGCTTGATTACCGTTAAAGACATTCTCAAAACCACCGCCTTTCCCAATGCCAATAAAGACGAATACGGCAGATTAAGAGTAGGTGCGGCAGTGGGCGTAGGCAAAGACACTGATGAACGCGTTGCCGCTTTGGTTAGTGAGGGCGTTGATGTGATTGTGGTTGATACCGCACACGGACACAGCCAAAGCGTGATTGACCGCGTGCGTTGGGTGAAACAAAATTATCCCGAATTACAAGTTATCGGCGGCAATATTGCCACAGCGGCAGCGGCTTTGGATTTAGTCAAAGCAGGAGCAGACGGCGTAAAAGTGGGTATCGGTCCAGGCTCCATTTGCACCACTCGTATTGTGGCAGGCGTAGGCGTGCCGCAACTGACTGCCATTCACAATGTTGCCGAAGCACTTAAAGGCAGTGGCGTGCCATTGATTGCAGACGGCGGCATTCGTTATTCAGGCGATTTAGCCAAAGCGTTGGCGGCAGGAGCGTCTGCCGTGATGTTGGGCGGCATGTTTGCAGGCACAGACGAAGCTCCAGGCGAAATTGAACTGTATCAAGGGCGTTCGTATAAATCCTATCGTGGCATGGGTTCTTTGGGTGCAATGAGTCAAGGTTCTGCCGACCGCTATTTCCAAGACACCGCCGCCAACGACAAATATGTGCCCGAGGGCATTGAGGGGCGTGTGCCGTATAAAGGTCCGATTGTGAATATCATTCACCAACTCACAGGCGGCTTGCGTTCCAGCATGGGCTATTTGGGTTGCTTGACGATTGAAGAAATGCACCAAAAAGCCCAATTTGTCGAAATCACCGCAGCAGGCATGAGCGAATCGCATGTACACGATGTACAAATCACCAAAGAAGCTCCGAATTATCATGCCATGCGTTAAGGCTTGATTTTGCATTATTCAGGCAGCCTGAAACTATTTTTCAGGCTGCCTTTGTTTATTTATATTTTGTGCAAACAAATCTTTTTAGGCAGCCTGAAACCTTTGCAAAACTGGCATCTGTGGCAGATTTCTTCGTTAGGCTTACGCTCGAAATCGTAGCCTTTCTATTTGTTATGTCTTCGATTTGAAGTGCTACTATAACTTTGAACTCTACTCACATCTACCAGTTTTGCAAAGGTTTCAGCCTGAAACCCCAATCAACGGTAAAATCCATTATAATTCAGCCGTTTTAATTTCATTCAGGCAGCCTGAACATGACGCTTTATTTATACAACACGCTTTCCAAAGAGAAAGAGCCATTTATTCCCCATAATTTGCACAAAATTCAGATGTATGTGTGCGGTATGACGGTGTATGACTACTGTCATCTTGGGCACGCACGGGTGATGGTTGTGTTTGATATGATTGCTCGCTGGTTGCGTGAATTGTATGGTAAGGACGCTTTAACTTATGTGCGAAATATCACCGATATTGACGATAAAATCATCAAACGAGCTCTTGACAATGGTGAAACCATCAACGATTTAACCGCACGATTTATCAAGGCGATGAACGAAGACGCTACCGCTTTGGGTGTTTTACCGCCTGATATAGAACCCAAAGCCACAGAGCATATCGAGCAAATGATTGATATGATTAACCGTTTGATTGCAAACGGTAAAGCCTATCCTGCGGCAAATGGTGATGTGTATTATCGTGTGCGGGAATTTGCCGAATATGGCAGGTTATCGGGCAAAAGTTTGGACGATTTGCGTGCAGGCGAACGCGTGGAAGTGGATAGCCACAAACAAGACCCTTTGGATTTTGTGCTGTGGAAAGCAGCCAAGCCTGATGAGCCGTTTTGGGAAAGCCCTTGGGGCAAGGGCAGACCTGGTTGGCATATTGAATGTTCGGCGATGGGCAAGACGATTTTTGGCGAAACATTTGATATTCACGGCGGCGGTGCGGATTTGCAATTTCCGCATCACGAAAACGAAATTGCCCAAAGTTGCGGTGCGACAAACCGCACTCATTCGCATGTTAAATACTGGCTACACAACGGTTTTATTCGTGTGGATAACGAAAAAATGTCGAAATCTTTGGGCAATTTTTTCACCATTCGCGAAGTGTTGCAAAAATTCAAACCCGAAGTGGTGCGGTTTTTTATTTTGCGTGCCCATTATCGCAGTCCGTTAAATTATTCGGACGCTCATTTAACAGACGCAAACGCCAGTCTCACACGGCTTTATACCGCTCTAAACAACACGCCGCCAGCGGATTTTCATTTAAGCGAAAACGCAAATTCCTATACGCAAAAATTTTATGCGGCAATGAACGATGATTTTGACACCGTGAATGCGATTGCGGTGTTGTTTGAATTAGCCAACGAAATCAACAAAACGCATGACAGCAACCTTTCAGGCTGCCTGAAAGCATTAGGCGGATTATTAGGTTTATTACAACAAAATCCGCAAGCGTTTTTGCAAGCGGGTACAGCAGAAGGTTTGTCTGATGAAGAAATTAACGCTTTGATTGCCGAACGCACAATCGCACGCCAAAACAAAAACTGGGCAGAATCCGACCGTATTCGTAATGAATTAGCAGGGCAGGGCATTATTTTAGAAGACAAAGCAGGGGAGACCACATGGCGGCGTGGGTAGATTATAGTCAATTCAGACCAAAATCATGCAGCGTTGTTTCGCCTTGCCTGCTTTTGGTCTGAATTGACTATATTTTCAGGCAGCCTGAAAGCAAAAAAAACACCGTTGTTTTTACAACGGTGTTTTTTAACGGTTTGAAATAATTACTTTTTCTCGCCGATTAGGGCATATACAATCAAAGCAAAAACGCTAAACAAAACGCCCATCACAATTGCCAAAGGCACCGAGCGTCCGTTTTTCTTTGCTAACGCATAACAGCCGTAAATACAGCCAGCCCAAACCAACAACTGGATAATCAGAACCATACTTTCCACGATTTAATCCTTTCTATGGAAATAAAAAATAATCGGAAACCTATTTATAGCAAAAAATTTGTCGAAAATAAATTATATTCGAGATTTTTTGGTTTATGTTTTATTGATTTTTATATAACTTATTGATTTCGTTTTTTTTTTTTTTTTGCTGTGGCAAAAAAGCAACAGTTTTTATTTAGGATAAAAACGGTGTGATTGTGAATAAAAATAGTGGAACGCATTAAGAAAAAAGCGTTCAGGCAGTCTGAAATTATTATGCAATGCCGTTATAACGCCTTGCGATTTGCGTGGATTGCCACGCCGTGATTTCATCACGGCTCACAATGACACGATTTTTTAACATTTTGAAGTTGTTTGGCTATAAGGCAGAAAAAATTGACAAATTATTTTTAAGTATCAATAAATACTTTTTTAATTACATTGACTTATTAACTTTGTGTAAATAAAATATACTTTACAAACTATTTTTAGGAGTAATCAATATGGCTGCGACATTACGAATGGTTACGACTCAACTTTCCGAACCGCTGTTTCATCGTTTGGAAACTTACGCCAAAGAAATTGACCGTTCTAAAAGTTGGATTATGCGTCAAGCGGTTACAGAATGGTTGGCTCGCAATGTGCCATCGTCTAACGCATCGCAAATACAACAATCTCAACCCAAAACCGAGAGTGAAGCGGATAGACGCTTCAAAGATGAGTTATTTGCGATGATTCAGGAAGCCCATGACAGTGGCGAAGATATGAACTTTGAACCGCCGCTACGCGAAAATGTGTGGAAACCCAATCCGATTGTTGAAATGATAGAAGAAATGGACGGTTCGGGAGAAAAATCATAATGTATATGTTTGACACAAATGCGTTTTCTGCGTTGATGAAACAACACCCAAAATTCCTAAAACGCTTTGATAAAGAAGAATTGAAAAATATGTGCATTTCTTCGCTTGCGTGGGCGGAAGTGCGTTACGGCGTTCGCAAAAATAACTCGGCGAAATGGTTACAAATCAGCGATAAATTAGTTCAAGGCATACGCGTTATGCCGTTTAATCAACAAGTGGCTGAAACTTACGCTGTTTTGCGTGCGGATATAGAAAAACAAGGCAAAAATTTGTCGCCGATAGATATGCTGATTGCGGCATGTGCTGTGGCAAATGACTGCGTTTTGGTTACCAATGACCAAGCCTTTTTGCAGATTGAACAGTTGCCAGTGGAAGACTGGACGGTGTAAAAATATTTTCAGGCTGCCTGAAATCATTGTGTATTGCGTTCGTTTTTAGGAGATTGCCACGCCGTGCTTACGGCACGGCTCGCAATGACGATTTCTGTTTCAGGCAGCCTGAAAGCAAAATCAAAGCGTTATCTCAACATAAATTGTTTTATAGTCGAACAACTTCAAAATACAAAAAATAAAAATAACGCACTGTGCATAAATATTCTACAATTTTAATTTAATCCTGTGTGTCATTACGAGCCTTGACGAAAGTCAAGGCGTGGTAATCCAGTGAAACAGCGTTCAACGAACGAAGTGAAGTTAAAAATCGCAGATTTTTCACCAACGCCATAGGCGTTGTAACGACAAGGTTCGTAAGCAATTTAGGCTGCCTGAAATGATAACAGATACGACCGTTACAACGCCGCAGGCTGAGATGAATTGCTATGCAATTCATTGGATTGCCACGCCGAGACTTTGTCTCGGATCGCTTTTGACACAGTTTTTAACATTTTGAAGTTGTTTGACTATACCGCAAGGCAAAACGAAATAACTACTCACTGCTAACTTCTAACTACTCACTGCTAACTGCAAAAACGCCTGCGGTATGGCTTGTACTTTTTGCTGTGTATAATCAAAGCACACCATACCTGTTTTAATGCGGGCGATTTCTTTATTGTCTTTTGGGCGTATCATTTGTGTAATCAGGTCAAAACTGGTTTTGCCCGTGTGTCCCAAGCCGATTTTGCACAGCAATTCATCGCCGTAAAACGCTTGATTGACAAACTGAATCACAGCGTTTGCCATAATTAAGCCTACATTTTCGACATTCATTTCGCTGTAATGGTGAGCGGTTAAAAACTGCAATCGCACTTCGTGTGCCAGCCGCAAAACCGCGTCATTTGCCAAGTGGTTGCCGTAGTTAATGTCGCCGATACGCACAGGCAAAACGGTTTCAAATAGCCAAGTTTCGGGTAGGGTGATATTTACTTTTTCCATAATTTAAGCCTTTGTTTTTCCAGTGTTTATAAAAAATAAATTTCAGGCAACCTGAAAAAATATTGTAAAAATTCAAATTGACAACAATTTGTCCATTTTTTAAATAAACAAACGGATTTGCTCACACCTAACGGTGTTCGCTTATTAACTATATGATATTGATAAATAAATATCGTGAGCACCGTTAGGTGCGAACAAATCCGTTTGTTAAAAATAAAACCGTTTGTTTTAAGTTTTTTAATTTTTGGAAGTTCCTTAATCTTTATGAGCATATCGTTTATGTCGTGTTGCAATGACACGGCTTTCGTTTCAGGCAGCCTGAAATCAATCAATTTTAAAAGTATCCATTAAAAATATGTTAAAATCTACCGTTTTATTTTAATCAACATAAAAGGTTATATCAAATTATGGCAATTTCTGTCGAAAATTTAGAAGGTTTGGAACGCAAAATTGTGTTGTCTTTGGCTTGGGAAGAAATCCGTGCCGAAGTTGCTAATCGTTTGAAAAAACAACAAAAAAAGGCTCGCATTGACGGTTTTCGTCCTGGCAGGGCCCCTTTATCTATGATTGAAAAAATCTACGGATACAGCATTCAAAACGATGTGTTAAACGATACCGCTGTGGATACATTTTTCCGTGTGGCAGGTGAAGAAAACTTAAAAGTCGCTGCCCTGCAAAGTTTGGAAGTTGAAGAAAATCAAGATGATAAAGAAGTGGTGAAAATCGCTGCCACTTACGAAACTTTCCCTGAAATTGTGATTCCTGATTTGTCTGATAAGGAAGTGCAAAAAGCGGTTGCCGAAGTAACGGACGCTGATGTGGAAAAAACCATTGAAGTGCTTCGCAAACAACGCATTTCGTATAATCATGTCGAACGAGAAGCCCAAAATGGCGACCGTGTGATTATCGACTTTGAAGGCAAAATCGAAGGCGTGGCGTTTGACGGCGGCAGTGCAACCAACTATCCCTTTGTTTTAGGCGAAAAAACCATGATGCCTGAATTTGAAGCAGGCATTGTCGGTATGAAAGAAAACGAAAGCAAATTCGTTTCTGTGGAATTTCCCGAAGATTATCACGGCAAAGATGTGGCAGGCAAAACCGCAGTGTTTAATATCACTGTGAAAAGCGTTGCCGAAAGCATTCTGCCCGAAGTCAATGAATCTTTTGCCAAAGCATTAGGCGTGGCAAGCGGCGATGTGGCTGAAATGAAAGCGGAAATTAAGAAAAATATCGGTCGCGAAGTTAAACGCCGCACCGACAGCATTACCAAACAAAATGTCATCAATGTTTTGGTTGATAATATCGTTTTTGATGTGCCGAAAAAACTCGTTGCCGACCAAATCGCTCATCTGAAAGAAGACACCGTTAATGAGTGGAAATCTCGTGGTATGGATACCAAAAATTTAGGCAATTTGCCTGATGAAATTTTTGCCGACCGTGCCAAACGCACTGTGGCAATCGGCTTGATTATCGGCGAATTAGACCGTCAAAATGACGGCAAGTTAATGCCCAATGAAGAACAAATCCGTGCTGCTGTGGCAGATTACGCACAAAACTTTGAAGAACCTGACGAAGTGATTGAGTGGTATATGAAAGACACTCAACGCCGCAACGAGTTTGCTAATGTGGCGTTAGAAAATAACTTGGTTGATTTGGTTTTGGGCAAAGTAAAAGTGCTTGAAAAACCGATGACATTTGACGAAGTGATGTACGGCGGTGCCGCTCCGTTGTAATGGTGTTGTATGCCTGAAATGATTTGATTAACCGAAATCATTTCAGGCAGCCTGAAAAAACAACACTCAAAAGCAAGACTTAAACCAAGTTCAAACAATACAAAAATATTTTCAGGCAGCCTGAAAATAACGCAATTCATTCACTTGATAAGGATTTTCCAAATGTTCAACAACAGTATCAACAATATGTTAGTGCCTATGGTCGTAGAGCAAAGCGGGCGTGGTGAGCGTGCGTATGATATTTACTCTCGCTTGCTTAAAGAACGCATTGTGTTTATGGTCGGTCCCGTTACCGATGAAACCGCTAATCTTGTGGTTGCCCAGTTGCTGTTTTTAGAAAGCGAAAATCCCGATAAAGACATTTATTTGTATATCAACTCGCCTGGCGGTTCGGTTACCGCAGGTTTGTCGATTTACGACACGATGAATTTCATCAAACCCGATGTGGCAACCTTGTGCTTGGGGCAAGCCGCCAGTATGGGTGCGTTTCTTCTGTCCGCAGGGGCAAAAGGCAAACGCTTTGCCTTGCCGAATAGCCGCATTATGATTCATCAACCTTTATTAGACGGTTTATCGGGGCAAGCGTCCGATATTGAAATTCACGCCAAAGAACTTCTAAAAATCAAACAAAAACTCAATCAGTTAATGGCTGACCATACAGGTCGTCCTTTGGCTGATTTAGAAAAAGACACCGACCGCGATAACTTTATGTCGGCAGATGAAGCCGCCGCATATGGTTTAGTGGATAAAGTGATTGCAAATCATAACGATACGAAAGCGTAAGTAAAATGAGCGAGCAGAAAAAATGCGACTTTTGTGGCAAATTAGAATCCGATGTCGAAATGCTGATTGAAGGCAAAAAAGCCTGCATTTGCGACCAGTGCATTAACGAATGTAACGCCCTGTTTGACGAAGCGGTAGGTTCCACGCCACAAAGTTCGGTTACTTCCATCGAAAGCGGTGCCCCCTTGCCCACGCCAAACGAAATTGCCAAACACTTGGACGATTATGTGATAGGGCAAGAAAAAGCCAAAAAATCGTTAGCAGTGGCGGTCTATAACCACTACAAACGCCTGCAATACCCCAAAGCCCCTGACAATGTGGAAATTGCCAAAAGCAATATTTTGCTCATCGGCCCTACTGGTTCAGGCAAAACCCTGCTTGCCCAAACACTGGCACGCAAATTAGAAGTGCCGTTTGTTATGGCAGACGCAACCACGCTCACCGAAGCAGGTTATGTGGGCGAAGATGTGGAGCAAATTTTAACCAAATTACTCAATACCTGCGATTTTAATGTTGAAAAAGCCCAAAAAGGCATTGTTTATATTGACGAAATCGACAAAATCGCCCGCAAAAGCGAAAACCCGTCTATCACGCGAGATGTATCGGGCGAAGGCGTGCAACAAGCCTTGCTCAAATTGATTGAAGGCACGGTTGCGTCCGTTCCCCCGCAAGGCGGACGCAAACACCCCAACCAAGACTTCATCAATATCGACACTTCTAATATCCTATTTATCTGCGGCGGAGCATTTGACGGCTTGGAAAAAATCATTCGCCGCCGCTCGGAAAAAGGCGGTATCGGCTTTGGTGCAGAAGTGATGAGCAAAGAAGAATCGGACGACATCGGCAAAATCTTCGCCCAAGTTGAACCCGAAGACTTAATTAAATTCGGTTTAATTCCAGAACTCATCGGTCGTTTGCCTGTTCTGACCACTTTGGAAGAGTTGGACGAAGACGCATTGGTGAATATTCTCACGCAACCGAAAAACGCTTTGGTCAAACAATACCAAGCCCTGTTTGCGATGGAGGGCGTGCAGTTAGAAATTCAACCGTCCGCCCTGCGAGCGATTGCCAAAATCACCCAAGAACGCAAAACGGGAGCAAGGGGCTTGCGTTCGGTGTTAGAAGATGTGCTGTTAGACACCATGTACACCTTGCCCGACCACAAAAACATCGCCCAAGTGATTGTCAATAAAGCGGTAATTGAGAAAAAACAAGCACCGAAGTTGGTGTATATTGATGACGGCAAAAAGTCGGCTTAAACTGTCGTAAGTTGAATAAAAACACCGTTTCAGGCAGCCTGAACGGTGTTTTTTGTTAAAATATAGCCTTTTCAGGCTGCCTGAAAACACATTCAATAAGGAAAAACCGATGTCTTTAATTCAACCTTTACCCGATTGCCCTGTGGATATTGTTGGCGATATTCATGGCGAGATTGATGCTTTGCGTGCTTTATTGCGGCATTTGGGCTATGACGAAATGGGGCGGCACCCTGAACGCCGCCGTTTGGTGTTTATCGGCGATTTTGTGGATAGGGGCGTGGATAGTGTGGCAGTTGTGCGGCTAATTAAGCAACTGACGGATAACGGTCATTTGGCGATTTTGGGTAATCACGAACTTAATTTATTGCGTGGCGATCAAAAAGATGGGGCAGGGTGGTTTTTTGAAAAACAGCGAGAACGAGAAAAACATCGTTATGTGCAATATAAAATTGCAAGCGAACCAGAAAAAGAAGAAATATTAAATTATATCAATACACTACCGATTGCATTAGAAAATAAAAATCTACGCATTATCCATGCGGCGTGGCTCTCTGAACCAATAGAAAAAATTCGTAAATTAGGCAATATAGACGCTCAAACGGCTTTTAGCGAATTACGCCAACTTGCCAAAGAACAAGAAAAAAATCAGGCGTGGTATGACGATTATCAAAAAGAACATGCGTTTTATCATCAGCATAATCGTGATGAGCATTTTGCAATGCCTTATCTGCCAGCGGTGGGGGCGTTTGATTTGTATCACGGACAAGCCAACCCCATTCGTGCGGTGGCGTGTGGCACGGAAAAAATGGCAGACAAACCGTTTTACGCCGCAGGGCGGTGGCGGTTTGTTACGCGTTATCGCTGGTGGGACGATTATGATGATGATATTCCTGTGGTAATTGGGCATTATTGGCGAGAGTGGTACAATACGCCGACAACAGAACCTACCGACAAGTGGTTGAAAAGTCGAAACGAATTATTTCATGAGCCGCCCAACCACTGGTTAGGCAAAAAGAAAAATGTGTTTTGCATTGATTTTTCAATCGGTGCATTGTGGAAAACCCGCCTGCCACAATCGCCTTTTTCGCCCGAACAATTTCGTTTATGTGCGTTCAGGCTGCCTGAAAGGGTGTTGATTTTTCATAACGGTGAAAAAGTAAAGACCAAAGGCTTTCAGGCAGCCTGAACTTTGATTTTTAAGGAATTTTTATGAAACAAAATATCAGTGAATTAGCCGAAACCATTTATCGCATTAAACAACAGCCCGATGTGATTATTGATAGACACTTTGCACGGGTGTTGAAAAAAGCGGTGATTAAAGACCATAAATTTTATGTGCCGATTCATCGTGAAAGTATCAAAACCATTAAACCGATAGTGGGCGAAAGAGATGAGCGGAATTTTTTAATTGTTTTTACCGATTTGGCGTTTGTACGCATTAGCGAAAATCTTGATGCTGTGCCGATGACCATGTTTCAAATCATACAAATATGGGAACGCTGTCCAAAATCTGTTTATGGCTTATCGTTTAACCCATTTCATAAAGAATATAGTTTAGAAATCAATCGCAAAAATTTTGCCAATATTTGGCAGTTTCAAGCATAAGTTTCAGGCAGCCTGAAAAAAGGTTATTCACAATGGCAATTAAAGACTGGTCGATAAACGAACGCCCCAGAGAAAAACTGCTGAACAAAGGGGCGGCAGCGTTGTCGGACGCAGAATTGTTGGCGATTTTGTTACGCACAGGCACAAAGGGCTTGGACGCTGTGGCTTTGGCACGCGGTTTAATTCAAGATTTGGGTTCGTTGCGGGGCGTTTTGACGGCTAATTTGTCTGAATTGCAACAGCACAAAGGTTTGGGGCTATCGGCTTATACGCAATTTGCGGCGGTGCGAGAAATCGGCAAACGCCTGTTAGCCGAAGAAATGCAACGCTTACCGCAAGTGAGCGACTCTGCCGCTTTGAGTGAATATCTGCGTTGGGCAATCGGCTGGGAAAAAGTGGAAGTGATGTTGGCTTTGTTGTTAGACAAACAGCAAGGCATTATGGCGATTGAAGAATTATCGCGTGGCACAGTGGCAGAACACACGGTTTATATTCGCGAAGTGGCAAAATTAGCCATAGAAAAACACGCCGCCGCCTTGATTATCGCCCACAATCACCCCGCAGGCGGTTTGCAAGCGTCCGATGAAGACCGCATTTTTACCGTCAAACTCAAAGCCGCCTTGAAGTTATTTGATATTACCCTGTTAGACCATTTTATCGTAACCGCCACAAAAACCGTTTCGTTTGCACAACAGGGGTGGATTTAAGCCGTAGGGTGGGCAACTTGTTGCCCACGCGTTTTTATTATCTTTTCAGTTTTTATCATTTTTCAGGCTGCCTAAATAGATAGATTTTTTGAATGTCACACGGATTGGAAATTGCTAACGCAATTTCTTTATTAAAAAATAGAATTAAAAGAAACGGCGTTAGCCGTTTCCAATTCGTGTGATAATAAAAAATAGTAGCAGTGGTAGGTAGGGTAGGCAACTTGTTGCCCACGCGTTTTCATTATCTTTCAGGCTGCCTGAAATATGCACCACTTGAAATGCGTGGGCAACAAGTTGCTTACCCTACTGCTACTCACTGCTTGGGCAAATATTCCACAGGATTCACAGGGCTATTGTTGATGAGTATTTCAAAATGCAACAGCGTTTGCCCGTTTTTATCGCGTCCTATTTCGGCAATGGTTTGTCCTTTTTGCACTTTTCGACCGACACCGACCAATAGCGTTTTATTGTGTGAGTAGGTGCTCATTAAAGCATTGTTGTGGCGTATCACAATCGTTTTGCCATAACCTTTCAGTTCTTCGCCAGCGTATGCCACTGTGCCGTCTGCAATCGCTTTAACGGCTTGTCCTTCTTTGCCCGCAATGTCAATGCCTTTTTGCGTTTGAGCGTTAAAGTTAGAAATGACGCTGCCTTTCATCGGCCACACGGGTTTGAAGTCGCTTAAAATTTTGCGTTGAATTTTAATTTGTGGTGTTTCTTTAACCACTTCTTTGGCGGATTCAGGCGGTTTGCCATCGCTTAAATTCAGACATTTTTTGGCGTCTTTGCCTTTGGGCGGCATAACGCGAATTTCTTCGCCCACAATCAACTTGTTTTTATTGGGAATTTTATTCCAGCATTTCAGCGTAGCAATGCTTCTGCCAAAATGTGTGGAAATATACGACAAGGTGTCGCCACTGCGTACGGTGTAAAAACCTTCGTCCGAAATGGGATATTGCGGGCGATACGCTTCTGTTTCTTCTACGGTTTCAGGTTCGGCAACGGTTGTGCAAGCAGACAATACAAAGGCAAGCCAGCACAATGAGCCGAGTTTAAAGTAAGGCGTTGCGTGTTTCATTTTT
Organism: Neisseriaceae bacterium; assembly: GCA_017458185.1. Taxonomy (GTDB): domain Bacteria; phylum Pseudomonadota; class Gammaproteobacteria; order Burkholderiales; family Neisseriaceae; genus RGIG9985. Next base: position 45,494 of record JAFTFY010000012.1, read on the forward strand.
GTTTCCCCCTGTTTTCAGGCAGCCTGAAAACACATTGTTCATAGTCGTCCCACAGCAAAATTATCCTGCGTTAGTTCGCCTTGCCGTATTATTTATACTGTCGCAGGCATCTGCCTTGGCTACTTTTGCTGTGAGACGACTATATCATCGTTTCGATTTGAAAAAAATTCCAGACAGCAAAACTATTTCGGCACTGCAAAGTGCGTGCCAATGCAAAATAATTTTTGAACCATAGTTAAAATATTTCAAAATTATTATGCAAGGGCTATTGTTATCATTTTATTGTTTCAGGCTGCCTGAAACGAAGTTCTACGAGCCGTAAGGCGAAGTTAAAGCCTATACCTGCCAATCAATCGGCGAAATCCCTTTTTGTCGCAAATATTGATTGGTTTGCGAAAAATGACGACAGCCAAAAAAAACCACGATGAGCCGATAAGGGCGATGGGTGTGCGGCTTTGAGTACCAAATGGCGGGCTGTGTCGATTTTGCTTCCCTTTTTCTGTGCGGGATTGCCCCATAACAGAAAAACTAAATTTTCTCGGTGCTGGTTTAAAACTTCAATCACTTTATCGGTAAAGGTTTCCCAGCCGATGTCTTTGTGCGAATGGGCTAAATGGGCTTTGACGGTTAAAACGGTGTTGAGTAACAAAACCCCTTCATCTGCCCATTTTTTTAGGCAGCCGTGATTAGGAATTTGAAAACCGTCAATGTCGCTTGCTAATTCTTTATAAATGTTTTTTAAAGACGGCGGAATATCCACACCCATTTGCACGGAAAACGCCAAACCGTGTGCCTGATTTTCATTGTGATAAGGATCCTGCCCAATAATCACCACTTTCACACGGTTAAATTCGGTGTAACGAAAGGCGTTAAACACATCATGAGCAGGCGGATAAATAATTTGTCCGCTTTGCCGCTCCGTATTCACTTGTTGTATGATTTTTTGAAAATACGGCTGTTGTTTTTCTCGCCCAATCGCGTCTGCCCACGATTTCACACTGTTTATAACCTTTCTTTTAATGCACCAAACAATTTACCCAATAAGCCGCCGCGTCGTGGTTCGTCAATTTGCACTTCCATTTCGTCAAACGCTTGACACAATAATCCAATCGCTGTGGCGTATTTGGGATTGCGAACGCGTTCAGACAAACCGCCCATACGGCGACTGGGCACGCCCACTCGTACGGGTAGGTCAAACACATCTTCGGCTAAATCAACCAAGCCTGCCATCAGTGAAGTACCGCCTGTCAAAATAATGCCTGCGGATAATTGGTCGGCAAAACCTGCTCGGTCTAATTCGTTGGAAACAATGTAGAATAACTCGGTCATTCTTGGTTGCAATACTTCGGTAACCAAAACACGGCGTTCCACTTGACGGGATCGGCGTTCATCGCCAATGCTGGGGACTTTAATCATTTCGTCCATACCGTCCAAAGAATCCACAGCCGCACCGTGATACACTTTAATGTGTTCCGCTGCGTCATACGGCGTGCGTAAGGCTTGGGCTAAATCACGCGTCAGCAATTCACCCGCAAATGGAATGACTGCTGTATGGCGAATGGCACCATTGGTAAAGACAGAAATATCCGTGGTGCCTGCCCCCATATCCACGCAACACACGCCCAATTCTTGGTCGTCATCGGTTAAAACCGCTAACGCACTGGCTAATGGTTGCAAGACAATGGTTTCAGGGATTAACTCGGCGCGTTGAATACATTTTTCCAAGTTCTGTACCGCCGTAGTCGCCCCTGTGATGATGTGAATTTTCACCACTAATCGAGTGCCGCTCATACCCAATGGGTCTTGCACACCTGGTTGATTATCGACAATAAATTCTTGAATAACGGTGTGCAAAATTTGTTGTTCAGGCGGAATGCTCACCGCTTTGGCAGTGTCAATCGCACGGCTGATGTCGTCTTTGGTAACTTCGCCGTCTTTGATTTTGACCATACCTTCGGAATTGAGACTGCTGATATGATTGCCTGCAATACCAATCACCACGCTATGTACTTGGCAGTCCGCCATGTGTTCGGCTTCTTCCACAGCAGAACGAATGGCACTGGCTGTGGCATCAATATTGGCAATCATACCGTTTTTAATGCCCCTTGTCGGTGCTTCGCCCATGCCGACAATGCGAATTTCTTCGCCGTCAAACTCGCCAATCAATGCGACTGTTTTGTCCGTGCCAATATCCAATGCACACAAGTGTCTGTCTTTTTTATCCATCATTTTTATGAAAGTTCCGTTATTTTTTCTGTTGCTCATCGGCGGTTTGTTCCGCCACATTTTTGTTCATACGAACGGCAAAACCATTGCGATAACGCATATCGACATACTCAATCGTAGCGGCTTGCGGCAAAAGCGTGCTTTGCCAATACGAAACAAAACGATTGATGCGATTGTGCGTATCTTCTCGCCCTAATTTTACTGTAATTCCGTTATTGAGTGAAAGTTGCCACGCATTTCTTTCATCACAAAATAATTTATCAATGGTTAAATTCACTTCCGACAAGGATTTTTGCATTAACGCAAAGTGTTTGACCATTGTTTGTTCGTTTGGCGATGCACCGTAAAAGGACGGCAAGGAACTGTCGCCACTTGCATCGAAAACTTTTCCTTTTGTATCAATAAGTTGCGTATCATTCCAGCGAGCCAGCGGTGTGCGTTCAACAATGCGAACAGCAATGGTATCAGGCCACACGCGGGAAACTTCCACTTTTTCAACCCACACAATTTGTTCAAAGCGTGCTTTCACTTTGTTTAAATTCACGCTAAAAATATTGCCGACAATGCTGTCTTGGCGGGCTTGTTCTAATTCGCTATCGCTAATGTGAAGAAAGGCAGTGTTATTGCTTTCGGCAATATCAATTTGGCGAATAGGAAAGCGGGGCGTGTTAATTAACCACTGAAAACCGCCCACTAATACAATCATCACCAAAATCGTGTAAAGCCAGCCCGTTAAATTGCGAATCGCAGACGGCGGCGTACGACCTTGATTTTTATGTAATTTTATTTTTTTATCGTTCCGCCGCATATCGCAAAATTTCTACACATAAATCAGGAAAATCCAAGCCCACTTGTTTGGCTGCTTTCGGCACCAAACTGTGCGAAGTCATACCTGGCACGGTATTGACTTCTAATAAATATAAATTGTCGTTATTGTCTTTCAAAAAATCCACGCGTCCCCAGCCTGTGCAGCCCAAAATTTGAAATGCTTTGAGTGCCAAGTCTTTCATTTCTTGTTCTTTTTCTGCCGACAAGCCAGACGGACAGCGGTATTCCGTATCATCTCGATAATATTTGGCTTCAAAATCATACCATTCGCCATTTGGAATAATTCTAATCACAGGCAAGGCCAGATTGCCTAAAATTGAACACGCATATTCACCGCCCATAATGGATTTTTCAGCCAAAACAGCACCGTGATATTGTTTGAGTTCAGGATAAGCGGCGGCTAATTCGCCTTTGTTTTTAATCATTTTTACGCCAACACTGCTACCTTCTGCCGCAGGTTTCACAAACAAGGGAAAGCCAAATTGTGCTTCAACCGCCGCAAAATCGCTGTTGTCATTTAACACCACATACGGCACATTCGGCAGTCCCGCACTTTGCCACACAAGGCGTGTGTGAAATTTATCCATAGAAATCGCACTGGCCATCACCCCACTGCCTGTGTAGGGAATGTTCATGGTTTCCAACGCACCTTGCACCACGCCATCTTCGCCATAAGTGCCGTGCAGAACATTAAAGGCAAGCTGAAAATCCTCTTCAAGCAAATGGTGTAGCGGTTTTTCTTTGGGGTCAAATAAATGTGCGTCAATACCCTTGCTTCGTAAGGCTTCACACACCGCATTGCCACTGGTAAGCGACACTTCTCGCTCACTCGAAAAACCGCCTGCTAATACCGCAACTTTGCCAAAATTTTGTGCTTGCATAGTATTCCTTTATCAACCTTTTTTCAGGCTGCCTGAAAAGGTATTATTTTATTGTACTATCGCTGTTTTATGTGAAGAAAATACGCAAAAAATACAATATTTTTTCAGGCAGCCTGAAAATAAATGAACTTTATTCTTCTTCAATCATATCGCCCAATAGATTTGCCATACTATTATGCACCAAAGCAATGGTTTGGGCTTGCGAAGTGCCTTGTTGTATCATTTCCACAAAATTTTTAATTTCAAAAATTTTGCCCATTGTTTCAAAATGGTCGTCAGGATTGTCGCTAAAAAAGATTTCAGGCTCAATCATCGGCGGAATTTTTTGCAATTCTTTCAAAACAATATCTAATTGTTTGTTGAAGTTTTGTTGCAGTTTTTGCGATTGTTTTTTATTCATCATCCATTCCTTATGCTTTGTTGATTAAAAAGTTTCAGGCTGCCTGAAAATAAATAAAAACCTAACTTTTCCACACGCAAAATTCATCTAATCCCGCTCTGGGCGGTTTGAGTGTATTGACAATATTTGTCGTATCCGCATAGCCCAATGCCATGGCACTCACCAAAATTTCGTTTTCCGCCCCCAAAAGTGGCAGAACAATGCTGTGGTATTTATTCCACGCCGCTTGGGCACAAGTGTCCAAGCCGTGCGATTTGGCAGAAAGCATTAAATTTTGCATAAACATTGCCGTATCTAATTTTGCCCCATCGCCCAACACCTTATTCAGCGTAAAAAATAAGGCGACTGGTGCGTCAAAAAAACGATAATTGCGTAAATGTTGTGCGTGCATTTTATCCTTATCGCCTTTTTCAATGCCCAATAAGCCATACAATGCCCAGCCATTTTGGCGGCGGCGGTCGATATAAGGCGACACCCATTCGGTTGGATAATAACGGAATGTTTCTTGATATTGCTCGCCTAATTCAGGATTTTTGCGTGTATTTTCAATAACTTCAATTACAGCGTTAGAAATTTTATCTTTCATTTCACCTGTAACCACATACACTTTCCACGCCTGCGTATTTGTGCCAGACGGAGCGTAAGACGCAGTGGTTAAAATTTCTTTTAATAACGCATTATCAACAGGTTGTGAAGTAAAAGCCCGAATGGAACGGCGTTCGCGAATGATTTGGTCGATTTCAGTCATGGTTTTCTCCTTATCAAAATCAAAAGCGTTATTTTATCTGATTTTTCAGGCAGCCTGAAAATATAGTCGATTCACAGCAAAATCATGCAGCGTAACGATAGCCTTGCCGTATTATTTATACTGTCTTCGGCTCGTTGCCTTGCCTGTTTTTGCTGTGAACCGACTATAGAAAACGGAAATATTTTTATTTCCGTTTTTTTATATCCATATTTACAGGCAGCCTGAAAGATTAGTCGAAGCGTTATAGTCGATAAACTTCAAAATTATCATTCGTTGGCTCGCCTTGCCGTATTATTTTATACTGTCTGCGGCTCGCCGTCTTTTATACTTTTGAAATTTATCGACTATATCCAAAAAAATAAATCGTTTTGCCGTTAGTAAAAACAAAATAACTGCTCATTTCTTGCTGCTTTCAGGCAGCCTGAAATTTATTTAAAATATTTATTTGCATATAAAACAATCATTTTTCGTGATAAAAAAAATCTTTCGACTTAATAGAGTTGAAATAAAACGGTTATCAGGTTACAATAACTTGTTTTTTAAATTTCGCTTATTTTCATAAAGCAATTTTATCGAGTTTTCATCGCAATGAGTTCTGCATTTGTTATTAAATCCGCACGCATTGAGGCACTTTCCATTGTCTTAAAAGATGGAAATGTCAATACACTCAATGCCGATTTGCAGACGAATGCGGCGAATTTGTCTCAATTTCAAAATATGCCCTTTTTGTTAGATGTCCATTTATTGCCCGACCCTTGGGGTTTGGACATTAAAGAAGTGGTGCGTTGTTTTGCTGCGTGTCATATTAAAATTATCGGTGTGCGTCATATTGAGGCGGATTATGCGGCAAAAGTGGCTCAATACGATTTGGCGTTTAGTTTGTTATCCAAAGAAAAAGAGCCTGCTGCCGTTTTGCCTAAAACCGAACCGCAAGCCGCAGGACAAACGCAGGTTCAGCAAGAACAAGTGGAACGCTTAAAAAATCAAGTTTTGCAACTCAAACAGCAACTGCAACAGGCAGAACAAGCACATGCACAAGTTCAGGCTTTGCAACAAGAAGTGCAGCAACTGAAAGAACACAGGCAGCCTGAAAGCGAACAGCCGCAACCCAAACAGCCTGTGCAACGCAACTTACCAACTTCTTCGCCTACCATTATTATGGATAAACCTGTGCGTTCGGGTCAGCAAGTGTATGCCGAAGGCGGCGATGTGATTTGCACGGCTTTGGTGAGTCAAGGGGCAGAAATTATTGCCGATGGCAATATTCATATTTACGCACCTTTTCGTGGGCGTGCATTAGCGGGTGCGTCTGGCGACAAGAACGCACGCATTTTTATTCACTCTATGCAAGGGCAACTGGTTTCTATTGCAGGCATTTATCGTGTTTTTGATAAGGAATTGCCTGCTTCTTTACATGGTAAATCGGTTGTCGTTTCATTAGACGGCGGAAAATTGAACATTACCGCATTGAGCGGTATTTCTTAAACATTGAGGACGATTAAAGTGGCAAAAGTCATTGTTGTAACTTCTGGAAAAGGCGGCGTGGGTAAAACCACGACCAGTGCAAGTATTGCCGCAGGTTTGGCTCTGCGTGGTTTCAAAACTGCGGTGATTGATTTTGATGTGGGCTTACGCAATCTTGATTTAATTATGGGTTGCGAACGCCGCGTGGTGTATGACTTCGTGAATGTCATTCAAAAAGAAGCGTCATTAACGCAGGCGTTAATTAAGGATAAACATTGCGATAATTTGTTTATTCTGCCCGCATCGCAAACGCGTGATAAAGAGGCTTTAACCAAAGAGGGCGTGGGGCGTGTGATTGACGAATTACGCAACGAAATGGGCTTTGAATACATTATCTGCGATTCGCCCGCAGGTATTGAAACAGGTGCCTTAATGGCATTGTATTTTGCCGATGAAGCGATTGTTACCACAAATCCCGAAGTATCGAGTGTTCGCGACTCTGACCGTATTTTGGGCATTTTGCAAAGCAAAAGCCGCCGTGCCGAAACGGGTGAAGAACCTGTTAAAGAACACTTGTTGGTTACGCGTTACTCGCCCGAACGCGTAGAAAAAGGCGAAATGTTGTCGGTTGATGACATTTGCGACTTGTTGCGTATTCCTTTAATCGGCGTGATTCCTGAAACCAAAGATGTGCTGTCGGCATCAAACACAGGTATGCCGTCTATTTATATGAAAGACACGGTTGTGTCCGAAGCCTATCAAGATGTGGTAGCACGCTTGTTGGGCGAAAACCGCGAAATGCGTTTCTTGCAAGCCGAGAAAAAAGGCTTTTTCCAAAAATTATTTGGTAAGTAAAAGGGTAATCAATTATGGCATCACTGATTGAACGCCTTTTTGGCAAACGAACCACTTCGGCAAGTACGGCACGCGACCGTTTGCAAATCATTATGGCATACGAACGCAATGATGATTCCAAACCCGTTGCCGACTACATTCCCGCCTTAAAGAAAGAACTTTTAGAAGTGCTTTCTAAATATGTTTCAGTCAAACCAGAAGATATTAAAATCACACAAGAGGAGCAAAATGGGGTTGATGTACTGGCACTGAATATCACGCTGCCTGAAAGTACGGAAAACGCTGAAACTTCCAACAATTCAACACCATAAGGAAAGAAAATCATGACCCTGACCGAGTTGCGATATATCGTTGCCGTTTCGCAAGAATGTCATTTTGGGCGAGCCGCCAAAGTGTGCAATGTTAGCCAGCCCACATTGTCGATTGCCGTGAAGAAGTTAGAAGACGAATTAGGCATAGGTTTATTCGACCGCAGTTCTAATGAAGTGATTGTTACCGAAATCGGCAAACAAATCATCGACCAAGCCAGATGCGTTTTAGAAGAATCCGACCGTCTCAAACACTTGGCAGAACGCCGTCAGGACGAATTAGAAGGGGCATTTAAATTAGGCTTAATTTTCACCGTAGCCCCGTATTTGTTGCCCAAACTGATTATGCCCCTGCACGCTCTTGCTCCCAAAATGCCTTTGGTGTTAGAAGAAAACTACACCCATGTTCTAACTGAACTGCTTAAAAAAGGAGCATTAGACGCAACCATTGTGGCAGAACCGTTTCACGAAACAGGCATCGAAACCATACCTTTGTATGACGAACCTTTTTTCGTGATTGTGCCCAAAGGACACCCGTTTGAAGAAAAAGATATGATTGCGTCCAAACAGTTGGTCAAAGAACGCATTTTGCTTTTAACCGAAGGCAACTGTATGCGCGACAATATCTTGTCTAACTGCCGTGAATTAGCCGCTGCACAAACAGGTTTGCAAGGCATTGCAAATACCCTGCAAGGCAGTTCGATTAACACCATTCGCCATATGGTTGCAGGCGGTTTGGCGATCAGCATTTTGCCTGCGTCATCACTCACCGACAACGACCACTTACTGTTTTCGGTTATCCCATTCAAACAACCCGTGCCATCTCGCCGCGTGGTCTTGGCGTATCGCAAAAACTTTATTCGTCCCAAAGCAATCGAAGCCATTCGCCAGTCGGTATTACAATCGCAACTGCGTGGCGTGAAGTTTGTTACGGAATAATAATTCGGGCTGTCTTTTCAGGCAGCCCGAAAGCCATAAAACCATGCAAAACGAAAACAATTTTTACAATGAAATCAAACAGATTTTAGAAACAGCACGAGGTCGTGTGTATCGTGTGGTGAATTTTGCTATGGTCGAAGCCTACTGGTTGATTGGCAAACGCATTGTGGAAGAACAGGGTGGTGCAGAGCGGGCAGAGTATGGTACTCATCTGATAAAAAATCTATCGCAACGCTTAACCAAAGATTATGGTAAAGGTTTCACAATTACCAATTTGAAGAATATGCGATTGTTTTATTTGACTTTTCAAAAAGGTCAGACACTGTCTGACCAATTAAGTTGGTCGCATTATTGTGCATTACTAAAAGTCGAAAACCCCAACGCACGAGCGTTTTATTTGCAAGAAACAGTGAAATCAAATTACAGTGTGCGGCAGTTGCAGCGGCAAATCAACACTCATTTTTATGAACGCCTGTTGTCTTCTAAAAATAAAAAAGCGGTTGCCGCAGAAATTGAAACATTAGAACCCAAAAAGCCCGAAGATATAATTCGCGACCCATATATTTTAGAATTTTTAGGTTTAGACGGTATCAATGAATTATATGAAAATAATTTGGAAACCACTTTAATTAACCATTTGCAAAAATTTTTATTAGAATTAGGGCGTGGTTTTTCTTTTGTGGCTCGCCAACAGCATATCAATTTTGATGATAAACATTTTTATATTGATTTGGTTTTTTATAATTATATATTAAAATGTTTTGTGTTGATTGACTTGAAAATAGGTGAATTAACACACCAAGATTTAGGTCAAATGCAAATGTATGTTCATTATTATGAACGAGAAAAAATAAATGATGGTGATAATCCGCCGATTGGCATTATTTTGTGTGCGGATAAAAATGAAAGTGTCATTAAATTTACCCTGCCTGAAAATCAAAATCAAATTTTTGCGTCTAAATATAAATTATATTTACCCACAGAAGAAGAATTATTAAAAGAATTACAACAAGAATATTTAAATTTTGAATAGAAATAATATTTCAGGCAGCCTGAAATATTTTTACATAAGGAAAAACAAGATGTTATTAAGCAATATCGAAACAATCCCCGACCGCAAAATTGTCAAGCATCTTGGTATGGTGCAAGGTTCAACCGTGCGTGCCAAGCACGCAGGACGCGACATTATGGCAGGTTTGAAAAACATTGTCGGCGGCGAACTGAAAGGTTACACCGAGTTACTTAACGAATCACGCGAAGAAGCGTTAGGCAGAATGACCGAGCAAGCGGCTCGCTTGGGTGCCAATGCAGTCATCAATGTGCGTTTTGCCACTTCCAATGTTGCCGCAGGAGCAAGCGAAGTTTTTGCCTATGGCACAGCCGTTGTTTTGGAAGAATAACGATATGATAGAACTACTGATATTTCTCACCCTATTAGGCGTGGGTTACGGCGTGGGCAAAACGCTGGAACGAAAACATTTTTTAAGCATTTTACAACGCGAACGAGACTTGTCGCACATTGTCGCCTTTTCTGCCAAACGACCGCCCGACACATTTAGCAACACATTTTTAGTCAAAGGCAGCGTAGTGGTGTCGTCTGGTTATTTCAAACAATTTTTGTCCGCTTGGCGATTGTTTTTTGGCGGCAGATTAAAAAGTTACGAAACCCTGTTAGAACGCGCCAGACGCGAAGCCGTGTTAAGAATGAAAGCCGAAGCCCAAAGCCGCAATGCGAATGCCATTTTTAATGTCAAATTAGAAACTTCCGTCATCAGCGACCAAAACAGCGGCGGCGGTGCCATCGGCACAGTAGAAATTTTGGCATACGGCACAGCAGGCGTGCTAACACAATAACATGGTAGGGCGGGTTTTCAACCCGCCGCAACAAACAAACGCTTTTCAGGCAGCCTGAAAAGATTATATCAATTTATAAGGGGTAATCTATGGGGTACATAATCATCGGTTTGGTTTTACTTGTTTTATCGTTTGCATATTTAAGTTATATATTAAAAAAAGAACTTGAAAATCAAAAATATAGATGTAATAGTTTGAATAAAGAAAATTATTCATTGCATTGCGATAATAATGAATTAAAAAATAAAAATAATATATTACAAGATGACTATAATAGATTAGCAAATTTGTTTGAAAATTTGCAGTACAGGTATGCAGTATTATTAGAGAGTAATCAAGGAAAAGATAAAGAGATAAAATTTTGTTTAATCACGGAGGAAGAAGAGCAATTTAACAAGTTTAAAGAAAAGTGTTTGTTGTTAGATAATGATGATGAAATATCATATAAAGATTATATGAATTCTGATGAACTAACAATTTATTATTCATTGATTAGTGTATGTAATGACTATTTTAAGGATTATAAATATATAATATCACCACAAGTTTCAATGAAAGCATTTGTTAAAGGAGATCAAGAAAGTGAAAGTTGGAAAGCATATTCGAGTTTTGTTGTTGATTTTTTAATAGGTATAAAGAAATATAGTGGTAACCCTGCAAAATTAAAGGCTTATCCGTATGCTGTTATAGAATATCATGGGCATGGGCATTATTTTCTTGAAAAAGATTCAGTAGAAGAACAGAAAAGAAAAAAATTAACAGTTAGTAGAAATGATTTTTTGAAAGAAAAATGTTTAACAAAAGTAGGTATTCCATTAAAGGTAATTAAATATGATGAAATTTATGATGATGATAAAAAACTCAATCGAGATAAATTAAAACAAAAAATCAAACAAATTTTTGATGATATTATTCAGGTAGCCTGAAAGAAATTTCGTAGTTATGGTGGGTCTTCGACCCACCATAACGGACAAATATGTTTCAGGCAGCCTGAAATTATATATTTTATAAGGAATAAAAAACTTTTATGAATTTAGAAAACTGGATAGGTTTGCGTTATTTACGCACCAAAAAACGCAATGGTTTTATTTCGTTTATCAGCGTGATTTCTGTCTTGTGTATTGCATTAGGCGTGATGACGCTGATTGTGGTTTTGTCGGTGATGAACGGTTTTCAACGCGATGTGCGTGCTAAATTGTTTGAAGTCTCGCCACATATTACAGTGGGTTACACCGACCCTGACGACACGCGTTCTTGGCAGAATTTAGTGCAAATGGCAAAGCAAAATAAGCATGTCATAGCGGCGACGCCTGTGGCAGACGGTCAGGCATTGCTTACCAACGCGGGCGAAGTTAAGGGGGCGTTGTTGCAAGGCGTTTTGCCTGATGAGTTTATTCAAGTAGCACAATTTGACGGCTTTAATCAAAGCCATTTGGATACATTGAAATCAGGTGAATTTAATATTATTTTGGGCAGTGTGTTGGCGGAAAGTATGGCAGTCAATGTGGGCGATAAAATCACCGTTTTAACGCCGCAAGGCAATGCCACGCCCACAGGTATGGTGCCGCGATTAAAGCAGTTTAATGTAACCGCGATTGTGGCAACCGAAATTTATGAAATGAATAATACGCTGGCATTAGTGCATATGGCAGACGCACAAAAACTATTCAAAATGGGGGACGCTGTGAGCGGCATTCGCATTAAGTTGGACAATCCGCAAAACGCACCTGAAATCGCCCCCACGATTATTCCGAACGCAGTCGAACAGGGCATTTGGGTGCATGACTGGTCGTTTTCTAATCGCACCTACTTTGAAGCCGTGGCGATGGAGAAAAAAATGATGTTTATCATTATGACGCTGATTAGCCTTGTGGCATCTTTTAATTTGGTGTCGCTTTTGGTGATGACAGTCAATGAAAAACGAGCCGATATTGCCATTTTACGCACGCTTGGACTTTCGCCCGCAGGTGTCATGCAGATTTTCTTGGTGCAAGGCGGTATTGTTGGTTTTGTCGGCACGGCGTTGGGCGTGCTGTTGGGGGTTACAGTCGCCGCAAATATCAGCAGTATTGTGGCATTTATCGAAAATATGGCAGGACGCTCATTAGTTAATTCGCAGGTGTATTTTTTGAATTATATTCCGTCCGATATTCAAATAACCGATGTGGCAGTGATTGCCGTGATTTCGCTGGTGCTGGCATTTTTGGCAACCTTATACCCTGCGTGGAATGCCGCACGCACACAACCTGCGGAGGCTTTGCGTTATGAGTAATGTGGTGATTTCTTGCGAAAATGTGGTGAAAAACTACCAAGACGGCGGCTTAAATGTGGAAGTGTTGCGACAAATTAACCTGACGATTCACAAGGGCGAGAGCGTGTGCATTGTTGGAGCGTCGGGTTCGGGCAAATCCACGCTGTTGCACCTGTTAGGCGGATTAGATAAACCCACGATAGGCGATATTACGCTTATGGGGCAACGCTTGGTGCTGTTAAATCAACGCGAATTAGGCGAATTACGCAACCGTTATTTGGGTTTTGTGTATCAATTTCACCATTTACTGCCTGAATTTTCAGCCGAAGAAAATGTGATGATGCCGCTTTTAATCGCCAAAAAAAATAAAGATAAAGCCCGCAAAGTCGCTCTCGAAATGTTAGATAAAGTAGGCTTAAAAAACCGAGCCGCCCATCGCCCCAGCGAATTATCAGGCGGCGAACGCCAGCGAGCGGCGATTGCACGAGCGTTGGTTACTCGCCCCGCTTGTCTTTTGGCGGACGAACCCACAGGCAATTTAGACCGCAAAAACGCCGCCAATGTGCTTGCCATGATGATGGAGTTAAAAAACGAACTCGGCACAGCGTTGGTTGTGGTAACGCACGATGACCAAGCCACGCAACACTTTGATAGGGTGATGACCATGTCGGACGGGGGTTTGACAGTGAGCAGTTAGCAGTTGTTATGTCCTGCCTTATGGCAGGACGAATTTGTTTAGATATAGTCAAACAACTTCAAAATACAAAAAATAAAAATAACGCACTGTGCATAAATATTCTACAATTTTAATTTAATCCTGCGTGTCATTACGAGCCTTGACGAAAGTCAAGGCGTGGTAATCCAGTAAAAAAATCGTAGATTTTTTTACCAACGCCGCAGGCGTTGTAACGACAAGGTTCATAAGCAATTTAAGGCTACCTGAAATGATAACCGATAAGTCCGTTACAACGCCTGCGGCGTTGCTTGAAACCTACGGTTTCAAGTGGATTGCCACGCCGTGATTTCATCACGGCTCGCAATGACACGGTTTTTAACATTTTGAAGTTGTTTGACTATAACGCTTCGATTTTCCTTTCAGGCTGCCTGAAAGCAAAATCGAAGCGTTATCTTAAATATATCCGTTTTGCCGTCAGGCAAAACAAAATAACTGCTCACTACTCATTGCTCACTGCTCACTGTTTGCAATAAAATAGTCGGTTTATTTTTAATATCACAAATTTTAAAATGATTTATCCAGAAAAATATCAAGTGATTGTGGTTGGCGGCGGGCATGCGGGGACGGAAGCGGCTTTGGCAGCGGCACGCATGGGCGTGAAAACCCTGCTTTTAACGCACAATATTGAAACTTTGGGGCAAATGTCGTGCAATCCGTCTATTGGCGGCATTGGCAAAGGGCATTTGGTGCGTGAAGTTGATGCGTTAGGCGGTGCCATGGCGTTAGCCGCCGATATGGGCGGTATTCAGTTTCGCACGCTGAATGCGTCCAAAGGGCCTGCGGTGCGTGCCACACGCGTGCAAGCCGACCGTATTTTATATAAAGCCGCTATTCGTAAGATATTGGAAAATCAGGAAAATTTGGATTTATTTCAACAGCCTGTTGATGATATTTTGGTTTCAGGCAGCCGTGTGATTGGCGTTAAAACCGCTATGGGCTTGGCATTTCACGGCGATTGTGTGGTTTTAACCGCAGGCACTTTTTTAACAGGCAAAATTCACATTGGTTTGGAAAATTACGGCGGCGGCAGGGCAGGGGACGCTCCTGCTAACGCTTTGGGCAGTTGTCTCAAAGAATTAGGCTTGCCGCAAGGCAGGCTGAAAACAGGCACGCCGCCACGCATTGACGGACGCACGATTGATTTTTCTAAACTGCAAGAACAAGCAGGCGACAATCCTGCTCCTGTGTTTTCCGTGCGTGGTTCTGCTGATATGCACCCTGAACAAATTTCCTGCTGGATAACCCACACCAATCCGACAACGCACGACATTATCCGCTCGGGCTTTGACCGCAGTCCGATGTTTATGGGCGTGATTGAAGGCGTAGGACCACGCTATTGTCCGTCTATTGAAGATAAAGTCAATCGCTTTGCTCATCGTGATAGTCATCAGATATTTCTCGAACCCGAAGGTTTAACCACAAACGAATATTATCCGAACGGCATTTCAACGAGCCTACCGTTTGATATTCAATTATCTTTGGTGCGTTCTATGCAAGGTCTTGAAAACGCACGCATTTTGCGACCAGGTTATGCGATTGAATACGATTATTTCGACCCACGCAACCTGAAAACCACATTAGAAACCAAAAGCATAGAAAATCTGTTTTTTGCAGGGCAAATCAACGGCACAACGGGTTATGAAGAAGCGGCGGCACAAGGTTTGTTGGCAGGGGCGAATGCCGCCTTGCGAGCAATGGATAAAGACCAGTTCTCGCCTACGCGTTCGCAAGCCTATTTGGGCGTGTTGGTTGATGACTTAACCGCCAAAGGCATTACCGAGCCGTATCGCATGTTCACCAGCCGTGCCGAATACCGTTTGCAGTTGCGAGAAGACAACGCCGATTTTCGCTTAACCGAAATCGGTCATCAATTAGGGCTTGTGGGTGAAGCACAATGGCGGTTGTTTAACGAAAAACAAACCGCAGTAGAAGCCGAAATGCAACGCCTAAAAAGCACTTGGGTAACGCCTTTGCGGCTGCCTGAAAGCGAGCAAATGCGTGTTTTAGGGCAGACGATTGAGCGAGAATATTCTTTGGCAGATTTACTACGCCGACCGCAGGTTTCATACGATTTATTGATGACGCTGCCGAATATACAGCCTGAAACGCCATTAACCCAAGATGCCGCCCTGCAAGTAGAAATTTTAACGAAATATCAAGGCTATATCGAAAAACAAAACGATGAAATCGCCCGCCTACAAAACTTGGAAGACTTAAAACTGCCGATTGATTTGGACTACACTACAATCAAAGGCTTATCCGCCGAAGTGCAACAGCGACTTAACCGCCACAAACCCGAAAGCGTGGGACAAGCGTCTCGTATGACAGGCATCACCCCAGCCGCCGTGTCGCTGTTGGCAGTGTATGCAAAAAGGGGGTTTTGACAGTGAACAGTGAGCAGTGAGCAGTGAGCAGTGATTAAGTTTTGCCTTACGGCAAAACGGATTATTATAAAAATGACGCTTCGATTGTGTTTTCGGGCTACCTGAAAATAAAATCGAAGCGTTATCTAAATATAGTCAAACAACTTCAAAATACAAAAAATAAAAATAATGTACTGTACATAAATATTCTACAATTTAAATTTAATTCTGTGTGTCATTACGAGCCAAGCCGAAAGGCTTGGCGTGGTAATCCAATAAAAAACCGCAGGTTTTTTATCAACGCTGACAAGCGTTGTAACGACAAGGTTCATAAGCAATTTAAGGCTGCCTGAAATGATAACCGATAAGTCCGTTACAACGCCTGCGGCATTGATGAATTGCTATGCAATTCATTGGATTGCCACGCCGTGATTTCATTAACGCGAGCAATGACACAGTTTTTAACATTTTGAAGTTGTTTGACTATATTTTTTCAGGCAGCCTGAAACAAAATCGAAGCGTTATCTTAAATATATCCGTCAAGCCTGATAAGGCTTGACGAAATAACTGCTCACTACTCACTGCTCACTGCTCACTAAATTAAAACCGCCGTTTTAATTTACACTTCGTTAAAATGCACGCCGCCAATTCTTCTACCGATTTATCTGTGGTAATTAAAAACGGAATATTGTGGCGTAAAAACATTTCTTCGGCAGTCGCCACTTCTTTAACGCAATTTTTTAAAGACGCATAATGAGAATCAGGTCTTCTTTCATGGCGAATTTTTTGTAATCTATTGCTATCAATGGTTAAACCGAATAATTTATTTTTATAGGGTTTGAGCATTCTTGGTAAATCAAGGCTTTCTAAATCATCGGGCGTTAATGGATAATTTGCCGCACGAATACCATATTGCAAGGCTAAATACAAACAAGTGGGCGTTTTGCCTGCACGCGATACGCCGACTAAAATAATATCGGCACGGGCTAAATCTTTGTCGGTAATGCCGTCATCGTGTCCCAAAGAAAAATTGACCGCTTCCATTCTCGCGTCATAGCGGGCGGTGTCGGTTAAACCGTGCGTGGCTCCTGTAATGCGGCGCGCGTCTGTGTGTAGTTCTTTTTCTAAATTCGTGATAAATGTATCATAAAAATCAATATGATACGCGGGACAAGTGTGAATAATTTTTCGCACTTCGTTATTGACAACGCTGGAAAACACCAAAGGGCGACCCCAGAGGCTGCCGTCTTCGGCAACTTCTTCGGCAATGTGGGACAACAGTTCGTGGGCTTTTTCAGGCGAGTCGATAAACGGATAAGTGCGTTGCTTAAATTCAGCGGTGTTAAACTGATTCAGTAGAGCTTCGCCCATACTCTCAACCGTAATGCCTGTGCGGTCAGAAATAAAATACGCTCGGCGGCGAATGGCAGGCGTGTCGGTCATGGTTGTTCCTTTTTATTTTTCAAAGTTGCTTATTATAGCAGTGAGCAGTGAGTAGTTAGCAGTTAGCAGTGAGTAGTGAGCAATTATTTCGATTTTTCTTTCAGGCAGCCTGAAAGAAAAAACAGTGTCATTGCGAGCCGTGTGAAACACGGCGTGGCAATCTTCTTGTCGGTTAGGTAGATTAATCGTTTCAGGCAGCCTGAAAAATATCTAACCTACTGTAATCATTTTATTTTTTTATTGCCACACGGATTCGGTTAGGCTCACGCAATGCCATTAAGTTTTTCTTTTAAAGAGATTGCATTCGCAATCTCGAATCCGTGTGACATTTTAAAAAATCGTGTTTTCAGGCAGCCTGAAAGAAAAATCGAAGCGTTGTCTAAAACATATCCGTCAAGCCTGACAAGGCTTGACATAAAACCCATTGCTAATTGCTCATTGCTAATTGCTCACTTCTCACTACTCACTGTATTCAAAGCGTTGTTCAAATCTTGCCAAATATCTTCCACATATTCAATGCCGATTGAAAACCGCAACAAGCCTTCTTTAATGCCTAATTTTTGTTTGACATCAGGCGACATTCCGCTGTGCGACTGGGTGTAGGAGTGATTGACCAAACTTTCTACACCGCCTAAACTGGACGACATTTGTATTAAATTCAAAGATTTAATCACGCTATTTGCGGCGGCTCGACTGTCGTTTTTCAAATAAATTGACACCACGCCGCCGAAGTTTCGCATTTGTTGCTTCGCCAAAGCGTGAAACGGGTTTTCAGGCAACCCTGCATAAAACACTTTTTCAACAGCAGGGTGATTTTGCAAGCGGCGAGCGATTTTCAACGCATTTTCGCCGTGTCTGTCCATACGCACCGCCAGCGTTTTAATGCCCCGCAACACCAAAGCACAATCAAACGGAGCGGCAACCGCACCGCTATTAACCTGCATAGCACGAATAGCCGCAGCGTGTTCAAGAGATTTTGCCACAGCAATGCCCATGAGTACATCGGAATGACCGCATAAATACTTGGTTGCCGAATGAACCACAATATCACAGCCCAAATCCAGCGGATTTTGCAAATACGGCGTGGCAAAAGTGTTGTCTATGCCCACAATCGCACCAGCCTGATGAGCCATATCCGCCAAAGCCTGAATATCCACCAAACGCAATAAGGGATTAGACGGCGTTTCTAACCAAACCATTTTAACTTTTTGATTATTCAATATATTTTGTAAGTTTTGCGGTTCGGTTAAATCCGCAAAAATCACATGAACGCCCCATTTAGCATAAACTTCGTTCAATAAGTCGTATGAACCGCCATAAATATCTGCCACCGCCACAATCGTGTCTTGTGGCTTTAACAACGATCGCCAAACCGCATCAATCGCCGCCATACCGCTGGCAAAGGCAAAACCTTTTTCACCGTGTTCTAAATCCGCAAGCGTCTCTTCCAAAACCTGCCGCGTGGGGTTGGACAACCGCGAATAACGAAACGGAATTTGCTCGCCGATTTCTTTCATGGCAAACATACTGTTTTGATAAATCGGCGGCATAATCGCCCGATTGTGTTCGTCAGGGTCATAAGCCGTATGAATGGCTTGGGTGTTAAAGTGCATTTTTTGCTCCCATGTAAAGAATAGGCGGATTATAGCGATAAGTGAGAGAGAGTGTTATAACTTATGGTGATAAATAAATAATTTTCAGGTAGCCTGAAAGCACTTCCCGTACAGGGAATTCGTCATTGCGAGCATTGCACAACACCCCCACCGTCATTGCGAGCCGTGATTTATCACGGCGTGGCAATCTCCTTGCCACGAAGTGCAGTCTATCCACTCAAATGATTTTTTCGTATAAATCTTCCCAATGTGGATTAAATTGCGTAATCAACTGCTCTTTATATGTTCTTGACCGTTTTTTGATTTGTTTTTCTCGTTCAATCGCCGCAAGTATGCTATCGCCAACTTCATAATAAACCAATTTATCTACATTGTATTTTTTACTAAATCCTTCAACAAATTTGTTTTTATGCTCATACACTCGGCGAATTAAATCGTTCGTTACACCAGTATATAAAACGGTATTGTGATGATTTGCCAAAATATAAACAAAACCTTGTTTTTCCATTGAATAGCCTTTGATTAGTTCTTCGCGGTAGGGAGATTGTCACGCCGTGATTTTATCACTGCTCGCAATGACGAATACTTTATTTCAGGCTGCCTGAAAACACTTCTGCATTGCCGTTTTCCATAGTCAGGAGATTACCACGCCGTTGCTATGCAACGGCTCGTAATGACGGCAATTTTTTTGTACGGCATTGCTTTTTGTTTTTCAGGCAGCCTGAAAGCACAATCGAAGCGTTATCTAAACATAATCCGTTTTGCCGTAAGGCAAAACAAAACACTTCATTGCTAATTACTAATTGCTCATTGCTAACTGCTCACTTTTCTATGCCGTTTATGTTTCATATACGGCATTAAAATGCCGTTTGTGGCGAATAGTAGTGAGAAAAAGTAAATCACGCCGCAGATTAAAATCACCGCAGGGCCTGATGGTATGTCGATATAAAACGACAGCAACAAGCCCGCGATGGACGCCAACACCGCAATCAGCACGCTGCCGATTAACAGCGATTCCATTCTGGAAAACCACATTCGAGAGCAAATGGCGGGCAACATCATCAAACCGACTGACATCAGCGTGCCAAGTGTTTGAAATCCTGCCACTAAATTGATAACCACCAACATTAAAAAGATAATATGACACACGCCGCCTTGTCCTTTGACAATGCGTAAAAAGGTGCTATCCACGCTTTCAATCAGCAAGGGGCGGTAAATCAGCATTAAGGTGATGAGCGTCATGCTTGCCACAGTTGCAATTAACAGCAAAGACGGTTTATCCACGCCCAACACCGAGCCGAACAGCAGGTTCAGTAAGTCGATATTGCTGCCGTTTTTGCTGACTAAAATTACGCCCAAAGCCAAGCAGGATAAGTAAAAGGCGGCAAAATTTGCGTCTTCTTTAATCAACGACAAACGCGTGGCTAAACCTGCTCCTGCCGCCATAATCAGCCCTGTAAAAAATCCGCCAAAGGCAATGGCAGGCAGGCTTAAACCCGCTAACATATAGCCCACAGCCGCACCAGGCAAAACCGCATGGCTTAACGCGTCCCCCATTAAACTCATTCGCCGCATCACCAAAAACACGCCCACAGGTGCGGCAGACACGGATAAAAACAACACGGACGCGAGTGCATATCGCATAAATTCAAATTCGCTAAAAGGGGAAATAAGCCAGTTCATTGTGTAAGACCTTTAATATTTTATATTTTCAGGCTACCTGAAATTGATTAAACGCGTGGGCAACTAATTGTCCCTAATCAGTAATATTTGACCAAGTAATTTTACCGCCAAATATTACATATAAAATTTTAGCAATGGTTATGCCGTATAATAACCAAATACCTAATTGAACAAAATAAGCAATCAGTAATTCAAATTTTGATAATTTGAAATAGAAGTCATCATAATGTCCAAAATACAAAGTAACATAACCAAACAAAATGCTTGCAAATACACCATAATATGTATTTTTAATGCCGAATATTTTATAATTATTTAAATTTTTTGAATTTTCATACCATACTAACCCTCTCATATTATATTTATTTTTTCCCAATGGTCTTAATTTTCCATTACAGACTGATAATGTTGAAAAAAACAATATGGTTGCATATAATCCAAAGAAAATTAAAGCCAAAAAATTTAATCCACCTAATAAATAAGGTGAAACAGTAAATTTATCGCCTAAATTAGGGATAAAAATGTTTGGTGTAATATATCCTAAAATTTTCCAATCAGTAAAAGATAATAAATTTTCATAAAAGAAAATAACCAAAAACAAAATAAAAGCATATGCAATCATTAAATACATAAGAATATTACCTGCAAACAACAGTTTATTTTCTAACTGTTCTTGCTTTTCGTTAATTTCTTTTTTCTCTTCCACTTTTTTATTAAACCAATAATCATCTTCATACATAATTAATATTCCTATCTAAAATTCATTTTCAGGCAGCCTGAAAGCCTAATGCTCATGATAATGGTGCTGATGAACGCCTGTTTCTTCTTCGCACCAAGCGTCAATATCAAACTGGTCTTGGCGAAAGCGGGCGGCGTGTTCTAAATTTTCGGCGGTTAAAACTTCGGCGGTTTTTCCTGCGGCGATTTTTTCTCGTGCCACCAACAAGGTGTTGGCAAAATACTGTCGCACCAAACGATTGTCGTGTAGCACCGCAATTACGCCTTGTCCGTTTTTCAGGCAGCCTGAAAGAACTTCCGATAACGCTTGCGTGGTTTGTTCATCAATTGCATTAAAGGGTTCATCTAACAGCAAAAATTTGGCTTTCTGCACCAACATGCGGGCAAATAAAACACGGCGAAATTGTCCGTCCGATAATTGACTGATTAAATTATTTGCTTCGTTTTCCATGCCCACTCTTTGTAAGGCATTGAAAACACGCTCTTTTTGTTGTTTAGATAAACCGCCAAAAAAGCCGATTTCATACCACAAGCCCATAGCGGTGAGTTCAAACACAGTTAAAGGCTGACTGCGGTCTATGGCGGAAACTTGCGGTAAATAGGCAATATCCTTGCGGGTTAAGCCGTCAAAAATCACCTTACCTGTGTCGGTTTTTTCCAAATCCATAATCACTTTCAGCAAAGACGATTTGCCCGCCCCGTTAGGCCCACACAAAGCCCACGACTCGCCTTCGCCAAATACGGCACATAAGTGATGAACCGCAGGCAACTGGCGGTAACTGACGGTGATGTTTTCGACAATAATCGGCATAATTAAATTATCCAAAAAAACACAGCCCACAAAGCGGCAGCGGCGATTACGGCAATAAACAACCGCCGCCAAAGGGAAGTGGAAAGTAAAGATTGCGTCATTTTTGTTGTTTGTGGCGTAAAAGGGGTAAATATAACATATTGATAGCGTGCGTAGGGAGCAGTTACCAGTTAGCAGTGAGCAGTGAGCAGTTATTTAGTCAAGCCTTGCGGCTTGACGGATATTATTTAAGATAACGCTTCGATATTTCTTTCAGGCAGCCTAAAAGCACAATCGAAGCATTATCTAAATATAATCCGTTTTGCCGCAAGGCAAAACAAAACAACTGCTCACTGCTAACTGCTCACTATTTTCAGGCAGCCTAAAAACAATCAATATAAAAATAATATCTATATAAATCAATATAACTACCTTATTTTCAAAAATGATAGCAATTTTCATTTGACTTTTATTCTTGTAAATGATAATATTCTCATTATCGTTAGAGCAGACAGTCAGTGTTGGTTTGTTTTAACGCCTATTTTTCGTTATCTAACGAAATTAGGTAGTGGTTTGTGTTCCTTTAAGTTTCGTCCCTTGCTTGTTTTGCAAGGGATTTTTTTATGTATAATGCGTTTTTTAAGGAGCCAATCATGAAAAAACTCGCGTTTTTATTGCCATTATTATTATCGGCGTGTGCCACATTAGACGGGCAGGGCGGCATTTCGCAAGCGATTGTCAAACCCTTGTTAGAAAACGAATGTAAAGGACAACTCAATGACCGCAAAGAGTGGCGAGTGGTTTCTTTGATTTTAACCGCACAGAAAAAAGCGGAAATTGAACAAAAAATATGCGGTTGCGTCAGCGAAGAAGCATCGCAAAACATCACCGCCGAAAATACAGTGGGCTTAATTAACCCCAATACACGAACACAAACCGCAGCCACTATGGCAGCACAAAGTTTAGGCGGTTGCGTGAAACGGTTTATTACGAACAGTGGGCGGTGAGCAATGAGCAATGGATTTTATGTTCTGCCTTGTCAGGTAGAACGGATTATGAATAGATAACGCTTCGATTTTGCTTTTCAGGCAGCCTGAAAATTAAAACGCTATTAACCGCGTGGGCAACAAAGTTGCCCACCCTACAATCCTGATTTAAGGATACACAATCTTGGCATACGCCGAGTGGTTGTGGATTGATTCAAAGTTTTCGCTCTCCACGATAAACTGGCAAATGCGGCTGTCGGCTTTGAGTGCGGCGGCGACATCGCGGACAATGTCTTCCACAAATTTGGGGTTGTCGTAAGCGTATTCGGTAACAAATTTTTCGTCAGGGCGTTTGAGTAAGCCATACAGTTGGCAAGACGCTTGTTTTTCAACTAAATCAATCACTTCTTCGGGTTCAACCGCACTGTTACAGTGCAGTGTTACGGTAATATGCGAGCGTTGGTTGTGTGCCCCATAATCGGAAATTTCTTTGGAACACGGACATAAAGAAGTAGCAGGCACAACTACTTTCAAAGAATGGCAGTATTTGCCGTTTTCAACTTCGCCTGATAATTCAATATCATAGTCCATTAGGCTTTTAATGCCCGACACAGGGGCGGATTTGGTGCGGAAAAACGGGGCGTGAATGTGAATTTCGCCCGAATGTGCGTCCAAATCTTTGAGCATGGTGTGGGTTAATAGCGAAAGTGTATCGTAACCGATTGGTTTATCAAAAGATTCTATCAGTGCCACAAACCGCGACATGTGCGTGCCTTTTTGATGAGCAGGCAAATAAACCGACATTGCCACTTCTGCCACAGTTGCCTGCCCACCGCCTGCGGTGTGCCACATCAGCGGCATACGCAAGCCACGAATGCCCACGCGGCTAATCGGTTGGTTGCGGGTATCGGCAGAACTCTGCACATCGGCAATGGCGTTCATAAATGGGTGTTCCTAAATGAAAAAGGTCGAGTATAACACTTTCAGGCAGCCTGAAATGCTATAATTCGCCCTTTTTTGACGATATTAGAAAGTTAAATCATGTGGATTAAACAAGCCAAATTTTTTATGCTCCCTGAAAATGCTATACCCGACCGCGAAACGCTGTCGCAAGCCTTATCCGAACACGCTTTTCAAGCGGTATCGGGTTTGGCTTTATTTAGCGAAGGTTTTGCTAATGCGGTGCCGTTTAGCGATGACTTGGTTTTTTCAACGCAAAATAGCGACAAAATATCGCTGAAAAAAGAAGAACGCATTTTGCCTGCGGCGGCAGTCAAAGATTTATTAGAAGACAAAATTGCCGATATTCAAGCAAAAACCGCTCGCACCGTTGGACGCAAGGAAAAACAACGCATCAAAGAGGAGTTAATCAATGAATTACTGCCTAAAACTTTAAGCAAAAGTTCGCGTACCCATTTGTATTTATTGCCAAAAAGCGGTTTATTATTAGTGGATAATGCCAATGCCAATCGTGCCGAAAATGCGGTGTCGCGTTTTCGTGAAGCATTGGGCGATTTGCCTGCCGTTTTGCCCAACACCGTTAAATCGCCTGAACAACTGATGACCGACTGGCTTTTATCAGGCGAGTGTGCAGGCGGATTTGATTTAGACGATTCGTGCGAAATGAAGTCTTTGGCTGATGAAACAGGCACAACCGTTCGCATTGCCAAAGCCGATTTAACTTCTGATGAAGTGGTGCAACACGCCAAAAGCGGCAAAACGGTTACGCAATTAGGCTTAACTTGGCAGGATAAAATTGCTTTTGTTCTGAGCAATGATTTGTCTATCAAACGCATTCGCTTTTTGGACATTGTGCAAGAAGAAGCCGAGAACGACAGCGATGATCTACCCGCACTCACCGCTGCCACGCAATTATTAGCCACACAAACGCTGGCGGATATGATTGATGAGTTGATTGCACATTTGGGCGGGGTAAGCAGTGAGCAGTGAGCAGTGAGCAGTTGTTTCGTTTTGCCTGACGGCAAAACAATTATATTCGGATAACGCTTCGATTGAGTTTTCAAGCTGCCTGAAACGAAGTTCAACGAACGAAGTGATGTTAAAATAAAATCGAAGCGTTATCAAAAAATATCCGTCAAGCCACAGGCTTGACTAAACAACTGCTCACTACTAACTGCTCACTACTCACTGCCTATCAACTCAATCTATCAAAAAAATTGAAAAATTTTTTTAAATTTTTTTTTGTTGCAAAGCGAAAATAAAGCACCGCAAACGCACCGTTTTCAGGCAGCCTGAATAGAAAAATTGCGTTTCAGGCAGCCTGAAAATGGCAAACAATCAAAAACGAACACAAACGCACAAGTAATTGAGTAAAACAGTTGTTTTTGACGCAAATCAAACAATAGACAAACACTTTTTTTGTCGTATAAAATGCCGCCTTAATCTCATCGCAAGATGTATTTTTTCCCTTGTTTTTTTACAGTAAAGGACTGAACTATGTCATTGAAATACCAAGAAGCCATCGCTGACGCTGGCAAAGCCATTGGTCAATTCAACCCCGAATTTGCCGCTCGCATGCGTTTGCAAAACCGTTTCAAAACGGGTTTGGACATTGCGAAATATACCGCCGCAATTATGCGTCGCGATATGGCTGCATACGATAAAGACACTTCCAAATACACCCAATCTTTGGGTTGCTGGCACGGTTTTGTGGCTCAACAAAAATTGATTTCGATTAAAAAACATTTCAAATCAACCGAACGCCGTTATTTATACTTGTCTGGCTGGATGGTTGCAGGCACGCGTTCTAAATTCGGTCCTTTGCCTGACCAATCTATGCACGAAAAAACCGTGGTGGCTGATTTGATTGAAGAAATCTACACTTTCTTAAAACAAGCAGACGCACGTGAATTGGACTTGTTATTCACCGCTTTGGATAACGCTCGTGCTGCCAAAGATTCTGCCAAAGAAAAAGAAATTTTGGATCAAATCGACAATTTCCAAACCCACATTGTGCCGATTATTGCGGATATTGACGCAGGTTTCGGTAATGTGGAAGCCACTTACTTGCTCGCTAAAAAAATGATTGAAGCAGGTGCGTGTGCCATTCAAATCGAAAACCAAGTGGCAGACGAAAAACAATGCGGCCACCAAGACGGTAAAGTTACCATTCCGCATGATGATTTCATTGCGAAAATCAATGCCGTGCGTTACGCATTCTTGGAATTGGGCGTTGATGACGGCGTGATTGTGGCGCGTACCGACTCTTTGGGTGCAGGCTTAACCAAACAAATCGCTGTTTCTTCACAAGAAGGCGATATTGGCGACCGTTACAACAGTTTCTTGGACGGCGAAGAAGTTACCGATTTATCACAAATCAAATCAGGCGATGTAGTTGTTAAAACCGCTGGCAAAGTGATTCGTCCAACCAAATTACAAAGCGGATTGTTCCAGTTCAAAAAAGGCTCTGGCATTGACCGCGTGGTGATGGACTGCATTCACTCTTTGCAAAACGGTGCAGACTTATTGTGGATTGAAACCGAAAAACCACATGTAGAACAAATTGCTGGTATGATGGATCAAATCCGCAAAGTAATCCCCAATGCGAAATTGGTATATAACAACAGCCCATCTTTCAACTGGACTTTGAACTTCCGCAAACAAGTGTTTGAAGAATGGAAAGCCCAAGGCAAAGATGTTTCCGCTTATGACGAAAACAAATTGATGAGTGCTGAATATGACGACACCGAATTGTCGAAAGCCGCTGATGAAAAAATCCGCACTTTCCAAAAAGACGCGTCCGCTCGTGCAGGCATTTTCCATCACTTGATTACCTTGCCGACTTACCACACTGCCGCATTATCCACAGACGATTTGGCAAAAGGCTACTTCGGCGATTTGGGTATGTTGGCGTATGTTCAAGGCGTTCAACGCCGCGAAATTCGCAACGGCTTGGCTACTGTTAAACACCAAAACATGGCTGGTTCAGACATTGGCGATAACCACAAAGAATACTTCGCAGGTGCCGCCGCTCTGAAAGCCGCTGGTAAAGATAACACCTCTCATCAATTCGACTAATCTTTGGTTGCTTGAAGTCAATAAAAAACCGCAGTCGCAAGATTGCGGTTTTTTTGTGGAAAAAAGCCGTAGGGTGGGCAACTTGTTGCCCACCGTTTGCCCGATAGGGCAAATATTTTTCAGGCAGCCTGAAAGGTGTTTGTGTTATCAACGCCGCAGGCAGAGTGGTGGGTTGGAAACCCACCCTACGGCGGTTTTGTTGTTTTTCAGGCTGCCTGAAACGCAGTTGGACAAGTCGTGCGTGAAGTTAAAACTATACCCACTCAATCAATTCGCTGTATGGCACTAATTTTTCGTCATGCGTTAAAAATCGCATTGGCTCGCTGATTGCTTGGGCAATCAGTAGGCGGTCAAATGGGTCTTTGTGCATATCAGGCAGGGTTTCGGTTGCCACAATGTGTTCTAATTTAATTGGCAATAAAAGCACATTGGATTGTTTCAGAAACCTTGCCATTGTGCCGCTATCCAAAGGCATATCATTGGGGTATTTTTTGTGCTTAATCGCCACTTCCCACAAACTGGCAACACTGGCATAAATGCGATGATTGGGCGATAAAATAATTTGCCGTGCCTTTTGCGACAGTTGTTTGTTATCGGTCAATAACCACAAGGCAAGGTGTGTATCAATTAGGTATTTCATAGCGTTTCAAACATTTCTGCAATTTCGTCATTGTGTTTATCAATATCATCAGGAATGTCAAATTTCCCTTTGGCAATGCCAAGAATCACGGGTTTGTGAGATTGATACGGCATAATCCTTGCCACTGGCTTGTTATTGCGGGCAATGATGATTTCGCTTTCTTGTCCGCTTTCGATTTGTTCAATTAAAGCAGAAAATGTTTGCTTGGCTTGAAACATATTCACTTGTTGCATGTTTTTTCTCCATCGCTTAAATTTGAGTTGGATAGGGTAATACTATATAGGATTATCTAATCTAATGTCAATGACTTTCAGGCTGCCTGAAACAAAAAAACCGCTCCAAATAAGGAACGGTTTTTATTTTAATACAATAACTTACGCAATAGACGCATTGATAAATGCGGTGAGTTGTCCTTTGGGTAAGCCGCCTACTTTGTTGGCAACTTCTTGTCCGTTTTTGAACACTTTTAAAGTGGGGATATTGCGAATGCCAAATTGTGCAGGCACGGTTTGGTTTTCATCAACATTCACTTTAACCACTTTAACTTTGCCTTGATATTCGGCAGCAATGTCGTCCAAAATGGGGGCAATCATTTTGCATGGACCGCACCACGGTGCCCAAAAATCAACCAAAACAGGCAAGTCAGATTGCAATACATCTTGTGCAAATGTAGCGTCTGTACTATGAACAATCAATTCGTTACTCATGTTAGTTCTCCATTCTTCATATATCGGATAGTGAAAGCGTGAAAATAAGGGTTTTCGGTTAAAAATTCAAGTGTTTTTTTTCATTATAGATAAAATTTTTGCCGATGATTTAGAAAAACCCCACTTTCACTTGCAGCATTTTTTCTAATTCATGCACGGTTTGCCGCCGTGAAACGAAGAAAATGACATGGTCGCCTTCTTCTAAATCGGCGGTTTCTTCTAATGGAATAAACACGCCGCCGCGAATAATGGCGGTGATTTGACAGCCGTGCGGCCACTGTATTTGCGAAAACGGGCGGCCGACAATTTTGGAAGTTTTGCGTGTGCCGTGTATTACCGCTTCGATAATTTCCGCTTCGCCCCGCCGCAAGGGGTGCACCGAAACAATATCACCCCGCCGAATGTGGGCTAAAATCGAGCCGATTGTGGTTAAATGCGGGGACACCACAATATCAATGGTGTTGCCTTGCAGTAAATCAACATAACTGGGGCGATTGACAATGGCAATCACACGGTCGGAGCCAAAACTTTTGGCTAATAATGCCGACATAATGTTGTCTTCATCATCATTGGTAAAGGCACAAAACACATCGGTGTCGCTGACATGTTCTTGTTCTAACAGTTTTTCGTCTGTGGCTAATCCGTCTAATACCAAAGACGCAGACAGGTTTTCGGCTAACCACTCGGCACGCGTGGTATTGCGTTCGATGATTTTAACGGAAAATTGTTTTTCGGCGCGTTTGGCAAGTCGATAGCCGATATTGCCGCCGCCTGCAATCATAATGCGTTGAGCAGGCTTAAAGTTTGGGTCAAAATAAGGCAAAATCACATGCATATGCTCTTTTTTTGCCATTAAAAACACTTCATCGCCACGAATAAGTTTGGTATTTTTTGATAATATAATCAAAGAGTTATTACGGTATATCGCAAACACACGACACTCAATGCCTTCGGGCAGAATGTCGTTTAATTCATTGAGTAATTTTCCTGCAAAATCAGCATGATCCTGCACACGGGTTACCACCATTTGCACCATACCGCCGACAAAATTCACCACCTGCAAAGCGGTGTTGTAGCGGAAGAGTTCAATCATTTGTTCGGTAATTAACTGTTCAGGGCAAATGAACGCATTGACATCAAACAGCGATAAAGCAGGCTTGGCAACGCCTTCATCGTCTGGGTCTAACAGATATTCGACAATATCGCCATGACGAATGCGGGCAATGCGTGCGGGAATATTAAACACGCGTTTGCCCAAAACGCAGGCAGTTAAGTTGGTTTCGTCATTGCCTGTGAGTGCCAAAAGCATATCCGCATCAGCCGCTTCTGCCTGACGCAAAACCACAGGGGACGCGGCATTACCCACCATGGTTTGAATGTCTAACACATCGTTTAACGCTTGAATGGTGTCTTCATCGGTATCCACCACTGTAATGCTGTGTCCTGCGGTTGCCAAAGTTTTGGCAACAGTCGAACCCACTTCACCGCCGCCCAAAATCAAAATACGCATATTTGCCCTAATGCTGGCTAATGAAAATGGCTTATTATACCGATTTGTGGTTTGTTATGGGAAATGGGCTTTCAGGCTGCCTAAACATATTAGCCAAACATATCGCTGTGCGAACCAGTATCGGTTGCAGTTAAAATTAACTGTTGATTATCAATGCGATACATTAAGAGCCAGTCAGGTTCAATATGACATTCACGGAAATCTTTCAACTTGCCTTTGAGTTGGTGGTCGCAATATGTTTCATCTAATTCCCTACCTTGTGCCAGTTCATCAATAACGAACGCCAACTTACGCATATCCTTACCGCGTTTTTGCATTAACTTGGCAGATTTTTTCATTTTACTGGTGTATTTGATGGCATATTTCATCATCAATCTACCAACATAGAACGAACTGCGTCTTCACCACTTTCAAAATCTCCATGCAAATTTTGACCCGTGCGAGCGTCATTAACTGCTTGTTCTAATTCCATTTTTTTACGGCGATTGATTAGAAACTCAATATAAGAAAACACCGAAAATCGCTCTTCTTCGGGTAACTGAACATATAAAGCAGAAATTTCTTGTGGTGAGCGAGAAACAAGCGTTGGCATAATAAACTCCTTTGGGATCAAAATTCAACAAACAAAAAACATTATAACATTGCAAATCGTTTTAGCCTACGCCATAGGCTTTGCCGAAACTGCGGTTTGAAAACGCCTACGGCAAAAACTGTTGCAATATTTCATTTAAATAAATCAAACCCTTATCTGTTGTCTGCAAGCGTTCTGGGGTGTTGCTTAATAAACCTTGTTGTCGTAAAGCAGATAAAATTGTGTCTAAATGATGCAAAGATAATCCTGTGCGTTCGCTAAATAATGTGGCAGGCACACCGTCAATCAAACGCAGGGCATTCATCATAAATTCAAAGGGTAAGTCTTTGTTTTGAATAATCAATCGTGTGCTGTCTTTATTTTCGGCATGGATATAAGCGTCAGGCGAACGCAGTTTGCTGGTGCGTTCGATTTTATCAGGATAAGAAATTTTGCCGTGTGCCCCTGCACCTATGCCCACATAATCGCCAAAATGCCAGTAATTCAAATTATGATCACAACGATTTTTTTTATCAGACGCAAAAGCAGAAATTTCATAGCGACAAAAACCGTTATCAAACAGCGTATTATGCACGGCGGTTTCAATTTCAAACAATAAATCATCATCGGGCAAGTTTTCAGGCTGCCTGAAATGAAAAGCGGTATTCGGTTCAATCGTCAGTTGATAGGCAGAAATATGCGACACGCCCAAATTGACGGCGGTTTTTATGTCTTGCACGGCGTTTTCTGCGGTTTGTTGCGGAAGACCATACATTAAATCGACATTCACTTGATTAAAAATTTTTGTTGCTATTTCAATCGCTTGTATGGCTTCTTTATCGGTATGAATGCGTCCTAATGCGTGTAAATGTGGCGTAGAAAAACTCTGCACGCCGATAGACAGCCGATTCACGCCACTTGCTCGTAAATCGGCAAGTTTTTGTGCGTCCGATGAGTTGGGGTTGGCTTCTATGGTGATTTCACATTCGGGAGCAAGCGGTAATAAGGCTCTGATATTATTTAATAAATAATCAATATAGGCTGCCTGAAAAACACTCGGCGTACCGCCGCCGATAAAAATAGAATAAATTTTCCGCCCCCAAATACGCGGCAATTCTTGTTGTAAATCAATGAGCAGTGCGTCTATATATTCTTTTTCAGGCAGCCTGCCTGAAACCGCATGCGAATTAAAATCGCAATACGGACACTTCTGCACGCAATAGGGCATGTGAATATACAACGACAACGGCGGCAAGGTGTGCAATAACGGTGCGGTGTCAGGGCGAATGGGTATGGTTTTCACAGCATTGTATGGTGTTTTTATAAAGGACTTATTTTAGCGTGATTATGTATTTTCAGGCAGCCTGAAAAGTTTTTTAATCTATTTAATCAGATATATTGTATTGCAATGTAGTGCAAGTGTCATTATAATTGCAGTGCGTTGAACGATTATTTAGGAGCATAAAATGACTGTCAATTACAGTATTCGTCTTGATGAAAATCTTAAAAAACAATCATTTGCGGTAATTGAAGAATACGGTTTAACGCCTGCACAAGTGATTAAAATGTTTTTTCGTCAAATTGCCGAAACGCGTGCCATTCCTGTTTCATTAACATACAAATCGAATGAGCCAAATGAAGAAACGAAACGAGCGATTATTGAAGCAAGGGAAGACTTTGCCGCAGGTCGCCTAAAATCTTACAATACACCAGAAGAAATGTATGAAGATTTGAAGAAAGAATTTGCTGATGAGAAACAATAAACTAACGCCTGCTCATTCATTTAAGCGAGATTTGAAGAAACAATCGTTTGAACTGTTTTTAACACCTGAATGGGCAGAAGTTATTGACTGTTTGAATAATGGCAAAAAAATGTCCAAAGAACGCCTTGACCACGACTTAAAACACGACTGGAAAGGGTGTCGAGAATGTCATATTAAACCTGATTTACTGCTTATTTACGAATACAAAGACGCGTATGTTTTGCTACACAGAATAGGCTCACATTCCGAACTGTTTGGTTAAATGCCAAGCAGTTTTTTTATTTTCAGGCAGCCTGAAAATATTATTTTCCCCACAAAAAAACCCTTTCAGGCAGCCTGAAAGGGTTTTGTTTAACCGCTTAATCAATGTTCCACATCTTTCCAGTATTCTTTTTTCAAGAAATAGGTCAGTGGCAACATTACGGCTAATAAGTACATCAGCACCAAGTAGCCGATTCGTTTGCGAGACTGTTGTGCAGGTTCGCCTACCCAAACCATGAAATTCACCAAATCACGCACATAGTTGTCGTATTCGGTTGTATCGGCTTCATTGCCGTTTAGGCGAGTGTGTAAGCCGCCTGTAACCCAGTGCAGTTTGGGTTGTCCGTGTTCGTCCAGCACGGGTTGTCCGTTTTGGTCGGTTTCAACTGCTTGGTATCCGCCTTGTTCCCACAGAATATGGGGCATGGCGGCTTTGTCAAACACGGTGTTGTTCCAGCCTGACGGACGCGATGGGTCTTGGTAGAAACCACGCATATAGGCGTATAAGTAATCTGCACCACGACTTCTGGCGATTAACGACAAATCAGGCGGCGTTACGCCGAACCATTCTTTGGCATCATTCGCAGGCATAGCGGCTTTGACTAAATCGCCCACTTTGGCATCGGTGAAAATCAGATTGTTTTTAATCTGCTCTTCGGTTAAGCCGATGTCGGTTAAGCGGTTGTAACGCAAGGTTGCAGCGGAATGGCACGAAATGCAGTAGTTCATAAAGATTTGTGCACCGCGTTGCAAACTGGCTTGGTCGCGTAGGTCAATCGGGGCTTTCGGATAATGTGCATCGCCTGATGCAACTGCCATACTCATCGGTGTTGCGGCGAGAACGGCACTTAATAACAAGGCTTTGATTTTTTGTTTCATGTTCGTTCTCCCATTAAATCATACTGGCAAAAAGGTAAGCACCAACCAGCGTAATCGCTACCCAAATAAAGAACCACAGTTTTTGTTTGGTAGTACTCATGGTAACGCGTGCAGGCGGCTGTTTATTAACGCCCATTTTGCTGTAAATCGGCATTAACAGGAAGAATGCGAAATACACAATGGTTAAAATGCGTGCAATCAGCGTACGAGATGTGGTTGCAGGCAAAGCACCCAAAATGCCCAAGCCGATAAAGGCAATCACAAACAAAATGACAAATAATTTGAAAATGCCACTGCGATAGCGGATTGATTTGACTTCACCACGGTCTAACCAAGGTAAGAGTGCAATCAATACCACAGCCGCACCCATTGCCAACACGCCCCAAACTTGGGTGTTCATGAAAGAAGGCACAGCACGCAAAATGGCATAGAATGGCGTGAAATACCAAACAGGTGCAATGTGTGCAGGGGTTTTCATCGGGTCAGCAGGGTCGAAGTTGGGGGCTTCCAAGAAGTAGCCGCCGCCTTCGGGTGTGAAGAACAATACCGAGCAGAACACGATTAAGAATACCACTACGCCCAAAATGTCTTTCACGGTGTAGTATGGGTGAAATGGAATGCCATCAACAGGCACGCCGTTTGCGTCTTCGTTGTCGTGAATTTCAATGCCGTCAGGGTTGTTAGAACCCACTTCGTGCAAGGCAATTAAGTGTGCCACGATTAAGCATAATAACACCAAGGGAATGGCAATCACATGCAAAGAGAAGAAGCGGTTTAAGGTTGCGTCTGACACATTAAAGTCGCCACGAATCCATACGGATAAGTCTGGACCAATCACTGGGATTGCCGAGAACAAGTTAATAATCACTTGCGCACCCCAGAACGACATTTGACCCCAAGGCAACAGATAGCCCATAAACGCTTCTGCCATTAAGCATAGGAAAATTAACGAGCCAAAAATCCACACCAATTCGCGTGGTTTTTTGAACGAGCCATAAATCAAGCCACGGAACATATGCAGATAAACCACAATAAAGAAGAATGACGCACCTGTGGAGTGCATATAGCGAATAAACCAGCCGCCTGACACATCACGCATAATGTATTCCACAGACGCAAACGCCACAGGCAAGCCGTCAGCGTTCAGGTTGCCATCGGGTTTGAAGTTCATCACCAAGAAAATGCCACTGACGATTTGAATGACAAATACCAATAACGCCAATGAGCCAAAGTAATACCAAAAGTTAAAGTTTTTGGGTGCGTAATATTTGCTGACTTGCGATTCCCACAGGGCAATCAGCGGAAAGCGTGCATCAATCCAGTTGATGATTTTGCTTTTGGTTTGAGCAGGTTGTTTTCTCATTATTCAATACTCCCTTAACTATCCACGCCGACCAAAACCATAGTATCGCTTAAATACTTGTATGGCGGAATAACCAAATTAGTGGGGGCGGGCATACCTTTGAATACACGACCTGCCAAATCGAATTTCGAGCCGTGGCATGGGCAGTAGAAACCGCCTTTCCAATCGCTACCCAAATCAGCAGGGGCAAGGTCTGGGCGATAGGTTGGCGAACAGCCCAAGTGTGTACAAATACCCACAGCCACCCACCATTCAGGTTTAATGGAACGAGTGGGATTAGCACAATATTCAGGCTGTTGTGGCACTTTGGATTCAGGGTCGCTCAAACTGCCGTCAATCGTGGGCAAGTCTTTGAGTTGCTGTTCGGTGCGATTCAAAACCCAAACAGGTTTGCCTTGCCAAGCGGCAGTAACCAACTGACCTGCTTCGATTTTACTTAAATCAACTTCCACAGGAGCCCCTGCGGCTTTGGCGCGTTCAGACGGTTTCCAACTGGCAAGGAAAGGGACAGCAGCGGCAACGGCTAAAACGCCCCCCGCAGCAGAAGTCGCCAGCGTTAGAAAACGGCGGCGGCTGTTATCAACTTCTTGTTTGCTCATTTATTCAATGTCCTACAATAAATCAGTGATTCGATATGATTGCATTTGACCAAAAATACAAAAACAACCATATTTTGTTCCGTAAATCGTGAGATTTTAACCGATTTTAGGGGTACAATTAAAGCCTGAAATGATTAAAATATCAAAAAATACCGATTTATGGTCGTTTTTGATGAAGATTTTAAGTTGCAGTGTGGGTTTTCAACCCGCCTAACGCACCGATTGACTACGAAACGCATAGTTTTAATATATTTTCAGGCAGCCTGAAAGTAAAACCAGTGTCATTGCGAGACTTGAATGCAGTTCAAGTCGTGGCAATCCAGCAAAGAATCGTCAGATTTTTTGCCAACGCTGCAAGCGTTGTAAGGCATTATTTTGATACAATTTATGTTACCTAAAATGCTTACATATAGCGTAGTTTCAACATATTTTCAGGCAGCCTGAAAACCCCAAACAACCCACAAACTTGGAGCAAATCGTGTTTCACACCACATTGACCGACTTTTTAAAGCAACATTTTGACCAACACAATCTTTCAGGTAGCCTGAAAGAAACGCTTTCCGCCATTATTGCCGCCTGTGTGCAAATTTCTGCCAAAACCCGTCAAGGTGCGTTATCAGGCGTATTAGGCGAAGCGGGCAGCGGCAATATTCAAGGCGAAGCCCAGAAAAAACTTGATGTAATTGCAAATGATATTTTAATCAACGCATTACGCCAAACGCCGACAGTGGCAGGCATTGCGTCCGAAGAAGAAGACAATTTTGTCGAAACCAACGAGCACGGCGAATATTTAGTACTGTTCGACCCATTAGACGGCTCGTCTAATATTGATGTCAATATTTCCGTTGGCACAATTTTTTCCGTGTTGAAAAAACCCTATTCAGGCAGCCTGAAAACAGACGACTTTTTACAAAACGGCAGAAATCAACTTGCCGCAGGCTATGTTTTGTACGGCGTACAAACGCAACTTGTTTTCACCGCCAAACACGGCGTATTTGGTTTTACCTTAAACGAACAAAATCAATTTATCTTAACCAAAGATATGTTCAGGCTACCTGAAAGTACAGCCGAATTTGCCATCAATATGTCCAACCAACGCCACTGGGATAAGCCTATGCAAAACTATATTGCCGAACTTTTGGCTGGCAAGGACGGTGTTAGGGGCAAAAACTACAACATGCGTTGGGTTGCCAGCATGGTTGCCGAAGTACACCGCATACTCACACGCGGCGGCGTGTTTATGTATCCCTTTGATAAAAGAGACCCTGCCAAACCAGGCAAACTGCGGCTGATGTACGAAGCCAACCCCATGTCTTTGCTGATTGAACAATCAGGCGGCATGTCAAGCAATGCCCAACAAAATATTTTAGACATACAACCCACAGGCTTACACCAACGCGTTGCCGTGATTTTGGGGGCAAAAGAAGAAGTAGAACGCGTCAATCAACTGCACGCATAACGCAACAAAAAAAGATATGTTTTGCAAAAACATATCTTTTTTTTCAGGTAGCCTGAAAACTACTCGCCAAAACCGTCCGCATCGACATAACCCACAATTTCTCCCTGTTCATTTAACAAGGCAGACCATTCTAAATTACGGTCGCAAGTGAAAGGCAAGAAATACAACTTATCCGCAGAAACGCCTGTTTTAGCAACGGCTTTGTCGATAATGGCTTTTTTATTTTTATTGGGTGCAAATGTATATAATTTTTCCATAGGCAACATTTTTTTACGCACTTTGGCGGTTTCCGCTGTTTTGTCATAAACACGCCAATGTTCAGGGCGTGCCATTATGGGCATAAACACTTTTTCAATATCCACCATTTCTTGTTCCCAATATAAAGCAATCGGTTTTGCTCCAAATTTAGGCAAGGATTGCAATTCTTTGGGTGCTTTTGCTATATCTTCTGGTTTGGCTAATTCAGCTAATTCCGCGGCGGTAACGGTGGTAAAGCGGTCGGCATCAAAAGCATAATACACGGGGCGAGCTACATATACCGTGTGCATACCATACAATAGAGCAGCAATTTGAATGGCTGCCACCATTGAAAAGTCCAACGCGGTTTCGCGTTTAGATTTTTTTGGATTAGCCAAAATCAGTGTCATTAAAGGACCACATACCACATCGACTGAACACACCAAGAAAAACAATTCCAAACCACCTAACATGTGGGTGTATGGGTATTTATACCACACCAAAAACACCAAAGCAGCCATCAGCAGGGCAATGGTAAGGCTAATCAATAAATGAATGGACGATAATTTAGTGGCAAATTTAAAGCGTTGCGAAAAATTTGAAGACATTGATATTACCCTCTTGAATCATAAAACAACAATAATTGTATCAAAACACAAACAAAAAACCGACAGAATATTAACTGTCGATTTTTTGTATAGTTATAGATTAATTCTCACGCCGACATTCAGTAGGTACCCATTTGCTTTGTAAAGTTGCATTATGAGAACATAACCACTGAACAGAACCCATCGCTACTGTTGTTTGAGTTCCTGATTGTGGTTGTGGTAAAGCAGTACCTGGTGTTGCTTGTGTAACATCTGAACCATCTGCAATGGGGGTGAGCCATAATTCTCCGCCAGATACAAT
This sequence comes from Neisseriaceae bacterium, assembly GCA_017458185.1. Taxonomy (GTDB): domain Bacteria; phylum Pseudomonadota; class Gammaproteobacteria; order Burkholderiales; family Neisseriaceae; genus RGIG9985. The sequence continues at coordinate 83,536 of JAFTFY010000012.1, forward strand.
ACGCTGAGAAGTAGTTATTTTGATGACACCATTATCAACTGCCACGCTATCAACTCCTTTACCTGTAATGTCATTAGCATTCATAACCAGAGCTTCTGAATTATCAACTGGCCAACGACTTTGAGTGGAGTAAAATTCAGTAACGGCATATTTTGCATACGCAGACAGAGATAACGCCTCTGATACACGAGCACGCTTGGCATAATCTTGGTAAGCAGGCAAGGCGATAGCCGCTAAGATGGCAATAATTGCTACGACTATCATTAATTCAATGAGTGTAAAACCCTTATTTTTGATATTTTTCATGGTAATACTCCGTTTTAATTTTACAGTGATAAGTAAATCCCTACTGCCGTCAATATGCAAATATTGTGCCAGATTGTGATATTGCGTTGTATTTTTGTATAACCGTTTTAGTTTAAAAGTAAGCAAGGAGAGTGGAGTTGCAGAGAATGTATATGATACGATAAGGAGAACCAGTTTTGGTTGAAATAGCTATAAATTAAAAGTGGCGAGAAATCTCGCCACTTTGACATACATTCCGTATATTAACTACGGCACTCAGTTGGAACCCATTTGTTCAACAAGACATTACCGTCATTAACACAACGCCATCTGAAAGAACCAGCATCAACACCGTTCATTGCACCGGCGGCAGGTTGTGCGGCAGAACCGTAAGCGATCGCTGCAACATCTGCATCGCTAACACTTGTGTCAGCAACAGGAATTAACTGCAAGTGACCACCAGTAACGATACGATCCGATGTTTCCATATCAATAACACCATCAGTAATGGTTAAAGACACAACACCTTTACCAGAAATTTCGGCTGGTTGTGCAACACCTGCGGCAGCGTTATCAGCAGGCCAGTCGTTTTCATTAGAAGCATATTCAGCAATGGCGGTTTTAGAACCTGCTGCCAAAGACATTGCTTCAGATACACGAGCACGTTTGGTGTAGTCTTGGTATGCAGGCAATGCGATTGCTGCCAAAATAGCGATAATTGCAACAACGATCATCAATTCGATTAAGGTGAAACCTTTTTGGATTGCTTTCATTTCAATACTCCTTAAAAAGTGGATTTGTTGGTGAAGAGAACCATTCCCTTCGGTCAGTTGCTTTAATGCAGTGAGTGTGCCAGTTTGAAAATTTTTTTTGAAAAAAAGTGAAATTATTTTTTAACTAATTGTTTTTATTAAATATGTTTTTTAAGATTGGATTCAGGCGGGCTAAAAAACTGTGCCAAATCTATTTTTGTACACAAAAAACTCCTGCAAAACTCGTTATATAAACGAAATGTTAAAAACTGTGTCATTGCTCGCGTTAATGAAATCACGGCGTGGCAATCCAGTTTTGTCAAAGACAAAACACAACGCCAAAAGGCGTTGTAACGACATTGCATTACGCTTTTCAGGTTGCCTAAATGATATAAAAAACAGTGCCTTACAACGCCTGCGGCGTTGATGAATTGCGACGCAATTCATTGGATTGCCACGCCGTTGCAAGCAACGGCTCGCAATGACACGGTTTTTAACATTTTGAAGTTGCTTGACTATAATATGGTTTTCAGGCTGCCTGAAAACTATTCATCATCAACACTCATACGGGTCTATATCTATGGCGTAGCGAATGTCGGTTGTTTGGGTTTGTTCTAATATTTGGGCAAATTGTGTAACGGCGGTGTGTAAAATGGGGCGGTTTTTGCTTTCAAAAAAGAGTTGTACGCGTTCTCTGCCTGATAGGCGGGTCATCAGTTGTGGGGCAGGGCCATATAGTACAACGCTTTCAGGCAGCACAAATTGTTTGACGGCGTTTTGTAAAAATAATAAGGCGTCTTGCAGTTTCACCGCGTCTGCACGGAATGCGGCGGTATAAACCGTAGGCGGGGCGGCGAATGTTTGGCGGCGTGCCAACTCTTCATCGGCAAAGGCTTGCCAGTCGTGGTTTTGAATGTGGGTGAATAATGGATTATGCGGCAGTTGTGTTTGAATCAGCACTTTTCCTGCACGGTCGGCTCGTCCTGCTCGCCCTGCCACTTGCATTAACTTGGCAAATAGGTGTTCAGTCGCACGCATATCGGCACTGTATAAACTGCTGTCCGCATTCACCACGATGACTAAATTTAAATGCTCAAAATCGTGTCCTTTGGCAAGCATTTGTGTGCCGATGATGATGTTTATTTCTTTATTTTCAATCGCTTTGCGTGTTTTTTGCCAGTCGTCTTTGCGATTTAATGTATCGCTGTCTATGCGAACAATATGGGCTGCCTGAAAGCGTTTTTTTAAGACTTCTTCAATGCGTTGTGTGCCGATTCCGACTGCGGTTAAGTCTTGATTGCCGCAATCGGGGCAGATTTTAGGCACGGCGATTTTGTGGTCGCAGTGATGACAGCGTAAATGCCGTTGATATTTGTGATACACCATTTTTGCCGAGCAATTTGGGCAGGAAAATGAATAGCCGCAATCACCACAAAACAAGGCAGGAGCAAAGCCACGCCGATTCAAATAAACCAAACTTAATCCGCCGTTTTTTATATTTTCTTCTAATAATTTCAATGCGTTGCTTGATAATCCGTTGTCTAATTTTTGTCGCTTAACATCTATCAAGGTAATTTCAGGCAGCCTTGCCTGTGCTTTCGCCCTGTGTGTGAGTTTCAACAAGGTGTATCGCCCATTCAAGGCTGCTTGATAACTTTCCAAAGACGGCGTGGCGGAGCCCAAAATCACAGGGCAGTTTGCTTGTTTGGCTCGCCACACCGCCAAATCGCGAGCGTTGTAACGCAATTCGTTGTCTTGTTTATAAGAATGGTCGTGTTCTTCATCAACCACAATCAAGCGTAGGTTTTGAATGGGCGTGAAAACCGCCAAACGCGTGCCGACAACAATTTTCGCCTGCCCTGACATCGCCCGAAAATAGTCCTGACATCGTGCCATTTTGGCTGAACCGCTGTGCAAAATGGCGGTTTCAACCGCAGGAAAACGGCGTTTTAAGCGTTCTAATAATTGTGCGGTTAAATTGATTTCTGGCACCAAAAACAAAGCCTGACCGCCGTTGGCAATGACTTCTGCCATTATTTCAAAATAAGTTTCGGTTTTGCCACTGCCTGTGATGCCCCATAGCAAAAAAGGAGCAAATGTAGCCTGCTTGGCTAACACAGTTTGGGCAGCGGTTTGCTGTTCGCAATTAAGATTTGTTTTTTGTTCTAAAACAACGGCTTGTGGCTTATCAGTTATTTTCAGGTAGCCTAATGCTAACCATTTTTGTAAATATTTATTTGCGTCTGAATGAATTTGGCGTGCGGCAGATTTTTTCAGGCTGCCTGAAAATAAAGCGTTCCACAAAGCAAGTTGCTTGGGATAGCGTGGTGGCGGCTGTTGTCGCCCTAAATCGGACAGCGTGAAATATTCATCAGGTTCAGGCAGCCTAAACGGTTCGGCTTGACGCAGAGTAGTAGGTAGTGCCACAAAAGCACTTGCTCCCACAGGATAATGATAGTATTTTGCCGTAAATTCAATCAGTTGTATCCATTCTTTGGGCAACGGCGGCTCTTCGTTAAAAACCATTTGAATGGGCAGAATTTTGTGTATCTCAATATCAGGCGTAATATCGCTTTGCCACACAATGCCCACTTCCTGCGTATTGTGAAAAGGCACAACCACACGCGTGCCGATAGGCAAGGCAGAAGTGTGAGAATACGAAAAAAGTTGCGATAGCGGTCGATTGACGGCAATGTTGTGGTAGATGGTCATTTTGCTTGTGTTTTTTGGGTTTCAGGCTGCCTGAACGGTTTAGGGATATTTTAACCGCCATTTGGGTGCTGATAAAATTAAATTTCAGGCTGCCTGAAAACAAATTTAATCATCATTTTTCTATTGATTATCTTATAATAGACCGTTTGAAATTTTTTCAGGCTGCCTGAAAAATCTGACACACAGTATTTGAGGTTACATAATAAAATGAAGCGTTACTCGTTATTGCCCCTGTTGGCTGTATCCGTATTGGCACTGAATGCTTGTTCGGATAAAAAAGACAATCCGCCGCCGCAAGACACACCAGTTGTGGTCAAGCCTGCTATTCAAGAACAAAAACGCGAGCAGACCAAAATTCACATGCAATTACCTGATTTTACGCAATTAGTTGAAGAAGTCGGTGCGTCTGTGGTGAATATTCAAGCACATCGAGAAAATGCGGGCAATTCATCACTGAATGATATGTTTGGTTTTGGTTTTGGCGATGACGAAATCGATCCATTTTTCGACTTCTTCCGCCGTTTTCAGCCTGATGAAAAAGAAGACGCTGTGGATAACGGCTCGGGCTTTATTATTAGCCATGACGGTTATATTTTAACCAATGCCCATGTGGTCAAAGACGCAGACAGCGTTAAGGTCATGCTCACCGATAAACGCGTGTATGCGGCAAAAATTATTGGCACAGACACGGCAACCGATACGGCGTTGCTGAAAATTGAAGCCCAAAATTTGCCTGCGGTGAAAATTGGTAATCCCAAAGATTTGCGTGTTGGTGAGTGGGTGGCTGCGATTGGCTCGCCGTTTGGTTTTGAAAATACGGTAACTTCGGGGATTGTGTCGGCGAAAAAACGAGCGTTGTCAGGCGAAAACTATATTCCTTTTATTCAAACCGATGTCGCCATCAATCCTGGTAATTCAGGCGGCCCTTTGTTTAATTTGTATGGCGAAGTGGTGGGCATGAATTCGCAAATTTATACGCGTTCGGGCGGATTTATGGGCATTTCCTTTTCCGTGCCGATTGATGTGGCGATTGGCGTATCGGAACAGTTGAAAAAAACAGGCACGGTTAAACGCGGACAGTTGGGCATTATTATTCAAGAAGTGTCTTATGATTTGGCTACTGCTTTTGGTTTAGACCGTCCGCGTGGGGCGTTGGTAACCAAAATTCTGCCTGACAGTCCAGCCATTAAAACTGATTTAAAAGCAGGCGATATTATTTTGGCGGTTAATGGTGAAGTGGTGGAAGTATCCAGTGATTTGCCGCTGATTATTGGCCCTACGCCGCCCAACAGTGTGGTGAAACTCAGCGTGTGGCGAAAAGGCACAACATTTGAAGTTGAAACCACTGTTTCCGAATTGGGTTCGTCATCAACCCAAACCGCAGAAAAACCACAACGCGGCTATGTTGTACCAAATGACCAATCGTCCTTTACGCTGCCTGAAATCGGTTTAACGCTGGCTCCTTTGGATAAAGTTTCCGCTACGCGTTATCAGTTAGAAAACGGCGGTTTAATGGTTGTCAAAGCGGAAAAATTAGCCAAAAAATCAGGCTTGCAACACGGCGATGTGATTGTGTCGGTTGGACAAAATGCGGTGTCTGATGAAAACTCGTTTAAAAATGCCATTGCAGGTTATAACAACATTGCACCGCTGTATATTATGCGTGGCAAACAAAGCCTGTATTTGCCTTTGGCGTTAAAATAATGCGTTCAGGCAGCCTGAAAGCAGTAGTTTCAGGCTGCCTGAAACAATGGCAGGCGTAAGCCAAACTGCATTTGGGCGGGTTTAAAACCCGTCTTACAATATAACCCTTTGAAAAAACACATAAAATGATAGGTTTATTTATTATCACCCATGAAACAGTCGGCGAAGCGTATCGTTCTTTGGCGAAGCATTTTTTTCCGCAAACAACGGAATATTTGCATGTTTTTGGGGTTTTGCCTGATGAGTCGCCCGAAGTGATTTTGGCTCGTGTGCAGTCGTGGGCAAGGGCTTTTCCGTTTGATGAAATTTTGGTGATGACCGATATTTTTGGGGCAACACCGTGTAATATTGCTCAAAAATTATTCTATTGCGGCAAAAAAATTGCCCTTTTAACAGGCTTAAATGCTCCGATGGCGATTAAAGCCATTCAATATGCACCGCAACGAGACGATTTGCAAGCCTTTGCGAATGAAGTCAAACAAGCGGCGATTGACGGTATCTTATTGTTTGATAAGGATAATCAGCCATGTTAGAAAAAGAAGTTAAAATCATCAATAAATTAGGCTTACACGCGAGAGCGTCTGGCAAGTTTTCGCAATTAGCCAACCAGTATGACTGCGAAGTGTGGGTCAGCAAAGGGGAAAAAACCATTAACGGCAAAAGCATTATGGGCTTGATGATGTTAGCCGCAAGCATGGGTTCTTTTGTGAAAATCAAAACATTTGGCATTGACGAAGAAGCGGCTATGGACGCTTTGTGCAACTTAATTGAAGAAAAATTCGGCGAAGGAGAATAACAAAATGGCTGTGGCGTTATACGGTGTGGCAGTGGGCGGCGGCATTGCGGTTGGGCGGGCTCATATTATCAAGCAAGGCATGAAAGACGCACCGCATTACACCGTAGAAGACGCAGAAATTGCCGCCGAAGTGGCACGCTACGAAAACGCCATTCGCACCACACGCCGCCAGTTTGAGCATTTACGCAACAATATTCCCGAAGACGCACCAACCGAGTTAGGGGCGTTTATTTCTTTGCATATTATGTTGTTAAATGATGCCACGATTTCTCGCGATCCGATTGATATTATTGAAGAAAAAAAAATCAATGCAGAATGGGCATTATCGCAGCAAATCGACATACTTTCCGCACAATTTGATAGCATAGCCGATGATTATCTACACGCACGCAAGCAGGATATGTTGCAAGTCGTGGAACGCGTGTTTAAAAATTTAATGGGCATAGACACCAACGGCTTTGTGCCTGAACAAGAAGATTTATTTGAAGACACCGTGTTGGTTGCTGCCGACTTGTCGCCTGCGGATACAGTGTTTTTTAAGGACAATCGCATTGCCGCTTTTGTAACCGATTTTGGCGGTGCGAGTAGCCATACCGCCATTTTGGGGCGTGGGCTGAATATGCCATCGATTATTTCCTTGCGGCATGCGTCTGATTTAATTAGCGAAAATGAAGTGGTGATTGTCGATGGCATAGACGGCGTGGTGATTTTGCAGCCTGATGAATTTCTGCTCAAAGAATACCGCAGGCGAGCAAGGGAATTTCGCAGTCGCCAGCGAGAACTCAATAAACTCAAAGACACCGCCGCCACCACGCAAGACAATGTGCCGATTGAAATTTTGGCAAACATTGCCGCTGCCGATAATATGGCAGAAGTTGCCAAAAACGCCGCAGACGGCGTGGGGCTTTATCGCAGTGAATTTTTATTCTTAAACCGCGATATTGCCCCCACAGAAGACGAACAATATCGCGAATACGCCAAAATCATCAAAAAAGCCGCAGGCAAGCCCGTTACTATTCGCACGATGGACTTGGGTGCAGACAAAAACCCGCGTTGGTTTGCACAAACACACGGCTTAAACCCCGCTATGGGCTTGGTGGGCGTGCGATTAAGTTTAGCCGAGCCACAAATGTTTCGCACACAAATGCGTGCCATATTGCGAGCCGCACAACACGGAGAAGTGCAAATAATGTGGCCGATGATTTCGTCTTTAACCGAAGTCAGACAATGCCAAGTGCATTTACAAATGGCAAAAGACCAGTTAGCCGACAGCGGCATTGCCCACAACCCAAATGTTGCCGTAGGCGTGATGATAGAAACCCCAGCGGCGGCGTTAATGGTGGGTTCTTTGTTAAAAATGGTGGATTTTGTCTCTATCGGCAGCAATGATTTAGTGCAATATACATTAGCCGTAGATAGAGCCAACAAAGATGTCGCCGCACTCTATCAACCCGCTCACCCTGCGGTTCTGAAACTAATGTTACACATTTTACGCACCGCCAACCGTATGGAAAAACCCGTCAGCATTTGCGGCGAAATAGCAGGCGACCCCGTTTTCGCACGCCTTTTATTAGGCATGGGCTTTCGCCACTTTTCCATGCAACCGTCTAAAATGTTGGCATTCAAAGAAATTGTACTGTCGTGCCATGTGGAACAATTAGAAAGCAAAATCGTGCCGATACTCAAAAATGACGACCCTGCCAAAATGTCGGAGTTGTTGGAAAAGTTGAATAAAGCGTGAAGAAAAGTTTCAGGCAGAAACCTTTGCAAAACTGGTAGATGTGAGTAGAGTTCAAAGTTATAGTAGCACTTCAAATCGAAGACATAACAATAAGAAAGGCTACGATTTCGAGCAACGCATAATGAAGAAATGTGCCACAGATGCCAGTTTTGCAAAGGTTTCAGCCTGAACGCATTTTTATTTCTCACGGAGAACACAAAGAAACAAAGAACACGGAGAAATCAGTTACTCCGTGTTCTTTGTGCCGCCGTGAGAAACATCAATAATATCTTTTCAAACAGTTGCCAAAATTTTGGCGGACAATAATAAAATATAATCTGCTTTGCCATGAGACAAAACAACTGCGCACTGTTTTTAACTTCGCTTTCGCTCGCCCCACTTCGTTTCAGGCAGCCTGAAACACATTTATTTTGCCGAAATCAATTCCGCACCGTATTTTGTGCCTAAAACCAATACATTAGCGGCGTTGCGGGCGAATATGCCGTTGTCCATCACGCCAACAATTTTGTTAAGTTCGTCTTCCATAGTCAAAGGACGCGACAAATCCAAGCCTGTTACATCTAAAATTTCGTGTCCGCCGTCTGTTTTAAAACCCACACGCAAATTGGCTTCGCCGCCCATACGGAATAAGGCTTTGGCAACAACCGAACGGGCGAATGGCAACACTTCCACTGGTAAGGGGAACTTGCCTAATTTGGAGACATATTTTGTGTCGTCCGCAATGCAAATAAACGAGTCCGATATGGACGCAACCACTTTTTCACGCAACAAGGCACCGCCGCCGCCTTTAATCATTTGCAAAGAATGGTTGATTTCGTCCGCACCGTCAATATAAACAGGCAATCGTCCTGATTCGGCAGGCGTAACCACAACAGTAATGCCTGCGGCGGTTAAGCGGCGTTCGGTCTCCTGTGAAGTCGCCACTGCTCCTTTAATGTCGAATTTGCTGCGTGCCAAAGCGTCAATCAAAAAATTAACGGTCGAACCTGTGCCTACGCCAATATAGGTGCCTTTGGGAATTAAAGACAGGGCTTTTTCGGCGGCGGCTTGTTTTTTATCGTCTTGATTCATCGTATGATTTCCATGTTAATTATAGTCGTTTCAGTTCAAAAATAAGCAAGGCGGTGAAGCCGCAGATAGTATAAATAATACAGCAAGGCGAACCAACGATGATTAGTTTTGAAATGGAACGACTATCAGATAAAGAAAGGGTCAGACTACCTAAAACGAACCAGCGAAAGGAGGTGGAGAGTGATAAAAGTCTGGTTCATAAATTGTTTCAGGTTGCCTGACAGGTGTAATGATACCCTAATTTTTTTGTTTTGCGAAATTATTTTTTATGAAAATAATTAAATATGTTTCAGGCTGCCTGAAAAAACAACCGTCATTCTGAACGAAATGAAGAATCTTATTTATCCATATATTGTTGTTCGATAAACTTTTTTATTAACACAAATTTATAATGAATTTTTATTATAAAACATATAGTTATAAAGTAGTTTTGATAAAAAATTTTTTAATGAGTTGTTTTGAAAAATAAAAATTGCTGAATTTTTAATTCGATACAAGATGAAATTTTTGTTTTTTAATCTCTCACAAAGACACGGAGAACACAGAGAATGTGAAAAATATCAACTATATTAAGCACTTAACATTCTTCTCCGTGTCTTTGTGTTCTCCGTGAGAGATATAGTTAATTCAGACCAAAAATAGGCAAGGCGTTTCGCCGCAGACAGTATAAATAATACGGCAAGGCGGAACAACGCTGCATAGTTTTGGTATGAATTGACTATAATAGAATAATTAAATTGTTTCAGGCAGCCTGAAAACTATATCACTTCTTCTTTTTGAATAATCCGCCATGCGCCCTGTGGCAAATCGCTCGCAGTTAAATTGCCAAACGCCGTGCGTTGTAAATGCACCACGCGATTGCTGCATGCGGCAATCATTCTTTTAACTTGGTGATATTTGCCGCTGTCAATAGACATCACCAATAGTGTAGGTGTGATCAGTTTGGCGGATAGGGCTTTAACGGTTTCGTTATCATCGTGCAATACAACACCGTCTGTTAATTGATGACACAGTGTTTCATCGGCAGGGTGTTTCAAAGTTGCCACATAAGTTTTAACAATATGATTTTTGGGTGTTGTTAAAAAATGGTTCAATTTGCCGTCATTGGTGAGCAACAGAACGCCCGTGGTGTCTGCGTCCAATCGCCCTACGGCTTGAATGTCTAAATTTTGCCAATTAGGAGGCAGAAGCGAAAACACAGACGGATAATGCACGGGCTTGTGCGAAGTTTCAAAATTCGCAGGTTTATTGAGCAGAATATAAAAGTGCGGCAAAGGCAAAGTCGGCACACTTTCACCGTCAAGAGTAAGCCTTTGCGGCGTGGCAGTATCCGCAATCTCATCAGGCGGCATTTCGCCATTGATTCTCACTCGATTACCCGCCAATAAGGCTTGGCAAACTTTACGAGAACCCATACCTTGCGATTGTAAGTATTTGATAATATTCATTATTAAAAACAATTAGCAATGAGCAATGAGCAATGAGCAATGAGTAATGAGTAATGAGTAATGAGCAATTAACAATTATTATGTCAAACCTTACGGTTTGACGGATATATTTTTAGATATAGTCGATAAACTTCAAAATTATAATTCGTTAGCTCGCCTTGTCGTATTATTTTATACTGTCTGCGTCTCGCCGCCTTTTATACTTTTGAAGTTTATCGACTATAACACTTCGACTATTTTTTCAGGCTGCCTGAAACTTATCTAAAAATAATCCGTTTTGCCTGACAAGGCAAAACGAAAAACTCATTGCTCATTGCTAATTGCTCACTGCTCATTGTCTAAAATCTGTTGCAAATCTTGTTCATTTGGGCGATATAAATTCAAAGACGCTGTGGCGATTTTTTCTTCGTTTTGATGATTCAACAAAACGCAGTCGAACACGCCCATGCCTGTGTCGTCTTGCCATGAAAGCGTGGCTTCGCAGCGTAGTTCTGTGCCGACTTGAATTTCTGCCACAGGCATTTCAAAACGCCGTGTGCCAAGCAAAAAGCCGATGCGTACTTTTTCGCCGTGCGATAGGGCAACCGCTCCTGCCCACGCACCTACGGTTTGTGCCATAATTTCTATGGCTAAATATGTGGGCAAGTGCGTGGCTGTGTCTGTCGGCAATAATATGCAGTCTTTTTGAATGGTTGCTAATGCCACAACGCGATTGTCGATACATTTTAAAACACTGTCCAACAACACTATTTTGCCTGTGTGTGGTAGTAGTTTGGCAGGCTGCCTGAAAGGACATTCAATCATTATTTTCTCCGATAATCACCACGCTATTGTTGCCGCCAAAGGCGAATGATGAACTGGCGGCAATGCGTCTTTCTTGTGCAAAACGGCTGCCTGAATGGGTAAGATAAATGGGCGGCAATTCGGGGTCTTGCTCGCCGTCAAATAAATGTGGCGGCAAGTGTCCGTCAGGGTTATATTCGCGTGAAACAATGCCCCATAAAAAGGCGGCTTCTAATGCTCCTGCGGCTCCTAATGTGTGTCCTGTTAAGGGTTTGGTTGAAGTGGCTGGCGTGTCTGTGCCAAACACACGAGATACCGCTTGGGTTTCCATAGCGTCATTGTGAATCGTGCCTGTGCCGTGTAAGTTTATCCAGCCAACTTCATCGGCGGTTAATTGTGCATTGTGTAAGGCTGCCTGAAAGGCAATTTCTGCACCCAAGCCGTCAGGGTGCGGGGACGACATATGATATGCGTCTGACGATACGCCATAGCCCAACAGCGGCAAGCCCACACCGTCTTTATTTGCCACAAACAAGGCGGCGGCTTCGCCTATGTTAATGCCGTTGCGATTTTTAGAACAAGGGTTGGCAATGCCGTTTGATAAAACGCTTAACGAATCAAAACCGTTGAGCGTGAGTGTCGATAACATATCCGCACCGCCGCAAATCACCGCATCGCATAAATCGGCTTTTAAAAGCCGTGCGGCAGAAATAGTCGCCCTTGCCCCCGAAGTGCAGGCAGTGGAAATGCCATAAGTTAAACCCGTTAAACCCAAAGCATCTCGCAAAAAATCAGCAGGAGACGACAGCACTTGCATATCTTGTTCAATCGGCGTATCGCTCCATTTGCCGCCATCTGCCACAGTTTGAAAAACAGGCAAATTCGTTTCAATGCCGCCAGTGGAAGTGCCAACAATCACCGCCACACGGTGTTTGCCATATTTTTCAATCACTTCATCAATATAATCACGAATTTGCTCAATCGCAACCCACAACAAATGATTGTTGCGGTTATAGGGTTGCGATAAATAATCAGGCAGTTGCGGCAAGGGTTCAGGCACTACGCCAAAATAATACGGCTTGCCCGTTACAGGCATTTTTTGTTGCGTCAAAACCGTTTGGGCAGGCGGATTTAATAAACATGCAATGTGCTTATCCAAACCACAACCCAAAGCGGAGACCACAGCAGGAGAAGAAAGATAAATGGTTTGCTTATTCATAAAAAAACAGTAGATTAAAATATTTTTCAGGCAGCCTGAAAGGTTAATGTTGCATTGCCTGTTGCACGGCACGAGCCAAAAAGCCTGACCGTGTTTCGTGGTGCTGTGCCACATATTCATCGACTTGTTTTAACAAATATTCCGACCAACTCACATTAAACCGCACTTGTTTGGTGAAAACCGTTTCATCAACCGCAATCATCGCCCACAAAACAGCGTCTTTATATTCAGGATTTAAGCGGTGTTCTTGTATAGATTTTGGCTTATTATTCAAAGGGATACCTGCGTCCAACAAACCTTCAATATGAAATTGTGCTAATTCATGTGCGTCTTGAATAACTGCTTCAATCGTATCGCCCACAGGATAAGCCCCTGCCAAATCAGGAATAATTGCCCCAAAATTATTTTGGTCGGGGTCTTGAAAAATAGCAATCGGATAGTAAATCATTGTTTTTCCTTGTCTAAAATTTTAAGCCTGATTTGCGTTTTGCGTCTGCAACTTGGTGTTTGGAAACTTCTTTCTCTGGGTGAGATAGCGTAATCACAAAAGGCACACCGTCTTTGCGTAACTGATGATGAGAACCCTTGACACGCATGACTTTCCAACCGTCTTGTTCAAGCAATTTAATCAGTTCCTTACTGGTCATTGTTTATCCTTTTTGGTGTGTATTTTTACACACAGTTAGAATATCAGTCAAGAAAAAATCAGTTTTCAGGCAGCCTGAAATCTAAACACATTCCCACAACGCACCTAATATGCGTTCGCCTTTTGCTCCTGTGGCTTGTGGTAGATTAGCTGGGATTTTGTGTAAGCGGCAGTGGGCAAGCCATGCGAATGCCGCACCTTCCACTTGCATCGGCGGCAGGTCAAACGCGGAAGTGTCGGTTACAGACGCATTTGGTAACAGTGCAGATAATCTTTGTCTTATCAATGGGTTAAATGCTCCGCCGCCGCATAAAATTAAGTCTTCGCAGTCGGGGGCGTATTTTAATACGGCATTTGCCAAACTGCGTGCGGTTAATTCCGTTAAAGTGCGTAACACATCAGCAGGATTTTCATCGCCTGCAAGATTTTTTTTCACCCACGCCATTGAAAATAAATCGCGTCCTGTGCTTTTGGGCGGTTTGCGGTGAAAATACGGCTCGGTATTCAGCCATTTTGATAATAATGGGTGAATGGTTGTGCCTGTTTGGGCAATTTGTGCATTTTTATCAAAGGCTTGATTAAAATATTGCTGGCAAAACGCGTCTATCAGCATATTGCCCGGCCCCGTGTCAAAGCCAAATACTTCGCCATTTGCCGACAGCACGGTGATATTCGCAATGCCGCCAACATTCGCCACAACAGTGGTTGTGCCGTCTTCGCCAAACGCCATTTGATGAAACGCAGGCACAAGTGGCGCCCCTTGTCCGCCTGCGGCAATATCGGCAGCACGAAAATCGCCCACCACAGGCATTTTCAGCCGTTCCGCAAGCAACGCCCAGTCGCACAACTGAATGCTGTAACCGTCATCAGGTGCGTGGCGAATGGTCTGCCCGTGGCAACCCACACATTCCACAGGAATGCCCACCATTTCAGGCTGCCTGAATAATTGTTGCACGGTTTGGGCATAATTTTCTGCCAAAGTTTGTGCTAATTTTTGAGCGGTATGCAATTCGTTATTACCGATATTTTGTAAAGATAACAAATCGTTACGCAATTTAGACGAAAACGGCAAAAACGCATGAGCAATCACGCCGTCAAAGCGATGATTGACAAAACGCGTACAAACCGCGTCCGTGCCGTCCATACTGGTGCCCGACATTAAACCTACGGCGTGATGAATGTTTGTTTTCATAGTGGTATTTGGCTTTCAGGCTGCCTGAACGATTTTTCACTTTTCAGGCAGCCTGAAATTTATTCTTCTGTATTTTCTGCGGATAATTGTTGCAAGGCAATCGCTCGTTGTTGTTCTGCCATATCGGCTCTGCCGCTATCAGTAAAGATTTTGGCTAATGCCAAGTGCAGTGCGGGCGTGTCGTTGATGGCAATCGCTTGCTCTAACCAGTTTTGAGCCTTGCCCCAAATGTGTTCGCTTTCTGCCATTTTTGCCGCTGTTTTTAGCAAATCAATATTGTTTTTGTCGTCATTCAAACGGCGTTCCGCGTCTTCCAACAATTTTTTGCGATCCGTATCAGGCAGATAAGGAAAAATATCCGCTAATATTGCCAACAATTCTGGCTTGGCATCTTGTTTGTAGGCGGTGCGAATGTGTTTGACGGCTTCTTTCACTTGCCCTTGTGCTTGCAAGTTTTGGGCAATATCCACTGCCAAAACGCCGTATTTTTCTTTGTCTGAAAAAGGTTTCAGGCAGTGTTTAAGACTTTTTAAGTCGTTGATATTTTTTAACATAACTTGCACGGCAGATTGTTTGGCTAACGCCGCTTCGTCTGCACTCATCGCTTTCTTTTTCAACAATATGCCGACATTTTTCAGGGTGCCTTCTGCGTCTTTTTCGGCTAATGTGCGGCGTAAGTCCAAACGCACGGCAGGAATGGAATCGGGGGCAATTTTTAATGCCGCTAAAATATTTGTGCGAGCCGTGGCGTAATCGCCCCGCGTCAAAGCGTTTTCTGCCATTAACAAACGAGACGGCAAGCGATATTTTTCGGGCTGTTTTTCTAATTGTGTCAAGAACTTATCGCGATTAGCGGTATCGCCTGCGGCATTTGCGGCGTAAGACGCCAACACCAACGCCAAAGGCATTTTGTCGCCTGCGTCTTTGTTGTTTAATAATTTGCGAATGTGGGTTTCGGCATGTGCATACTGCCCTGAAAAGAACGCCATACCTGCGTCATTTAAGGCTTGGTCGGCTTGACGCAAGCGGTTTTTGCGACCCCAACGGCGAAATCCGCCAGGCAAGCCCGCAATGGTTTTGGCGGTTTTGATGATGATGTGCAGCACCAACCACAGCAAAAGCAAGCCGATAATCAGCGTATTCAAATTCATTGAATAATGCGTGTTGCCCAAGATAATGTGTGCCGTGCCTTGATAATGCTGGCTTAACACCGCTAATCCTGCGGCGGCGGCAAACAAGATAATGATCCAAATTAAGGCTCTCATGCTGGTGTCTCCCCTTGTTGCACAGGTTCAGACGGCGTTGGTTGTGTATTTTCAGGCTGCGTTTGTGCAGGTTTGTCCGCTGCTGGTGTTTCAGGCAGCGTAGGCGTATCCGCCGCAGGGTGAGCAGACGGATTATTTTCCGCCGCAGGTGTATCCGCTGTATTTGTGGATAAATCAGGCATAGGCGGCACTGCTTCTACCGCAGGCGGCGGAGCGGGCAAGGTTTGGGCAGGCGTTTCAGGCAATTTAATATTGCCTTGTTTGAGTTTTCGCACTGCCGATAAACTGTTTTTCAGCATATCGCCGTCTTGCTCGCGGCTAATATCCGTGTTTTTCAACTGTTCTGCTTCCGCCAACCACGCTTTAACCGTAGGGTGATTCGTATCAAAATGACGGTTGATTTCTGCAATAGCCGCTGCCAAATCGTCCTGATACACCGCCGATTGATATTGCATTAAGGCAATGCGTGCGTCAAGTAAGCGTAACTCTATGTTTTTACGAATAAAATAAACTTGGTCGGCAGACAAAGCCATAATATCAGGATTATCAATTTTGCGAATTTGCACCAAATTGCCCATATTATCTTTGGCAGTTTGCCATAAATTTTTATACCAAACCCCTTGATTTTCCGACAATTCTATGGCGGCTGGGGTGTTTTCTTTGAATAATCTATCCATTAACAAGGGCAAATGTTCCGTATCCGCCAGCAAGCGTTCCAAACGCAAAGAAACCGCTACGGTATTCACCACAGGACGGGCTTTAAGCGTTTGTAAATCATCACTAATTGCCTTTTTTAAGGGCAGTAATTCAGGAAAATCAAAGGCAGACAAGCGTTGTTCTAATGCCGTGAGCGTATCAATCACCGCAGGCGAATTACCGTGCCACAAAATCTGTTGCGAAGTGGCGTTCAGCGTATAATCCGTCTCGTTAATCAGCCACTGCAAACGGTCGTTTGACAAAGACTGATATTGCGTTTGCGTATTGCTCAACGCCGCCTGCGTTTGGCGGACACTGTCGTCTAATAAGCGAAAGTGCTGTTCTAATTTTTGTTGCGTATCAATAGATTGATTTAAGCGGCGAGCATTATCACTCTCGCCCAAAGCCGCTTTATCTAACTGGGCAGCGTAATCACGGCGAGCGTTTTCTAATACATTTTGACCTTGCACAAACAAAAAGCCAGACGCACCGAGTGCAACAAGCGAAAACAACAACGCCAAAGCAGCCCAACCCTTACCGCCGCCTTGTTTAATCACCACGGGGGCGGTTGTGGTTTCAGGTTCTTTGGGGCGTTTTTCAATTTTCACCTTCTCCCTTTTCGCCGCAGGTTCAGGTTGCGGCGACGGCGTTTCAGCCTGTGCCTTATCTGCCGACTGAACTTTTAAATCGTCAATATCAATATTCACAATTTCAGGTTGCGGTGTATTTTTTTCGCTCATAACGAGAACTCCACAAGATACGCTACAAAAGGGTAATAGTATAAAGGAGTTTGACGGCTGATTGTTGAATAAATTGATAAAAAATCTTTCAGGCTACCTGAAATTAATTTCTTCTTTCTTCATCAATCGCCATTGCTTGCAATTCTGCGGCGGAAATGGGGTGATGGGTTTGTTCGGTCAGTGGCAATTCGTCTTCACTCATCGGTTGCAAGGGGGGCATGGTTTTTTCAGGCTGCCTGCGTTTGGGTTTGTCGGGATTGTGTTCCACAGCCCAACGCAGGGCTTCCACTGCTTGCACGGCAGACGCTTTATTTTTGCGTTCGGGCAGTTTGATTTTGGTTTTGCCTTTGGGCAGTTTCACCGCTTTCAAACCCTTGTTGCGACTGATTTCTTCTTGATTAGGCAAAAGTGCGGCTTTCAGTTCGGCGGCGGAAATGGTATGGTGTGGCTGTTCAGTTAGCGGCAATTCGTCATCACCCATCGGTTTTAAGGGCGGCATTTGTCGTTGCGAACGAAATAATTTTGCCACTGCTTTGTCTGCGGATTGAATATCGGCGGATATGCGGCGTTGCTGTTTAGCTGGGCTGTTTTCCACTGCCCATTTTAAAGATTCTACCGCTTGGGACGCACTGCCTTTTTTGGCTTTGGCTTTGCTTTTTTTATTGTTTTTGGCGGCTTTTTTGGGTTTTTCAGGCACAACAGGTTTGGGTTCTATCGGCTGATAGGGGGCTTGGAAAGTTTGTTGCAAGGCTTTTTCGGCGGCTTGGGTGTCTTGTTTTTTCTGCCTGCCTGAACGAATGTTTTTGGGCATATTTTTTTGTGCGTCAAACGGTGCGTAGCCTGCGGCAGTCATGGCGGCGGCGGTTTTGCGGTCTATGCCCCATTTATCCAAAACACGATGAGCCACGCTGCCTGCATTCGGGTTGGCTTTGCTGTGTTTGGGTTTATCTTGTTTATTTTCTTGATTTTTTTGAATAATTTTTTCTTCTTTGATGTGTTGTTGATTTTTATTGAATTTTTTATCGCGATGAGACACAATATTCGGCATAACCTGCACCGCAGGTTCTTCCTGCAAGGGTTCGGGTTCTGCACCGATTTCTTGCAAAGAAATGCTGATAAAATCAGACTGTTCTAACGACATTCCCTGTTTGTCTTCGGGCAAAATTTTTCTTGTGCTTAACAATCTGCCTTCATTTGAAAACTGTTTCACGACTTACCCCATTGATTTTTGAGTATTTTCATCATTGCTTGTTCATTTTCGCAACAAATCACTTCTTCGCACCCTGCTTGTTTGAGTATATCGCCTATGCGGTGATGAACGGTTAAGTATAACAATTTTTTCATTTTTTGGGCATATTGTTTGGGTATGGCGTTTAACCACAAACGGCACATTTGTGCTGAAAAAAGTACCACGGCTATTTTACCTGAATAGTCGTACAATCGTGCAAAAAGTTGTGGGTCAGGCGGTGTTTCAATGCGGCGATAAATATCGGCGTAATCAACCTGCCAGCCCATTTTGGCGAGTTCTTCCCCCAAAAATGCACGCCCATTTTCGCCACGAATAATCAATATCTTACCTGTGTTTTGTTGCCAAAAAGAGTGTTTTAACACACTTTCGCTGTCATTGCCTTCATCGGGCGAGAAAATCGGGCTGGCTTTTTGTTTTTGTAAGGCGATTTCGGTTGCTTTGCCTACCGCGGCGAAAGTTTTTCTTTCTTCATATAAATCAATATATTGAGAACATATTTCCACGGCTGTTGGGCTGACAAAAAACAGAATATCGGCGTTTTTAATTTGCTTTTTCAGGCTGCCTGAAATATCGGCAATCGGCTCAATTTTTAAAAACGGCGAAATTTCGCACGCAAAATCGTTTTGTTGGCAAAAATGCAACAGTTTTTGAGAACGCTCAATGGGACGCGTTATCACAAGTAGGGGGGGTGTGGTCATTTTGCTTTCATTTTGTGTTGGTTGGTATGTGGTTTTCAGGCTGCCTGAAACTTAATATACAAAAAATTGCTATCATTGTCGTGTCATTGCAACGCAATGGCATAGTTGCTTTTCACTTTTCAGGCAGCCTGAAAATAAGGTTTGTTTTCACAAAGTGAAAATCTTTATTTACGAAGTAAATAAAAGATTTGCGTAGCAAACAAGCCGAAATTTGGGCGAAGCCAAAATAAAAAATCATTACCCTGCTAACACTTCGGCAATCAATTCTTTGGCACCGTCATCTTCTAATAATTTGGCTACGGCTCTGCCTAATTGTTCGGCATAACGGCGTGGGGCGGACGCTTGGGCAATCAGCACGCTTGAACCGTCAGGACGAGCAACCAAACCACGCAGGGACAAAATGTCATTTTCGGCAAGTGTGGCGTATGCGGCTAATGGCACTTGGCACGAACCGCCCAAAACCCTTGCTAATGAACGCTCTGCGGTTGTGCAATCGGCTGTTAGGGCGTGATTTAAGGGGGCTAACATTTCACGCATATCATCGCGGTGTGCCGCAATTTCAATGCCCAACGCCCCTTGACCTGCCGCAGGCAGGCTGTCTTCGGGCAGAATTTGACTGCGAATGCGGTCTGCCAAACCCAAGCGTTCCAAACCTGCGGCTGCCAAAATAATCGCATCGTATTCGCCGTCATCTAATTTACGCAAACGCGTCTGCACATTGCCACGCAAGGGGCGAATGTCCAAATGCGGAAATCTGGCACGCAACTGGGCTTCACGCCGCAAAGACGAAGTGCCGACAATCGCTTTTTCGGGCAGTTCTAATAAATTGGCATATTGATGCGACACAAAAGCGTCATTCGGATTTGCCCGCTCGCACACCGCTGCCAAGTCAAAACCGTCAGGCAAGTCCATCGGCACATCTTTTAAGGAATGCACCGCCAAATCTGCCCGACCTTCTGCTAATGCCGTTTCTAACTCTTTGACAAACAAGCCTTTTCCGCCTACTTTGGACAAGGTTCTGTCCAAAATTTGATCGCCCTTGGTGGTCATACCTAAAATTTCCACAGTGTAATCAGGATACAAACTTTGCAAGCGGCTTTTCACAAAATTCGCTTGCCACATTGCCAAAACGCTTTCACGGCTTGCTATCGTAATGACTTTACTCATTTTTTTACAACGAAAATATCTTAAAAGGCGTTATTTTACTATTTCAGGCAGCCTGAAAAAAGTTAAAATGAGATTTATTTTTTAACGGAAAAAAATCGTGGAATACTCAAACTCCGTGATTTATGCGGCGGAACTGATTGGCACCATTGCCTTTGCGTCATCGGGGGCGTTGGTTGCTATTCGCAAAAATATGGATTTATTTGGCGTGCTTGCCTTATCGATGACCACCGCATTAGGCGGCGGTTTTTTGCGTGATGTTGTGTTGGGCATTCGTCCGCCG
Source organism: Neisseriaceae bacterium (assembly GCA_017458185.1). GTDB lineage: Bacteria > Pseudomonadota > Gammaproteobacteria > Burkholderiales > Neisseriaceae > RGIG9985. The sequence continues at coordinate 103,980 of JAFTFY010000012.1, forward strand.
AAAATGTTTATCAATGCGTCATACGCCTTGTTGGCAGTTGGCACAGGCTGTTTATTGTTTGCTTTGGTGTATATCAATAAATACATTTTGGAAAGCCATTTTATTGATAAATATGAAAAATTGATGAATTTCTTGGACGCAGTGGGCTTAGGCGTTTTTACCGCAGTGGGCATTAACACGGCGATTGCGGCAGGTTTTGGCGGCAATTATTTTTTATTAGTCTTTGTGGGCGTGATGACAGGTGTCGGCGGCGGTTTGGTTCGCGATATTTTGGCAGGCTTAACGCCGTCTATTTTGGTTGAACAAATTTACGCCACAGCGTCTATTGTGGGGGCGATTGCGTATGTACTGCTTCTGCCCCTTGTGCCACAAGCGATTGCGGTATTAATTTGCACCATTTTGGTTGTCAGCCTACGCATGCTCGCCGTTAAATTCGGCTGGCATTTGCCGAAGATTAAATAGGGAGCAATAATGATGTCAAACCTTACGGTTTGACAGATATTGTTAGATAATGTTGCGATTATTCTTTCAGGCAGCCTGAACGCATTTTTTATTTCTCACGGAGAACACGGAGAATAAAAACGCCGTGTCTTTGTGTTCTCCGTGAGAGATTTAATCTTTTTCAGGCTGCCTGAAAAATTATTTTCCTTGTTTTCTTGATTTTTTCTGCAAATTTTCATAACCTTAACCCTTTGCGAAAATCTTTATTTGATTTGTTTTATGTTTATTACCACTTGTCCTTCGTGTAAATCTAAATTCCGCATTACTGAACAGCATTTGTCGGCGGCGGACGGTTTGGTTGTGTGCAGTTCTTGCCACAATATTTTTCAGGCAAATGATTCCTTGCAGCAAATGCCTACGGCAACGCAAAAAGCCGCTCCTAATGTTCAGCCGCAAGCCGTGCAGAAACCTGTTGCACCGTCTGCGGCTCAAACCATGCAAAAACCTGCGGAAAATACCCCGCCGCCACAGCCTGAACCGCAAATTCGCATAGAACCCAAAGTTGCGGAAGAAAAACCGAAGAAAAAATCGTTTTTCGCGTCTTTATTTGGTTCGCATAAGCATGAAGAAGCCGATGTGCCTTACAATCAGGCGGAAGAATATAAAGCCGAAAAAGCCAAAATAGAACAAGAGAAAGCGGCAGAAAAAGCCAAAAAACAAGCCGAAGATAGAGAATGGTATGCGAATTTAGCGGAAAAGGAAAAAGCCAAAGCCGAACGCCAACGCCAAAAAGAAGAGAAAAAACAAGCCAAAATTGACGCAAAAGAACAAGCCAAAGCCGAAAAAGAAGCGGCGGCAGAAGAAAAACGCAAAGCCGAAGAAGAAGCGCGTGCCAAAAAACAAGCCGAAGAAGAAGCGTTAGCCAAAAAACAAGCGGAAGAAGAAGAAAAGAAAAAACAAGAACTGGAACAACAAAAAGCGGCACAAGAAACACCGCCGCCGCCTGAATTTAATGCAGTGAATGAGCCGCAAATGCCGCCGCCTGCGTTAAACGACTTTTCGCACATGCCGCCGCCTTATCAGCAGCCGATTAACCCGCATTTTCTGCCCGGTATGATGCCAACGGGGCAAGTGCCACTGCCGCCTGCTTATTATGGCTATAATCCGATGCCAAATCCCTATCAATATCCGCCGCCGCCTGCCGAACCGCCCGCAACACGCGATGAATTTAACTGGACGGTTGCCAGCCTTGTGGCGTTGATTGTGCTGATTATGCAACTGTTTTACATTATTTTGCAGATGATGAAATAAAATGGACACAAATTTTATTTCCGCCTTTCGCGAAGCCGCACCGTATATTCATTACTTAAACGGCAAAACCATTGTGCTGTCAGTGGGTAGCCACATTGTGCGTCATCAAAATTTCCCCCGCTTGGCACGCGATATTGCTCTTCTCAACAGTTTAGGTATGAAAATTGTGATTATTCACGGCGTGCGGGGCTTTTTGGAAGACAACGGCATGGACGGCGATTATGTGCGTGATTATCGGGTAACCACGCCAGATGCCATGGAAGAAATCAAACGCTCGTGCGGCTCACTGCGTTTGGATATTGAAGCCGCACTGGGAATGTGTTTTCTCAATACACCTGCGAATACCACGAAACTGTCGATTGCGGGCGGTAATTTTATTTTGGCACAACCTTTGGGCGTTTTGGACGGTGTGGATATGCAACGCACAGGGCAGGTGCGTAAAATTGACGCAGAGCAAATCAAACGCTGTTTGGCGAATAATCAAATTGTGCTAATCAGCCCCGTAGGGCATTCTGTGGGCGGCATTTCGTATAATTTATCGCTGCCTGAAACCGCTGCCGCATTAGCGTCTGCATTAGGGGCAGAAAAATTAGTTTTTCTTTGCCGAGCCAACGGCATTCGTGATGAAGATAATGCCGTTATTCCCGATTTATCCATTAAAGACGCATTACAATATTGCCAAGAAAATCCGCAACATGAAGACATTATGCGGTCTATTCAGGCAGCCCTTGTGGCACTTAAAAACGGCGTTTCACGCGTACAAATCATAGACGGCAGAGAAGACGGGGCGTTACTCAAAGAACTCTTCACCCGCACAGGCTTTGGCACGGCGTTAGCAAACAATTCGCTCACGCAAATTCGCCCAGCCGAAGTGCGTGATATTCCCGATTTAATGCGGTTAATCGAACCGTTAATTCAACGCGGCAACCTATTGCCACGCACCAAAAACGACATCGAACGCCATTTGGCTGAATTTGTTATCGCCGAACACGACCGTTTGGTGTATGGCTGTGCGGCGTTGAAATCGTTTGCTGATGATAAAACAGGCGAAATTTACTGTTTAGCCGTATCCGAAAAAGGACGCGGCATGGGCTACGGCGATTTGCTGTTACAAGCGGTTGAAAACAGGGCAGTCAAACAAGGACTAACGCAACTGTTTGCCTTAACCACACGCACCGCCGACTGGTTTTTAGAAAGGGGCTTTGAAGCGTCCAACCCAAACGCACTCCCCGCTACTCGCCGTGAGCAATATATTGAAAATAAACGCAATTCAAAAATATTTGTCAAACAACCCAAATCATCACCTTTTCAGGCTGCCTGAAAAGTAAATATGCTATCAAAAAACACTTGCATAACACGCAATACTTGCTAAAATTGCTATCACTATGAACAGCAAACAACAAAAAACTTTTAACGCCATTTTCACGCGTCCGACACAGGGCAATATTCGCTTCTGCGATATTGAAAAATTAGTGTTAGCATTAGGCGGTTTGATTGAAGAAGGAAATGGCTCACGAGTGAAGTTTCTGCTTAACGGTTGCGAATGGCACGGGCACCGTCCGCACCCTGAAAAAGAAGCCAAACGCTATCAAATTGAAACTTTGCGTGAATTTTTTATGGCTGCCCAAATTCAAGGAAAATCATAATGAATACATTAACTTATAAAGGCTATACCGCCAAAATTGAATTTGATGAACGAGATGATATTTTTGTCGGACGCATTTTGGGCATTAGCGATATTGTGTGCTTTCACGCCGATAATGTGGCAGAAATGAAAGCCGAATTTGCTTTGTCGGTTGATGAATACATTGCCGCTTGCGAGCGTGCTGGCAAACAACCGCAAAAACCTGCCAGCGGTCGCTTAATGTTGCGTATTCCGCCAGAAGTTCATCGAGCCGCATTGATTAAGGCACAGGCAAGTGGCAAAAGTCTGAATCAATGGGCAGCAGATACTTTGGCAAATGCGGTGTATTAACTTTCAGGCTGCCTGAAAAATGAGAACCATGAAAACCATTGCCATACACGACAACGAGCCTTTATCTCTGAAACACCTAACCATTCGTCCCACAGGTTTGGGTTGGGGTATGTTGGCGATTGCCGCTGCCGCTTGGGTGTTGGGTATGAATTACACGCTGAATATTGCCTATTTACTGGCTTTTTGGATTTTGGCGTTTGCCGTGTGGGCATCACTGCAAGCCGTGTGGCAATTATATGGAGCAACCTTGTTACGCACTGAAAACAATGAATGTTTTGTGGGCGAAAACGCCGTTGTCGGCGTTGCCGTGCGTGCCAAAAATATGCGGCATTGCCGTGTGTATCTGCGTTTTATTCTTGATGATAACGGCGACACGCATTTCAAACAACAAGAAATGCAATTATTAGACAGCAAAGACACCGCACGATGTGCTGTAGAACTCACTTTTCCCGCCACGCGGCGTGGTTTGGTGCGAACGCCTGTCATACAAATTTACACCCACGCACCGTTTGCCCTGCTATCGGTATCCGCCTTATTGCAACCTGACTGGCAGATTACCGTTTATCCTGCCCCGATTGAACACACTGTTTTTACACCGATTTCAGGCGATGAACAGGGTGAAAGCCACGCCGTCAGACAAGGCAATGACGAAACCGCCTATCTTTCGCCTTATCACGCAGGTGATTCAATGAAACGCATTGCGTGGAAACAATACGCCAAAAACCGCAAACTCACCGTGCGACAAATGGAAACAGACGACACAGGCATTTCGGATTACATTATTTCCTACAAAGACTACGGCGAAATCGCCAACCGCGACTTGATTGCGTCCTATCTTTGCCAAAGGGTTTTAACCGCCGAAAATCAACACCGCCGCTATTTATTAGAACTACCATTCGACACCATCGCCCCACAAAACGGACAAAGACGCAAAGCGTTAAGTGCTTTGGCGGTGTTTTGAAAAGCAGTGAGCAATGAGCAATTAGCAATGAGCAGTGATTAAGTCCGCCTTTGGCGGACGGATTATTTTTAGATAACGCTACGATTTATTTTCAGGCTGCCTGAATAAAAAAAACGACAGTCATCACTGTCGTTTTTTAAATCACACAAGCACTTATTTCAACCGCAATTCTGCCGCTAATGCGTGTGCCGTCAATCCTTCGCCGTGTGCCAAAGTGGCAGCGATTTTGCCTAATTCGTCCGCACCGTTTGGGGAGACTTCAATTAAAGATGAGCGTTTTTGGAAGTCATACACGCCCAAAGGGGACGCAAAGCGGGCGGTGCGGCTTGTGGGCAGCACATGGTTGGGACCTGCACAATAATCGCCCAAACTCTCACAGGTGTATCTGCCCATAAAAATCGCTCCTGCATTGTGGATTTTCTCCGCCCACACGCGTGGATTTTCAACCGACAATTCCAAGTGTTCAGGGGCGATAATATTGGCGATTTTGCAGGCTTCGTCTAAATCTTTGACTAAAATCGCCGCACCACGATTGTTGAGTGAAGCGGAAATAATCTCACGGCGTGGCATTTCAGGCAGCCTTTTTTCTATGGCATTCACAACCTTATCAATATATTCATCGCTCGTTGCTAACAAAATGGCTTGGGCAATTTCATCGTGTTCGGCTTGGCTGAATAAGTCAATCGCAATCCAGTCGGGGTCGGTTGTGCCGTCTGCAATCACCAAAATTTCGGACGGTCCTGCAACCATATCAATGCCCACGCGTCCGAATACACGGCGTTTGGCGGCTGCCACAAAGGCGTTGCCAGGCCCTGTGATTTTATCCACTTGCGGCACGCTTTCTGTGCCATAAGCCAGTGCCGCAACCGCTTGGGCGCCGCCTATGGTAAAAACTTCCGTAACCCCTGCAATATAAGCCGCCGCTAACACAATATCGTTTTTCTCGCCGTTTGGCGTAGGTACAACCATAATAATATCTTTCACACCTGCCACATGAGCGGGCATGGCGTTCATCAGCACTGATGACGGATACGCCGCCTTGCCTCCTGGCACATAAATGCCAACCTTTTCCAAAGGGGTGATTTTCTGCCCTAAAACCGTGCCAGTTTCATCGGTATATTGCCACGATTGTTGCATTTGCCGTTCGTGATAAACACGAATGCGGTCTGCGGCAGTTTGCAGGGCGGCTTGTACATTTTCAGGCAGCCTGAAAAATGCTTGTTTGAGTTCGTCTTGCGATAAGCGTAAGTCCGCCATTGTTTTGGCATGTGTATGGTCAAAACGGTTGGTGTATTCAATCACCGCCGCATCGCCTTGTTGGGCAACGGTCTGGCAGATTTCTGCCACAATTTGGTCAATATCCGCATTTTGTGCGGTTTCAAAAGCAAGTAAGTCATTCAATTCTTTGTAAAAATTGGACGAGTTTGTGGATAAGCGTTTCATTTTGCGTGCTGCTTTCAAGGTAAAAATAAGAATGTAATGCTAAATCAAGGATTTTTCAAGTTTCAGGCTGCCTGAAAGTGTAAAATAAAGCCATATAACACCGATAGAAAGCACAAAAATGTCCGATTTTATTATCTACAACTCGCCTGACGGCAAGGTTTGCGTGTCTTTATTGCAAGATAAAGAGAGCGTTTGGTTAAGCCAAAATCAGTTAGCCGAACTTTTTGACACCTCCAAGCAAAATATTGGTTTGCATATTAAAAATATTATAAAAGACAATGAGTTAAATGAAAATTCAGTTGTCAAGTATTTCTTTACAACTGCCGCTGACGGCAAGAATTACAACACCGCTTTTTATAATTTAGAAATGATTTTGGCGATTGGTTTTCGTGTGCGAAATCCGCGTGGGGTGCAGTTTCGGCAGTGGGCAAATCGGCATTTGCAAGTGTTTTTGCAAAAAGGTTTTATCATCGACAAAGAACGCTTGAAAAACCCTGACGGCAGACCTGATTATTTTGATGAATTATTAGAAGACATCAGAGAAATTCGAGCCAGCGAAAAGCGTTTTTATCAAAAAATTAAAGATTTATTTGCATTAAGCCAAGACTATCAAAAGGACGATAAAGCAACGCAAATGTTTTTTGCCGAAACGCAAAATAAACTGATTTACGCCATTACAGGAAAAACCGCCGCAGAATTGATTATCAGCCGTGCAAATGATAAATTGCCGAATATGGGTTTAACAAGTTGGCAAGGTAAAAAAGTTCGTAAGCAAGATATTGTTATTGCTAAAAATTATTTAACTTATGATGAATTGGACAGCCTTAATCGTCTGGTGATTATTTTCTTGGAAACCGCAGAATTTCGAGCCAAAAATCGGCAAATTATTTTAATGGATTTTTGGCGGCAGAATGTCGATAAAATTTTAATAGACAATGAACAATCTTTATTAAAAGATAAGGGAAAAATTAGTCATAAACAAATGCAAGAACAAGTGGCTTTAATTTATGATAACTTCAATCAACACCGCAAACAATTTGAAGCACAACTTGCCGATAAAGAAGATTTGCAAGAATTGGCTTTATTGGAAATGGAAGTGAAAAAAAGATAGGTTTTCAGGCAGCCTGAAAATTTAATAAAACACTTACTGAATTTCCGACAAAATATCCGTAGGATTAAGTTCTAAACATTGACAATATTTAATAAAACTAATAAGTTAGATAATCTAAAAAGTTAATCTGAATTGTATTTCTGTGAGAGATAATGCCAAACTCTTAACAATTTATTCTTTATGAAAAATATTTGATTTTTTTATTTGTTCTGACAATTTATTATTTTTTCCAATCTCGATATAATTTATTTTGTAAATTTCATTTCCTTTCAAATGTAATGTATCAAATAAATAAACAAATAACCATAAAATAGACATCATAAAAAATATAGCGAATATCAATGATAATATTATGGATTTTGATGAAATATCGAATAGTTGTACAAATAAGTCGATTATAATCGGAAGCGAATTTATATCATTCAATAAAAAATGTATGAAAGATATAAGTGTAAAAAACAAAATTCCCCATACTGCGTTATTTTTATATTTTTCATTTTTCTTTCTTTTTTTATTTATTTCTTCTTGCCTTATACACATATCGTATAAAACAGTATTATTTGTTTCATAGGCAATTTGTTTTACTTTAAATATCGAAACAAAATGCTCGCTATTTTCCATTTTTACATACATATCAATTCCTATTTTTTCCCATAATGGATATAATAATGACCAATAAATTTGTCGAAAAATATCAAAAAGAATAGAAATTGTAAATGGTAATATTAACAATAAAAATGAAGTGTCTGATAATTTATTCCAATATTGATTTGGATTATCAGAAAATTGAAAAAAATCTACATTAAATTTAACACGAATATATGTTTCAAAATAAACAAAAAAAAGAAGTAATGATATAAAAAAATCAATAGTTGTTATATCTTTTATATGTTCAATAAATTCTTTAAATTTGCTTGCGGTTTCCATAAGTTTTACTCCTTAATTAAAAGTGTTGATAATTTTCATTGTATCAAATTTCCAAATTTAATACCAATTCAATTAAATTCAACACTATCGCACAAACACCCACACCTGATTATCCGATAGACTTTCGCAATATTCATAGCTGCCGTCATTGAAATTTTTTAACTCATCGGCGTGCGTGATATGGTTTTCTGCCGCAAATCGCACCATTTTGCCGCGTGCTTGTTTGGCGTAAAGGCTTACGGTTGTGTATTTGCCGTTTTTGTATTGTTTGAACTGTGGCGTAATCACAGGTTGTGCTAAATTTTCGGGACGGACGGCGGAAAAATATTCGTTGGACGCTAAATTGATTAAATGCGTGGCTTGGGCTTTGTTCATTCGCTTTTGTAATAAGGCGGTGATGGTGTCGCCCCAAAATGCGTATAAAGACGGCTGCAATTTGGTGCCCATTTCCAAACGGTGCGGATAAATGCCGTCCAAAGGTTTGAGTAAGCCGTAAAGTCCAGACAAAATGCCTAAATAATTTTGTAGATAAGCGATTGATTTTTCTGGCAAAGTTCGCACGGATAAACCGTCATACGCATCGCCGTTAAATAGATAAACAGCGGCAGCGGCGTGGCTTAAATCATTACGCCATTCAGCAAATCTCTGTACATTTAATAGCGATAATTTATCAGAAATGCCCATTAAACAGGCTAATTCATGCGGTGCAAATGTCCGCATTTTTTCAACTAATTGTGCTGCCTGCGTCATCAACGCAGGAGTTTCTAATGCCATTTGCGGACAGTTTGACAATGCCGCCAACTTTTTGGCAGGAGAAAGAATAAAGTATAACATTTTGATTTTAATAATAATTTGTTAGTCAAATAAAAGTTTCAGGCTGCCTGAAATAAAAAAAACTGTCATTGTGAGCCGTGCTATGCACGGCGTGGCAATCCCCGTGTCATTTAGGTAGATTAACCGTTTCAGGCTACCTGAAAAATATTTCATTTACTGTAATCACTCTGTTTTTTTATCATCACACGGATTAGGAATTGCTAACGCAATTCCTTTAAATTAGCAATATCCGTTGGCGATTTATCGCTTACGGATATGCGTATCGCGAGACTGACGCAGTCAGTCGTGGCAATCCCAATTTTATTTTTAAAAGATTTTCCGTTAAGGATTATCCAATCCGTGTGACATTTAAAAATCTATGTTTTCAGGCTGCCTGAAATTTGTATCGTCATTGCGAGCCGACAGACAGGCATTAGCGGTTTTATCGCTTACTGCGGTGTCATTGCGAGATTTGAACGAGAAGTTCAAATCGTGGCAATCCAGTTGAAAATCGCAGATTTTCAACCAACGCCGCAGGCGTTGTAACACACTTTTCTTGTACAACAAAGGCAACCTGAATAGCTTTTTGCAAGGTTGTTACAACGCCTGCGGCGTTGTGTTTTGCCTGTGGCAAAACTGGATTGCCACGATTTTTTCTGCGAAAAAATCTCGCAATGACACTCGAATTTTCAATTTTTGTCAGTTTCTAACTGTTTTCTCTCAGGCAGCCTGAAAAATTCTACTTCAAATCCCGAACAATTTGTTCTTGTGTTTTGGCTTGTGTATCGGCGATAAATTGAATTTCCACTTTATCGCCTTGTTTTTCTTGCAAAATTACTTGCGAAACTGTGTTGCCGCCTTGAACGCTGATTTGCGTGAAAATTTGTTTCATCATCGCACTTTTGGGTTCGAGTGTCAGCGTCCAGTTTTGTGGCGAGCCGTTTGCTTTTGGTGTAAAGTGTTGATTTAACACGGAAATATTGCCGCCTAACAGGGCGGTAAAAAGTTCAAACTGTGCCGACTGACCTGCTTGCTTGCTTTTAATCCATTGATTTTTCGGATTATTCCATTGTTCCACGCCGTTTTGCGTTAAACGCAGTTTCAGCGTCAATGGCGTTTCTACTTGCCACAGCAAACCGTGATTTTGAGCTAAAGCAAACTGCCCCTGCGTTTGCATGGGCTTATCCATGCCACGCAAATGGCGATTTTGCGTAAATTTGCCGCTAACTACTTGACTTTTTTGCATATTCGCCGCAATTTCATCAGGCGTAATGGCAAACGCCGTTAAAGAAAATAAGGCGGTTGTTGTGGTTAAAAAAAGTTTTTTTATCATCACTTATATCCTTTTTCAGGCTGCCTGAACAACATTTTTGCATTACCGTTGTATTGGATAGGCTACCCTAAAAATCCTTGCGGATTTTTAGGAGATTGCTTCGATTTGATTTTATCAAATCTCGCCATGACGATTTCCCCGCACGGGAAGTGCTTTCAGGCAGCCTGAAAACCTTACTACTGCACAATTTCATCGCAAAAACGCACGGTTAAACCGCCTAATCTTGCCGCTTCGGTTTGGATAAAGTCGTTTAATTGTGCTGAAAAGTCGCTTGCTGCCCAGTCTTCAATGCGTAAGCAACCGCCGTAACGCAGGGAGTGGCGTGTTCTGAAACCGCATACTGCTGACGCTGATTTTTGGTCTGCCTTGAAAACGCCGACCATACGATAGCCTTCTTTACGCATAAAGTCATTGATAAATAAGGTAAATTCTTCTAATGTAAATTGTGGATAAATCGCGGACAATGCGTCAAACGCCAAAGCGGTTTCGGACGGCAAGAGTTCTGCCACACGAATGGCAGGCGTGGCTTTAACGGCGATATTCGCCGAAATTTGAGCGGCATATTCGCCATCGCACATTTGCAGTTCGTTATCGCCCGCAAAGTCCATAAGAAAGCGGAACATATCGGGATTGATGCTTTCTAATTGCTTATCGACAATCACGCAACGCACTTGGTTGATGAGTTGCGGCCGCACAAACTTGTGATGAGCCAAACGATGCCCCCTATCAAACGAAGACAAAATGCCCGACAATCTGTCCGACCAGTCGCTGGGGCGAAAGGTTTTGCCTTTTTTGGTAATGCCTTGAATAATAATGCAATTTTCAAATTGTTCTGCCATTGTCTCACCTGTCTTTTCTCTTAATGTGGGGTGTATTATACGCTTGTTTGGCTTTCTATATGCCAATCTCAATCACCTGCACCGCACCGCAATGGCTTTGCGTTTTGTCCATTAAATGAGCAGGTTTGAACGCACCAAACGCAAAGGTGTGTTGTGCGTAAAATGTATTGGGGGCAATATCGCCTGTGTCGCAGTTGATGCCTGTGGGTATGTCCAAAGCAAAGCGTTTGGCAGGTAGTTCGTTGATTTGTTTGAATAATTGCGAAATATGTTCAGGGAGAACGCCTGAAAAACCTGTGCCAAACACCGCATCAACAATAAAATCGTATGCGGTAAAATCAAGGCTACCTGAAACATAAATGGGCGTATTTTCAGGCAGCCTATTTTTATTGGTTTGCGAAAGTTTGGACAATTTTTCGCCCATAACAAACAAAATATCCGATTTGACATTGTGTTTATTTAATATGCGAGCCATCACCAAAGCGTCTCCGCCGTTATTGCCCTTGCCACAAATCATCAAGCCGTGTTTTGCTTGGGGGTGAATTTTTAATAAAGCGTGGGCAGCACCCTGTCCTGCGTTTTCCATTAACTGCAATAATGAAGTGCTACGAGCCACAGCGGCTTGCTCGGCTTGCCGCATTTCTTCTGTGGTGAGAACGGTTTGCATAAAATACTCCTTTTTGGGGTGTTTAAACTCTTACCGTCATTGCGAGCCGACAGACAGGCGTAAGCGGTTTTACTGCTTACGCCTGTCTGTCGGCTCGCAATGACGAATTTCCTGCACGGGAAGTGCTTTCAGGCAGCCTGAAAAATAAACAGACGGAATGATAACCGTCTGTTTTTTAATACAATCATTACTTCAACAACGCTTTGGCTTGTTCAAGCACATTTTCCACGGTAAAGCCGAAATGGCGGAAAAGTTCGTCTGCTGGGGCGGATTCGCCGAATGTGTCTATGCCGATAACGCCGCCATTTAAGCCCACATATTTCCGCCAGAAATCGGATACGCCTGCTTCTATGGCTAATCGTGGCACATTATCAGGCAGAACGCTTGTGCGGTATTCTGCTGATTGTGCGTCAAACAGGTTGGTGCAAGGCATAGATACCACGCTTGCGTTAATGCCTTGTTTTTGCAATTCTTTTTGTGCGTTTAAGGCTAAGGCTACTTCCGAACCTGTGGCAATCAGCACAATTTGCGGTTTTTCGCCACAAGCGGATAAGACATAACCGCCTTTTTTCACATTTTCTAACTGCTCGGCGTTTCGTTCTATAAACGGCAGGTTTTGACGGCTGAAAATTAGGCAAGACGGTGTTTTTTGATTTTCTGCCGCCGCCGCCCATGCGATTAGGCTTTCTGCGGTGTCGCAGGGTCGCCATGTGTGCATATTGGGGATTTGCCGTAGGGTTGCGATTTGTTCGATTGGTTGGTGCGTGGGACCGTCTTCGCCCAAGCCGATAGAATCGTGGGTAAAGACGAAAATCGGGTTAATCTTCATCAACGCCGCCATGCGTAAGGCGTTGCGGGCATATTCGCTAAACATTAAGAAAGTTGCCCCAAACGGTTTTACGCCGCCGTGCAACGCTAAGCCGTTCATCACCGCACACATGGCAAATTCACGCACGCCGTAATGCACATAATTGCCGCCGCTTGTCTTCGTAACGGCAACGGCGTTTTTCCAGTCGGTTAAGTTAGACGGTGTTAAGTCGGCAGAGCCGCCCACAAGTTCAGGCAGCACTTCTGCCAAAATGCCGATTGCGTTTTGGCTGGCTTTGCGTGTGGCAATGTTTTCTTTTTTATGGCAAATGTCGTTTAAGGCTGCCTGAATATGGTTGGCAAAGTTTTCAGGCAGCCTATTTTCGATGACACGGCGAGTAAATTCTGCCGCTAATTCAGGATATTGCGATTTATATTGAGCAAATTTGGCTTGCCATTCATCTTCAAGTTTTTGCCCTTTTTCACGGCAATCCCAAGCGGCGTAAATATCGGCAGGAATATCAAACGGTGCGTAATCCCAGCCCAAAGCCTGACGGGTTGCGGCAATTTCTTCCGCACCCAAAGGAGCACCATGCACTTTATGAGAACCCGCTTTGCTTGCCGCCCCTTTGCCGATTGTGGTTTTACAGCAAATAATTGTGGGGCGAAGCGTGTCGGCTTTTGCCTGTTCGATTGCGGCGGCAATTTCTTCGGTATTGTGTCCGTCTTTAACCACAATCGCTTGCCAGCCGTAAGATTCAAAGCGTTGCGGAATATTTTCATCAAATCGCCCAACTGTTGTGCCGTCAATCGTAATGCCGTTGTCGTCATATAAGGCAATCAATTTGCCCAAGCCCAACGAGCCTGCCAAAGACGCGGCTTCGTGCGAAATGCCTTCCATTAAGCAACCATCGCCCAAAAAGACAAATGTGTGGTGATTAACAATCGCCAAATCGCCACGATTAAATTCGGCTGCCAAGATTTTTTCAGCCAAAGCAAAACCCACAGCATTCGCAAAACCTTGCCCCAAAGGGCCAGTCGTAGTTTCCACGCCTGCCGTGTAGCCATATTCAGGGTGCCCTGGCGTTTTAGAACCCATTTGACGGAAGTTTTTAATGTCGTCAATCGACAAATCAAAACCCGTTAAATGCAACAGGGCATACTGCAACATAGACGCATGCCCATTCGACAACACAAAACGGTCGCGGTCGGCAAAAGCGGGATTTTTGGGGTTGAATTTCAAAAACTGCGTCCATAAAACTTCCGCCATTTCCGCCATACCCATAGGCGCACCTGGGTGTCCAGAGTTGGCTTTTTGAATGGCGTCCATAGCGAGAAATCGCACTGCATCGGCAAGTTTTGACATTTGTGTTACCTTTATTAAGATTGGGTTTTCAAAAAGGGGAATTATACCTGTTTCAGGGTTCTTGTTAAAATAATTTCAGGGTAGCCTATCCTAAAAACGACAATGCAAAAATGTTTTTCAGGCAGCCTGAACAATTATCTAAATGGATTTTTTGATTTGCGGATTTCTATTTTATTTGAAATCTTTTTAGTTAAAAATTCAAATATATTTCTATATTGTTCTGCACCTGTTGAAAGATACATTTTATTAACATATTTTGACATAGATTGCGAATATTCTATATACATTCGTTTGCTTGCAGGTGCTACTTTAATTTCTTTATCATCAGGAGCAACAAAACGAAAAATACGACATTCTTGTTCTTCTTGATATGCCGAATGTTTTACCATAAAGCTTAATGGCAATAATATAAAACTGACAGTTTCTATCAATTGTTCTTTTTCTTTTACATTATTTATATTTGCAAATAATTCACAAATATTTGTTTCAATATTTGAAAATTCTTCCATAATATTTTCTTGAATGTCATTGATATATTCTTGATATTCGTCCCAATCGTTTTGATTACGCCATTTTTCTCGATAAAAGGTTAATTTATCACGACAGGCAGCCTGAATATAAGGTTGATTATCTAATTTACCTTCTGGGTCTAAATAAATACAACGATATAAAGGGAGTTTATCATTATAAATATGATCAATATTGCTTGATTGTTTATTCGTATCATTATTACTGTATTCTGCTTGTTTTTTAGGTTGAAGTGTTTTATCATGTTGATAACTAAAAAAATTATTATTCAATACAACACTCACACCAGTGGCTTCTTTATTGTTTTCTTTGCCATATAAACGAAATTGATTAAGGCTGTCGTGATTAAAGGTAAAACAACCGATAAAAGTACTTAATGTATTTAATGGTTTTAAGTTAATTTGTTGTTTTTTTAGTTTTTCCGAATTATTAAAATAATCAAATATCACTTTACCCTCTTTGGGGTCATTAACTTGGGCAGTACTGGCTATCTGAAATTTATTTTTTTTATCTAATAAAATCATTGCTACATCAGGTTTGGCATAATGAGCAAAAGTTTGTTCATAAATACTATAATATTTTCCCACAAGAAGATTTTCTCTCATATTAAAGAAAGAATAAAAAATATTAAATAAATATATTTTCTGATGATTATCTTTTATTTCTTCTATTTTCTCCATTACCTGATGCACATAATATTCTTCATTTGTTTCATTAATTTTATCAATACATCTATTGAAATTATCATATTCTTCTTCTTTTGCATAAATAAGTGCTAATTTAATTTGTGCAATAAGATAAAGAAGTTGAATAGAAAAACGAAATTTTTCATCATTAATTTCTAAATAATATTCTTTGGCTCGTTGAAAATCTTTTTGTTTATAAAAAATATTACCAATAGATAATAGAGATATATTATCTAATTGTGATTTTTTTATATTAAGTTGTGTTTTAATTTTAAGATTTTCGCAGTCACTTAAATCTAATATTGTGATTCGTTTAAGTTTATCCAAACTGTCAGGGAGTGTAGTGAGATTTTTACACCCACTTAAATTTAATTGTGTGAGTTGAATAAGATTACCTAAATTTTTAGGGAGTGTAGTTAGTTTTTCACAAAAACTTAAATCTAATTTTGTGAGTTGAGAGAGATTACCCAAACTTTCAGGGAGTGTAGTGAGATTTTTACACCCACTTAAATCTAATACTGTGAGTTGAGTAAGATTACCTAAATTTTCAGGGAGTGTAGTTAGTTTTTCACAAAAACTTAAATCTAATACTGTGAGTTGAGATAAATTACCAATACTTTCAGGTAAAGTTTCAAGATTTGTGCAAGCAAATAAACTTAATTTTGTAAGTTGAATGAGATTACCCAAACTTTCAGGGAGCGTAGTGAGATTTTCACAAAAACTTAAATCTAATTTTATTAGTTGTTTGAAATTATTAATATTTTTTAAAAGTACTGCGGCTTGTTTATCTCCAATTAAACTTAATATTTCTATTTGAATAAGATTACCAAAACTTTCAGGGAGCGTAGTGAGATTTCCGCAGCCATTTAAATTTAATTTTTTGAGTTGAGTAAGATTGCCTAAACTTTCAGGGAGTGTAGTGAGTTTTCCACAAAAAGTTAAATCTAATTCTGTGAGTTGAGATAAATTACCAATACTTTCAGGTAAAGTTTCAAGATTTGTGCAATCATATAAACTTAATTCTGTGAGTTGAGTAAGATTACCTAAATTTTTAGGAAGTGTTGTGAGTTCTGTACAAAAACCTAAATATAATTTTTCAAGTTGAGTTAGAACGCTTAAACTTTCAAAGAATGTAGAGAGATTTCTGCAACCACATAGATCTAATGTTGTGAGTTGAGTAAGATTACCAAAACTTTCAGGGAGCGTAGTGATATTTTCGCATTCACTTAAATTTAATTGTGTGAGTTGAGTAAGATTACCCAAACTTTCAGGGAGTGTAGTGAGATTTGTGCAACCACATAGATCTAATGTTGTGAGTTGAGTAAGATTACCCAAACTTTCAGGGAGCGTAGTGAGATTTCCACAAAAACTTAACGCTAATTCTGTTAATTGAGTAAAATTGCCAATATTTTCAAGTAATGTAGAAATATTGTCGCAGAAAGACAAATTTAATTTTGACAATAGTGTAAGTTTTCCAATACTTTTAGGTAATACAATTAAATCATTACGAAAACTTAAATCCAATTTAGTCAAACGCAACAAATATTCTTTAATTTCTTCAAAATCGTCTATTTCTTCTAATTCAGGATAACACGGAGCAATCAATGCTTGTAATTCCAATGCTTCGAGATAGGTCAGTTGAATTGCGGTATCCATTGCTTACTTCCTGTTTGTGTTTGAAAAAATCGGCGTTTATTTTATCATTTTTTATAGATTGAATGTTTTTCAGGCAGCCTGAATTTTATGAATACTTAACGCATTTTCTAATTTTTTCAATATATTACAATCTATATCCCACGCCCAAATGCCGTTGGCATTATCCTTATTCAAACCGCGTAAAAAAAGATAACGAATATGCAATAGGGTAGGGTGAATGTTGCGAATGGCGAACATTCGCCGTGTGGCAATAGCGTAAATTAAGGCTTGCACGGCGTAGTGGTGCTGTGCCATAGCGTTGTTCATTGCGTCCAAATCATAAGACGGTAATTTATTTGATTTATAATCAATAATATACACATTGCCGTGTGCATCTTGTGCCAGCATATCAATAAAGCCGTTGAAAAAACCTTGCACAGTGTGTTGTTGCACTTGCCGCAAAGCCGTGCAAATGTTTTCAGGTAAGTCATCGCCTAAATATTGCAACACAACTTCGGGCTGAAAATGCAATTCATTCAGCAAAAATTGGCTTTCAGGCAGCCTGAAAGGGATTTGCGACAAGGATACGCCGTGATTTAAGGCGGCTAATCGTGTGTGATTGCACATAGCGACCATGTCATTAAGATAATCTAAACTCAATGCGTATTTTTCTAACTTATTGATAATTAAATATTTTTGCGTATCCGCAGGCAGATGAAAATAAAATTCTTCTAACATTTCATGCCAACACAAACCTGTATTTGTGCCTGCGGGAAAAGCATTTATTCCTTTGTTTTCATTGGATAAATCATCAGAAACTTGCCGTTCGACACTATCCACAACCAAGTTCTCTTCGTTGTGCGTTTGCGTCTGCCACGCACTGAAACTGGAAAACTGCCGCTGTTTCAAGTTGATAGCACTTAACTGTGCCGCCGTGTAGTGTTGCGTTTCCGTTGCAGGCTGCCTGAAAAGTGTTTCTGGCGGTGATTGAGTGCTATCGACTAATTGAATGGATAAGTCATTGTTTTGTTGGCATTTATCCTGCCACATTTGCCATTGTGTTATCTCTTTGTTTTCTGGCGAAATATTCAAAGAATTTCGCAGCAGATGATTGATACTGCTGTTTTGCTGTGCCATATCGCCGCAACCCACAATCAGGGCTTCTTCGGCACGCGTCAAAGCCACATACAGTAGCCTGACTTGTTCTGCCAATAAATCGTTTTGAATTTCTTGTTCGGCTAATTGCGTTTTGTGTTTCAGGCAGCCTGAATGATTATTTTGATGTGTAATTTCAAAGGCTTGCACTTTTTCATCGTGGGGGCGAAAAATAAACGGGCAATACACCACAGGATATTGCAAACCTTTGGACGCATGCATGGTGATGATTTTGACTAAATTTTCATCGCTTTCCAAACGCAATTTGCTGTTATCACCGCTGTCAGGTTGTGCAATTTGTTGCTGCAAAAAGTGCAACAAAGCATATATGCCGAAACAATTTTTTTCTTCTTCTGCTAATAATTCAATGAGTTGCGTGATATTGGTGAGTATTCGCCATTCTTGCCGAGAAATTAACGAGCGACTGATTTGATAGCGTTCATCAAACGCTTGATAAGCGGCAAACAAACCCTTTTTTTCCCATTTTTCACGCAAAAAATGAGCGTATTCAATATCTTTGACTACTTGCCGTTCATTGTTGTTATATTCTTGAATTTGTTGAATATTTTTCCCAATTAAATCGCTTGTTTGCACAAACCGCCACAAACTGCCGTCTGTTGCTGGATTAAGCCAAAATTTCATTAAAGCATACACAATACGGGCTTCATCGGCGGCAAAAATGGAATCCTGACGAATGGAAACACTGTCAATACCATTGTTTTTTAAGGCTTTTCTTATTATATCGCCTTCGCTGTGGCTGCGTACCAAAACCGCAATATCGCCCGATGATAAACAACGCTCTTTGTATGGCAAGCGACTGTTTAATACTCGGGCAATGTGATTGGCACAAATTTGTGCTATTTTCTGGCGTTGTTCGTCTGCGGTGTTTTTTTCGGACTCATCAATATGAAAAACCGTTAGAGCATTGGGCAAAATTTCTTGTTTCAGGCTGCCTGAAAGATATTCTTGTTTGCGATTGGCTTGCACAGGAAAAAAAGGAATTTCATTATTTAAAAAAGCATTGTTTGTGTTAAATAAAGCATTGCACACATTCACCAATTTTTCATGTGTGCGATAATTGGTATCCATAGAATATAAATGGTCTGCGTCTTGTTTGGCATTTAAGTACGCATAAATATCTGCACCACGAAAACGATAAATAGCCTGTTTGGGGTCGCCCACTAAAAAAACGCTTTTGCCTTGTTCAATAAATGCCTGTTTGAAAATAGCATATTGTATTGCGTCTGTATCTTGAAACTCATCAACCATTAAAACATCATATTTTTTGGATAAGTGTTTGGTTAATATTTTGTTTTCTAATGAAAAATAAACATCTAATAATAAATCATTAAATCCGCGTTTGTTGGATGATTTTTTAGATTGTGTTATTTCGTTATCCAAATAATCAAGCAAGAAAAAGCCAATATTTTGGGTAAAATTTTGATAAGATAAAACAAAATAATAAATTAAGCGAAAATCTTCAAATGGACTTAAATTATCTATGCTTTTGTTTTTGGTAAAGATAAAATTTTCAGGCAATAATAAATGGGCTTTTTCTGCAATTTTTTCCATATTAAATGGATAACCTTGAATAATTTTTTGCAGGTTATTAAAAATTTCTACAAATGTCGGTTTTTTATAATATGTTCCACTTAAACGATTAAAGATTTGCCAAAATTGCACTTCAATATGATTGGTGCCAATTTGTTGAATGCGTTGTTGTAATGAATAAAATAAATCTTGTTCTTTATCATTAAAGTTTTCTTTAATTTGAGCAATTAAATCATCACTGATTTTTATTTCAGGCAGCCTAAACAGTTTTTCTTGTGCTTTTTCAACTTCACCAATACATTCTTCAAAAGAAATAGATTCTTTATTTAATTTAGGCTGACTGATGTATTTTTTAATTTCATCTAATTTTTTTTCTGGCGTGATTTTTTCATTAAAACAAATAAAAGCAGCCAGTTGATTGTTGGCAATATATTGTCGCCAAAAATCTTCGGCAAGTTTTTGTTTTAATTCATTATCATCGTCAGTAGTTTGCATTTGCAAGGAAAAAGGCACGCCACAAGCAAAGGCTTCTTCATTTAAAATACTGCGACAAAAAGCATGAATGGTATATATCCCTGCTTGGTCAAAATTATTTAATGCGTCTTGGGCATTTTTTAATAAAATGCTGGCGGTTATATCTTTATTTTTAGCCAAGTTAAATAATTGAATTAAATTTTTATCATCAAGTGTTTGATTATCAGGAAATTGACCATTGCTTAATTGATTTTTCACATCAATTAAGCGAGAACGCAAACGCATTTTTAATTCGGCTGTGGCAGCAACTGTGAAAGTGAGTACCGCAATTTTGTCGATTTTGATATTTTCTAATAAAATCAATCGTGTAAAAAGTAGGGCAATGCCATAAGTCTTGCCCGTGCCTGCGGACGCTTCAATTAACGAAGTGCCGTCAATCGGCATAGTGAGTGCGTCAAACGATTGGGGCAAGTGCGAGTTCATTTGTTTGCCTTATGTATTCAGATGATTTTTTGTTATTATAGCAATTATTATCCCGTTTCAGGCTGCCTGAACTTTTATGATGCACCACAACACACACCGATTATGTACCGCACCCATGCTTGACTGGACGGACAGGCATTTTCGTTTTTTGGCTCGATTACTGTGCAAAAATGCACGGCTATACAGCGAAATGATACACGCTAATGCTTTGATTTATGGCGATAAAAACGCATTTTTGCAACATACGGACACACAGCATAATACCGCCTTGCAATTAGGCGGCTCAAACCCTGCCGCATTAGGACACGCCTGCGAAATTGCGGCTGATTATGATTATGCGGAAGTGAATTTAAACTGCGGCTGCCCCAGCCCAAAAGTGCAGAAAGGTGCGTTTGGGGCGTGTTTAATGCGTGAAGTGGCAAAGGTTACCGATTGCGTGAATGCGATGGCAAATGCCACGAATGTCGAAATCACCGTCAAGCACCGCATCGGCATTGATGACGATGAAGATTACGGCGTGGTGCGTGATTTTGTCGGCGAAATTGCCCATAAAACGCCGTGCAAATCGTTCATTATTCACGCCCGCAATGCGTGGTTAAACGGCTTGTCGCCCAAAGAAAACCGCGATATTCCGCCGTTAAAATACGATTTTGTGTATCGCATTAAGCAAGATTTTTCGGATTTAAATATTGTAATCAACGGCGGTGTTGCGGATAATAATAGTATAAACAATCACTTACAACACACGGACGGCGTAATGATAGGACGAGCCGTGTATCACAATCCCTTAATGATGAAAGAATGGGATAATGTGTTTTTTGGTTGTTGTGAAAATACAATCACAGATGAAGATTTAATAGAACAACTTTATCAATACGCCGCCCAAGAAATCGCCCAAAAAACGCCATTACGCAATGTGGTCAAGCAATGGTTGGGCTTATTTCACGCACAAAACGGCGTGCGACTGTGGCGACAAGCCTTGTCGGACGCAAAATTATTGGCAGAAAACAAGCCTGATTTAATTTTAAGAGCGTTTGAAAAAATGAAAGCCTTTCAGGCAGCCTGAAAGCAGTTAGCAGTGAGTAGTGAGCAGTTGTTTTGTTTTGCCTTATCAGGCAAAACAGATATTTTTAGATAACGCTTCGATTTTTTTTCAGGCTGCCTGAAAGGCTTATGAATTAGTAACAATGCACAGTTTCGCCTTTGGCATTGTGTCCGCAGTATTGGTTGCCTTCATACCAATATTCTAATTTTTCAACAACAATCGGTTGTGGTTTGGCTGTTTCAGGGCGTTTATAATCGTGCAGGCGGTCTAACTGGTCGCAAGACGGCGTGCCATTGTTGTTTTTGAATAATGATGATTGTTCATTTGCACATTTGCGTTGCAATTCTGTGGTGCTGTGTCGTGGCGTTTGGTTGCCACGATAAATGCGGTCTAACTGATCGCAAGACGGTGTGCCATTGTTATTTTTGAACAGTGATGATTGCTCATTTGCACATTTGCGTTGCAATTCGTTGATATTTTCGGCTTGTGTTAAAGAAACGCTTGATAATAATAGCGTTAATAACAAAAATGCTTGTTTTTTCATTGTACTATCTCCTAAATAAGTTCTAATTCTGCTGTTTTTTTGTTAAATAATGCTTAAAAATAATTCCGCTTTCAGGCAGCCTGAAAAAATAATCGAAGCGTTATCTTATAAATAATCCGTTTTGCCTGATAAGGCAAAACAAAACAACTGCTCACTACTCACTACTAACTGCTCACTGTTTTCAGACAGCCTGAAATTATCTTTTCACCCCGCTCAAACACGCCCAGCCGTCTTCATAAGTGGGGGTTTGCATATCAAACCATTGTTGATAAATGGCGGAAATTTCATCGGCTTGTTCGGCTAATATGCCTGATAGTACAATGCGTCCGCCGCTTTGGGTTTTGCTGGCGAGTAAGTCGCCTAACATTCTCAATGGATTAGCTAAAATGTTTGCCACAACCACGCTGTATTGTTTATTCGGGCAGTTTTCAGGCAGCACAAAATGAGCGGTAACGCCGTTGTTTTCGGCGTTAAATTGGGCGGATTCTACTGCTTGTGGGTCTATATCAACGCCGTCTGCGGCTTTTACACCTAATTTTAGGGCGGCAACGGCTAATATGCCTGAACCGCAACCGTAGTCTAATACTTCATCGTCTGCACAAATGTGTTGGTCTATCCATTGCAAACACAGCCGTGTGGTGGGGTGCGAGCCTGTGCCAAAGGCTAAACCAGGGTCGAGTTTAATGTTTATGGCGGTGTCGTCAGGTGCGTCATGCCAAGACGGCACAATCCACAGGCGGTTGGATATACGAATGGGGTCGAATTGTGCTTGGGTCATTCGCACCCAGTCTTGTTCGGGCAGTTCTTGGATTTGATATTCAGGCGTTTTGATTTGAATGCTGTTACAGGCTGCCTGAAAAATATGGTCGATATTTGCTTTATCGTCAAATAAGGCAATCACCAACGATTGCTCCCACACCGCGGTGGGTTCGTTGGGTTCGCCGAAAATCGGCTGTTCGTCTGGCGTGCCTGCGTATGCGTCTTCAATCGCACTGCTTAATGCACCGTTTTCCATCAATGCGTCTGATAGTTTTTCAGCGATTTCGGACGGTAAAACGGTGCGAATTTCTTTATAACTCATTGATTTTTCTCTTTTTCATTGCGTTCGGATAACCATTGTTCCAAGTAATGAATGGATTGTCCGCCTTCGAGAAAATTCAGGTCGTCCATCAGTTCCAAATGTAGGGGAATGTTGGTTTTGATGCCTTCAATCATAAATTCTCGCAACGCCATACGCATGCGGTTGGTGGCTTGACGGCGACAATCGCCATACGCACACAACTTGGCAACCAAACTGTCGTAATACGGCGGAATGCGATAGCCTTGATACAAGTGGGTATCCAAGCGAATACCAGGACCACCAGGGCAGTGATAGTGTTCAATCACGCCAGGAGAGGGCATAAAGTTGAACGGATCTTCGGCGTTAATGCGGCATTCGACCGCATGCCCACGCAAATGCACATCTTTTTGGCTAACGGATAACGGCATACCTGCGGCTACTCGCAACTGTTCTTGCACAATATCGATACCGCTAATTAACTCGGTTACGGGGTGTTCGACTTGCACACGCGTGTTCATTTCGATAAAGAAAAACTCGCCGTTTTCATACAAAAACTCAAAAGTGCCTGCCCCACGATAGCCGATGCGTTTGCAGGCTGCCACGCACGCTTCGCCGATTTCTTTGCGTTGTTTGGCGGTAATGCCAGGTGCTGGGGCTTCTTCAATCACTTTTTGATGACGGCGTTGCATAGAGCAGTCGCGTTCGCCCAAATAAATGGCGTTGCCGTGTTCGTCTGCCAACACTTGAATTTCAATGTGGCGAGGTTTTTGCAGGTAGCGTTCCATATACACGGTGGGATTGCCAAACGCCGCACCTGCTTCGGTTTTGGTGGTTTCCACCGAAGTGATTAAATCTTCTTCTTTTTCCACCACACGCATACCCCGACCGCCGCCGCCGCCTGACGCTTTGATAATCAAGGGATAACCCACTTTGCGTGCAATTTTGATGATTTCGTTATGGTCGTCAGGTAACGCTCCGTCTGAACCAGGAACGCACGGCACGCCTGCGGCTTGCATTTCACGCTTGGCAGACACTTTGTCGCCCATTAAACGAATGGTTTCCGCACGAGGTCCGATAAACACAAAACCTGACTGTTCCACGCGTTCGGCAAATTCGGCGTTTTCCGACAAAAAGCCGTATCCAGGGTGAATGGCTTCTGCCCCAGTAACTTCCGCTGCGGCAATAATCGCAGGAATATTCAAATAACTTTTGGCAGAATGTGCTGGACCAATACACACCGATTCGTGTGCCAACTTAACATAAATCGCCTCGCGGTCGGCTTCGGAATGCACCATCACCGAACGCACGCCGATTTCACGACACGCACGCAACACACGCAAAGCAATCTCGCCACGATTAGCTACTAATATTTTTTTGAACATAGCCATAATTATTTCTTCCGATAAAGGTTTCAGGCAGCCTGAAAACAATTAGCAATTAGCAATGAGTAATGAGCAATGGGTTTTATGTTTTGCCTGTCGGCAAAACGGATATTTTTAGATATTTTCAGGCTACCTGAAAAATGTTTATCGAAGCGTTATCTTAAACTAACAGTTGTCGAGCCGCAGGCTTGACATAACATTTCATTGCTAATTGCTCACTTCTCATTGCTCATTGTATAAAGTTATTCAATCACAAACAGCGGAGCACCGTATTCCACAGGTTCGCCGTCATTCACCAAAATGGCTTTAATCGTGCCAGAGACATCGGCTTCGATTTCGTTCATCAACTTCATCGCTTCGATAATGCACACCGTATCGCCAGCATTCACCCGTTGTCCCACTTCCACAAAAGCAGGAGACGCGGGGCTGGGCTTACGATAGAAAGTGCCGACCATAGGCGAAGTCATGGTATGACCCGACACTTGCGGTTCAGCCGCAGGGGCAGTTGTCGCAGGTGTAACTGCGGCAGGAGCGGCTTGTGGTGCAGGTTGCGGAGCAAACGCCACAGGTGGCGGAGCAAATAGAGCAGGTTGAGCAGACGCTTGTGTGCGTGTGATGCGGACTTTTTCTTCACCTTCGGTAACTTCAATCTCGGCAATGCCAGATTCTTCAACCAAATCAATGAGTTTTTTGAGTTTGCGTAAATCCATATAATTATTCCTTGAAGATTATTTTGCCCCTACACATTGAGCGGCAAACTGCAACGCATAACCGTATCCTGCACTACCTAAACCAGCAATCACACCGACAGCAATATCCGACAAATAAGAATGACGGCGAAACGGTTCGCGTTTATGAACATTAGAAATATGCACTTCGACAAAGGGCAAGCCCACGCCGAGAAATGCGTCCCGCAGAGCCACGCTGGTATGCGTGAGTCCGCCAGGATTGATGATGACAAAATCCACGTCGTCTGATTTAGCTGCGTGGATTTTATCAATTAACACACCTTCCGAATTGCTTTGCAAAAAAACAACCGACACGCCCAAAGCCTTTGCCTGTGCTGTCAGTTGTGCTTCAATATCCGACAGGGTTTCTGCCCCATAAATATGCGGCTCTCGTGTGCCTAATAAGTTAAGATTAGGACCATTTAAAATAAGCACTTTTTTTGACATTTTCATCGCAATTCGCATAAAGATACCGACATTTTCCTGCAAAATGGGCATAATGTCTATCACTTTATGCAGATTTTTTCGCAAATTAAGTCTGCGTTAAGTAATGAGTTCGTTTTTTACCAAAAATAAATATTCGTTATTACAATAAGTTGCGTATAATTTTTTACTTTGGCATAGGGTAAAATGCTGTATAACTCATCTAATTTTTAAACTGATAGATGAAATCCCGTTCAGGCTGCCTGAAAGATGATTAAATTGTGTCAAAAAAGACACAAATAAATATGATTTATGTCAAAAAATACCCATTTTGTACGCCGCACAAACGCACATTTCGTTAATAAAAAATAAAATAAAAACAATATATTAAAAATATTGCACTGCGATTATAAAACAAATTTTAAGTTTGACATAATTTTAAAAAAGGAATAGAATTTGCCCGAATGTTCAGTGGATAGAAGCGTTTTTTTTCTATCGCATTTAATCATTGTCCTAATATGTAGGAGTACTAACCATGAGTAAAAAAGTACGACTAATAGCAGTAGATATGCTTGTAACCTTATTAGTAGTCGCCGTATGCGGTGCATTAGGCTTTGCCTTTGGTATGATTTTCCCTAATGTTACCGAATTGCGTCAATTTCTTAAATTAGAAGTGTTCGCCGTAACCTTTACCGTTGTGGCTTTGTTGGCGTATTTCGGTTTGTACAGAAAAGTTCGCGACTTCAAATACAGTTACTCATTCTCCGTGCTGTCGGTTGATACCGCTTGCTTCTTGCTGACCGATTGAGTTTAGAATTTTTCTCTCTCTCAATTAGGTTTATTGCGAGTCCCGATTGATATGTTGAAACCGTTCAATATATCAATCGGGGCTTTGTGTTGCTTGCTGTTTTTGTATTTATTATCATTTCGCTGTTTTATAGTCGTTAAACTTCACAACACTTATGCGTCTGATGAGCCAACGCTGAATTTTTTTTGCATAAAACAACTGACGCGTGAATGTGCTTCATGTGTGTGTTCTGTATGTTAAAATAATACGCCGTTTAACTGAACGCTACCTGAAAACTTATCTTATTGAATTTTCTATTATTATGTCTTTATTCAACCTGTTTTCTACTCATTTATCTGCCGATGAAATGGTGCGTGATAATGACAAAATCGCCGCCTTGTTGCTTGACCGCCGCGAACGCTATACAAGTTGTGCGGATATTGTGTTATCGCCCATTTCAACCCAGTCGGTGCAGAAAATCATGCGGATTTGTTGGGCGAATAAAATTCCCGTTGTACCCATCGGCGGTAATACAGGTTTGTGTGGCGGAGCAACGATTCACGGCGGCGTGTTGTTGTCGTTAGAAAAATTAAATCAAATCAATCCAGTTAATACCGCTGACCGCTGTATTACAGTGGGTTCAGGTTGCCTTTTGTATCAAGTGCAACAGGCGGCAAAAGACGCAGGTTTATTTTTTCCCTTGTCGCTCGCCAGTGAAGGCAGTTGTCAAATCGGCGGCAATATTGCGGCAAATGCGGGCGGAATCAATGTGTTACGATACGGCACCATGCGTGATTTGGTGTTGGGTTTGGAAGTGGTTCTGCCCAACGGAGAAATGATTTCGTCCTTACAACCTTTGCATAAAAACACCGCAGGTTTAGACTTAAAACACCTGTTTATCGGTAGCGAAGGCACGCTTGGCGTGATTACCGCTGCCACACTCAAACTGTTTTTACTGCCGCAACAAGTCGAAACCTTGTGGGCAGATTGCCAAACCATAGATGATTGTATTAACTTATTGAATTTATTAAAAAAGAACAGTTTAGGCTCGCTGAAAAGTTTTGAATTGATTTCGCATGCTGCTTTAATGGTGAGTGCCAACGATTTACGCACCACGCCGCCCACAAACGCCGCTTGGCATATTCTGTGCGAATGGGAAAAAACGCCCCACACAGATAGGCTGCCTGAAACCTTGTTACAACACGGTTTTGAACATATTTTCATTGCCCAAAACGACACACAGCGGCAAAACTTATGGCGTTTGCGAGAAAACATTTCCGCCGCCCAAAAACGGCGTGGCGTGAGCATTAAACACGATATTGCTTTATCAATCAGTAAGTTAGCCGATTTTGTTTTGCAATGTGAAAAAAATATTCAGGCAGCCTTTGCGAATGCCGAAATTGTACTGTTCGGACATTTGGGGGACGGCAGTTTGCACTACAATATTTTTCTGCCCGATTACCCTGACAAAACCGCATATCAATTTGAAAATCAAATCAATTCAATCGTTTATCAAGCGGTTTTACAACAGGGTGGCACGATTGCCGCCGAACATGGCGTAGGCATACTAAAAAAACACTGGCTAAAAAATATGCGAAATGCGTCCGAACTCGCCCTAATGCAAGCCATCAAACAACACCTTGACCCAGATAATATAATGAATCCAAATAAGGTATATCCTTGATTAAGAAAACCTTTTCAGGCAGCCTGAAAAGGTTTTTATTCTGTTTCGTTATCTTCTTTTCGCTGAAACATTTTGCAGGCGATTAGACCAAATTCGTAGAGTAAAATCAAAGGGATAGCCAGCATTATTTGTGAAATAACATCGGGCGGGGTGATAATGGCGGCAATCACAAAGGCGGCAATCACCACATACGGGCGGGCGGTTTTGAGTGTTTTGAGTGAAATTAAGCCAAAACGGTG
The DNA here is from genome assembly GCA_017458185.1 of Neisseriaceae bacterium. Taxonomy (GTDB): domain Bacteria; phylum Pseudomonadota; class Gammaproteobacteria; order Burkholderiales; family Neisseriaceae; genus RGIG9985. Next base: position 132,378 of record JAFTFY010000012.1, read on the forward strand.
CAACAAAACCACTGCCACAGGCACTTCAAACGCGGCACCAAAGGCGATAAACATACCCAAGACAAACGATAGGTATTTGTCAATATCGGTTGCCATATTCACGCCTTCGGGGGAAACTCGTTGCATAAAGCCAAAAACTGTTGGAAAAACAAGAAAATAGGCAAACGCCATACCGATAAAAAATAACAATACCGATGAAATCAGCAAAGGGAAAACCAAGCGTTTTTCGTGCTTATACAAGGCAGGGGCGATAAATGCCCAAATGTGATAAAGGGTGTGTGGCAACGACAGGACAAATGCTGCCAAAAGGGTTACTTTTAATGGCACAAAAAACGGCGAGATGACATCGGTTGCAATCATACTGTTGCCTGCGGGCAAGGCTTTGAGCAAGGGTAGAGCGATGAGTGTGTATATTTTTTGGGCAAACGGCAACAGGCACGCCAACAGCACAAAAATGCCCGCTGCAATACGAATTAAACGAGAACGCAGTTCAATTAAATGCTCAACCAAAGGTTGTTCGTTGTCGTTGGGGTTGTTGTCTTGTGTATTTTCCATATTAAAATCAATCTATTGCTGTGTAACCTGCGTTTTCAATAATATATTTTGCGTCTTTTGTATCCAACCATTGTAAAAATTGTTGTGTTTCAGGCGTTTCGCGACCTTTCACCGTAATGGCGTAAAAGGGATAGGCAAAAGGATATGTGCCGTTGCGGATATTGTCCTTGCTCGGATAAACGCCGTCAATGCTGAACAGTTTAATGTTTTCGTTGGCGTGCAGGGTTTCGACAAAAAAGCGAAACGAATAACCCATTGCGTTGGTATGGTTGCGGTATTTGGCAACGCGGCGAATCATGCCGCCCATGCTGCCTGAATAATTGCGTTTTTCAGGTCGCATAAGCGGTGTGTCGCCCATCAGTTTTTGCATGGTGCTTTGGCTACCTGAATTTTCATTGCGTTGAAAGGGGCGAATTTTTTGAAATTTTCCGCCCACTTTATGCCAGTATTTAATTTTTCCTGAATAAATATCTTTAATATTTTGTTGGCTTAAATTATCTACTGGATTTTTTTTGTTGGTCAAAAATACAAAGGCTTCTTTGCCGATTGGTTTCATATTTAATTGAATACCATTTTCTTCTGCCATTTGCATTTGACTTTTAGACGGTTTGGCTAAAAAAGCAATATCTATTTCACCATGCAATAAATTTTCAAAAGATTGAATGGTGTTATTGCAATTTACAAAAATACTTTGTTTATATTGTGGATTAGCATTTCTGCCGTGTTTATTGAGATAATGATTAAAACAATCTTCATCAGCAATTTTATTTTTTGGATAAATATTTTCAGCAAAAGATGCATAAACAGGATAAAGTGCTTTTGCTCCGTCTATTTTAGGTAGTTGATTTTCTTCTGAAAATTGTAAATAAGTTTTTTCATGCAGCCTGATTATTTTATTAGAATCAAATGGTTTATATGCTCGATACAATTTTTCATCAAACTCTGATTCTGTATATGTTTCTTTATATTCATCTTCTAATTTTTCATAATATAAATCCATACCATATAATAATGGTTGTGCCAAAATAGCACCAATGCCTACGGTTAGCCAAGTTCTACGAAAAATAGTTTTAAATTTTGACGGTGTTTTTTGGGATTTATTCGTGATATATTGAACCACTTTTATAAAACCAAAAATAATTTCACCAATAATAAAAATAGACGCAATTAAAAAAGAAATAGGGTGCGTGGTAAAGATAAGCCATATCAATAAGAAAGGGAGTAAAACCAATAATATGGCGGCAAAAAGTAATGCCGTCAAAATAATGTAGAGTGCTTGTTTGGTTTTTTGATTCATTATTATTTCCTATTGATAAGTGCTCTTTTTGAACCACGCAATTTGGGTTTGGGCGGCAATTTTATGCGGTTTTGTCGCCGTGTTTGTACGCTTTTGTTTTTTAGGCTTTTTTCAGGTGCGGTATATTGGGGCAGAAAGTCATCAGGCGTTTTTTGTTCAGGTAGCGAGTCTAATGCCGTCAAATGGCTTGCCGTGCTTTGCAGGGCGTGAATGCTCTCTGTGATTTCTTGCTTGACACTGCTTAATTCGGAAGCGTCTAACTGTTGCGACAAATCGCTTTTGGCATTACTCACAAACGACCGCACTTTGCCTACCCAAAGCCCCACTTGGCGAGCGGCTTTGGGCAGGCGTTCAGGGCCTAAAACAATCAGCGAAATCATTAAAATCACCACGATTTCGCTAAAACCAAAATCAAACATAATGTTGTTTTTTCAATGGTTTATTTTAACTTGTACGGCGTTTTCAGGCAGCCTTATCGCTATTTTCGTCCGCAGATTTTTCTGTTGCGGTATCTTTTTTCTCGTTTTCTGTGCCGTCTTTCAAGCCTTCTTTGAAATCATGCACCGCACCGCCCAAGTCTTTGCCGACATTGCGTAGTTTTTTCGTGCCGAAAATCAACACCACAATCAACAAAATAATGATGATTTGTAATGGTCCAATAGCCATAATAAAATCCTTTATCAATCAAAAAATTAAGACGGACGACCCATAATATGAATATGCAAATGAAACACTTCCTGACCGCCGCCAACGCCTGTGTTAATCTGCGTTTTAAAGCCGTTTGATAAGCCATTGTCATAAGCAATTTTCGGCACAGCCAGCATTAACTTGCCCATGAGTGCCGCGTCATCACTTGACAAATCTTGCAAAGACGCAATGTGTTTTTTGGGAATCAACAAAATATGCACAGGTGCAGACGGGCGAATGTCTTTGAATGCCAACATATCCGCGTCTTCATACACTTTTTGCGATGGAATGTCGCCTGCAATAATTTTGCAAAATAAACAATCGGACATTTTTATTTCTCCGTGAAAAATCCGCTTATTATAATATAAAGAACGCATTTCAGGCAGCATGAAAAATATCCCATTGAATAGGTTATAATAAACCCCTTTTGAACACCCCAAGAACGCCATGCCGCCTTATGCCGAGCATTCTTTATCGTCCCACAACCCCCACATTTTGGGCTGTCCCGAATGTGGAGAAAGCGTGTGTGCGGCGGCGGCGAATGGGGAAATGGCGGATTGTCCGACCTGCGGCAGAAATTTAATTCGCATTGAAAACAATCCTTATTTATTGCCGTTTGTGTATGCCCTAACTGCGTTAGCAGTGTTAGTGCCTGTTTCTTTTGGCTTTTTTCTTTCGGTGCGTATGATAACCGTGTCAGAACGGCTGACGCTGCCAGGTATGATGCACGCACTTTTGCGGCAAGATTACAGTTTTTTGGCAAACGCTATGTTTATTTTAACTTTTGCCACGCCACTGTTTTTTTTAATATTATTATTATATGTTTTGGGGGCGTTTATTCAAAATAAAAACCGTCCATTTTTATTACCTGCCGCTCGCTGGGTTTTGCGATTAAAACAATGGTTAATGGTAGATATTTTTGCATTATCTTCAATTGTTGCTTTAATTAAAATTAAAGCATATGCCGAAGTGGAATTTGGTTTATCTTTTTATGCGGTTTTTATCTATGCTCTATTGCTGTTTCGCATATCACAAGCCATTACGCCGCACTGGTTATTTTTTAGAGCAGCGGAATTATCATCAACCCATATTCATTTAGATAAAGAACATAATATTGTTTATTGTCATCGTTGTTTTTTTAGGCAGCCTGAAAATTCAAGTCGTTGTTCTATATGCGGAACTTATATTTTATTTAGACGAGAACACAGTTTAACTTTATCCACAGCATTTTTAATTGCGGCAATGATTTGTTATATTCCCGCTAATTTATTGCCGATGATGATTACTTCTGACCCAACGGTAACGGTGAGCAGTCAAATTTTTGACGGTGTCATCACACTTTGGCGAAATAAAGATTATTTAGTGGCGGTGATTATTTTTTTGGCAAGTATTGCCATTCCTTTATTAAAAATTGTGGCGATGATTATTTTATTATTATCGGTAAAATTCAGGCTGCCTGAAAAAATATCTGCTCATCAATTATCTATATTACACCGTATTGTGGAAATAATCGGTCGCTGGTCAATGATTGATATTTTTGTAACCATTATTTTAATGGCGGCGTTTTCCACACCGATTGCCAAAGTCGAAGCGGGCAGTGCAACCATATATTTTACATTAGTGGTTGTTTTAACAATGTTTTCTGCTTATTTTTTTGATACACGGCTGTTGTGGGAAAAAGAGAAGAAAAATGCGTCAATATTCTGATAGAATGGAACATTTTATAACTTGCAACCACACAATATAGGACAAAACTATGACGGACGATACGCAAAATATGCCCACTGCCAAAAAACGCTATACCAAAGCGGTGGCGACTGTGTGGTTGGTGCCTTTGGCGGCGTTGGCGGCTGGGGTGTGGTTGTTAGCCAGCACCATTCGCGAACGCGGCCCTGAAATTACGCTGGCTTTGCCTGACGCAGACGGTATTCAGGCAGGCTCAACGGTGATTAAGTTGTTGAATGTCGATGTCGGTCGTGTGGTTCGTGTGTCTTTGAACGATACGCACAACGGCGTGATTTTGAAGGCGAGAATGGACAAATCCGCCGCTAAACTATTAACCGATGAAACGCAATTTTGGCTTGTTAAGCCACGCATTGACCGCAAAGGGGTAACGGGTTTAGGCACGCTTGTTTCAGGCTATTATATTGAAATGTCGCCTGGCAAAAATGGCAACGCCAAACGCGATTTTACGGTGATTGACGCGATGCCGTCCGATTTAAGCACCACAGGTGGCAAGCATTTTCAACTTGTGGGCGAGCCTGATGGTGCCTTGCTGTCGGTGGGTTCGTCCGTTTTATATCGCAATATTGAAGTGGGCGAAGTGGCAAATGCACACTTTAATCCGCAAGAAAATACGGTGTCGTATCGCATATTTATTAAGCACCCAAACGATGTTTTGGTAGGCGAAAATACACAATTTTGGTCGGCTGGCGGCTTGAATGTGGATTTTTCTGGCGGTACGCTGAATGTGGCTGCACCGCCTGTGGGAGCGATTTTAAGTGGCGGGGCGATTGCGTTTGATAATCCACAAGTCATCGGAAAAGGTGCAGAAGTTGATGAAAATAAAAAATTTATTTTGCATAAAAACGCTCACGCTATTGAACATAAAACACCTGAAAACGCATTAAAATTAGTGGCATTTTTTGACCAAAGTGTGGCAAGTTTGCAAAAAGGCTCACCTGTAGTTTATAAAGGTATTACCGTAGGCTATGTTGAAAATCCGCAGTTTTTTCATTCAAAAGATAAAGAGAAACTATTTGATAACAAAAATATTCCTGTGTTATTTTATTTATCGCCTGAATTGTTTGGCGAAAATACAGATATTAAAGAATGGCAAAAATCTATTGAAAAATCCTTAAATAATGGATTAACCGCAAGCATAGGTAGCAATAACTTATTATTAGGTACTGGGCAAATTGAATTATCAGATGCAAATAAAGATAAACCTTTGAAACCTGTTAATAAATACCAAGATTTTTTAGTTATCGGTACACAAAAGGGCGGACTGGATAGCATGACGCAACAACTCAACGCTCTGTTAGAAAAAATCAATCATTTGCCATTAGAAAAAACCGTAGCAGAATTAAACCAAACTATTGCAAATTTAGATAAACTGTTATCTAATAAAGATACGCAGGCATTACCGCAAGATATTCGCAATACATTGCAAGAATTGCAAAAAACGCTAAACGGTATTTCGCCTGACGCACCTGTTTATCGTGATATTCAGCAAACTCTGAATAAAATCAATCATACATTAGATAAAGCCGAACCTGTGTTAAGACGATTAGACGAAAAACCGAATGCTTTGATTTTTAACGATAATCGCCCTGACCCATTACCGAAAGGAAAACAATGAACAAAATTTTATTATCTTCCTTAATATTTTTAATGGCGTGTTCATCAACACCTGTAACGCAGTATTACACATTGCCTGACAGCGTTTTCAGGCAGCCTGAAAACAAAACATTGCGATTAGATGACAGCGTTCAAGTTTGGGTAGAAAATAGCAGCCAAAACAATGCCTTAACTTATCAAACCACAGCAGAAACCGTACATTTTGCCAAAAATGCCTTGTGGGCAGAACCGTTAAATCAGGCGGCAAGCAATGCTTTTGCTAATGCAATGAATGAAAACAGTCAAAATATCATTTACTTACCCAAAAACAACGAAAAACAAAACTGCCCCTGTATTAAAATAGATTTACAATCTTTTCAGGGAGCCTATACGGGTGAAGTGAAAGTGGCAGGGGTGGCGTATTTTTATGATAAAACTGGAAAAACAAATAAAATCAAGCCGTTTGCGGTTACGCAAATACAACACGGCGATGGTTATGACGCAATGACGAACGCATTAGGACAAGCCATTAAGCACGCCGCAAGAGAAATTGTGCGATAATGCCTTGTTTCAGGCTGCCTGAAAATATTTGCAAAAGGAAGCAAAAAAATGAAAAAACTGATGATTTTACTCGCTATTGTGGTGGTGGCAGGTGTGGTTTATGCTGCTGTGTCTTTTCAATTAGGTCAGGCATTTGAAAAAAATGCTACCCAAGAAGTGCAATCGTTGAATTTGGCGTTTTCGCAAAGTTTGTCTGAAACAGGCAATAAAAACTTATTCCAAATTGAACAAACCGCATTTCAAAATCATATTTTTTCATCGCAAGCACAATATATGGTGAATATCGGCGGAAAAGAAATAATGAAATTAAATGCCAAAACACGCCATGGTCCTTTAATTGGTTTTCAACCTATGCGGTATTCAACGGTTTATGAATTGGAAAAAGACGCAAACACCGCGAAATTTTTTCAGGCAGCAGGCGATAAAAGCCCGATTAAAGTTACGGTAAAAAGTGATTTTAACGATAATGCGGATATTCGTACAGAAATTCCTATGCTGCGATATGATAACACCGCTTCTTTTGTGTTTTACGGATTAGATAGCCGTATGAAAACAGATAAAGAAAAATCGTTTATCAAAGGTAAATGGCAGTCGGACGGATTAAAAATATTCGGTTTGGGTGCTGAATTTGTGATGGACGGATTAAATGGCACAATTAACTTAAATAAAAATAATGACTTATATGTTGGTGAGCACAGTTATTCTATCGGCAAAATTAAAATAGACGGCGGTGAGATGGCAAAAATGATGACCGCTAATCCCACTGCGTCTATTGATAGTATTTCATATACCACAAAAAGCGATAAAGTTGGGGGGGATTATCAAACACAAATGGCGTTTTCTTTGAATAATGCACAGGTGGCAGGTTTTCAATTTGGCAACCTGAAAAGCAATATTCAAATTGATAAATTACCTGTGGATATGATTCAACAAATATCGCAAATGCGTTATCGTCAATTATCCAAAGACGAAAGAGAAAAATTGTTGGTGGATATATTAAAAACAAACCCTGTGGCAAAAATCAATTTAACATGGGAAAACGAAGGAAAAGTGGCAAACGCTTTATTGAATTTTGAAGCCAAAATGCCGAAAAAATCCTTTAATCAATCTAACCCACAAGACTTTTTCTTAAATGCGTCTGTTGATATTGATATTCCCAAAGATATGATTCGCAATGCGATGAGTCAATCGTTAATGATTGCTAATCATTCACAACAGGACGCAAATAATCAAGTTGAAACATGGCTTAATCAATTTGTTGCTAACAGTAATGGTTTGGTTGTGGCAGATAGTCAATCGTATAAAACAAAAATTGTTTTGAATAACAATAAGTTACTTGTTAATGGTGTGGAACAAAACTTAAACGATTTAGGCAAAACGCTGCCTGAAACGGAAACGCTGCCTGAAATGCTGCCTGAAGTGCCAAGCGAAACGCCGTCTCTCCCCGATGAAACACCTGTATCACCTGAAACACAGACGCTGCCTGAAAAACCTAAAAACAGCAATAATCCTTTGGAAAATTTATTGTAAGTTTCAGGCAGCCTGAAACTGTGATAAAATGCCACACCTTGTTTATCTTATCGATAAATAAGGTGTTTTTTGTAGCCGTTAAACTCACCTGAAACGCTAATTAAACGGGTTGAAAAACAGCCTGTTTAATTAGAGTTTCAGTGTTTGGCGGTTGTTATATTATTGTTATTTAAGGAAAATAATTATGTTTAATAAACATACAAAAACATTTCAATACGGACAACATACCGTAACACTGGAAACAGGCGAGATTGCTCGCCAAGCGTCTGCTGCGGTTAAGGTTTCTATGGGTGATACGGTGGTTTTGGTAACCGTGGTGGCTGCCAAAGACATTAAAGCAGGTCAGGACTTTTTCCCCTTAACCGTTGATTATTTAGAAAAATCTTATGCCGCAGGTAAAATTCCTGGCGGCTTTTTCAAACGCGAAGGCAAGCCGTCTGAAAAGGAAATTTTGACCAGTCGTCTGATTGACCGCCCCATTCGTCCGCTGTTTCCAGAGGGTTTTTATCACGATGTGCAAATCGTGGCAATGGTGGTGTCGCTTGACCCTGAAATCGATTCCGACATTCCGTCTATGATTGGTGCGTCTGCGGCGTTGGTTTTATCAGGCGTGCCGTTTGCAGGTCCCATCGGTGCGGCTCGTGTGGCTTATATTGACGGCGAGTATGTGTTAAATCCCACCAAAACGCAATTAGAAAAAACGCAGTTGGATTTGGTGGTGGCAGGCACAGCAAAAGCGGTGTTAATGGTGGAATCGGAAGCGATGGAGTTGTCCGAAGAAGTGATGTTAGGCTCGGTGGTGTTTGGACACGAACAAATGCAAACCGTCATCAACGCCATTAACGAATTTGCCGATGAAGTCAATCCTGTGGTGTGGGACTGGACACCGCCAGAACCCAATGCTGAACTCATCGCCAAAATCAAAGAAATTGCAGGTGCGGACATTCAGGCTGCCTTTAAAATCCGCCAAAAACAAGCACGCACACAGCAACTGAATGACGCTTGGGCGAAAGTAGAAGCCGCACTCATCACCGAAGACACCGATACTTTGGCTGCCAACGAAATTCGTAATATTTTCCACAATTTAGAAGCCGAAGTGGTGCGGACGCAAATTTTGAACGGCGAACCACGCATTGACGGTCGCGACACACGCACCGTGCGTCCGATTAACATTAAAACGAATGTCTTGCCACGCACACACGGTTCAGCCTTATTCACGCGTGGCGAAACCCAAGCGTTAGCCGTTACCACACTCGGCACGCAAAAAGACGAACAAATCATTGACGCATTAAGTGGCGAATACACTGACCGCTTTATGTTGCATTACAACTTTCCGCCTTATTCCACAGGCGAAGTGGGCAGAGTTGGCTCGCCCAAACGCCGTGAAATCGGACACGGACGCTTGGCAAAAAGAGCGTTACTCGCCGTATTGCCGCCGCAAGAAGAATTTAATTACTCCATTCGTGTGGTGTCCGAAATCACCGAATCAAATGGCTCGTCATCAATGGCAAGCGTGTGCGGCGGCTGTTTGTCGCTGTTATCCGCAGGCGTACCGCTCAAAGCCCATGTGGCAGGCATTGCTATGGGCTTAATTTTAGAAGGCAATAAATTCGCCGTTTTAACCGACATTTTGGGCGATGAAGACCACTTGGGCGATATGGATTTCAAAGTGGCAGGCACCGCAGACGGCGTAACCGCCTTACAAATGGACATTAAAATTCAAGGCATTACCAAAGAAATTATGCAAATTGCCTTAAATCAAGCCAAAGAAGGCAGAATACACATTTTAGGCTTAATGAAACAAGCCATTGAAAAACCACAAGAAATGTCCGACTTTGCCCCACGCTTATTTACGATGAAAATTCACCCCGATAAAATTCGCGATGTCATCGGCAAAGGCGGCGAGACCATTCGTACGCTCACCAAAGAAACCAACACCGAAATCAGCATTGACGATGACGGCGTAGTGGTGATTGCCGCAACAAGCACCGCCGCTGCTGAAGCTGCAAAAGCACGCATTGAAGCCATCACTGCCGAAGTGGAAGTGGGCAAAACCTATGACGGCACGGTGGTGAAATTGTTGGACAACAATGTTGGTGCGATTGTGTCGGTTTTACCAGGCAAAGACGGTATGGTGCATATCAGCCAAATCGCCCACGAACGCGTAAAAAATGTCGCCGATTATTTGCAAGTCGGACAAAGCGTTAAAGTAAAAGCCTTGGAAATAGACGATCGCGGTCGCGTAAAACTGTCGATTAAAGCCTTGTTAGAAAAACCACAAGTCGAAAAACCTGCGGAAAAACTGCAAGAATAACGCTTTGATTTTTAATATAAAAACCGCATTGTTAAGTTAAATAACAATGCGGTTTATTGTGTTTCAGGCTGCCTGAAAAGTTTTTTATGCTATATAATAACTTGCCTATATAAATGCAAAATATATATTTAACTATATGAAATCCAAATATTTTTTAATTTTATTAAATATTTTTTTATTCTCATTGATTGCTTTGACGCTGTTGTGGGAATGGCAAATTGCACCGATACGGCAGGGCGGTTCGTGGCTGATGTTAAAAGCCGTGCCGTTAAGTTTATTTGTTTCAGGCTGCCTGAAAGGAAACAAACGCACGCTGCAAAAATTGTCATTATTAGTGCCGTTTTATATGGCAGAAGGCATTATGCGTTTGAGTGATTTATCTTTAATATCAAGATATTGTGCGGTAGCGGAAATTGTATTGAGCGTGGCGTTATTTGCGTGCGTTTTGGCGTTTATTTATCTTCGCAGAAAAGAAATTCAGGCAGCCTGAAAAAGATTAAATCGCTCACGGAGAACACAAAAACACAGTGTTTTTGTTCTCCGTGTTCTCCGTGTCTTTGTGAGAAATAAACAATGCGTTCAGGCTGCCTGAAATTATTTAATTTACTGTAATCATTTCGTTTTTTTTATTATCACATGGATTGGGAAAACCTAACGGTTTTCCTTTAAATTAGCAATATCCGTTGGCGATTTATCGCTTACGGATATGCGTATTGCGAGACTGACGCAGTCAGTCGTGGCAATCTCAATGACTGTTTATAAAGATTTTGCGTAAGCAAAATCGAATCCGTGTGACATTTTAAAAAAACAATGAGTTCAGGCTGCCTGAAAAAGATTAAGTTGCTCACGGAAAACACAAAGACACGGTGTTTTTTTCTTCTCCGTGTTCTCCGTTTCTTTGTGAGAAAAAAAATGCGTTCAGGCTGCCTGAATACTTGCCACAGGCGACACAAAAATCGGTGCAAATGCGTCTTGTTGTTCGACTTTGGCTAAACCTTCTTTAAGCAATTCCAATACCGCAATAAAAGTGGTTACTGCCACAGCAACGCCTTGTTTTATATCGAATAATTTTTCAAAACGCAGGGCAGTGTGCGTTTGCAAACAGCGTAAAATATGGCTCATTTGAAAACGCACGCTCACCGCTTCGCTTTGCACAGTGTGTTGTTTGAAATTTTTGGCACGAGACAAAATATGCAGCCACGCCTGTTGCAAATCGGCAATGCCCACATTCGGATAATGATTAACCACAGTTTGTGCCACAGGCAGTTTTGCCCACAAAAAATCGCGTCCTGCTTGTGGCAAATCGGCAAGTTGCAAAGCCGCATTTTTCATCTGTTCGTATTCAATCAGGCGGCGAGCCAATTCTGCTCTTGGGTCTTCTTCTTCATTTTCAACCGCAGGCGGTTTAGGCAATAAACAACGCGATTTTATTTCAATTAAAACAGATGCCATCAGCAAATATTCCGCCGCTAAATCTATTTGCGAATGCTCCATTTCGGTAATATAAGATAAATATTGCTCGGTAATTTTGGCAACGGGAATATCCAATATGTCAATATTTTGTTTGCGAATTAAATACAACAATAAATCCAAAGGACCTTCAAAGTGTTGTAAAACAACCGTTAAAGCGTCAGGCGGAATAAATAAATCGGCAGGAATATCAGCAACTTCCTGACCAAATAAAGTGGCGATAATGGTGTTGTGGTACATATTGATTGATATAAATAAAATTGCCTTAATTATAGCAATAAAATAAAGAAAAAGTTTTTGTTTTTTTCAGGCAGCCTGAAAATATAAAAAATGGAAAGTTTAATCACTTTCTATTTTATTTCAGGCAGCCTGAAACTATTTGGTTTGTGTAACAGAGCGAGAAATGCATTCTGTGGCATAAGATTGCACTGCCTGAACAATGGCTTTTTCTATGGCTTTACGGTGTGTCGGGTTGTCAATATAGGCTTCGTCCGCTTTGTCGGGAATCACGCCCACTTCCAACAACACCGCAGGCATTTGTGTGCCACGCAATACGGCTAAATTATCGTAACGATAAATGCCGTATTCAGCGTTTAATAAAGGACGATTTTCGCCTGCAATCGGCTCGGCGTGGTGCAGGGCAGGCGAACGCCCCAAGACTGAAATATTGTGTCCAATGGCGTTTGCCAAACAATAGGATTTTTCAGGCTGTCCATTTAAGTGCGAAATAAACAGTGAAGAACCACCCAAAGGTGTTCGGGTTTGATAGGTTTTTTTTCCTAAAAATTCAGTGGCTTGTAGGTAATGTTCTTGGGCTGAATCGTGATGAATAGACAGAAATAAATCGGCATTTTGTTGATTAGCCACTTGTACGCGTTCGGTAAGCGTAACGGTTTCGTTTTTTTTGCGTGTTAAAACCACTTGCCAACCGATTTTTTCTAATTGCGGTTTGAGTTCTGCCACAAAGCGGTCGTTATAATCGACTTCATAAATGCCGCGTACGCCTAACGCTCCGCCTTGTTGCGGATTGTGTCCTGCGTCTAAAACAATCAAGGGCTGTGCAAACGATAACTCGCCTAAAAAAAGGGCGAGTAGGGTGGTGTAAAAGGTTTTCATAAAACCACGCTTACCAACTTGCACGCACAATGGCGTTTTTGTCGCAAGCCCCAGTTTTGCATTCGCGTAATCGGTCGCGTAAATATTCGGTGCGTGTTTTATTCACTTCATAGTTACAATCCACATTGATGGTGCCAGGCTGTGTTTCGCAACGATTGTTGCGATATTGTATCCACGATAATTGTGTTTGTTTGAGTTTTTCGCGTGTGCCGCCGTCTAATTTTTGACGCAGTTCTTTATACACTTCGTTCAATTCTTTATCGGATTCAACGAACAGTTTGGATAAGCAATAAGTGCGGTCGTAAGAAGTGTTGTAGCGGTCGCAGGGGTTGCCCAAGGCAACTTGACACACAACAACCGCAGAAACTGCCAACAAGGTTTTTTTTAACATTTTGTACAAACTCCTGTTTGAATGGGGTTATTTTTTCTGTTCGCTCAACACTTGCACCACACGCGTAATGTATTCTACTGTCCAGCCGAGTTTTTCTTCGGCAAATACGCATAAGTTTAAGTTATCGGGTTCGGTTTCAAAAGCGGTTTTCACCAAGGCTTCTAATTCCTTTTTGCTTAAATTACCGCCAAATTTATCGAGTGCGGTAACCATGCCGTCAATATCGCCGCATTCAATGTACATACCGCACAGTTCAATCACCAAGTCGTGTGGCGGCATTTTTTGCGTTTCCAAGTGTTTGAATAAAGAATCTGCCGCTTGATCGTAATAACCAAATTGTTTGTAAGCGGAATATTCGCTGAAATGATCCACTTTATCCATTGAAATGGTTTCTTCGTCCGTTAAAGACGGCGTGGGCTTGGGTTTTGCGGGGGCTTTTTGCGGTTCTGCCTGTTTTTGCGGTTCTGCCTGTTTGGGCGGTTCAACTTTTTTCGCAGGCTCAACTTTTTGGGGTTGGGTTTTCTTCGCAGGTTCTGCCTTTTTCGCCGCAGGTTTTTCGGCAGGTTTTTTCTCTTTCGGCGTAGGTTCGCCTTTGAAAAATAAATATAAAAACGCTCCGCCTGCCAAAACAGCGGCAAGAGAGACCAAAATCATCACCAATGTACTCACAATAACCCCTTCATTATTTAAGTTGATGGGTACAGCATTCGTCAAACAATTAAGATAAGTGCTATATTATATAAACAAACGCAAGGTTTTGTTGATAAAAAAAAGCATTTTGATGATTTTTTTCCCTTATCAGTGCGTGCTTTGCGACAGTTTTGTATAAAGTGAATAAAAATAGTGCTGTGGTGTTTTATAGTCGATAAACTTCAAAATGATAATTCGTAGGTGCCCCTTGCCGTATTATCTTATACTGTATGCGGCTTGCCGCCTTTTATACTTTTAAAGTTTATCGACTATATTTTTTGCGTTCATATTATAATGGACGCTGATTTTAACTTGTGAGAACAAACCATGAAACAAATTATTCATACCAACAACGCACCTGCGGCGATTGGTGCGTATTCGCAAGCGGTGCGAGTAGGCAATACCGTGTGGCTGTCGGGACAAATTCCGCTTGTGCCTGAAACGGGCGAACTGGTGTCAGGCGATTTTGCAGCCCAAGCCACACAAGTGTTTAAAAACCTGCACGCAGTGATTACTGCTTGCGGCGGCACATTTGATCATGTGGTGAAAATCAATGCCTATTTAACTGATTTGGCAAATTTTGCCACATTCAACGAAGTGCAAGCAAAATTTATGCAACAACCTTTCCCAGCCCGTGCCGCAGTGGGCGTAGCCAGTTTGCCCAAAGGGGCAATGGTCGAAGCCGAAGCGATTTTGGTGTTGGATTAACTGTTTGATTTTTATAAAAAAAGACGGTTATCAAAAACCGTCTGTTTTATTTTCAGGCAGCCTGAACGCATTTAAAACGAATAGCCTGTTACTTCTTCGCTATCTTTACCGCAGATTTCAATCAAAATTTGTCGTAAAGGGGCAAGTTCTTTGTATCTTCGCAGTGTTTTGTGTAAATATTTGATAAATCTTGGTATTTCGGCGGCGTATTTGTCTTTGCCGTCTCGGTGTTTGAGCCTTGCGAAAATGCCGATGACTTTGAAATGGCGTTGCACGCCTGCTAATTCGTATGCTTTGTAAAAATCATCAAAGTTGCTATGCACGGGCAAGCCTGCCGCACGGGCTTTTTCCCAGTAGCGAATGACAATGTCTAACACAAATTCTTCTTCCCATTCGATGAAAGCGTCTCGTGTTAAAGAGAGCAAATCATACACAATCGAGCCATACAGTGCGTCTTGGAAGTCCAAAACACCTGGTCTGTCTTTGCGTAACATTAAGTTTCGCACGATAAAGTCGCGGTGTACAAACACTTTGGGCTGGTTTAATAATTCAGGCAGCAGGATATTTAAGCCATTTTGCCACAATTTTTGCTGCTCAATGGTGAAATGGTGATTTTTTTCTTTGGGGGCATACCATTCGGGAAAGAGATTGATTTCTCGGCGTAAAGTGGCTTCGTCATATTCAGGCAGCACGCCTGCACGGCTTGATTTTTGTAAATCAATCAGGGTATCAACTGCTTCTAATAACAGCACTTTATGGACTTCTTCTCGTGTATCTTCCTGCATGGCTTGTAAAAAAGTGGCACGCCCCAAGTCTTCCATTATAATAAAACCTTGTTGTTTATCAATAACATACAACTCTGGCACACGCACCGCAGAAAAAACTTCTCGCACTTTTAAATAAGGTTCAATCGACATTTTGTCAGGCGGTGCGTCCATACAAATTAGGGTGTCGCCATTGTCAAATGTGGCTCGAAAGTAGCGGCGAAAGTCTGCGTCTGCCGCTGCAAATTCA
Organism: Neisseriaceae bacterium; assembly: GCA_017458185.1. GTDB lineage: Bacteria > Pseudomonadota > Gammaproteobacteria > Burkholderiales > Neisseriaceae > RGIG9985. Next base: position 148,050 of record JAFTFY010000012.1, read on the forward strand.
AGGGTAAAAGGGCGATTGGGGTAATGTTGGGCAATCAGTTGTTGCAGTTGGTTCTGTCTTTCCATAGCGTTTTGGTTTAAAATAGCGGGTTTGAATAAAGCGGATATTTTACCGCCGTTTTGTTGTTTGGTTTCTAAAATATTTTCAGGTAGCCTGAAAGAGATTAGGAAAAGGGGCGTTACAACGCCTTTGGCGTTGATAAATCGCCTTGCGATTTATTGGATTGCCACGATTTTGCTTGCAGCAAAATCTCGCAATGACACACAGTAAATATTTTCAGGCAGCCTGAAAGTATAGTCGGTTCAGACCAAAAGCAGACAAGGCGGCACGCCGCAGACAGTATATACAATACGGCAAGGCGTGCCAACGCAGTATGGTTTGGGTATGAACCGACTATAAATAATTAAATATTAAGAGAAACCCTGTAATATTCGCTATTCAAATAAAAATATAAACTTATAAGGTTAGCATTTTGCGATATTTTTCTGTATTTCGTCCGACAGTGTTGTTTTGTGCATTGTCCCTGATTTTTTCAGGCAGCCTGAAAGCCGAAGAACAAGCGGCGTGTCAGGCGGCTGGCGGTCGTTTTGCCGCTGTGCCACAGGCTCAAAACAGCGGCTTACCCATTCCGCCTAATAGTGCGGTGCGATTGACTGCGGACGAAGTGAGTGGCATCTCTTCGCAACAAGCGAATGCGGCTGGCGATGTGATTGTGGAGCGAGACGATCAGGTGATTAACGCTCATCAAATTCAATATGACGGCAGCAAAGAACAAGTGGTGTCGCCTGACGCTTTTCGCTTACGCAACAGCACGGCAAATATTGTGGGCGAACGCTTGCAATACAATATCGCCACACAAGAAGGCAAAGCAGAACGCGTACGATTTGAAAATGACGGCTCATTATTAGACGATTATCACCGCATTTCGCGTTTTCAAGGCACGGCACAAAATATGCACATGTTTGGTAAAAATTATTATCGCTTGAATAATGTTGCCGTGAATACTTGTAATGCAGGGGACGACAGTTGGTATATTGAAGCCAGCGAATTAGACGCAGACCGCGAAAAAAACATTGGTGTGGCACGCAATGCACGGCTTGTATTCAAAGGCGTGCCGATTTTATATTCGCCGTGGTTTGATTTTCCCCTAAACGGCAAACGCAAAAGCGGTTTTCTTTCGCCCACATTTGGCGGCGGCACAGAAGGTTTTGAAGCCGCTATTCCTTATTATTTCAACTTGGCTCCCAATTATGACGCAACGCTGATACCCCATTATTACAGTAGGCGTGGTGTTGCGTGGGGCGGTGAGACCCGTTATTTATTTGAAAACTTTGGCGGAAAATTATCAGGCGAATGGTTGCCCCAAGACCAATTAGCGAAAAAAGACCGCAAGGTGATTCATTTACAGCACAAACACACGCTCAACCGTTCAGGCAGCCTGAAAATGGGTGTGGATTATCACCAAGCGGGGGACGATAATCATTACCGCAACTTGGGCGGCAGATTGGATTCTGCGGAAAATGTCAATTTAAATCGGCAAGTGTGGTTATCGCACAGCGGCAGATTATTAGGCGGTGCGATTAACAGCCGTTTGAATGTGCAACGCTATCAAACTTTGCAAGACGAACACCGCACCCTGAAAGAACCGTATCGCTTGGTGCCACAATTATCAACACAATGGACAAACAATATTGACCGAGCCAAAATATCTGTTTTAGGCCAACTCACCCGCTTTGAACACCGCACACTGCAAGAAGGTACGCGTGAAGTGTTGTATCCATCTGTGCGGTTTGATTTTTCTAATCAATGGGGGTTTATTCGTCCAAAAATAGGCGTGCATGCAACCGCTTATCAATTAGATAATTATCAACAACAACAAGGACATAGCACCACGCGTGTATTGCCTATTTTGAGTGTCGATTCAGGCATTCAATTAGAGCGAGAAACCACGCTTTTTAATAAATCGCTCACACAAACATTAGAGCCACGCCTGTTTTACACTTATATCCCGACGCGTGAGCAAAATCATCTGCCTAATTTTGATAGTTCGGAAAACACTTTCACCTACGAACAACTGTTTCGCGAAAACCGTTTTTCAGGACACGACCGCATTAACGCCGCAAACCAAGTTTCCACTGCCTTAATGACCCGTTTTTATGAAAGCGATACAGGCGTTGAACGCTTTCGTGCGGGCGTGGGACAACGCTTTTACTTAAAACACGATGATGTGGATTTAACAGGCAGCGTGCAGTTTCGCCAAGAAAATCGCTCTGATGTGGTTGCCTTATTGGGCGGACACATTACCGATAAATTTTATGTTCAGGGCGATTGGCATTACAATGAAAAACAAAAAGATACCGAAAGTTACACAGCGTCCGTTTTGTATCGCCACGATGACAATAAACGATTAAGCCTGAGTGTGGGTTATGACCGCAGCAGTGCGTGGTATAGTGGTGTAGAAAAAGACGAACTCAAATTTATAGACGCAGGAATCCAATGGCCTGTTTATAAAGGATTATCAGTTATTGCACGGCAAAATTATTCACTCACGCACCACAAAACCTTGGACAGTCTGGCGGGTTTTCAATATGACGCCAAATGCGGTTGTTGGAATGTTAAAGCAGTCGCACAACGCTATGTAACCGATGTGGATAAAACCAAAAATGCCTTTTTTGTGCAATTACAATTTAGGGGCTTGGGCGGATTGGGTTCGTCCGCAGATGACGAACTTCGCCGAGCCATACCTGGATACCGTTTAATTGATAAGGAATAAAATATGACCAATATTCGTACATTACTGTCTGCGGCAATCATCGCCGCTGCCATGTCGCAACCGATTGTCGCCAAAGAAGTGCGTTGGGTGGATAGAATTGTGGTGATTGTGAATGAAGACATCATCACCGAACGCGATATTAACGATTTAATAGGCAACCTGAAAGCCACGATGCCCAAAGGTCAAGCCGTTAATAACGAAGAATTGCGACAAACCGCGATTGAACAGTTAATCGACAAAAAACTGATTTTACAAGCCGCCAAACGCATGAATATCACTGCCACGAATGCGGAAATTCAAAATCAGATTGAGCAAATTGCCCAAAGTCAAAATATGAGCGTGGAAAAATTGTATCAAGTGGTTGCCAAAGAAGGTGTCAATAAAGACGCTTTACACAAAACCATTGCCGAAAACATTGCCATTGAAAAAACCACAGCACAATATATGGCAGATGTGAAAGTAACAGACGAAGATGTGCAGCAATTTTTGTCGCAAAACAATCTGCCTAATGAACTGCCGCAATATGCTGTCAGCCATATTTTAATCAAAACCAATGATAAAAAAGATGACAACGCCGTGCGAACACAATTAGTGAATATCCGCAAAAAACTCTCACAAGGCGTTTCGTTTGCTGATTTGGCACGCCAATATTCACAAGACACCGCCAGTGCCACAAACGGCGGCAGCATTGGTTGGGTGAGTTTGGGTTCCAGTTCGCCTGCATTTGATAATGCTTTGAAAAATATGAAAAAAGGCGATGTCAGTTCGCCCATTAAAAGCGAATTTGGCTGGCACTTAATTCAATTAAACGATGTGCAAATGGCACAATTAAACGACCAACAACGCGTGAATATGGCAAAATCCATTATCGCCCAACAAAAAGCCCCAATGGCATATCAAGGCTGGCTACAACAAATGCGAACACACGCATATATTGATTTTCGTAAAAAGCCGTATTGATTGCGTGGAAATAGTCTTTCAGGCTGCCTGAAACATATTCATCTTGCAAGTTATGAGTGAGTAAAATATAATCACCTGCTTAATAAAAAACGACAGGCGCGTAGCTCAGTTGGTTAGAGCATCACCTTGACATGGTGGGGGTCGTTGGTTCAAATCCAATCGTGCCTACCAAAAACGGCGAAGCGTTATCGCCGATTTTTTTATGGAATATTAGTTTCAGGCAGCCTGAAAATGTTTTTGTGGTAGATGATTTTGTATCAAAATAGCGATGATTAAAAAAAAATGACTACTATGGATTTATCTAATGCTTTGCACTTGATAATACAAACCGCAGTGGTTAAAAACAGGCAGTTGCGTTTTATTGATTTGATTAAAACAGAGCGTGGGTTGCATAAGTTTGTTGCACAGTTAGACCATTTTGAGCATTATATAAAAACACAAGGGGCAATGATTTTCGATAAACCGCAAGCAATGGAAACATTTATTAGGGAAAACTTGTCATTAGAAGATTGTGCTTGTGTTTTATCTACGCAAAAAGAATATAAACAGGGCAAGATGACAACAGTGCGTCATTTATTGCAAGACCTTGTGGGTGCAGGCAACGGAACGCTTGCGTTCGCTGGTAAAAATCCTTTATTTTGTTTCTATTTGGGCGAAGATGTATCTGTAAATTATGCTTGGCGTATTGAAAATACAGAGTGCCAAAAAGTAGAATAAACGATTTTGAATTTTCAGGCAGCCTGAAATGGTTTCAGGCAGCCTATAACTTATTGAAAATAGAAAGATTTTGAATTATGCCACAAATCACATTACCAGACGGCTCTGTTCGTTCTTTTGATCATCCAGTTACTGTTTTTGAAGTTGCCCAAAGCATAGGCACAGGTTTGGCTCGTGCGGCGTTGGCGGGGCGAGTTGATGGTAAGTTAGTGGATACCACATACTTAATTGAAAACAATGCAAATTTGGCGATTATCACCGATAAAGACGCAGACGGCGTGGAAATTATCCGCCACTCAACCGCACACTTAATGGCGTATGCGGTGCAGGAGTTGTTCCCTGACGCACAGGTTACCATCGGCCCTGCGATTGAAGACGGTTTTTATTACGACTTCGCCTACAAACGCCCCTTTACGCCTGACGATTTGGCTGCGATTGAGAAAAAAATGAGCGAACTTGCCAAAGCCGATATTGCGATTGAACGCTTTGAACTCTCTCGCAATGACGCAATCAAGTTTTTCTTGGATTTAGGCGAAAAATATAAAGCAGAAATTATTGAATCTATTCCAGAAAACGAAGTTTTGTCGCTGTATCGAGAGGGCAAATTCACCGATTTGTGTCGTGGTCCGCATGTGCCTTCAACAGGCAAACTGAAAGCCTTTAAACTGATGAAAGTGGCTGGGGCTTACTGGCGTGGCGACAGCAATAACGAAATGTTGCAACGCATTTACGGCACGGCGTGGGCAAATAAGGACGATTTGAAAGCCTATTTATATCGCTTGGAAGAAGCAGAAAAACGCGATCATCGCAAATTAGGCAAGCAGTTGGATTTATTCCATTTGCAAGACGAAACACCTGGTATGGTGTTCTGGCACCCTGACGGCTGGACGCTGTGGCAAATTATCGAACAGCATATGCGAAAAGAATTGAATGCCGCAGGCTATAAAGAAGTGAAAACACCCACGATTATGGACAGAACGCTGTGGGAAAAATCAGGACACTGGGAAAATTATCAGGAAAATATGTTCACCACGCAGTCGGAAAAACGCGATTACGCCGTCAAACCGATGAATTGTCCAGGACATGTGCAAATTTTCAACAAAGCCTTGCGTTCGTATCGTGAATTGCCCTTGCGTTTGGCAGAATTTGGCTCGTGTCATCGCAACGAACCGTCAGGAGCGTTGCACGGCTTAATGCGTGTGCGTGGCTTTGTGCAAGATGACGCACACATTTTCTGCACCGAAGATCAAATCGATAGCGAAGCCCAAGCGTTCAACCGTTTGGTGATGAAAATCTACAAGCAGTTTGGCTTTACCGATGTTGCGATTAAATTATCCCTGCGTCCTGATAAGCGAGCAGGTTCGGACGACATTTGGGACAAAGCCGAAAACGGCTTGCGTTCGGCACTGAAAGCCTGCGGCGTAGAATGGGAAGAATTGCCAAACGAAGGGGCGTTCTACGGACCGAAAGTCGAATACCACATTAAAGACGCTTTGGGGCGTTCGTGGCAATGCGGCACAATCCAGTTAGATTTCGTGCTGCCTGAAAGATTAGACGCAGAATATGTTACCGAAGACAACGGCAGAGCAAGACCTGTTATGTTGCACCGAGCAATTTTGGGTTCATTAGAACGCTTTATCGGCATTTTGATTGAAAACCACGCAGGAGCGTTTCCTGTATGGCTTGCCCCAGTGCAAGTGGTGGTGATGAGCATTTCCGAACACCAAGCGGATTACTGCGTGGCAGTGGTTGAAGAATTGAAAAAACTCGGCATTCGAGCGGTTGCCGACATTCGCAGCGAAAAAATCGGCTACAAAATCCGCGAACACAGTACACGCAAAGTGCCGTATCAAATTATTGTCGGCGATAAGGAAAAAGAACAAACCAAAATCGCCGTGCGTCAAAAGGGTGAAGATTTAGGACAAATGAGCGTAGCAGAGTTTGCAAAACGCATTGCGGACGAAACGAAAGCAGTGTTAGAAATAGAATAACATATTGTTCTATATAAAGTTTTCAGGCAGCCTGAAACTTTATTTCACACACGCCCAAACCACTGCGGCAATATCATCTGCCGCATGTGGTTTGGCTAATTTTCGGGCGTTAGTTGCCCATTCTAAACAGGTTTCTCGGCTTAATTCACTGATTTGTTTGCTGATTTTTTCTACGGTAAATTCGGGTTGCGGCACGCACAATGCTGCTTTTCCTTGCACCAAATATTGTGCGTTTTGGGTTTGGTGGTCATCAACCGCAAAGGGAAATGGCACCAATATGCCGCCCAAGCCTGCGGCGGCGAGTTCGGCAATTGTTAAAGCACCTGCTCGGCAAATAATGAAATCGGCATTTGCATAAGCCGATAGCATATCATCAATAAAATCAGTGCATTGTGCGTTAATGCCTAATTCGGTGTAGCGTTGTTTGACGCTTCCGCTATTGTCTTTGCCACACTGGTGCGTGATTTCGGGGCGTTGTGTTTCGGGTATGGCGGATAAAATTTCAGGTAGCCGCTCGTTAAACACTTTTGCCCCCAATGAGCCGCCGACAATCAACAGTTTCAGGCTGCCTGAACGGTTGGTAAAGCGTTCGGCAGGCTCATTCATAGCGGCAATTTCTGCCCGAACAGGATTACCCAAAACGCCATTCGCATATTGCACAAACGCCGTAGGAAAGGCGGATAAAACCCGTGTAGCAATTTTTGCCAGCGTTTTGTTCGACAAACCCGCAATCGCATTTTGTTCGTGAATAATCAAGGGAATACCGCTTAATTTGGCAGCCACACCTGCGGGAAAAGACACAAAACCGCCAAACCCCACAACCGCACTAATATTATGTTTTTTAATAATATTTTTTGTAGCGATAATGGTTTTAATGAGCGTAAAAGGCAACGCCAATTTGCGTTTGATGCCATTGCCACGAATGCCTTTAATGGCAACAGTTTTCAGCGGAATATTGTATTTTGGCACCAAACGCGTTTCCATAGCGTTTTCACTGCCCAACCAAACAATGCTATGCCCTTGTTTTTGCAAGGATTGTGCCACAGCAAGAGCAGGAAAAATATGCCCCCCCGTGCCACCTGCGGCAATTAAAAATGTTTTGCTCATAATGGTCTTTCTATTTTCAGGCTACCTGAAAACCCTTAATAACAATCCCAGTTAAACAGAACTTTGGAAAAATCTTTTTTGCGTAAATCGTCAGGGCGGATAAAAAAATTGCCCACGCCGCAGTCGCCCCACATAATTCCCTCATCACTTTCGATTTGCAACAAAAGCACGCTGTGTTTTTTATATTTTCGCTCATCTCTGGGGTCGGTTTGCGTAAAATCGGGGTAGCCGCCGATTAAATTTTCAACGGTGTGTTGTTTTATTTTTTCCCACGCCTTTTCGCCAAATAACACTTCTAAATCCGATAAATCGTTTTTATTCAATTTAATGCCCACTTCTTTGGCGGCGTTTTTTAAGGCTTGATTAAAACCGATACATTCCGTGCCTATGCGAATTTCGGCAGGCTCAAACGATAGGCGGTATTGTGTATCCACAGGAAAACCGCCGTCATCTTCTTCATCAAAAATCTGCGGTGCGTAAGGAATATTCAACGCCAAAACCGCCGCTTCATCAATCGCAGGGTTGATTTCGGCGTGATACACCACACGCCAATCGTCCTGCCGTGTGGGATTATCGTAAAAGTTCATTTCATACACATTGCGTGTCATCAAAAACTGCAACAGCCCAGTTGTGGGAAAATCAGGCAAAGGCGGCATTTCGCTCAAATTGATTTGAGCGAGCAACAACAATTTATTTCCTTGTTTATCAACAGGATACGGCATTTCAGGCAGCCAATACGGCACACCGCCAAATTTGCTGGCAGTTAAAGGCAAATTATCTGCTTCTTGAATATTGATTTTAACGGCAGGTTGTGCGGTTTGTTTGTGCAATTCTGCCAAAACGATAGAGACTTGTTCGGCGGTGAGTTGTTTAATGTTTTTCTCCCTTGCCTTTTGCTCATTTTCCTCTCTTCGTTGTTTATCCCAAAAATTAAAACCTTCTAATTGCTGAATGCTAAGGGGAATAATTTGCAAGTTGTGGCATTCTTGTATAGAAAATAAATCTAATTTTTCTAAATGAGCAATACTCTCTGGCAGAGATAACAATTCATCACAACCACCCAAATACAATTCTTGCAAATTATGTAATTGCCCAATGCTTTCAGGTAAAGCAGTTAAATTTGCATTGTAAAGATGAAAACTTTTTAAATTGCTTAACTGCCCAAAACTTTCGGGCAAATTGTTTATACTTGCGTTAATATATAAGCGAGATAAATTACTTAACTTGCCAATACTTTCAGGGAGCATAATTAAGTTAGGACACGCTAAATGTAATTCTGTTAAATTACTTAACTCATCAATACATTCAGGTAATACAGTTAATTGAACGCAAAATAACATTAACTTTTTCAATTTAGGCAACTGTTTAATATTTTCAGGAAATTTTTTCAACAACTTACTGGATATAGACAAACATACTAAATTGCTTAAATAACGAATACTATCAGGCAACGCATTATTGATTAAATTTGCATCAACTAAATTTAATGATTTTAATTCAGATAGACACTTTTTAAATTCAACAGGGTCAGTTATTGCTACTAATTTACGGCGAAGATTAAAAGAAGTACCATTATCATAATAAGAAGTGCCTGCTTTTACTTCAAGCAAGGCTTTTAATTCCGCCATTTCTTCTGCGGTTAATTCAAAATCTGCTTGCGTTTCCATTATCTATTCCTTTTCATTTAATCTTTCAGGCTGCCTGAAAAAACAAGTTACACCTTATACCCCCGCAACTGGCGGCGGTTTTCGTAATCCACTCGCAACAGTAGTGTCATTGCCACCATTGTGGCTAACATAGACGAGCCGCCGTAGGAAATAAACGGCAGGGTCAAGCCTTTGGTAGGTAACATGCCCAAATTAACGGCGATATGGAAGAAACTTTGCACGCCTAACCACACGCCCACGCCGTAGGCAATATAGGACGAATAAAACGAATTCAGGCTTTGGGCGCGTTTGCCAATGGTAATCGCCCGCCACACTAACCAAATAAATACCATTGCCACGCCGATGACGGTGAGTAAGCCCAATTCTTCGGTAATAATCGCCGAAATAAAGTCGGTGTGGCTTTCGGGCAGGTAAAAGCGTTCCAAACTGTTGCCCAAACCCTTGCCAAACAAGCCGCCACGCCCTGCGGCAGCGAGTGCGTGCGACAGTTGATAACCCTTGCCCAAAGCGTCTTGCAATGGGTCAATAAAGGCGGTTACGCGTTTAATGCGGTAACTGTTGGTTAAAATGGCGGCAAGTAATAGTGGTAAAGAAATTAAAATAACGGTAACAAACCATTTCATTTTCATACCAGCCATTAAGATTAAGGCAATAATAATACACATAATCACCACAACTGAACCCAAGTCTTTGGTGAGATAAATTAAACTCATTCCCAAAACAGGCACAATCGCAATCCACCACACTTTTTTAATATCGTTAATACTTTCATAATGGCGGGTGATAAAACTGGACAAATATAAAATCACCGCAATTTTAAATAATTCAGATGATTGCAGTGAGAAAAAGCCTAAATTTATCCAGCGTCTTGCACCTTTAACCGAAGTACCTATCATTAAAGTTAAAACCAATAAACCAATGGATAAGGCAATTAAATATGGTGTGGCTTTTTTCCAAAAAGACATCGGTATTCTAAATAAGCCATAACACATAATGCCAATAGCAGAAATAAACACGCCTTGACGAATTAAATAATACTGCGGATTATTCACGCGTGCGGCTTCGTGTCCTGCAATCGTGGCAGAATAAACCATAATTAAACCAAAAGACAAAAGAATAAGCATCACCCACAATAAAGGGTAATCCATATTTTCTTTTAACAATTTGGTTTGTCGTAAAATGTCTGTTTTTCCATTCATTTCAATGCCTTAAAACTTTCGATAAATATTTCAGAACGGTGTGCGTAATCACGGAACATATCCATACTGGCACAGGCTGGGCTTAATAAAACGCAATCGCCCGATGAGGCTGCCTGAAAACTTTTTTCAACCGCTTCTGGCAAAGTTTGGCAAAATTCTGTTTTTAAGCCTTTGTCAGCAAAGGCTTTTTCAATTAACGGTGCGTCTTTGCCAATTAAAAATGTGGCTTTCACTTTGCCGATTGCGGCTTCTGCCAAAGGAGCAAAATCTTGCCCTTTGCCCAAGCCGCCTGCAATCAGGATAATCGGCTGATTTAAGCCTTGCAATGCCGCTGCCGTTGCCCCCACATTTGTGCCTTTGGAATCGTCAATAAACACCACGCCGTTTTTCTCGCCCATTTTTTCTGTGCGGTGCGGCAAGCCTGTAAAGCGGGGCAAGGCGGCAAGCAAATCTTCTCGTTTTAAGCCCACACTTTCGCACAACGCCAATGCCGCCATAATATTTGCCGCATTGTGTGCCCCTTGCAAACGAGTGTTATTTATATCAAAAAACGCTTGATTTTGATAGAAAAATTTTTCGCCGTCAAAATAAAAATCGGCATTTTTGTCCGTCAGCGAAAAATACTGCGTTGCCGCATTCGCTCGCCACATCGCACGGCACAAAGCGTCATCAGCGTTCAGCACCTGCGTTTCCACGCCGTTAAACACCGCATCTTTGGTGTGGGCGTAGTGCAACAAATTATTGTAGCGGTCTAAATGGTCTTCGGAAATATTCAGGCAGGCGGCGGCGTTAGCGTCCAAATTTGGCGTGGTTTCAAGTTGGAAACTCGACAATTCTAACACCCACACATCAGCCGATTCGCCTTGTCGCTCCTTGTATGCCTGCAACACAGGCAAGCCAATATTGCCTGCCACAACCGTATCCTGCCCACATTCACGGCACAAAAAGCCCGTGAGTTCGGTTACGGTTGATTTGCCGTTGCTGCCAGTAATGGCAATAATCTTGTCGCGTCTGCCGTGAATTAAGGCACACAAAAGAGCAATATCGCCCAAAACCGCACCGCCTTTTTTGCGAAAAGCATTGATTTCAGGCAAAAAAGCCGAAATGCCAGGACTTAACAGCACTGCGTCAAAATCGCTGTGATTTAATGCCATTTTCAATTCATCAGAATAAAAGGACGCATGCGGAAATTCCTGTGCCAAAGCCGAACGGCGTTCATCAGACAAAACCTTGTCATAACCCGAAATAGCCGCACCGCACTCATTTAAAAACCGCAGGGTTGCCATACCACTTTTACCCAAACCCGCTACCAAGATTTTTTTATCTGTAAATTGTGTTGTATTCATTTGTGTTATCCGTTTTATTTTTTCAGGCAGCCTGAAAGATTTCGTATAAATAAGCCGAACTTTCGCGATATAACTGCGTTTCTTTATCGCATAATTTACTAAAAAATTCTGAATTATAAAGTAAATTCATTGCCTTATCGTATTCAATATTTTGTTTTTCTGCAATTATTTCCACTAATTCGGTAATGCAATATTCAATCAATAAATCTTGTTTATTCATATTATGCTCCTATTTTTTGTAATAATTGAATAGACTTTTCTGTATGAAAAGAATATTGAATAGACAATTTTTTATAAGTTAATCCTTTAATTAAAGTATCAAAATCAATCAATTCGTTTTGATATTGTCTCAATAACAGTGCAATATCATCATTAGCAACACAACCGATGACAATATCATATTTATTGTCATGGTTAGATAATGGATTTTTATGGTTTGTAAATCGATTATTTCTATTATTTAATATAAATTCAGCCCATTCTTTACTTGAAGTTTTTCCAAAGTTTTTAATATTTAATTCAACAATATTTTGAAAATTATCTTGGATAAAAAAGGCATTTAACACAGGATTTCCGCCATAAATTTTAGCCACTCTTATTGCCATTTGTTGTGCTTGTTCTTTTATGTCGGTTAAATAAAAACCTTTGCCAAAATCTTTATAAGGTCGGCATAAATTTAAATCGATATATTGAATATTTGTATTACTGCCATGATATAAAATCATAAAACACCGCCATTTTTTTGACAAATTAAATTTAAATCTTCCATAACAGTTTCAAAAGGCAATAAATGTTCTATTTCGTAATTTTCTTTTAAAAATTCGATTGCCTTAAAGCGATATAAATAGCGAAAACTTTCTTGCAAATTCAATTTATGTAATTGAGCAAACTCGGCAATACAGGCTACTGAATAAGCAATTTTTTTTCGTTGAATATTCATTTACATTCCTTTCAGGCTGCCTGAAAAAATTTCATTTCTTCAACAAACAACCCATAAACATAAAGAGCAGACGCACCGTATAATCCTGTTTCGTCATCGTAAAAAGCGTTGCCAGTTTGAGACTTGAAAAATTTATCCATAGCGTCTTCTTCGGATAGATGATATTTTTTGCCAATCAGTTGCAAAATTTCGGGTAGCAAAATGGTTCTAACAGTGGTATGCGTTGTTAATGTTTCTTGGGAATTTTCTCCCAAATATTTATCACAAAACTGTATTATATATTCCATACTCATACCGTGCAGGTCATCATAATCATCTCGCAATAGTTGCAATAAACCTGTTTTTTGAAATAGGGCATATATTTCATTTGCAGGCTTGCCTTTATACTCGGCATAATAGTTAATGCAAAAAGAAATAAAGGATAATTTACTCATTGTTTTATTTCCTGTTTTCAGGCTGCCTGAAAGGTTATTTTTTCTCATTAATATTTGCTATGGTGTATTTAAACCTTTTATTTTCAGAAATAATTACACCGTGTGTTCTTTCTAATATTTCTTGAAAAGATTTAAATCCATAAACTTCCCAATTCCATTTGGTTTTGACCTGATATTCTACTTTTGACATATCTACATATCCATTTTGGTCTTGGTATTTTTCTACTGTTTCTTTTAATACAGTAATAAATTCTCTAAATGGAATTTTTCGACAATACATAATATTTTTATCATCGAGATACATTTGTATATTGCCTAATGATTTTAAATGCTTGGATAGTTGTGAAAAATTAAAACTTCTTGGGTCGTAATCAGGTTTTACATTTCTGATATATTGACTAACATTAGAAACAGACGACCAACCACTTTCATCAGCACATTGTTTTATTGCTGAGTAAATAGTTTGTTCTATCGGTGTTTTTTTATTTAATGATTGTTGTATATTATTTTGTTCTATCGGTGTTTTTTCATTTAATAATTGTTGTGTATTATTTTGTTCTATTTTTTTATTTTCATTATTGTTTTTATCATTATCTATTTGTTCATCGGAAAGTAAATTCTCAAAATAAATGAAATTATCACAAGCCATAATTAAAGATTCTGGGGTTTGTTGTTTGCCAAAACCATAAACCATCATTCCTGATTGTCTTAATCTTTGTGCTAATGGCGTGAAATCGCTATCGGAAGACACTAAACAAAAACCGTCAAATGTTTTGCTGTATAGCAAATCCATTGCGTCAATTAAAAGTTGCATATCAGTTGCATCTTTACCTTTGGTATAGGCAAATTGCTGTATCGGCGTTAAAGAATATTTGAGTAATTTATCTTGCCAACTTTGTGGATTTTTTGTCCAATCACCATAAATTCTGCGAACTGAAGCTCTGCCATACTTAGCAATTTCTTGAAATAACACTTCGGCATAATTAGAAGAAGTGTTATCTGCGTCAATTAAAACGGCTAATTTTTTATTTTCCATAATCAATAACTCCTTTTTAATTTTTCAGGCAGCCTGAAAATAAACCTTTTACCGCAATTTCAGCGTAGCCAAACCAATGAGTACCAAAATCAGCGTAATAATCCAAAAACGCACTACGACTTGGGTTTCTTTCCAGCCGCCTAATTCGTAGTGGTGATGTAAAGGTGCCATACGGAAAATGCGTTTTTTTCTTGTTTTATAAGAACCTACCTGCAACATCACCGAAATGGCTTCTGCCACAAATAAGCCGCCCATAATTAACAACACAATTTCTTGGCGAATAATCACTGCCACAGTGCCGAGTGCCGCACCCAATGCCAATGCCCCCACATCGCCCATAAACACTTGGGCAGGGTAGGCGTTCCACCATAAAAAGCCCAAACTTGCCCCGCACATCGCCGCACAAAATACCACGACTTCATTAGCCCCTGGTATAAATGGTAATTGCAAATATCTGGCAAATTCGGCGTGTCCGCTTGCGTAGGCAAATACTGAAAGCCCTGCGGATACCAAAACAATCGGCATAGCCGCTAATCCGTCCAAGCCGTCTGTTAAATTAACCGCATTAGAAGTTCCCACAATCACCAAATAAGTTAAAATAATAAAACCAAACCAACCCAAAGGGTATTGAATTTGTTTGAAAAATGGCACAATAAATTCAGTGGTTTCAGGCAGATTTGAGTATAATAAAAACATACCTGCTAATATAGCAACAGCGGATTGCCAAACGATTTTAAATTTAGCAGAAACACCATTAGGGTCTTTATAGACTACTTTTTTCCAGTCATCATAAAAACCCAATGCCCCAGTGGAAAGCAAAACGGCTAATAAAATCCATACAAATTTATTCGATAAATTGCCCCACAACAACATACTCACCGTAATGGCGGTTAAAATCAGCGAACCGCCCATTGTTGGTGTGCCTGTTTTTACTAAATGGGTTTGCGGACCATCGGTGCGAATAGCCTGACCCACTTTTAATTCAGTGAGTTTTCTAATTGTCCAAGGACCAAATAACAGACAAAAAGAAAGTGCGGTTAATGAAGCCATTACCGTGCGAAAGGTGGTGTATTGAAATACACGCAACCAAGAAAACCAGTTTTCAAATAAACTTGCTAAAAAAACTAACATAATCAATGCGTTCCTATTAAAAACTCTTATTCAGGTAGCCTAAATTTATTTTTTTCAGGTAGCCTGAAAATAATTATTCAAATGCTTTAACCACTTCTTCCATTTTCATAAATCGTGAGCCTTTAATTAAAACCGTTGTTTGTGGTGTTATTAACGATTTTAAATATTCAGTCAAGGCGTTTTTATTATCAAACCATTTGCCGTTTTCACCAAAAGCGTCTGCCGCATTTTTGGATAATTCGCCTGTAAATAAAGCATATTCAATGCCTTTATCTTGGGCGTATTTGCCAATTTCACGATGAAAATCAGCCGCTTGCGTACCTAATTCGCCCATATCGCCCATTACAAAAATGCGTGGTGCGTTGAATGCGGATAGCACATCAATCGCCGCTTTCATCGAATCAGGGTTGGCGTTGTAGGTGTCATCAATAAGGCGTACGCCAAAATCCTTATTTATCATACGCAAACGCGAACCCACAGGCTGATAATCTGCCAAGCCTTGTGCAATCTCATTCGGTAAAACAAAATCCGCACACAAAGCGGCGGCGGCGGCGGCGTTTAACACATTATGCCGACCTGCGGCAGGCAGTTGCACGCTTACTTGTTGTCCCTTGATATTTAAGGAAAATTCGCTATTTGTGGGGTGAAGTTGAATAGCGTCGGCAAATATATCACCACTTTTTATGCCAAATGTGCGTTGCGGATTTGCCCCACAGGCTGCCTGAAAAATGCTTTTATTTGCGTCATCAAAAGGATAAATCGCCATACCGTTATTTAATCCTGCATAAATTTCGCTTTTGGCTTTGGCAATATCGGCAACACCATTAAAATCATTACCGATATGAGCATTTAAGGCATTGTTAATTAAGGCAATATTAGGATTGGCAATATGGGTGAGATAATCTAATTCCCCAAAATGATTCATACCCATTTCTAATACTGCCACACGGTGATTTTTTCGTAAGTTCAATAGCGTTAAAGGCAAACCAATATGATTATTCAGGTTGCCTTGTGTTGCTAAAACCGCATTTTCACCCAATTTACGCCGTAAAATTGCCGCTGTCATTTCCTTAACTGTTGTTTTTCCAGAAGAACCCGTAATCGCTAATACTTTAACTTGGCTGTTTGCATTTCGCCACGCTTGGGCTAATTTGCCTAATGCGGCGAGTGTATCACCCACTTTCAGGCAGCCTGATTTTTCCGCACAATCTGCACGAGAAACCACACACACCGCCCCTTTTGCCAGCACTTCATCAACAAAATCATGTCCGTCAAATTTTTCACCTGACAGGGCAAAAAACACATCGTTTTGTTGAACAGTGCGGCTGTCGGTGGTGATTTTGCCGACCACAAAATCAGCACAGGGCAAGGCTGCCTGAAACACATCGGCAATAAAAGAAAGGCTTAATTCAGACATAAGAAAAACGGCGGTAAAAATTAAAGCAATTATTTTACCGCAGTTTGACAAAAATAGGCGATTTTGATAGAAATATAACAAACAAAATAGGCAATAAAAGGCATAAAAATGGGATTTTTATTGATTAGTGCTTTGCTTGTATTCTTTTTGGGTGCATTTCTATGGTTAGGCAGTTCATTAGCAATGATGATGGCGGCATTATTGCAAAAGAAAAGCATAACGAAAACATTTTTATATAATAAATATTTTATTTTGTTCTCAATATTAAACTTTTTTCAACCTTATATATTGATATTCTCATTTTCTTTTTTATTTTCAAGCGTAAGGGAAAATATAAAAAAATTTGAACTAAATAAGCCCCATAAACATATTGTGGAAATGGTTATTATACTGATATTATTTTACTTTATCGGTCATTCAATGTATTTTTTGATTGCAACTTGTTCTCAACATAATGATTACTCTAAAAATATTGAAATAGTACATAATTATTATTTAAAACAATTTTCTATTTTTGTAATTGTTTTATTTATAATAATAAATTTATTGATAATAAATGCAAAAAGATTAAACAATAAAGTCAATACATTTTTAATAAGAATAGGTTTTGGGTTTTATTATTATGGTATTATTTTAATGATTTTATTATTTATAACAACAATCATCAATGAAATTTCTGTTAAACCTTATTCTTTGTGGTTTGAGCGTTTTTTTGTTATCGGTAAAATCAGTGCATTACTTTGGACAAATAACATTATCGATACCAGTATAAACTTGCGTGGTATAGCCGATGGATTAAGAACTGGTTTAAATTATCCAGATTTTAGTTTTTCTTCTTTTATGTTGTTTTTGTCTTTTATGATTTTATGGCAGTTACAGTTGTGGTATTTTTCTATGATTCAAAAAACAACAAAATAACATTCAGGCAGCCTGAAAATTTTTCAGGCTGCCTGAACGCATTTTTTATCGCAATGGCTTATTCTTTTTCGTCTTTGGGAGCGGTAAAACAAGCAGAACCACAGCCGCCGCAACCGCTACCACAACTATTGCCACAACCTGTGCCACCCCCCCCACAACCGCCGCCGTGTTTGCGTTTAATTTGTATGGACCAAATGGCTAAAATAACGGCAACAATAATTAAAAAGCCTAATAAAATATTAATCATCTTTATTCCTTTATTTCAATAAAATTTTTCAGGCTGCCTGAAAGTTAATTTGTATCTGCAAATATAATTTCAACACTGTCATCAATGTATTGGTTAATGGCATTTTCAAACATTGGATAAACAACTTCTCTTTTGTTGCCAAATGCACCACAACCAAATGCACCAAGAATTAAAATATCAGGTTTCTTTAATGCAGCCAGTTGAATAATTCTGTTAATTCTTTCTTGCATTATTTTATTGATTTTTTTAGGAAAAAACATAAATTGAGCGAATATTTTATTAACCGCAGGAGCGGTAATAAAATCGCATAATTTTGGCGTATCTAATAAATTCCCATCATTATCTCGAATAATAGGTACATTTTCTGAATAAATCATTGTGTGGGTATAAGTGGGTAATAAATGAAGACGATTTTTCCAGTAATAAGATTTTGCGGTTTTAATGGTGTTATACAATAAACTTGCTCGGCATAATGCTTCTTCTTGTGCTTGACCACCTAAAATATAACCACCGCCTGCAATATTGGCATTGGCAAAATTTAAGGCAATTATTTTTCCTGAATTTTGATTTAATATGGCAGAAATGGTATCACTTTTTATTAAATGTTCTTTAACGATAAACTTTTGTTTTCTTTGAATAATATTTGAATGCACAGAATGATAAACTTGCGATTTCATTTGTGAATAATCGCCATTTTTGAAAATTCTATCATTTTCAAATTTTATCTTTAAAAATTTAATCATAGACATTTTTTATTCCTTTCGGGCTACCTGAAAAGCATTTATTTTACAGCATTTCAGGCAGCCTGAAACACTATTCTACACCATTCCCAACGCCAAACCGATTAACCTAACCGCCATTGCCAAAATCCATGCAATCGCACATTGCCACAGCACCACAAATACTGCCCATTTGCCGCCTAATTCGCGTCTGACTGTGGCAATCGCTGCCAAACAGGGGGTGTAGAGTAGGGCGAAAACCAACATTGTGGCGGCAGTTAGCGGCGTTAAAATGGCGGTGAGTTCATCGCCAAACAGCACTTCCATGCTGGATACCACGCCTTCTTTGGCGATAAAGCCTGCAACCAAACTAGCACCCACTCGCCAATCGCCCAAGCCCAAAGGCTGCATTATGGGTGCGAAAATGCTGGTTACGGCGGCTAATATGCTGGTTGATGAGTCGTCTGTCAGATTAAATCGCAGGTCGAAACTTTGCAAAAACCAGATGATAATTGTGCCGATAAAAATCACCGTAAAAGCCCGTTCTATAAAGCCTTTGGCCTTTTCCCAGAGAAGTTGCACAATATTTCGCAAAGCAGGAAAACGATAGGGCGGAATTTCCATCACAAACGGAATCGGCTCGCCTTTGAACAGCGTTTTGCGATAGATTAAGGCTATGATAATCGCGGTGATAATACCCAAAAGATATAGCCCCGACATAATCCACGCCCCATTTTTGGGGAAAAATGCGGCAACAAAAAAGGCGTAAATCGGCAGTTTGGCGGTGCAACTCATCATCGGGGTGAGCAAAATCGTCATTTTGCGGTCGCGGTCAGACGGTAGCGTCCTTGTTGCCATAATCGCAGGCACAGAACAGCCAAAGCCGATTAACATCGGCACAATCGACCGCCCCGACAAGCCCATACCACGAAAGAGTTTATCCATCACAAACGCCACGCGGGCAATGTAGCCTGTGTCTTCCAAAATTGCCAAGAAAAAAACAGCACCACAATAATCGGCAAAAAGGTTAAAACGCTGCCCACGCCTGCGAAAATGCCGTCAATAATCAAGCCGTGCAGTGCGTCATTCACGCCCCAAAGGGTGAGTTTGCCGTCAAACCAAACGGTTCCTTTATCAATTAAATTTTCAAATATTTCTTGTAAGCCAGAACCTAATAGATTGAAAGTTAAGTAAAAAATTAACGCCATAATTGCAAAGAAAATGGGAATGGCAGTATATTTTCCTGTTAAAATCGTATCGATTTTTTGCGAACGAATTTGCTCTTTTCGTGTTAATGGTTTATTAACCGTTTGTTCGCATACTTTTTGAATAAAACTAAATCGCATATCAGCAATGGCAGCATTTTTATCCATTCCCCGTTCTTTTTCCATTTGTAAGGCGATATGTTCTATTGTTTCCTGTTCATTTTTATCTAATTTTAATCGTTTTTCAAGATAAGAATCATCTTCTAATAATTTCTCCGCAACAAAACGCGGCGGAATATGAGCCATTTCTGAATGGTCGTGAATAAGATGAATAATCGCATGTAAGGCTCGATGAACCGCACCGTTATGGTCGTTTTTATCGCAAAAGTCTTGTTTTTTCGGCTTTTCTTGAAAGTGAGCAATATGCACCGCATGGCGTACTAATTCATCAACACCTTGATTTTTTGACGCAGAAATCGGAATAACAGGCACGCCTAATAATTCTTCCATAGCGTTAATATCAATAGAACCGCCATTATTCGCCAATTCGTCCATCATATTTAACGCCACAATAACAGGAATATCCATAGATAATAATTGCATGGTTAAATACAAATTGCGTTCAATATTATTTGCATCAACAATATTGATAATACAATGCGGCTTGTTATCCAATAAAAAATCAATGGCGATTTTTTCTTCATCAGAATACGCCGTCATGGAATAAATACCCGGTAAATCGGTAATATTTGTATTAGGATAATGGCGAATTGCCCCATTTTTTCTATCGACCGTAACACCTGGAAAATTGCCCACATGCTGCTTCGCACCTGTGAGTTGATTAAACAGCGTAGTCTTGCCGCTGTTTTGATTGCCAATCAACGCAAACGACAGCAATTCGTGGTCGGGCAGGGGGGTAGCGTCTTTGTCCGAATGAAACAAGCCGTCTTCGCCCAAACCAGGGTGAGCGGTTTCCTTTTTAAGCCTTGTGTCGGCAGAGTTTTCAGGCTGCCTGAAAGCAGGTTGATTGACCGTTTCAATTTCAATTTGAGCGGCGTCCTTTCGGCGTAAGGTGAGCGAATAACCCCGCAAAGCCAACTCCACAGGGTCGCCCATCGGTGCATGCTTCACCATTTTAAGCGTTGTTTCGGGGATTAGCCCCAAATCCAATAAATGCCGCCGCAACTTTTTCTCGGCTTTCACCGATTTAATTACTGCAAACTGTCCAATAGGCAATTCTGATAAATTCATTAAAAAACCTTTAATTTCAAATTGATATGCAATAAATAAGACACATTATCATTTAGATTAAAAATGACAATCGCATTATAAAAGATTTTTATTGAAAAGAAAAGAAAAATGATAGCGTTTCGCAAGAAGAAAAGAAGTGCAGACAAAAAACAGGCGTTTCAGGCAGCCTGAAAGCCTATGGCAAGTTTGCCAAATATTGTTTGGCTTGCATATCGCCGTTTGCTGCTGCTTTTTGCAGATAGATTTTGGCTTTTTCTACATCGGCTGTTTCGCCCAAGCCGTTCAGATAAATCATTGCCAAATTGAATTGAGCCAGCGAATTATCCGCTGTCGCTGCCTTTTCTAAATGCACTTTCGCCTGTGCATAATCAACGGGCACGCCCAAGCCCTGCATATACATCATACCCAAATTATTTTCAGCCAAAACGCTGTTTTGTTGTGCGGCTTGTTCAAAATAATGCTTGGCACGCTCATAATCGGGGGCGACAGAAATGCCCTGCAAATAGAATAAACCCAAATTATTTTGGGCTTCGGGGTGATGATTGTCCGCCGCTTGGGCAAACCATTTTAAGGCTTCTGCCTGCTGATTGCGTTTGATATAAATCAGCCCTAACTCGGTTTGTGCGTCCGTTTGTCCTTGTTCGGCGAGTGTGGTAAAAATTTTGATTGCTTGGTCAATGTCGTCCCGTTCTAACAAATTTTGGGCTTGTATATACAATTTTTTCTGCTCGTCCGTAAATGTGCCATACACAGTATTGCTAATCTCTTGTTTTTCTTGAATTTGTGTTTCGCTGACACTGCTTTCTATTTGATTGCAAGCCGTTAATGCACTGATGAATATCAGTGCAATTAGTGTTTTTTTGAGTGTTGAAAAATACATATTTTTTCCTTGTATGTTAATGGGTTAGGTTTTTCAGGCAGCCTGAACGGTTTTACTTCTGCACATCAGGCTTTATACACACACCGTCATAAGGGCAGGAGTGAAGCAGAATGTTATCGTCATAATCCACAAACCGCTTGGTGTAGCGTTCCTTATTTTCTGGTAGTGTCTTGATAATATTTAACATTTTTTCATCAGCACAAGAGAATAAGCCAACACCATAATCACCCCATAAACGATTGATAAATGTAAAGTCTAAATTATCGCATAACTCATTGATATTTTTAATTATATTGCGAATAAATGGTTTTCCCCAGTTTGGCTCATGTGCAGGATTGATATTTTGCAAAGTATCATACGCCGCAAATTGCACAATTTTGTCCGTAGGCGTATTTAACGGTGCCAGCACAAAATCCGTATTGCCAAGCAATACCACATACCACAACATGGCACGGGCTTGTGGCAGTAAATTTTCAATCCTAATCACAGAAATAAAACCTTCTGTATCAGACAAGTGGATATATTCCGTGCCAACTGTGCTGATATGTTTGCGTAACTCATTGATTTCTTTTTGCAAATCAATATATCTTTGGCGTTGTGTTGCTGTGATTTCTGCTTCGACATCATTTACGCCAAAATGATGAGCAATTCTTTGGGAGATTTCAATGTTTTCTGCGGTATCAATATAATTTACTTCAAGATGATACGCAAATTCTTCCAAAAATTCATCAATGGTTTGTGGATTGATTTTGTGGCTAAATTTTTGCTGATTGCCATATTCATCAATTTTGATATGCACATCATAGTCGCCAAGTATAAAAATTTTACACCCTTGATAATACTGAACAATCGCACGCAATAGGGCAAATTGTTGTATATCTTTGTCCAACTCAATCAAGATTGCATTATGTTTCATCATATTGTCCTGTTTTTTAATAACTTTCAGGCTGCCTGAAAATTATTCATTCAAAATATTTTCTGCCACTTCAAAATCATCAAAATAGTGTTTAACCCCTTGAATTTCCTGATAAGTTTCGTGTCCTTTGCCTGCGATTAAGATAATGTCTGTGTCACTTGCGTGTTGAATGGCGTAGCGAATGGCTTGTTCTCGGTTTGTTTCGATATGTGTTTGATTTTGTTTTGAAATGCCTTGCAAAATAGCGGCGATAATTTTATCAGGTTCTTCACTTCTTGGATTGTCCGAAGTAATCACCGTGCAGTCGGCTAATTGCGTGGCAATTTGCCCCATTTGTGGGCGTTTTCCTGTGTCTCTATCGCCGCCGCAACCGAATACGCACCAAAGGCGGCTATCAGGCGTTTTAAGTTCCATTAAAGCCGTCAAAGCCTTTTCTAATGCGTCTGGCGTGTGAGCATAGTCGATAATAATCAAAGGCTTACCGTCTTTTTTGATGCGTTCCATTCTGCCGCGTGCAGGGCGGATATTTGCCAAAATATGGGCAACTTTGGCAAGAGCGTAATCTCGCAATAACAATACAGCGGCAACTGCTGCCAAGTTTTGAGCGTTAAATCGTCCTGTTAAGGCGGTTTTCACCGCAAAATCGCCGAAAGTGCTGGATAATTCAACCACATTGCCGTTTAAGGCAGCCTGAAAGTGCTGAATGCGTACATCGGTATTATCATTAAAGCCGTAAGAAATTACAGTTAAATCAGGGCGTTGCATTCTCAATTCTTGATATAAATCACGCCCAAATGTGTCGTCCGTGTTGATAACGGCGTGTTTTAAACTGTCGAAGTAAAATAGGCGGCGTTTGCTGTTGCCATAACTTGCCATATCGCCGTGATAGTCCAAATGATCGCGGGTTAAATTCGTGAAAATGGCGGTGTCAAACGCCACGCCCGAAACGCGATACTGGTCTAAACCGTGGCTGGATACTTCCATTGCAACCGCTTGGGCGTTGTTTTGCAAAAAATTCGCCAATAAATTATGCACAGTTACCGCGTCTGGCGTGGTGTGCGTGGTGCTTTTTAAGTCGCCCATAAAACCATTGCCCGCCGTGCCGATGACTGCACATTTTTTACCTAATAAATCAAACGCTTGGGCTAACCATTGCGTAATCGAAGTTTTGCCATTCGTGCCTGTAACGCCGATTGTGTCTAACTTTTGCGATGGCTCGCCCAATAGAAAAGACGCAATATTGCCCGCAAACTGCCGTCCGTTTTCAATGCCAATACAAGGCGCAGCAATATTTTCAGGCAGCCTGAAAACATTATCTGCTTGATAAACAACGGCTTTTGCACCGTTACTCACGGCTTGTTGTATGTAATTTC
Organism: Neisseriaceae bacterium; assembly: GCA_017458185.1. Classification (GTDB taxonomy): domain Bacteria; phylum Pseudomonadota; class Gammaproteobacteria; order Burkholderiales; family Neisseriaceae; genus RGIG9985. Next base: position 172,277 of record JAFTFY010000012.1, read on the forward strand.
TACCGTCCGCATATTCGCCTTGATAGGCAATAAAAATATCGCCGTTTTGCACTTGACGCGAATCGGCAACGATAGATGAAAATCCTTGTTGCAACAAGGATTGCAAGGGCAGGGGAGAGAATGGGGTGTGAGACATTGATGATAAGACCTTTTATTTTAAATAGTTCAGGCTGCCTGAAAAAAGATACTGTCACTACGAGCCGTTGCGTAACGCAACGGCGTAGTAATCTCCTGACTATGGAAAACGGCAATGCAAAATATCTTTTTCAGGCAGCCTGAAAATTATATCAATTATTTCTTACCCGCCTTTTTTTCATCTGCTAACAGCGGTTTATCAGGCGGTACGCCCAACAGTGAGAGCGAGCCTTTCATAATTTCGGCAAAGGCAGGGGCAGCAACCACGCCGCCGTAATAACCATTGGCTCTTGGGCGTTCTACGGCGACTGCCACAATTAAACGCGGGTTTTCCACAGGGGCAAAGCCGATGAATAAGCCACGGTGTGCGGTGTTGTCGTAGCGAGAACGCGTTTTGCCGTCCTTGCCTACATATTGCACTTGCAAGGTTGCCGTGCCTGATTTGGCTCCGACTGAATAGCCGTCAATCGCACCTCTTGTGCCTGTGCCGCCTTTTTCGGTAACGCTTTGCATCATTTGACGCATTTGGCGAGCGGTTTCGGGTTTAATCACTTGCTCGCCTGCTTGTGGCGTATCGTGTTTAATTGCGGTTACGGGCAACAGTTGTCCGTCTGCGGTGAAAACGGTGTAACTTCTGACTAACTGCAACAAATTCACAGGAAAATAGCCATAACTCATGGTTGCTTGGTCAAGCGGTGTCCAGTTATTCAGTTTGCGTAAAGGGTAAGTGCTTTCCGCAGGCAGCCCTGCATTAGTGGCTTCGTCTAAACCTAATTTAATATAATGTTCGCGTGCCACTTCTTTGGGCAACATCAAAGACAATTTGCTTGAACCCACATTCGATGATTTTTGAATCACCCCTTCCACAGTCAAAGACGCATAAGGGTGCGAGTCTTTAATCAATTTATTGCCCACAGTGTAGGGCATGGTATTTAATACGGTGTGCGGTTTAACCTTGCCTTCGTCCAAAGTTTTGGCGATAATCAAGGGCTTGGCAGTTGAACCTGGTTCAATCACATCCATCATCGCGGTATTTTTACGATTTTCCGCAGGATATTTATTAAACTCTTGCGGATTGAATGTGGGGTAATTTGCCATTGCCAAAATTTCGCCTGTTTTGGCATCTAAAACAATGGCATAGGCTTTTTTGGCTTGGTGAAAATCAACGGTTTTGTGCAAGGCTTCCATGGTTAAGTGCTGGATATTTCTATCCAAAGTTAAGGTTAAGTCCTTGCCGTCAATCGGGGCTTGATTGCGGGGCGAATCCACGCTATCAATATATTCACCACGATTGTTTTTAATCACCATTTTCACGCCGTCTGTGCCGCTTAACAGCTTCTCATTGGTGCGTTCCAAGCCTTCCAAGCCGATGATTTTTTCCACTGTGGCTTCAATTTGTTTGTTGGCAATCGCTTTTTTCAAGATTTTAGGGTCTTGAATTTCTTTAAAATCGTCTTCGCCTTTGAGTTTATACAACACTTCGGTTTTGGTAATGCCAATAATTTGCCCAAAATCTTCGCCATTCGGATAACGGCGTTGCGTGGTGCTTAACACACGCAAACCTGGCAATTTCAAAGCGGTTAATTGTTTGGACAAATCTTCGTCAATATTGCGTTGAATATACACATCGCCGCGTTTTTTCTTACCGTCATATGTATGATAATTAAAGATTTTGGCGGCTTCGTCATGGGAAATATTGAGTAATTGGGCTGCCTGAACAATTTTTTGATTAAAATCTTGTTCTTGTTGCACGATTTTGGCAAGTGCTTTGGGTTTATCTTTATTATCTGCTTTTAATTGAACAAAATCAGGCAGTTGATTGGTATCCACAATCACATTACCACGATTTTCGCTAATTGCCAAAACCGCACCGTTGCGGTCGAGAATACGCCCACGCGTGGCAGGCAATTTCACCGCACGCATAAAAGTGTTGTCAGAATAATTTTGATATTTTTCCTGATTTTTTGTGGTGAAATAAACCACACGCAAAATCACCAGTGATAACAAAAACGCCAAAGCGATAAACACAAATGCCACACGCCCGCCTTTGGCTTCGGGGCGTGGTTTTTTATCGTATCGTTTGCTTTTTGTTATATTATGAGATTGCATATTGATAAGCATATTACTGACCCTTTTTTTCTATAATTTTCAGTCGTTCCACAGGCGGAATTTCCAAACCCTGCTTGTTGGCGGCTTGGCGAACGCGTTGCGTGTTCGTTAAATCCACGCGTTGCACCTGCATGCGTTCGTATTCTTTGTGCATTTCGTTTAATTCGTTTTGCATGGTGTTTAACTCGACAAACGAATCCCGCGTTTGGTTGCGTATGTTGATGAGAAACAACGCCGATACCAAAGCCAATACCAATAATAACGCATTGATAAATCGAATCATTTGTTGAGAAACTCCACTTTTATCAATTTTTCATAACGCCGATAGGCGTTGATGAAACATTTTCAGGCAGCCTGAAAAATTACCGTCATTGCGAGATTTGAACGCAGTTCAAATCGTGGCAATCTCCTAACTACGAAGAACGGCAAAAATTGTTCAGGCAGCCTGAAAAACAGTCATTCAACAGCGTGGGCAACAAGTTGCCCACCCTACAACTTCCCGTCTGTTCTTTCTGCCACTCTTAACACCGCCGACCTTGCTCTGGGATTATTCTGCACTTCGGCATCAAGCGGGCGAATGGCTTTGCCCACAATTTTTAACGGCGGTTTTTCTAACGCATCATCTTTTTCAATCACCCATTTGGGCAAAGGTTTGACCGTTGATTGCTGTTTTATAAACTGTTTCACAATGCGGTCTTCCAAAGAATGAAACGCAATCACCGCCAAGCGACCGCCTGTTTTTAGGCAGCCTACCACTTGTGGCAAAACGGCAGACAACTCGGTTAATTCACCGTTAATAAAAATACGAACCCCTTGAAATGTGCGTGTTGCTGGGTGCTGTCCTTTCTCGTGCTTGGTAATTGCCGCCCGACAAATATTAGCCAAATCAACCGTTGTTCGCACTGGACGGCGTGCCACAATCATCGCCGCAATGCGTTTATAAAATTTCTCTTCGCCAAAATCACGAATGACTTGGGCGATTTCTTGTTCATCTGCCGTATTCAACCACTCCGCCGCCGTTTGACCTGTTGCATTATTCATACGCATATCCAGCGGTGCGTCATAGCGAAAACTAAAACCCCTATCGGCATTATCTAATTGTGGCGATGATAAACCTAAATCAAATAACACCCCGTCTATCTCTTTGATTTCCAAGCGATTTAAGGCTGCCTGAAAATCTTGAAAGCCGCTGTGAATCACGCTTACCCGTTTATCTTTGGCGGCTAATTCATTTGCGGTTGCAATCGCCTGTGGGTCTTTATCAAACACAATTAAGCGACCGTTATCGTTTAATTTTGCCAAAATCGCCCGACTGTGCCCGCCACGCCCAAAAGTGCCATCAACATAAACACCGTCAGGGCGAATATTCAAAGCGTCAATCGCTTCATCGAGCAAAACCGAAATATGTTCTGACATCGCCTAAATCCGCACGCCACTTTCAGCCAAAACCGTTTCCAAATCTTCGTCAGGAATATCCAAAACAGCGGCGGTTTTCTTATCCCATTCAACTTTACTCCACACTTCCAAGCGAGTTGAAGAGCCTGCAACCACAACATCTTTATCGTTAAAATTCAACAACTCACGCAAACGCGGCGGAATTAAAATTCGCCAAGACGCGTCAGGTGTGAGTTTTTCGACATTGTTTTGCATTAACGCCCCCACGCTACGCAACACTGCCGAACCCTGCATTTTGGGCAATTCATTGTCGATAAACGACCGCCAAGACGGTTCAGGATAAAGCAATAAATGCGAACGCGTTTTCAGCGTGGTGTATAAAACAGGCGAATCAAAAGACGACAAAGCATCACGGAACTTGGCAGGTATCGCCAACCTGCCTTTTCCGTCAATGGTCGCGTCTTGTACGCCGACTAATTCATGCTGTTCGTCAAACATCATATTTCGCCTATTTTTGCGTGGTTTTGGGGAAAAATTTTCCACAACTGGGTAATTCTGCCCACTTCTCTCCACTATACAGATAATCTATTGACAAGTCAAGGAATTATGAAATTTTTTTTATTGAGTAAAATCAAGTAAAAACAGGTTATCCACAGAGTTATCCACAATTTTTGCGGATAAAAATAATTTCAGGCAGCCTGAAACCTTTGCAAAACTGGCATCTGTGGCAGATTTCTTCGTTATGCGTTGCTCGAAATCTCGCCTAACTATTTGTTATGTCTTCGATTTGAAGTGCTACTATAACTTTGAACTCTACGCACATCTACCAGTTTTGCAAAGGTTTCAGCCTGAAAGCGAAAAAAAACTTGAAAACTGCCGTATAAATGTATATTATCTCGCCTGCGGGTCTCCTCGCATGGAAGTTTAAGGCAACGGGTCAGGTGCGGAAGCAAGCAGCCCACCATAAGTTTTCCAGTGCCGAGGTTCTGGCCCGCTTTTCTTTTGCTTGTTATACCAGTTTTCTTTTATTTTGGCTTCGCCGAAATTGCGGTTTGTTTGCTACGCAAACCCTTTATTTACTTCGTAAATAAAGATTTAACCTAACGGTGAAATAAACCTTATTTTCAGGCTGCCTGAAAGGCTGAAAACACGCTTAAAATCGACTAATAAAAAACCCCAAAAAACACTTGCATTGTGTGGGGGGCGTGTTATAATTTTCCCCTGTTTTTTATGATATATTTTAACAATCAACAAAATTTATACGAAAGGTTTTTTCAATGACTATAAACGCATTTGCCCTGCCTGTGCCGTCTGGCGTGGGTTCTTTGGAGCAGTATATTCACACCGTCAATAATATTCCCTTACTTACCGAAGATGAAGAACGCGATTTGGCTCAACGCTTGAAATTGTGGGACGATTTGGAAGCGGCAAAAAAACTGATTTTGTCGCACCTGCGTGTGGTTGTGTCGATTGCACGCGGTTATGACGGTTATGGTTTGAACCAAGCGGATTTAATTCAAGAAGGCAATGTGGGCTTGATGAAAGCGGTAAAACGCTTTGACCCTGCACGCGGTGTGCGGCTGTTTTCGTTTGCGGTGCATTGGATTAAAGCCGAAATTCACGAGTTTATCTTGCGTAACTGGCGACTGGTGCGTATTGCCACAACCAAGCCGCAACGCAAATTGTTCTTCAACTTACGCAGTATGAAGAAAAATATGAACGCCTTAACACACGAAGAAGCCCAAACGATTGCGGACGATTTAGGCGTAAAATTGGACGAAGTGTTTGAAATGGAACAAAGAATGACAGGCAACGATGTTGCTCTGCTTGCCCAAGACGATTCGGACGATGACGCTTTTGCTCCGATTGATTGGCTGTCGGATAGCGAAAGTGAGCCGTCTTATCAATTAGAGAAAAAAGCCGCTTATCAAATGCAAACCGAAGGCTTGCAAAATGCTTTGGCACAATTAGATGACAGAAGCCGCGACATTATCGAAAGCCGCTGGCTTGCCGATGACGCACAAACTTTGCATGAATTAGCGGCAAAATACAATGTCTCCGCCGAACGAATACGCCAAATCGAAAGCAAGGCACTACAAAAAATGAAAACGCTTTTGCCTGCTGTGTAAGGATTGTTTGCAATAAATAAAAAGGAAATGCAGATTGCGGCATTTCCTTTTTTGTTGTAGGGTGTGTGGGGTAGAAAGATTTAGCGGTTGAGTATTTATAGTCGATTCACAGCAAAACCATTCAGCGTTGGTTTGCCTTGCCGTATTATTTATACTGTCTGCGGCTTCACCGCCTTGACTGCTTTTGCTGTGAACCGACTATATTTCTGAATTTTTCACGGAGAATACGAAAAAAATATTAAATAATATAATCACTTAAACTTACTCTCCGTGTTCTCCGTGTCTTTGTGAGAGATAATAAAAAATTCGTGAGAAACAAATAATATATTTTCAGGCAGCCTGAAACTTTTTTCAATTTCACTCAATCATATATGATTGAGTACAGGTTTTGACAAACCTGTACTCATAAACAACACTGTTCGCTTAAACAAAAGGAATGCGTATGAAGATAGCAAAAAAAGCAAATAGAAAACAACGGATTATTTGGAATAGCGAAATGCGTGCTTGGAAACAAGAGTCATTTGCAAAATTGCAAAATAGTTTGAATGAGTTGTTTGCAGGTATTGATGAAGAAGAACTGCAAAAGGAATTAGATGAATTAACTGCCGATAGCGAACCTTTGGCAGAAAACGAATTTTGTTCCATACAGCCAAACGGTTTTTGGTATGTTAATCGTGAAACTGGCAAGGCTCGCATTATTCAAGACGGTCAAGTAGTCGGTGAAACACAGGCAGAGTTTGTGTTAATACACGGCGTGAAACACTGGAAATGCGGTAGCAAAGTGTATCCTATGGAGAATAATAATGAATAAAATCATAATATTATGTGCTATGTTTGCTCTAACTGCTTGTGGCGGTGCGAAAAAGGATAATGCCGATAGCGTTTCAATTCGTACGCTACAAGACGGCGAGTTTATGGCAATATGCGATGGAAATACAATGTATGTCAATCGCCAAAGCGGGGACGCTGTAATCATCAATGATAAAGGGCAGGTTGTCGGTGAGCATAAATTAGAAGTGCAAACCGAAGACGGTGCTACTTTTTTTAAATGTGGCAGTAAGTTGTATTTGGCAAATTGATAAATGTTTCAGGCAGCCTGAAACAATAAAAAAGCCCCAAAATGGGGCTTTTTACATATTTTACATACACGCAAATTAGCGTTTTTTGCCTGCGGCAGCAACGGCAGGATTCGCACCACGATGCAAAGCAGTGCTGACTGCACCAGCGGGCAAGGTTACATCGGACACATGCATAATTTGTCCGCCGACCATTTCTTTTAAGTCTAATTCCAAATATTCTGGAATTTCGTTGGGTTTAATCAGCAATTCAACTGTGGTTGCTAATTGCGAAATGCGGTTGCTGTGCAATTTAACTGCAGGCGAAATTTCGCCGTTGATTAAGTGCAAAGGCACTTTAACGCGAACAGGTTTCGCCAAATCAACCACTTGGAAGTCGATGTGCAATACTTGCGGTTTGTAAGGGTGCATTTGGAAATCACGCACCAAAACGCTCAACTCTTTGCCGTCTAATGTGAGTTGATGAACGGCGGTGTGAAAGCATTCTTTTTGCAAGGCGTAGAACATGGCTTTGTGTTCTACGGTAATGCTGATAGGTTCTTGGTTGTCGCCGTAAATCACGGCAGGAATGTTGCCTTCACGACGCAGGCGGCGGCTCGCACCAGTACCTTGTGCATCACGACGCGTGGCAGTTAATTTTTCAGACATTTGCTGTCTCCATATTTAAGTTAATAAAATCAACTCTTTACGCTGCGACCAACTTATCAGAGTTGCGGTGTTTTTCAGGGCTTAAATTAGATTAGTTAAGCAATGAAAACTTGGCATTATAACAGATTGATAAAGAAGTTGCTATTTTTTGAATAATGATTAAATTCAGGCAGCCTGAAAACCTATATCGTCATTGCGAGCCGTGCCATAAGCACGGCGTGGTGATTGCCACGAGTGCTATGCACATACGCTGCGATATAGCCGTAAGCAATAAATTGCTAATGGCTATTTGTCGTCTCCTGAAAGTATTTTTAAATGAGCCTGACAAGGCGAATTTAAAAATACTTTCAGGGTAGCCTATCCTTAAAAACGGCAATGTAAAAGGTTTTTCAGGCAGCCTGAATGATTTAATGCAACGCCATTAAAACGCCTGTGGTGTTTGTTTTTACCTGTGGGTTTTAACTGGATTGCCACGCCTGATTTTGGTCAGGCTTGCAATGATGAAATCGGTTTCAGGCAGCCTGAAAAACAAAAAGCAACGCCGATAGGCATTGCTTTTCATTGTTTTGATAATCTGAAATTTTTGACGGGTTTGGCAACCCGCTTCTACGCCGTTCAATCCAAAAACCGTGCCACTGTGGCGGCGGAGACATCTTCGTTAAATAAATACGATACCGATTCTTCGTTGCTAATGCGGCGGAGTGTTTCGGCGAGTAAGCCCGAAATGCTTACTTGGCGGATTTTTTTGCATTTTTTTGCCGCGTCCGACAGGGGAATGGTGTCGGTTACCACGACTTGGTCTAAATTCGATTCGGCAATGCGGCTGATGGCTTCGCCCGAAAACACAGGGTGCGTGGCGTATGCCAACACTTTGGCAGCACCGCGTTCTTTGAGTGCGGCGGCGGCTTTGCATAGCGTGTTGGCGGTGTCAATCATATCGTCAATAATCAGGCAGGCTCTGCCGTCAATATCGCCGATAATGTTCATCACTTCTGCCACATTCGCTTTGGGGCGGCGTTTGTCGATAATCGCCAAATCCGCACCCAACACTTTGGCAACCGCACGGGCACGCACCACGCCGCCCATATCTGGGCTGACTACGGTTAAATTGTCGATTTTTTGTTGCACAATATCGTGGGTTAAAAGCGGTGTGGCGTAAATATTATCCACTGGAATATCAAAAAAGCCTTGAATTTGGTCAGCGTGCAAATCTATGGTGAGAATGCGGTCTATGCCTGCGGAACGCAACATATTTGCCACTAATTTGGCAGTAATCGGAACGCGAGCCGAACGCGGACGGCGGTCTTGGCGAGCATAACCAAAATAGGGAATGGCGGCGGTAATGCGACCTGCGGACGCACGACGCAAAGCGTCTGCCATAGTCAAGACTTCCATTAAGTTATCATTCGTGGGGGCACAAGTCGGTTGCAAGATAAACACATCACGACCGCGTACATTTTCTAACAATTCCACCGCCACTTCGCCGTCTGAAAAACGACTGACGCTAATATCGCCGATGGAAATATCCAAATGTTTGGCGACTTTTTGTGCTAATGCGGGGTTTGCATTGCCTGTGAAAACCATTAAATTATCGTATTTTGCCATATCAGAACTGCCTGTCTGTTGCGTTTTGGTTGGGGACATTATCTTATCCTTATGAGATAAGAAAAAAAGTGTTGCCATTTTACGCTATTTTTTATGGTTTTTCCTAAATTTTCCTTTTCAGGCTGCCTGAAAGGGATTTTTTCATTATCTCTCACGGAAGCACGGAGAACATGGAGAATAAGGTTTAACTGTTTATATTATAAACATTTTTTTATGTTCTCCGTGTTCTCTGTGTCTTTGTGAGAAATTATAGCCCGACAGGGCGAAATATAGTCAAACAATTTCAAAACGCAAAAAATAAAAATAACGCATTGTGCATAAATATTCTACAATTTAAATTTAATCCTGTGTGTCATTACGAGCCAAGCCGAAAGGCTTGGCGTGGTAATCCAGTAAAAAACCGCAGGTTTTTTATCAACGCCGCAGGCGTTGTAACGACAAGGTTCATAAACAATTTAAGGCTACCTGAAATGATATAGTCAAACAACTTCAAAATACAACAAATAAAAATAACGCACTGTGCATAAATATTCTGCAACTTTAATTTAATCCTGTGTGTCATTACGAGCCTTGACGAAAGTCAAGGCGTGGTAATCCAGTGAAAAATCGCAGATTTTTCACCAACGCCGAAAGGCGTTGTAACAACAAGGTTCGTAAGCAATTTAAGGCTACCTGAAATGATAACAGATACGACCGTTACAACGCCTGCGGCGTTGCTTGAAACCTGCGGTTTCAAGTGGATTGCCACGCCGTGATTTCATCACGGCTCGCAATGACACAGTTTTTAACATTTTGAAGTTGTT
>JAFTFY010000013.1 GCA_017458185.1 Neisseriaceae bacterium
AACGCCAGTATCTTTACCTATCCAAGATACTTAATTGGCAATGCCATCGCCGTTTAAGTCTAACATTTTGCATTGATAAGTATCGTCATTATAAGAAGTAATGCGAATAGCACCAGTGGCTTGGCTCTGCTGCAAAGAAATTAACAATGGATCGACAACTTTATAAGCCGCATACGGTTCGCAAGCCCCCAAGGTGCCAAAACCTGTGCCACCGCCTAAACCAGCACCAAAGCCGCCGCCTGCTCCTGGAAGTGAAACGCCACCGTTTGTGCCAACGCCTGCTCCTGCAACTGCACCTGCACCTGCACCTGCACCTCCGCCTGCACCAGCTCCGCCGTCTTCACCATTACCTTGACCGTCTTCACCGTCTTTGCCAGCATTGGGGCTTTCTTCGCCTTTGTCATTAGGCTTATTCGCACCGCTACCGTCAGGATTATTTTCTCCTGCTGGGTCTTTACCGTCTTTCTCTTGCGGGTCTTTACCGTTGTTGTCAGTGTTAGGCATATCTTTGGCAATTTGGTTGTCCGATTGATTGTCGTCTTTGTCTTTATCACGCAATTTATCTATCAATTTTTGCGGTAAATCTTTGAAAAGATAACCAAAAGGATCGTCCTTAAATTTTTCCCATTCCGATTGACCGTCATCATCGGATTTTTGACTATCTTTTGACGGATTATCCAAATTCGGCGTATCCATTTTTAACTTATTGCCGTCATCGGATTTTTGCTTGTCTTTGTTTTGTTGCGATTCTTGGTATTTTTGTTTAGCGTAGCCATATCCTGCACCGCTCGCAACACCAGTAGTCACGGCAGTAACTGTTCCCTTTACACCGTCACCTACGACAGCTTTTGCCACTCCACCTGTTGCAACACCAATACCTGCCTGCACAAAATGGTCTGCCGCTTCGAGATGATTTCCATTTGCCTTATCTACTACTCCTTCAACAATATGCGTACCTGTTCCTACTGGTCCCCAAGTATTTTCCAGTGTTTCTACTACTTTTTCCTTTGGAAAAAGATTAGTATTTGGAGTGTATTCCATTTTCTCACCAGCACAACCCCATCTATTGCAAGTTTCATCAGCCATAATAGCCTCCTAATTTCAAAAAGGTTAATGAAAAATTTAATATTCACCACAACATTTTAGTGAATAAAAAAACAAGAAAAACGCTATCCCATTGATTAAAAAATAAAATTAAAATATATTTTTTGTTTTAAAATATTTTCAGGCAGCCTGAAAATATCTATTAACTTTTTGTTTCCTGTAATTCTTTCAATTTATTACAAGACCTTTCCAAACCACCATTACAAGCCATTTCATAATATTCTTTGGCTTTTGTTAAATTTTTTTCTACCCCTTGACCATTTTCATACATATCAGCAATGGCATATTGTCCGCGTGGAAATCCCTGATTTGCCGCTTTTTCATACCATTGAAAAGCAAGTTCATAGTTTTGTTCAACCCCCAAACCTTCATCATAAAGTTCGCCAATCGAACCTTGAGCGTCAGGGTGTTTTTTTTCGGCTGCTTTTTGATACCATTGCAAAGCAAGTGCATAATCCTTTTCTACACCCCACCCATTTCTATACATTTCTCCTAATCTAAATTGTGCGTCTGAATCTTGTTCAGCAGATTGTTTGTACTTTTTAATAGCCTTTTCAAACCATTGATTTGCTTGCATTTCATCTTGCTGAACACCTTTTCCGTTTTTATACCTTAAGCCCAATGCTACTTGTGCATTCGCATACCCCTGTTCGGCAGATTTTCTATACCATTCAAGGGCTTTTGCATCATCTTGTTGGGTAGCATATCCTTTGGCATACATAACGCCTAAATGAAATTGAGAACGCATATCCCCTTGTTCTGCTGATTTTTTATATAATTCAAAGGCTTTTGAATAATCTTGTTTAACTCCCCAAGCGTTGCTATACATATCCGCTAACGCAGATTGACCATATTTATTTCCTTGTTCTGCCGACTTTTGCAACCAATACAGTGCTTTTTGATAATCCTTTTCACCTAATTTCTCATCTGTTTGTTGATAAAACATGCCTAAACTTGCTTGTGCTTGTGCATTACCATAATTTGATGATATTTCAAGATATTTTTTAAATTTTTCATAATCTTTATTGTTATATGCTTTTTCCGCCAAATTTAAACAACGCTCTTGCCCAAATTTGCTACCGCACGCCCATTCGTTGATTTTTTGTTCCGAACAAGCAGTTGTGCTTAATGTAGCAATCAGTAATACGGTTAAGGTTAATTTTTTCATACTTAATTTTCTTTGTTAAAAAGGGTTAAACTTCTTTCAGGCTGCCTGAAAATTGATTTAAACGCGTGGGCAACAAGTTGCCCACCCTACGCTTGCTACGACTAGTTCAAGCGGAGAGTTTCTAGCTGCTGCTACTGCTTTTTCTTTTGAAAAAATTTCTTTCATTCTATTTGTTGAATAATCTTTTTCAACACGCAATCCATCTTCACCAAAACTGTTACGATTGTATGTTTTATTTTCATCACCCATTTTATTACTCCTATAAGTTAAGGGTTAATTTAACATTCACCAAAACACTTTGTTTGGCAAATACAATGAAAAAATAAATAAAACGCTATCCAGTTGATTATAAATAAAAAATTATTTTATTTTAATCAGTTGTTTTTCAATTTCTTTTAATCCTGTGCAAGATTTATCTACACCGTTATCACAAGATTTTTTGTAATACTCTTTGGCTTTAAGTAAATCTTTTTCTACACCTTGACCTAATTCATACATACTTGCCACGCTGTGTTGTGCTTTTTTATGACCTTGTTCTGCGGCTTTTTTGTACCATTGAAAAGCGAGTTTATAATTCTGTTCTATACCTTTGCCAAAATCGTACATTATTCCTAAATTGTATTGTGCATTTACTTGCCCTTGTTCTGCGGCTTTTTGATACCATTCAATAGCTTGCTTGGTGTTTTGCTGAACACCCATTCCGTTAGAATACATATAACCTAAACTGTATTGTGCCTGTTTATTGTTTTGCTCAGCTGCTTTTTGAAACCATTTAATTGCTTGAAGATAATCTTGTTTAACACCTAATCCATTGACATATTTATCACCCAATGCAAATTGAGAGTCTGCAACCCCCTGTTCTGCAGATTTTTTATGCCAATACACTGCTTGTTGATAATCTTTTACTCCTAAAAAATCGGTTTCATATAATGTCCCCAAAGCATTTTGAGATTTAGCGTTACCGTAATTTGATGATATTTCAAGATATTTTTTTAATTTATCATAATCTTTATTGTTATATGCTTTTTCTGCTATGCTCCAACAATGCTCTTGCCCAATTTCATGCCCACACGCCCATTCATTGATTTTTTGTTCCGAACAAGCAGTTGTGCTTAATGTAGCAATCAGTAATACGGTTAAGGTTAATTTTTTCATACTCAATTTTCTTTTCATTCAAAGGGTTAAACTTCTTTCAGGCTGCCTGAAAATTGATTTAAACTACGCTTGCTGTTTTCTTTGTATTCATCACCCATTTTTATTACTCCTATAAGTTAAGGGTTAATATTGATAACATTCACAAGTTATTGTGAATACGAAAAATGTTTAACAAAAAATATCTAATTAATAAACAATTAGATTTTTGATATTTCTTTACCGAAATTATCTAAATTTTCACAAACTTTTTGTTTTTCCAATTTACAGGCTTGTGTATAATATTCTTTGGCTTTGATTAAGTTCTTTTCTACACCTTGTCCTTGTTCATACATTTCTGCAACTGCATATAATGAACTTGCGTCCCCCTGATTAGCCGCCTTTTCAAACCATTGAAAGGCAAGGGTATAATCTTTTTCTACACCCCAACCATTATTATAAGATATGCCTAAATTATGTTGTGCAGGTACAAAATTTTGATTAGCAGATTTTTTAAACCATTCATTTGCTTTAATATAATCTTGCTGAACACCTTTGCCTTTGGCATACATATAACCTAAATGATATTGAGCACGCATATCTCCCTGTTCTGCTGATTTTTTGTATAAATCAAACGCTTTTTTATAATCTTTTTCAACACCTAAACCTTGATAATAAAGCCGTGCTAATCCACTTTGTCCGTGATGATTACCTTGTTTTGCCGACTTTTCAAACCAATACAAGGCTTTTTGATAATCTTTTTCGCCATGTTCATCGTTTTGATACCACGCACCCAAACCTGCTTGCATTTTAGGATTACCATAATTCGCTGATATTTCAAGATATTTTTTTAATTTATCGTATTCTTTGTTTTTATCTGCATCAACAATCGCATTATTACAACGAGTTTGCCCCATTTTATGCCCGCACGCCCATTCGTTGATTTTTTGTTCCGAACAAGCGGTTGTGCTTAATGTGGCAATCAGTAATACGGTTAAGGTTAATTTTTTCATACTCAATTTTCTTTGTTAAAAAGGGTTAAACTTCTTTCAGGCTGCCTGAAATCTACATTTCTTCCTATGTGTCATTGCGAGACAGGACAAAGTTCTGTCGTGGCAATCCAATAAAAAATCGTTAGATTTTTTATCAACGCCAAAGGCGTTGTAATCTTTGTCGATATTATCAACAACATCGCCTAAATCGCTGGGTTTTTCTAAATATACGGCATTATCTGACTGTCCGTAAAATTGTTGCAATATATGCAATTTGTTTTGCGTTTCGTCTGTTTCAAATGCGGCTTTTTCAAAACGGTTAAGATTATTATCTAAATCTTCTAAATCTTTTTGCATTTGATTGGCTTGACTTTGCGACATAAATCGCCCATCGCTATTTTCCATATGATAAAACTCTTTACCTTGAATATCCGCTTTTTCATTGGTATAATAAGGCGAAGTTTCTGCCCATGTTTTTGCCAAAGTATCTAAATATTTTAATTGCTCATCTTTGGTTTCTAATTGCGAATATTCGGCAATCGCTTTATTTAAGTCTTCGGACTGTGTGGCTGCCTGATTTAAATCGCGTACAAAACCAAAGCCTTTTAAATTGGCAACTTTTGCTTGTTCGGCAGTTAATTCAATATTATTTATATATTGGGTATTGACCGTATCATACGATAAATTAACATCTGCTAATTTGCCCACTTCGCCATTTTCTTTAGTATAAGTGGATTCTTGGGTTACGATATTATCACCCGCTAAATTGTATAAATATTGTTTTTCATTAGCAAGTTCTTGATAATTTAAATCCAATGATTTAATTTCTAAATCTTGCAACGATTGAACTTGTTCGTTATTGTCTTCGTCTAAAGATAATACTTTAACTTTGTTAAAGTTTTCATCTTGTGCGTCAAGCATTTTATCGCCGTTTGTATCTAAAAACTTCAACACATAATCAAAGCCATTTTCGGTTACTTCGCCGTTATCAGTTTTTACGCCGTCTCTCAATAATTCGTTAAAGCCGTCTAATTTGCCGTTATTGTTTTCATCATAAAACAACGCTCCTGTGCCTTTGGCAATCCACGATACATTGTTGCTAATACCGTCTCCGTTTATATCTAACCATTTACCACCGTTTTCTTCGGTATGCGAAGTGACGCTAATCGTTGCGTAGTCTTTGCCATAATGGGCGTTGCCGTTAGGTTCTAAACCGATTAACAATGGGTCAGCAACTGGGGCAGATGGATTGCCACTATCCAAAGTACCAGCACCTGAACCACCGCCTAAACCAGCACCAAAGCCGTTGCCTGCTCCTGGAAGTGAAACGCCACCGTTTGTGCCACCGCCTGCTCCTGCACCTGCACCAGCACCAGCACCACCGCCTGCACCAGCTCCTGCTCCTGAACCTGCTCCGCCGTCTTCACCATTGCCTTGACCGTCTTCGCCGTCTTTGCCTGCATTGGGGCTTTCTTCGCCTTTGCCATCGGGTTTATCCGCACCGCTACCGTCAGGATTATTTTCTCCTGTCGGGTCTTTGCCGTTGTTGTCGGTGTTAGGCGTATCTTTGGTAAGTTGATTGTCCGATTGATTGTCGTCTTTGTCGTTGCCAGTCAGTTTATCCCATTGTTTTTTAAGAAAATCCACAGGATTATCCCAAAATTGTTCCCAACCTGATTTGCCGTCATCATCGCCTTTGGGCGTATCTTTTGGCTGGTTATCCAAATTTGGCGTATCCATTTTTAATTTATTGCCGTCATCGGATTTTTGCTTGTCTTTATTTTGTTGCGATTCTTGGTATTTTTGTTTGGCGTAGTCTACCGCAGCAGTACCAAACCCACCTGCGGCTGCACCTGCTGCCGTTTCTTTTACACCACCACCTACTGCCTTTCCTACCACACCACCACCAAAAAAACCGACAAGAGCTCTACCAATAGACCATTCTGCACCTGGTTCGCCATCTACAAATTTTTTCACACCTTCGCCAGCATCTACCGCAGGTTCAAGCGGAGAGTTTCTGGCAGCTTCTACTCCTCTTTCTCCTGAAAAGACAGTATGTCCATCATCTTTCCAGCCACCTAATTTGTTTGGAGTGTCTTGTCTTAAAACCTCGCCTGATTCTTTTTGAATTTCTGCCAATGTTGCCATGTTTTAACCTTTCAATTTAAGTTAATAAAAATGTTTTTTATATTCAAAAATTTCTAAATACAAAAAACTACCAAAAAAATTTTATCCTATTGATTAAAATAAAAATAACTACTTATAAATTAGTAATTTTTTGCTTAACAAGTTCTAAATTTTCACAACCGCCATTACTGCCGTTATGACAGGCTTTTTCATAATATTCTTGGGCTGTAATTAAATTTTTTTCCACACCTTCACCATTTTCATACATTAAACCAATCGCCGCTTGTGCATTTCCGTAATTTTGATTAGCCGCTTTTTCATACCACTGCAAAGCACGAGTGTAATTTTTCTCCACACCATCACCTTCATTGTACAAAGCACCTATAAGTAACTGTGCTCTTGGATTACCTTTTTCTGCGGCTTTTTGATACCATGCCATTGCTTGTTTGTAATCTTGTTGAATACCTTTTCCACTTTTATACAGATAACCCAAACTTGCTTGTGCGTCTGTATATCCTTGTTCTGCTGATTTTCGATACCATTCAACTGCTTGCGTATAGTCCTGCTGAACACCTTTGCCTTTGGCGTACATATAACCTAAATGAAATTGAGAACGCATATCCCCTTGTTCTGCTGATTTTTTATATAATTCAAAGGCTTTTGCATAATCTTGTTTCACGCCCCAAGCATTGTTATACATATCCGCTAATGCAGATTGCCCCTTTTCATTTCCTTGTTCCGCCGACTTTTGCAACCAATACAATGCTTTTTGATAATCTTTTTCTCCGTACTCATCGTTTTGATACCACACCCCTAAACCTGCTTGTGATAATGGATTACCATAATTCGCTGATATTTCAAGATATTTTTTGGCTTTATCATATTCTTTGGATAGACCTGCTTGGGTAATTAATTTGATACAACGCTTTTGCCCCCATTCATGAGAGCATGCCCATTCATTGATTTTCTGTTCCGAACAAGCGGTTGTACTTAATGTGGCAATCAGTAATACGGTTAAGGTTAATTTTTTCATAATCAATTTTCTTTTCATTCAAAGGGTTAAACTTCTTTCAGGCTGCCTGAAATCTACATTTCTTCCTATGTGTCATTGCGAGACAGGACAAAGTCCTGTCGTGGCAATCCAATAAAAAATCGTTAGATTTTTTATCAACGCCAAAGGCGTTGTAACACTCATTCTTACACCATTTAGGCTGCCTGAAAGACTTTTTGCATTGCCGTTAAAACGCCTATCGGCGTTTGTAAAAAATCTGCGATTTTTTACTGGATTGCCACGATTTGACTGCGTCAAATCTCGCAATGACACAGTTTTTTGCTTTTCAGGCTGCCTGAAAACGGCTTCTGCCGTTATGGTTTATCCAATATCCGCCCTACGCCCTGCCTAACTGTTTTTTTATATCCGCCACGACTTGACGAAAACGAATTTCGTCTGCGGATAATGGTTGTGCTGGCTGTGTTTGTGTTAGGGCGGCAACTTCTTTTGCTGATAACAATCGCATAGGCGTATCTGCTTGATAAAAATGATAAAACTCTGTTTCACGCAACAAACAACTTGGCGTATTGTTGCGTGAATTTTTATCGCTGTTTGACTGGCTCATTGTATTATTTCCTGTTGTCTTGTTGGGCATATCTTACAATAGACTACGCTGTTTTTCCAAGCATTCGCCAAACTTTTTTCATCAGCAAACCGTTTCTTGGTTTGACAAACTTTTTTTTTTTTTTCAATGAGTTAATAAAAAAATTAGCGTTGAATTAAATTGTTGTATTTTTGCGACAGTTTTTTTTATCAATCTTGTATATTGCTTATGTTTCGTGCATATTGTTTTATCAATATCCAATCATCACGCTTCATTTTGTTGTGTTTGCTTTGGGTGAAAATAAGGTTTCATTTCACGAAGTGAAATCTTTTACGAACGAAGTTCGTAAAAGGAGATGACGAAGTCATCAAACCGAAATTTAAACGGAGTTAAAATGGTTTTTTGTGTGCGTTTCATTATAGTAAAATAAACCCTTTTCAGGCTGCCTGAAATTGAAATAGAAAGCAAAACTATGTCTATGTCTTTACATTTGGAAGTGGTTGTTCGTCAGGCTCATCGGATTGCGGCGAAGAATCGTTGTGAGTTTGTGGCTGTGGAACATTTGTTAATGGCTTTGATTTTGGATTCCAAAGCCAAAGCCATTTTAACTGCGTGCGAAATAAATTTATCTTTGTTAATCAAAGATTTGGTTGATGCGGTATCGAAAACTATTCCAACGCTGCCTGAAAAAAGTGAGAAAGAACCTGTGCCGTCTTTGGGTTTTCGTAATGTCATTCAGCAGGCGATGATTCAAGCCAAATCGTCTGATAAAGTGCTCACCGACACCGATGACGCTTTGTTGGCGGTGTTACGCAGTGAAAATTCGCATGCGGCGTTTGCTTTGCAAAAACAGGGTTTATCGCAACAAAAATTGATTAAAGTGATTGTTGAAAAAAGAGACGGTCAGGCGAATATTTGGACAAACGATAAGAAAAACGGTAAAGACGGCAAGGAAACCAAAAATCCTTTGCAAGTTTTTACCACTAATCTAAACGAAGAAGCGAAAGCAGGGCGATTAGACCCTTTAATTGGTAGGCTGCCTGAAATGCAAAGAATGATGCAAATTTTGTGCAGACGGCAGAAAAATAATCCTTTGCTTGTGGGTGAAGCAGGTGTGGGTAAAACCGCTTTGGCAGAAGGTTTGGCAAGTCAAATTGTCGCCAATACCGTGCCTGATGTCTTAAAAAACGCCCAAGTCTATTCTTTGGATATGGGGGCTCTGTTGGCTGGCACAAAATATCGTGGCGACTTTGAAGCCCGCATTAAGGCGGTGTTAAAGGCTTTGGATAAAATTGATAACGCCATTTTGTTTATTGATGAAATTCACACCATTATCGGGGCAGGTCGTTCCAGCGAAGGGGTTACAGACGCGGCAAATTTACTCAAACCTGCACTCGCCAAAGGCAAATTGCGGTGTATTGGGGCAACCACTTATCAGGAATATCGCACTATTTTCGATAAAAATCATGCCTTAAATCGGCGTTTTCAAAAAATCGACATTCCCGAACCCACGATTGATGAGACGGTTGAAATTCTCAAAGGTTTGCGAAATGCGTTGGAAGAACACCACAGCGTAAAATATACCGATGAAGCCTTGCTGGCGGCGGCGGAATTGTCGCAAAAGCACATTAACGAACGCTTTTTGCCTGATAAGGCGATTGATATTTTGGACGAAACGGGTGCTATGCAACATATTCTGCCCGAAGAAGAACGCGTGGCGGTGATTGATACGCCGCAAATTGAAAGCGTTTTGGCAAAAATTGCCCGCATTCCTGAAAAAACAGTCAATAGCGATGATAAGGAAGTGCTGAAAAGTCTTTCAGGCAGCCTGAAACAACGCATTTTCGGACAAGATGAAGCGGTTGATAGTGTGGTTAATGCGGTGAAACTCGCACGCAGTGGTTTGGGGCTGCCTGAAAAACCAACAGGCTGTTTCTTGTTTGCAGGTCCTACGGGCGTGGGCAAAACCGAGTTAGCACGGGCTTTGGCAGACGCATTAGGGATTGGTATGATTCGTTTTGATATGTCCGAATACATGGAACAGCACGCTGTGGCACGCTTAATCGGTGCACCGCCAGGTTATGTCGGTTTCGAGCAAGGCGGCTTGCTGACAGACGCGGTGCATAAACAACCGCACGCCGTGTTGCTGTTAGACGAATTAGAAAAAGCCCACCCCGATATTTACAATATTTTATTGCAAATTATGGACTACGGCGTTTTGACCGATAACAACGGCAGAAAAAGCGATTTTCGCCACATTATTTTAATTATGACCACCAACGCGGGGGCAGAAGATATGGCACGGCAAAGCATAGGCTTTGCTTTGGGCGACAACAGCAAAGGGGCGGACGAAGCCCTAAAACGCACATTCACGCCTGAATTTCGCAACCGCTTGGACAGCATTGTGTCGTTTGCCCCATTGGGCGAAGCCAGTATCGAGCAAATCGTGGAAAAATTCTTGTGCGAATTGCAATTACAATTAGCCGAACAAAGCGTGATTGCCACATTCACCGACACACTCAAACACTATTTCGCCCATCACGGCTTTGACGACAAAATGGGTGCCAGACCACTACGCCGCTTAATCCAAAACAAGTTGCGACAACCTTTGGCTGATGAATTACTGTTCGGCGAACTCGCCCATGGCGGCACGGTAGAAATTGATTGCGATGACAATGGCAGCGTAGTTTTTCATAGACAAAATGAAGAAATGGAAGTGGTTTAGGCAGTGAGCAGTTAGCAGTGAGTAGTGAGCAGTTGTTATGTCAAGCCTTACGGCTTGACAACTGTTTATAGATAACGCTTCGATTGTCTTTCAGGCTACCTGAAATATTTTAAGATACTGTTTCAATTATTTTTTAACTTCACCGCGTTCGCCCCACTTCGTTTCAGGCAGCCTGAAAAATAATCGAAACATTATCTTTAAAATATCCGTCAAACCGCAGGTTTGACATAACAACTGCTCACTACTAACTGCTCACTACTAACTGCTCACTACGCACTGACACTAAAACTACATTGTAAAAGTGGGACGCGGATTATCCAATAAGCCCATTAAGTTTTTTTCAATAAATTCTTTGGCTTGTTTGCCGATTTCGTCCGCAGGAAAGGCGAAGCCAACGCCTGTGGGTTTGACTGTGGAAGTGCTTTTGGGGTTAAACCATACGGCTTTGCACATCATGGGGAACGGTTTTTCTGCTTCCATAATGTCCAAGATAATCATTTGATTTTCGCCCAATTTGTATTGTGTATTGGTCGAAATAAAAATGCCGCCCATTTTCAAAAAACGCATATAAGAATGGTACAACAGCGTACGGTCTTTAATGGCGACTTTAATCGGTAATTTTGCGGGTCCTTGTGCCATGTTTTTCAATTCCTTTTATAAAGTTAATTTTAAATAATCAATCAGCAAACATTCTACCGTAAGTTTAACATTAAGCGTATGTTGTCCGTAAGGTACAAGGCGAATTGATTGGTCATATAGGGCAAAAATGTTACTAAAATTTAATTTATTGGCTAATTCGGTGAGTTTTTTGGCGTGTTGTGGATAAAAAAGCACTTCTTCGTCATCGCCGTGCAAGGCAGCGATTAAATCCACTAACCATTTGTTAAACCATTCTAAAAACAAAGACAGTGGCTGTTTTTTGCGGTCAAACAAGGCGGCAAAGTCTAATATGGCAACCATTCTGGGAACAGACAGCACGGCTAACAGTTGCTGGCGTAAATCGTCTAATTCGGCATCAAATTCAAACAAGGGCGAGCCGCCGTGAAAAGCCAGCATTTCATACGCATTCGGCACTTTTTGTTGTTGTAAAAATTCAATCGCTGCCGTCTTGGTCGGCATATTCAAGGGAAAATGACGGCAACGGCTTTTGATTGTGGGCAGTAAGCGGTCTTTGCTGTTAGAAACCAAAATAAATACAACCGTGTCAGACGGCTCTTCTAATACTTTTAATAAAGCGTTGGCTGCCTGAACATTCATCGCTTCCGCAGGGTGAATGAGTATGATACGGCGATGACCACGCAAGGGCGTTAAGTGTATATTTTTAATCACTTCTCGCACTTCTTCGATTTTGATTTGTAATAATTTTTTGGCGTTATCGTCTTCGTCTTTTTTGGGTGTGAGTTCGTAAAAATCAGGGTGCGAGCCTTGCTCAAATAAGCGGCAAGACGCACACGCACCGCATTTTTCAAACGGTTTAGGCGGATTTTCGCACAATAAAACGCCCGACAAATGGCGTGCAAAAGCGGTTTTGCCAATGCCGCGTCTGCCTGATATAAGCCATGCGTTGGGAATGTTATCACCGCACGCGGTAATTTGTTGCCAAGCGTTTTCGTGCCATGCGTATATCATTTGTTGGCTCTCCATTGTTTCAGGCAGCCTGAAAGGATATGTTGCAAATGATTTTGCACCATTTCTTTATCTTGATTGCTGTCAATCACCGCATAACGGTGCGGATTTTTCGCCGCCTGCCGCAAATACGCTTGCCGCACGCGTTCAAAAAATGCAGGATCTTCTTGTTCAAAGCGGTCTTTTTGCCGTGCCTTTGCCACTCTTTCTTGCGACACTGCCACAGGCACATCGAAAATAATCGTCATATCAGGACGAAAATCGCCTTGCACCCAGTTTTCAATCGTGGCAATGCGGCTATCGGGCATTTGTCTGCCGCCACTTTGATAGGCATAAGACGCATCAGTAAAGCGGTCAGAAATCACCCATTTGCCTTGTTGCAAGGCAGGATAAATCCGTTGCTGTAAATGCTGACTTCGTGCGGCAAACATTAACAGCGTTTCGCTATCATGGTGTATCTTGTTGTTTTTATTTAATAAAATATCACGCAATCGCTCACTTAAAGGCGTGCCGCCAGGCTCACGCGTGTAAATGGTTTCAATGCGTTCGTTTGCCAAAAACTCTTGAATAAACGCCAAATGCGTGCTTTTGCCCGCTCCGTCTATGCCGTCTAATACTAAAAAAAATCCGTTCATAATCAATAAGTTATATTTTATTTAGATTATTTCAGGCTGCCTGAAAATGTTGAAAATACTTTTCAGGCAGCCTGAAACCTTTACAAAACTCAATCTAAAACAAAAAAAGCGTCCATTATAGGGTGGGCATTCCTGCCCACCGCAACGCCGATAGGCGTTGGTTATTTATTGATATTTAAGAAAATTCCGCCCTATCGGGCGGTTGGTGGGCAAGAATGCCCACCCTATAACATCTGCATTTGTTTTATGCTTAAAATAGGTTTTGCAAAGGTTTCAGCCTGAAAATCGCTATTTTATAATCAAACAAGTTTAAAAGTGAAACAGGCATCTCTTCGCAGACAGTATAAATAATGTGGCAAGAAGAAACAACGCCTTTCAATTTTGAAATTGTTTGACGATACCATTTACCAATACGAACAATACTGCTTAAACACACGAATGGTTTTAATCACCGCATTTTCAATATCACGGCGGTATTGGTCGTTGTTAATCCATGCTTCGTCTTGGGGGTCGGTAACCACGCCGATTTTGACTTGTACCGCAGGAATTTCCGCATCACGCAATAAGGGTATATCGCGTTCGTAAATGCCGTATTCCTTAACAACCAAAGGCAAGCCTTCGTGTTCTTTGTGAAAATACGCAGGGTCGCGTTGCAAGGGTTTTAAGCGAAAGCCCAAGCGTTGTGCAAAGCATAAAGACGCACGATATTTTTTATTTTGTTTGGAAACATACATTGAGTAGCCTTCAAACGATTGCGTGGATTTATTCACCGTTACGCCGTCTTTGACTTCGCTTTTCAGGTAGCGTTTGGGCGATACATCGTGATGAATCGACAACAGCAAATCCGCTTCCCAAATATTGGCTTGTTCGGCACGGTGTTTATCGCTCACATAACCGTAATCGCCCCGCGTGAGTTTCACTTCCCAACCTGCGGCTTCAATGCGGGGAATTAACTCATTCACAAAGCGGTCGTTATATTCCACTTCGCGTTTGCCACGCACACCAGCCATACCTGGATCGTGAATCGAATAGCCTGAATCCAACGCCAACACAGGTCTTTTCCATTTATGAGCGTGGGTAGGTGCTTTGGCTTTGGGCGGTGTTTTTTTCTTATCGACCACCTTGGGAGTGGGTTTTGTTTCAGCCTGATTTGGCAACGATTTTTCCGCAGGTTTTGCCACAGCAGGAGCAGACTTGGGCGGCTCATTTGCCACAGGTTTTTTCGCAACTGTGTTAGGTGTTTTTTTCTTCGCTGGCGTTTTTTTCTTTGCCACAGGTTTATCGGGCGTGCTTGTCGTTTGCTTGGGCGGAATAACATAATCGGGCTTATCGTCAATCCGCCATTGAACTTGCCCTGTGGGCGATAGTGTGGTTGTGGTGTAGTGTTGTGGTGTATCGGTGTTATTTTGAGCAAATGCAGAACTTAATGCCACAGACATTAAGGTTACCGAGAGAATAAATTGTGTTCGCTTCATTTTAGCAATCTCCTTTTCAGTACTTACTTCAAATCAAAAAGACAATTTTCCTACTTGCTGTGTTTTTTATCATAAATTAGTCGATTGCAACAGCAATTCTACCGCATTTTGCCTATAAAAGAAATGCGTTATATCAATGAGCAGTGATTAGCAGTTAGCAGTGAGCAGTGAGTAATGAGTAATGAGTAATGAGTAATGGGTTTTATGTCAAGACAAGTGTTTATAAGATAACGCTTCAACTGTTTTTTCAGGCTGCTTGAAATTTTTATTGATAACGCTTCGATTGTTTTTCAGGCAGCCTGAAAGAAAATAATGCTCGAAGCATTATCTAAAAAATATCCGTTTTGCCGTAAGGCAAAACACAAAAGCCATTGCTCATTGCTAATTGCTCACTGCTGAAATATTTTATAGATAACGCTTCAACTGTTTTTTCAGGCTGCCTGAAATATTTTATTGATAACGCTTCGACTGTTTTTTCAGGTAGCCTGAAATTTTTATAGATAACGCTTCGACTGTTTTTTCAGGTAGCCTGAAATTTTTATAGATAAC
>JAFTFY010000014.1 GCA_017458185.1 Neisseriaceae bacterium
AAATCCTGCCCCCGCAACCAGTCAGAGAAACATTTATGGCCAGATAGCTCAGTCGGTAGAGCAACGGACTGAAAATCCGTGTGTCGGCAGTTCGATCCTGCCTCTGGCCACCAAGATTGTAAAAAACGGCTTAATTGATATTAAGCCGTTTTTTGTTTTTCAGGCTGCCTGAAAACAGTTTGCAGTTTGTAGTGAGCAGTTATTTAGTCAAGCCTTATCAGGCTTGACGGATATATTTAAGATAACGCTTCGATTTTGTTTCAGGCAGCCTGAAAAAATATAGTCAAACAACTTCAAAATGTTAAAAACTGTGTCATTGCGAGCCGAGACAAAGTCTCGGCGTGGCAATCCAATGAATTGCATAGCAATTCATCTCAGCCCGCGGCGTTGTAACGGACTTATCGGTTATCATTTCAGGCAACCTGAATTGTTTATGAACCTTGTCGTTACAACGCCTTGTGGCGTTGGTAAAAAAATCTTCGATTTTTCACTGGATTACCACGCCTTGACTTTCGTCAAGGTTCGTAATGACACGCAGGATTAAATTAAAATTGTAGAATATTTATGCACAGTGCGTTATTTTTATTTTTTGTATTTTGAAGTTGTTTGACTATATTTTCAGGCTGCCTGAAACGAAATGGGCGAGTCGTGCGTGAAGTTAAAAGAATATCGAAGCGTTATCTAAAATATATCCGTCAATCCGCAGGATTGACATAATCATTGCTCATTGCTCATTGCTCATTGCTCATTGCTAATTGCTCACTGCTCACTGTTTCACAACCCAAACGGTGCCAAATCGCCTTTGCCTTGACGAATAAGCGAAACGCCGTCTGTCATATCAATCACGGTTGTGGGTTCCGTGCCGCACCAGCCGCCGTCTATCATCACATCAACCGCGTGCTCAAGCGTGTCGCGAATGTCGTAAATATCCGTGGGCGGCTCGGCTTCATTTGGCAACATCAGCGTGCAGGAGAGCATGGGGGCGGCGAGTTCTTCCAAAAGAGCCAAAGCAATTTTATTATCAGGCACACGCAAGCCGATGGTTTTGCGTTTGGGGTGCAGCGTGCGAGACGGCACTTCGCGGCTGGCGGTGAGAATAAAAGTGTAACTGCCTGGCGTAGTTGCTTTAAGCAAACGATACTGGGCGTTATCCACGCGTGCGTATGTGCCTAACTCGCTTAAATCACGGCACATCAGGGTTAAGTGGTGCTTTAAGTCGATTTTGCGAATGGCTAAAATTCTGTCCATTGCCGCCTTATCGCCCAAAGCACAGCCCAAAGCGTAGCACGAGTCAGTGGGGTAAATAATCACCCCGCCGTCTCGCACAATATCCGCCGCTTGTGCAATCAATCGCTCTTGCGGATTATCGGGGTGTATGCTCAAAAATAATGCCATTTGTTTTCCTTATGTTTTCAGGCAGCCTGAATATCATTTACCATTTTACCTTACTCTGCTGATAAATCGGCATAACCTGTGGCAAGGCTTTGCGAATGTTTTCTATGCGGGCGTTGTTGGTAGGGTGTGTGGATAAAATGCCCAAAATCACATTGTTGTTATTATTTGCTTTATTCATTTTTTCCCATACGCTCACCGCTTCTTCTGGGTTGTAGCCTGCTTGTGCCATCAGTCGCAAGCCGCCCATATCGGCATCCGTTTCTTGCGAACGCGAAAACGGTCTGTCTATGCCCAAACCTGCGGCAATATTCGTGATACTGGTTAAATCCGTGCCTGTATAAGCACTTGCCACAGAGCCAACCACAGCGGCGGCAACGCCTGTGATGACTTTCTGTCCTGCGTCTTTTTTGCTGTGTTCATGCAAGGCGTGCGTCATTTCGTGTCCGATAATGGCGGCAATTTCGCCATCGGTTAAATTCAGTTTTTCCACAATGCCTGTATAAACCGCCATTTTACCGCCTGGCATTGCCCAAGCATTCAATTCGTCCGAGCGAATGACATTCATCTGCCAGTCAAAACGCACACCTGTTTGATTTGCGGCTTCGGCATAGGGTTTTATATTATTGAAAATGGTATGCACACGGCGAGCGGTTTGCGAAGTGGTATCCAAAACGCCCTTTTGCTGTGCGGCATTGACCACTTGGGCATAAGATTTTGCGGCTTGGGCGTTTAACGATTGCGTGTCCGCACCTGTCATTTCCGCAACTGCCATACAGCCTGATACGGCAAGCACAGCACTTAAACACAAAGCCCATAAACGATTTGGCTGTTTCATTGTTATGACTCCTTGCAATGTGAATAAAAGTGCTATTTTATTATTGCATAGCCGTTTGGACAATGATTTTATGCAATGTTCGTTGATTTAGGCTGCCTGAAAACAAGGTTTATTTTTGACGAAGTCAAAAATCTTTATTTACGAAGTAAATAAAGAATTGCGAAGCAATCAAGCCGAAGTTTCGGCGAAGCAAAAAAAATAATCCATATAAAAAACCGCTTGAATAAAAGCATTCAAGCGGTATGTGTTTGGTGGCGAATCAGGGACTCGAACCCCGGACACAAGGATTATGATTCCTCTGCTCTAACCGACTGAGCTAATTCGCCGTAAAAGAGATAGGGATTATAAAGCGTTTTTGGTTTTTGTCAAGCGTTTCAGGCAGACTAAAAATAATGAGCAATTAGCAATGAGCAATTAGCAATGAGCAATTAGTAATGAGCAATTAGCAATGGGTTTTATGCTTTGCCTTGTCAGGCAAAACGAATTATTTTTAGATAGTGCTTCGACTAATTTTTCAGGCAGCCTGAATTATATCGAAGTGTTATCTAAACATGAGCCGTCAAGCCGTAAGGCTTGACTTAATCATTGCTCATTGCTAATTGCTCATTGCTAATTGCTCATTGCTCACTGCTCATTTCTAATTGCTCATTGCAATATGTTCTATTGCCACATTTGCCAAATATAAACCGAATGTAGCCGTAACCGTCATCACTGCCCCGTAGCCTGCACAGGATAAGCCTTGTGGGGCGGTGTCGCATGGGGTTTGTGGCGGGATAATGGTCTCTTCCGAATATACGCACGGCACTGCCATTTTGCCCGTTCGTGGCAAGCCGTAGCGTTTGCGTAAGGTATATCGCATATTTGCTAATAATTTATCGTTGCGAACACTCGACAAATCGGCGTAGCGAATTTTTTCAGGTAGCCGCTGCCCCCCTGCTCCGCCTGATACAATAAATGCTTGATTGTGTTGAATAAAATAATCTGCCATAGCCGCTTTTATTTTCACTTGGTCAATAGCGTCAATCACAAAATCAAAAGGCTGCCTGAAAATTTCAACCAAATTATTTTCATCAACAAAATCTTCAATTTCAATCACTTGGCATTGTGGTTGAATTTCTCTAATGCGTTCTTTCATCGCTTGTGTTTTCGGTTTGCCGATATTGTCGGTTAAAGCGTGCAGTTGGCGGTTGATATTCGATTCGGCAACATTGTCTAAATCAATCAGCGTTAAATGCCCCACGCCTGTGCGGGCTAACGCTTCCACCGCCCACGAACCCACGCCGCCCAAACCCACAACCGCAATATGGGCTGCCTGAAACTTGTGTAACGCGTCATTGCCATAAAGCCGTGCAATGCCGCCTAAACGCCTGTCGCTGTCAAATGGAAAATTTTTCATATATGAGATAAGTCAAGATAGTTTGTAAAAGCACTTTTTTGTGCAGAAAATCATATTATACTCACACCGAAACTCAAATACGGAGAATAACAATGATTTATAAACATTTGGTTGTTGCCGTTGATGGCAGTCGCACTTCCCTGCAAGCACTTAATCACGCCGCCAAGTTAGCCGCTTTGTCGGAAGCAGAAATGACTTTGGTGAATATTGCTAATCCGTCTGAATACATGGCACTCGCCCCTGAATTTTTACAGCAAGAAAGTTACGAATCCGCCGCCATGTCGCAAGGCAATGAAGTGCTTGAATATGCTGAAAAAATTGCCAAAGAAGCAGGCGTAAAAACCGTTCATCGCCACTTGGCTGTGTCGGTCAAAGGGGCAAGGGATATGGCTCAACAGTTGGTGGATTATGCCGAAGAACAAAAAGCCGATTTATTAGTATTAGGCACGCACGGCAGAACAGGCTTAATGCACTTATTGATGGGCAGTTTTGCCGAAACGGTGATGCGACAAAGCACTTTACCCTTGCTGATTATTCGCGGCGTTTCGGAAGATAAAGCCGAGACAAAAACAGAGTAATTTAAGTGAGCAGTGAGCAGTTAGAAGTGAGCAGT
The DNA here is from genome assembly GCA_017458185.1 of Neisseriaceae bacterium. Lineage (GTDB taxonomy): Bacteria > Pseudomonadota > Gammaproteobacteria > Burkholderiales > Neisseriaceae > RGIG9985. Next base: position 4,240 of record JAFTFY010000014.1, read on the forward strand.
TATTTTGTTTTGCCTTGTCAGGCAAAACTGATTATTTTAAGATAACGCTTCGATTTATCTTTCAGGCTGCCTGAAAAAAATAATCGAAGTGTTATCATAATATATATCCGTCAATCCGCAAGGATTGACATAACAACTGCTCACTACTCACTGCTAACTACTCACTATTTTCAGGCTGCCTGAAAACAAAAAAACGCAGGTTTTCACCTGCGTTTTTTATTGTCAAGATAATTTATTCTGCCGCTTTATCAAATACTTGCGTGCAATGCGGACAACGGGTTGCCCCTGCTTTTACTTCTTCCAAGCACGCGGGGCAAGTGGGGGCTGGCGGTGTTTCTTCGGCTTGTTGTTTGACAAGTTTATCTTTAATGCCGTTAATGGTTTTAATTAACCAAAATACCACAAACGCAATCAGCAAAAAGTTAATAATCGCGGCGATAAACGCCCCAAAATCCACAAACTGCCCGCTGTCGCCCACAGGAATACGCCAGCCTTCGCCAACCGCACCGCCGCCTGAAATCAGGGTAATTAAGGGATTGATAATTTTCTCAACCAAAGAAGTTACAATCGCCGTAAAAGCACCGCCGATAATAATACCGACCGCCATATCCATCACATTGCCGCGTGAAATAAACGCTTTAAATTCATCGACCCATTTCATTTATTAAATACTCCTAAATTAGAAAAAATTGAAGTCCCCATTGTACGCTGATTTTTGTGCGTGGCAATGGGTTTTCACACTTTTATTGACGGAAGTTAAAATAAAGGCGTTCAGGCTGCCTGAAATCACACATAAACTTTTTTTGCCCGTTTCAAATGGCACAGCACTTCGTAGGAGATGGTGCCGCAACGCTTGGCGATTTCGGCAACCGAGATATTTTCGCCCCACAATTCCACAGTGCTGCCTATGCCTTGTGTGGGCTCGGTTAATTCAACCGTTATCATATCCATAGAAACGCGTCCGACTATGCGAGACGGTTTGCCGTCAATCAAAACAGGATTGTCGTTTGATGGAACGCGTGGGTAGCCGTCTGCGTAGCCGCAGGCGATTAAGCCTATTCGCATATCTTTTTCCGCACGGAAAATAGAGCCGTAGCCTACGGCTTCGCCTTTGCGTAATACGCGTTCGCCGAAAACTTGCGTGGTGAGCGTCATCACAGGTTTCAGGCTGCCTGAAAACTCGTTATCTTCCGCAAACGGCGATATGCCATATAAAGCAATGCCTGCACGCCCTATATCGCGGTGTGTGTCGGCATGAGCCAAAATCGCTGCCGAATTTGCCACGGACGCTTCGCCTGATAAATTTCGCGTTGTGGTCTCAAAAATCTTGTTTTGTCGCACGGTAAAAAGCGAGTTTAAGTCGTCCGCACAAGCAAAATGCGTCATTTTAACCACTTTTTTAACCGCCTTATTTTTACGCAAAGCGTGATACGCCACTGCATAATCGGTAGGCATAAACCCCGCACGCCGCATGCCCGTATCTAATTTTAGCCACACGGTTACATAATTTCGCCAGTCATAATGCAAAAAATCGTGCAACTGCCGCTGATTTTGCACCACAGGCGAGAGATTAAAACGGTCGCATTCGGCATATTCTTCCGCCGCAAACACGCCTTCTAACAGCACAATCGGTGCGGCAATGCCGTTTTTGCGTAACTCAATGCCCTCTTCCAAATACGCCACAGCAAAACCGTCTGCGTCTTCACTTAACGCCTGCGAACATTTCACCGCCCCATGCCCATACGCATCGGCTTTAACCACAGCATACATTTGATTGCCATGTCTTTGTTTTAAAAAGCGAAAATTGTCTTGTAAGTAATGAAGATTAATTGTAGCAACAAGCGGACGCATTTTTTTTCCATGCTTAAATAAAAGTCTAAATATTAACCCTTTTTCAGGCTGCCTGAAAAGAGATTTTTTTCGTATTGTGTTGAAATATTGTTGTTTTATAGTCAAACAACTTCAAAATGTTAAAAAAACCGTGTCATTGCGAGCCGTGATGAAATCACGGCGTGGCAATCCACTTGAAACCGCAGGTTTCAAGCAACGCCGCAAGGCGTTGTAACGGACTTATCTGGTATAGTCGATAAACTTCAAAAGTATAAAAGGCGGCGAGCCGCAGACAGTATAAAATAATACGGCAAGGCGAGCCAACGAATTATAATTTTGAAGTTTATTGACTATATCATTTCAGGCAGCCTTAAATTGCTTATGAACCTTGCCGTTACAACGCCTATGGCGTTGATAAAAAACCTGCGGTTTTTTATTGGATTACCACGCCTTGACTTTCGTCAAGGCTCGTAATGACACAGGATTAAATTTAAATCGTAGAATATTTATGCACAGTGCGTTATTTTTATTTGTTGTATTTTGAAGTTGTTTGACTATACAACAAAATACAGTGTTTCAGGCTGCCTGAAAAAAGGTAGATTTTTCAATCTACCTTATCATCATTAACAATAATTTACTTAACTGCTTTCTCTAACGCCTGTGCAATGTCGGCGGTAATGTCGTCAATGTGTTCCAAGCCGATGGACAGTCGCACCATATCGGGTGATACGCCTGCTGTGGCGAGTTCTTCGTCATTTAATTGATGGTGCGTGGTGCTGGCTGAATGGGTTGCGAGAGAACGAGCGTCCCCAATATTCACCAAACGATAGAACATTTGCAAGGAATCCAAGAATTTCGCCCCTGCGACTCTGCCGCCTTTAATGCCGAAACTCATCACGCCTGATGCCATTCCTGAATAATCTCTATCAATCAAAGGCTTATATTTGCTGTCCGATAAACCTGGATAATTCACCCAAGAAACTTCTGGACGGTTTTTCAAAAATTCTGCCACTGCCAGAGTATTGCTGCTGTGGCGTTCCATGCGCAGAGCCAGTGTTTCCAAGCCGATTAGGGTGAGCATGACATTAAACGGACTCACCGCACCGCCTGTATTGCGTAAGGGCACAACCCTTGCCCGTGCGATATACGCCGCCGCACCAAAATGTTCGACATAATTTACGCCGTGATAAGCAGGGTCAGGCGTGGTTAAAGCGTCAAAGCGTTTGCTTTGCGTCCAGTCGAACTTGCCACCGTCAATAATCGCACCGCCCAAAGCGTTGCCGTGTCCGTTGATAAACTTGGTTGTGGCTTCAACCACAATATCCGCACCCAATTCCAGCGGACGACACAAAACAGGGCTGGCAACGGTGTTATCCACAATCAAGGGCAAGCCGTGTTCATGGGCAATTTTGGCTATTTTGGGAATGTCTGCCACAATCACCGCAGGATTGCTAATGCTTTCGATAAACACGAGTTTGGTGTTTTCATCGACTAATTCGGCGATTTTTTCGGGATTATCCACATCAAAAAAGCGGGTTTCAATCCCTTGATTGACCATATTATGAGCAAATAAATTGTAAGTGCCGCCATATAAAGCAGAAGACGCAATAATGTTATCGCCTGCTTTGGCGATGGTTTGAATGGCATATAAAATTGCCGTCATACCGCTTGCGGTGCAAAGTGCGGCAACACCGCCTTCAATCGCTGCCAAGCGTTGTTCTAAAACATCGGCAGTGGGGTTCATAATGCGGGTGTAAATATTGCCTGGCACTTTCAAATCAAACAAATCCGCACCGTGCTGGGCGTTGTCGAAAGTGTAACTCACCGTTTGATACAAAGGCACAGTGGCAGAATGTGTTGTTTGTTCAGGTTTGTAACCTGCGTGAATGGATTGGGTTTCGATTTTCATTGTATTCTTTCTATTCAATAAGATTAAAGGAGCGATTGTAGCCTGATTGTGGGCTTTGCGAAATATTTTTTTATATGATATAGTCGGTTCACAGCAAAAGCAGGCAAGGCAACGAGCCGAAGACAGTATAAATAATACGGCAAGGCGAAGTAACGCTGCATGGTTTTGCTGTGAATCGACTATATTTTTTCAGGCAGCCTGAAAGATTATTGATTGCCGCACACGCTACACGCTGTATTTTTTGTGATTATCATTGTTTGCCAAGTATTTGTTTTGGCGTTAAAAATTTGCATTTTGCCGTGCAAATTGGGTAAGCCGAGCAGGGTTTTTAGCATTTCTGCGGCTTGGAGTGTGCCGATTGTGCCGACCATTGGGGCAAATACGCCGAATGTGGCACAGTTCTCACCTTGCTGTGGTGTATCAGGGAAAATACAGGCGTAGCAAGGGCTTTCAGGCTGCCTGAAATCAAAAGTAGCCAGTTGCCCTGAAAAACCGCTTACCGCACCTGAAATCAAGGGTTTTTTAAGCGAAAAGGCGGCGTGGTTAATGGCGTGTCGTGTGGGAAAGTTATCAGAACAATCTACAATAATATCAACCGCTTGGGCAATTTCGCACAATTCTTTATCGCCCACTCTTTGTGTGATCACTTGAATTTCACAATCGCTGTTTCTTTGGCGTAAATATTGTGCGGTGATTTCGGCTTTCAGGCAGCCTTCATCGTTTTCGCCATACAAAACTTGCCGTTGCAGGTTAGACAATTCAATTTTATCGTCATCAATTAAAATGAGTTTGCCTACACCAGAACTGACTAAATACGGCAAAACCGCACACCCCAAACCGCCACAGCCAACAACCGCCACAGCCACTTGGGCTAATTTTTCTTGTCCGTCTATGCCGATTTCGTCTAATAAAATATGACGAGAATAGCGTAAAAGTTGTGCGTCATTCATTTTAATTTCATTACATTTGTTTCAGGCTGCCTGAAAGGTTATTTATTTAAATTTTTACTTAAATCTATACAATAATAACGGCATTCTTTTTCTTCAGAATCTATAATTGTATCTATTTTTTTCCGTTCAAAATAATATGATTTTTTAAGTTCAATATAGATTTTTTCTTTATCATTTTTAGTTGGTTTGAGAATTTTACCTGAAACACAACAAGGTTTATTTCTAAAAATTTTATAAATATCTTTTTTATTATTATCATTTTGTTTATAAAATAAATCATCATCAACTAATGTTAATACATAAGTGTTTGTAAAACATAATTTTTCCTTATATTTTAAGTTTTCATTATCTTGTAATTCCTCCATAAATTTAATATCCTTGACAAAACTATACATTTGTTCTGGGTGTTGCCCATTTCTTGGAAATTTCAATTCAATGGCGTATTTTTCTTTTTCATCATGTGAAGAAATTACAATATCTATTTCTTTCTTTTGGGTTTTATCTTTATCAAAACCAAATTTAGATACATTTCTTTCAAATTCAACTTTATATTTTGGTAATTGTGGGAATTTTTCTCTAATAAAAATGCCAAGTTCGTGTTGCAATGAAAATTCATTGTAAATATCAATCTTGTTTTCATTTACATAATTGAAAAAGTTTTCTATAAAATCATGAAAATTATCGATAAGCATAATATTGTTTCCTATTCAAATTTGTCATTTATTTCATATTATCATCATTTAATAAACCATAGGTTGGCATGAAACAAATATTTTCAGGCAGCCTGAAACGATTATTTCATCAATAAAACCTTAAACAGTTGCTTGATTTTACCAAAGTTTCTACTGAAAAAATTGCGGTGAATTTTTCCGCCTCCTGTGTTTTTTTTTTGTGCTAACAGGCATAAAGCGGCGGTTTCGGCGGTGATAAAGCGGTGCGTTTGTGGGTGAATGTAGGCAGGATAGGCAATCAGCGTTGCCCATACTAATTGCCACAATTCAAGGCGGCGGCTGCGGCGTTCGCAAGCGATTTTATCCACTGTCAAACCCCAACCTGCGTAAAATGGCATGCCGTAACAATGCACTGTTTTGTGGCGAATTAAGGCTTCAAAACCTGTCAGCGAAGTCATGGTATGCACTTCATCGACGGCTTCAATGCAGGAAAAAATGTCGGCATTTGTGGCAATTTCATCGGCGTATTTTTGGCATTCGTCAAAGGGAATTTGCCCCACGCGATTGCCTGATAACACATCGGGGTGCGGTTTGTAGATAATATAGGCATTTGGGTTCGTCTCTCGCACGGCTTTGAGTAAATCTAAATTTGTGCGAATTTTGGGCGAACCCAACTGCACACTGGCATCGTCTTCCACTTGTCCTGGCACCAACAACACCCGTTTGCCTGCCGCATTCGGGGCAATTTCTGCCCCTTGAATATTGTATTTGCTGATTTTGTTTTTTTGTAATAATTCTATTAAAACTTGTGTATCTTGTTGATTTTTACTATTAAATTGATGATTTTGTAATATATTTTCTAATCGTGATGGACGGTTGGGGTCAAAATAAATGCCTGCGTCATCAAACACCAAAGACAGGGGGGCAACCAAGTTAGAACCCAAGCCAACCGAGCGTAAAAAACCGTCTTCCATACGCAATAAGGGCAGATGATTAGCCGCCGCAAACTGTTCTGCCGCCTTGTTTTTTACGCCCCATACCACGATTTTGGGTTTTTTAGATAAGTCTTTGATTTTATGAATAGAAGAAACAAAATGCACACGACATTCAGGCAGCCTAAAATACGGCACGGCGGCGGCTTTTTTCCATAAGGAAAAACCCACACAATACACTTCACCACGCAAAAGCGTGTGCAAATTTTTTATTTGTATCAAATAGTTAATAATATCAAACAAACTGCAACGCACGCCATTTGTATTCACATAACGACAATAATCGAAATAAGCCGCCGCAAAAAGTTGCAAAAGCGTGCGTTCTGCCCGCCGTTTTGTGCTTTGTAATTGTGCTATTTCAGGGTGCCTGTCGTCCGTCAAACCCCAACCTGCATACCACGCCGCACCAAACACCGTAACGCTTTTGCCGCACATTAAGGCTTCAAAACCCATGTGCGAACACACGCAATAAACCTTATCGACTTGTTGCAATAAATCAATCGGATTAGCATTGTCATACAACAGCGTAACCCCTTGTTTTTTCGCCATTTCTGTTAAATAACCCTGTCGTTTGCCACTGAACACATCGGGGTGCGTTTTGACGATGATTTGTGCATTTGGATTTTCTTCACAGGCTGCCTGAAACATTTGTTTGAATGTATTTTCATCAGATTTTGCCCCAGCAATCGACATATCGCCATAAGTTTGGTCAATCAGCAAAACTTTGGGCTGATTGTTTTGGCTGACACCAAACTGCGTTTCAGGCAGCCTAAAACTTGGGGCAAGATTATATTTAGATAATTTATTTTGAATAATTAAATCAATCGCGTGCCGTGCCTGTTGTTGGTCTTCTGGACTGATTTTTTCACGCGACAGAATATATTGCTCCAAACGAGACGGCGTGGCAATATCGTAATAAATGCCCAAATCATCAACACACAACGACAACGGCGGCTCATCGCCCAAACCTAATGAACGCAAAAAACCGTCTTCCAAAGCAATAAACGGCACGCCCTTATCCGCCGCCATTTGGCGCGCCTTTTTCGTAGTCGGACGATTGCCCCAGCCGATAACAACATCAGCCTGTTGTAGATTGTGAGTTAAGGCAAAATCAGGGGCAAGAAATTCGGCAATATGCGGAATTTTTTTGATGCCACGAGAAAAAATATAAGCAGATTTCATAGTGTTTCAGGCTGCCTGAAAGTCATCTCATATCAAAACCAATCAACAAATTGCAATTTGGGGATATGCTGAAAATGTTTGCTATTGTGCGTTACCAAAATCAGATTATTTGCAATAGCAGTTGAAGCAATCAACAAATCCATATCATCGGTTGTTTTGCCCATTTTTTTCATATAAGCCTTTGTTTTAGCATAAACTTCCATAATTTCAGGGGTAATATCAAACAATGGAAAAATAGATTTAATTCTTTGAACCGTTGCCAAATTTTTTTCTACTGCTTGCGATTTTTCTGCACCAAACAACAATTCTCCGTAAGAAATCACCGAAATCGACATCGGATTATCTTGGTATTTCAAAAAGTTTTCATTCACATTGCCCATATTTTTTAGGCGATAAATCAAAATATTCGTATCAATCAAAAAGTGCATTTTTATCTCCAAAACGCCCTGACTGAACACGATTATTTCTTATTTCCGACAAAATTTCGTCTGCTGTTTCATCGCCTGCCCAAGAAAGTTGCAAAAATTTCTTCGCTGCTGTTTCTTCGCTGTCATCTTCATCAACCACAATCAAAACCTTTTGCTGCGGACGGAAAGCATAGTTTTGCATAGGCACAAAGGTTTTGCCGTCATAATAGGCTTTAACTGCTCTCATCATTTTAATACTCCCATTAAAAACAAGTGGTTATATTAACATAAAAATCTTTTTTCAGGCTGCCTGAAAGGTTGTTTTAACTTCGCCTTGCGGCTTGTAGAAATTACGGTTTATTTGCTTCGCAAACCCCTTTATTGACTGCGTCAATAAAGATTTCACCTGACGGTGAAATAAACCTTATTTTAACTTCGCCTTGCGGCTCGTTTAAATTGCGGCTTGATGACTTCGTCATCTTCTTTGATAAACTGTGTTTATCAAAGGTTTGATACTTCGTATCAAATAAACCTTATTTTGGCTTCGCCTAAATTTCGGCTTGTTTGCTTACGCAAACCCATTTGTGAGCGATGCTCACAAATGCAAATATTAACTTCGTTAATATTTGAAACCTTATTTTTCTCGAATACGATTTTGCCACAAGCGTGCTTTGGCTTTGATTTCGTCCAAATCAATGCGGGTGAATTGTCGATTTTTCAGCAGCATTTCGCCATTCACCCACACAAAACGCACTTGGCTTCTGTCGGCGGCATAGACAATGTGCGATATGGGGTCAAACAAAGGTTGCGTGGTAATTTCGCCCAAATCAACCGCAATCATATCCGCACGCATACCTTTTTTCAGCCTGCCTATTTTATCGTCCAAGTGTAAGGCTTTCGCCCCATTGACTGTTGCCATTTTCAGCGTTTCATACGCCGTTAAATCTGTGGGGTTGCCTGAATGACCTTTGGCAATTAAAGCCGCCAAACGCATTTCAGCAAACATATCTAATTTATTATTTGAAGCCGCACCGTCCGTGCCAAGCCCCACATTCACGCCGTTTTGCAGCATTCTCACCACAGGGGCAAAACCTGAGGCTAATTTCATATTAGACGCAGGATTGTGTGCCACAGACGCACCTTTTTCGGCAAACAAAGCGATTTCGTCATCGGACAAATGCACGCCGTGTGCGGCAATTAAACGACTATTGATAACGCCTAATTGATTTAATCTTTCAATCGGACGAACGCCATATTCTTTAATGCTGCCTGAAATTTCGTCCTGCGTTTCGTGAATATGACAATGGATTAACATATCATATTTTTCTGTTAAATCAACGACTTTTCTAAAAGTTGCGTCCGACACGGTATAAGGTGCGTGCGGTGCTAACACAAAACGAATTAAATCATCGCCATAAAACGGCACTTGTTCTCGCAAACCTTTGGCAATATATTCATCGGCGTTTTGTGCATAAGCGTTGGGAAATTCTAATATCGTGCAACCGACAAAGGTTCGCACGCCCGAAAGCAGCCCTGCTTTGGCAACGGCGGCGTTGAAAAAATACATATCGTTAATGGTTGTGGTGCCGCCCAAAACCATTTCTGCCATTGCGAGAAGCGAGCCGTCATACACAAAGGCATCGCTGACATTTTTGTTTTCCGCAGGCCAAATATGGTTATTCAGCCAGTCCATTAACGCTAAATCGTCCGCAAAGCCACGCAACAGCGTCATCGCCGAATGTCCGTGCAGATTGATTAAACCTGGCATGAGTGCGTGATTATCTAAATGAAGTGTTTGATTAACTTCAATATTTTTGACTAAATCAAACGGCAAAATATCCGCAATCTCCCGCCCTTTGATGATAAGGGCGTGGTTCTCCAAAACAGGACAATCATCGTTCATGGTGATGATATACGGAGCAAAAATGGCAGTTGTGTTCATGGTGATGTGGATTAAAATAAAAACGGCATTTTAACCGATAAAAAGGTTAAACAGTGAGTAGTTAGCAGTGAGCAGTTATTTAGTTTTGCCTGACGGCAAAACAGATTATATTAAGATAACGCTTCGACAAACCTTTCAGGCAGCCTGAAAGACACTCGAAGCGTTATCTTAAAAATATTCGTCAAGCCGTAGGCTTGACTAAACAACTGCTCACTGCTAATTGCTAACTGCTCATTGCTCACTGCTCACTGTCCAACATTCTGGCTAACAATGCGTTTTCGCAACCTGCCATATTGGGTAGTTTCACTTCTATGCCGTTGCCGTGTGCGATTTCGATTGGTTCGTTGTTTTTACTCATCTTTTCAACACGATACAATGAATTGCCGTTTGGATTGATAATTTCCAGCGTATCGCCTACTTCAAAGCGGTTTTTCACTTCAACGCTTGCCGCGCCGTTTTCATCGACCGACAGCACTTTGCCAACATATTGACTGCGGCGTGCAATCGAATGACCATATAGATAATTTTGATAATCTTGCGTTCTGTGGCGTTCCAAAAAGCCCGAAGTATAGCCGCGATTGGCTAAACCCTCTAAATCGGCTAACAATTCTGGGTTAAATGGCTTGCCGCGTAATGCGTCATCAATCGCACGGCGATATGACTGGGCGGTGCGTGCCACATAATAAACCGACTTGGTGCGTCCTTCAATTTTCAGGGAATCCACGCCGATTTTGATGAGTTGTTCAATCTGCTCAATCGCACGCAAGTCTTTGGAATTCATAATATAAGTACCGTGTTCGTCTTCCATAATTGGCAAATGCTCGCCCGTGCGATTTTCTTCTTCAATCAGCCAAACCTTATCGGCTTCACGATTGCGTTGTTGGCAACCTGCGGTTGCAATGGCATTGCCTGCATCGTCTATTTCGGCAGGATTCACGCTATATTGCCAGCGGCAGGCGTTGGTACAAGTGCCTTGATTGGGGTCGCGGTGATTAAAATAGCCTGACAGCAAGCACCGCCCAGAGTAAGCAATACACAATGCTCCATGCACAAACACTTCTAACTCAATATCGGGGCAATGCTCGCGGATTTCGGCAATTTCGTCTAATGACAATTCTCGCGACAAAATAATGCGGGAAATGCCGATATTCTGCCAAAACTTCACCGCCTGCCAGTTGGTTGTGTTCGCTTGCACCGACAGATGAATGTCCATATCAGGAAAATGCTCTCGTGCGAGCATAATCAGCCCTGCATCCGACATAATTAAAGCGTCAGGTTGAAGTTCTGCCACTGGTTTTAAGTCGTCCAAAAAGGTTTTGACTTTGGCATTGTGGGCAATAATATTGCTGGCTAAATAAAATTTTTTGCCGCGTTTGTGGGCTTCGTCAATGCCTTTTTTTAGTTCTTCTAATTTGCTAAATTCGTTGTTTCTCGCACGCAAGGAATAACGCGGCTGACCTGCATAAACAGCGTCCGCACCAAAATTAAAGGCGGTTACCATGCGTTCAAATCCGCCTGCGGGAAGAAGAAGTTCGGGGGTGTTCATTGTTTGTTCTAAATATCAAAATAAAGCGTTATTGTAAGGGATAAATGCATGAAACAGTGAGCAGTTAGCAGTGAGCAATGAGCAGTTGTTCTGTTTTGCCTTATCAGGCAAAACGGTTTATTTTTAGATAACGCTTCGATTTTATTTTCAGGCTGCCTGAAAGATTTATCGAAGCGTTATCTAAAAATAATTTGTTTTGTCGCAAGACAAAACTAAATAATTGCTCATTGCTCACTGCTCATTGCTCACCGCTCACTTTGATAAATCACCTGCGTATTCGGATAATCCACAAAAGCCTTGGGAAACAGGTATTCGCCTTTAAATATCGGCGTATCCATATATTGCCATTGCGGGGCGAAGTCGTTTTTGATGACACGAATTTCATCGCTAATCAGCGTGGTGCAATATAAATGCTGTTTATTTTTTTCTGTTAAAACAAAGGGGTTGCCGACTTTTTTCATCAAATTATTGGCAATGGTTTGTTTTTCGCTATCATTCAAAAATTGCGGACGAATAATGGCGTATTTTTCCGCCCTATCGCGGGCGACAAAATGCGACAATGGCGTAATTAACACGCCGTCAGACGGCATTTGCTGCGGCTCAGCCGTTGTGGCATGGACAATCAGCACTTCTGGTTGAACTGCCACAATCATACCAATGTGCGAAAACTCGCCGCCGCCCATTTTGCGAATAATGCGGCTATCGGTTTCTGTCCCCATTCTAAACACCCAATCGCCTGTTTGTAGTGCAGGCAGATGCGACACATCAGCAGGGATAAACGCTTTTTCAGGCTGCCTGAAAAACAACACACAACAAAGCAAAACCGCCACAACAATGGCGGTTAATAACAGGGTGATTTTTAAGCGTTTCATTGTTTCAGGCTGCCTGAAAAAATAGAATTAAACGGTTGGAAATTTCTAAAAATAGGTTACAGTAACTTTTTATATTTTTTAAATGTCACACGGATTGGATTTTGCTTACGCAAAATCTTTATAATAAACAATATATTATCTTAATAGAAATTGCGTTAGCAATTTCCAATCCGTGTGACAAAAATAAAATCGCTTGTCTATCTGTTTTTTAATTTTTAGAAATTTCCGACTACAAATTCACTTTCCACTGTTTTTTCTCGTCTTTAACCAACTTCACATCTTCGCTGACTTGTTCTTTATTTTTGAACACAACGGTAACATTGACGGTAGCATTGGTTTTATCGCTGTTGTATTGGGCTTTTTCGGCAGAAACTTTTTTCACGCCGCCTTTGGCGTCCGCTTGTTTTTTGGCTTCACCAATCATCATCATCAGTTTGCCTTTCATCATTTCTTCCACGCCAGGTTTTTTCTCGCTGGCAGGGATATAAAGCGAAGACATCACCGTGTCAATATCGCCTTTATAAATGGCAGCATAGAATTTTTCCGCCACTTTTTCAGGCGAACCGCCGCCGCAAGCAGAAAGTGCAAACGCCATAAACAACATACTCAAAAATAAAGAGATTTTATGCCACAACGCACGCATAAGTCGTATCCTCGCAAGTGATTAAACAAAGTTTATCATTATACGATGATTTCTTTATCAATAAAGTATTTTTTTACTTTTTCAGGCAGCCTGAAAAATAATTATCCTTGATTGTTTTGTTGTATTTTTGTTCTTATTTTCAGGCTGCCTGAAAATATTTTAGCGTAAGTGCTTGCAAAAAAAAAAAAAACAATAATCTACGCACTGTTTAACTTTTTGAAAGAACACACGATGAATAATCAAATTCAAATGGACGAAAATCCTTATTCGGCACCGCAAACGCCGATGTTTAATGAATACACCGAACAGCCCATTTCTTTGGGTTGGTGGTTGATGGTGCATTTTGGTTTAGCAATCGGCACATTTATTTTCCCTGTGGGGGCTATTGTTGCGATTATCGGCATTTTTGTTACCGACAATAAAAGTAAAAAAAATTACCTTATTGCCTATTTATTGCATTTAATTGCAGTATTTGTGTTGGTCGCTGTTTTAGCAATTATTGCTGCCATTATGTTGCCTGCTTATCAAGATTACACAAAACGAGCAAAAACTTCGCAGACAATATCAGAAGTCAGTGGCATTAAATCAGAAATAGCAGAAGCATATCTTAAAGGCGAACCATTTACAAAAATTGATACTGAACCATTTAAGTCTAACAATATCAAAGATATTGAAATTAAAGAAAATGGTACGATTGTGATTACTGTAAGTGAAAAAATTGACCCACAAACTCGTTCATTTACTTTAACCCCACAATTTAATGAACATAATATGCAATGGCAATGTTCTTCTAATGGCTTGCCGTTAAAATATTTACCACAAGAATGTCGTCAATAATATAAAAAGGATTTTTACGATGAATACACAAAATCAATTAGAAAAACCAGTGGGCATTGGTTATTGGTTGGGTATGGAAATTTTAATGCTCATACCTTTTGTTAATTTAATTGTGGCTTTAATTATGTCTTTTGCCGCAGAAAATAAAAGCAAACGCAATTATTTTCGTGGTTGGCTTTTGTCAATAATTATTGTTATGGTAGTTGTTTATATTACTCTATATGCAGTGGCTTATTTCCAAGCTATGAGTATGGGTAATGTTGTTTCATAAAATCACCCAATCATATTATTTATAGAGTAAAATCGAGTGTTTAATCCAATAACGCTCGATTTTTTATTATGATTATCCAATCGCTTTTAGACACTGATTTATATAAATTCACCATGTTGCAAGCCATTTTGCACCAGTTTCCGCAAACGATGAGTGAATATCAATTTCGCTGTCGCAATTTAGATGAAACCGTTTATCCTTTGGTTGAAATCAAGGACGAATTGGAAGATGAATTAGACGCACTGTGCGACATTCGTTTTACACATGAAGAGTTGGATTATCTGCGTTCCTTGCGTTTTATAAAAAGCGATTTTGTCGATTATTTGGAGTTATTTCAACTCAAACGGCGGTTTATTCAAGTGGGCATTGATGATCAAGGACGCTTGGATATTGTGGTCAAAGGTCCGATGATTCAGGCGATGTTCTTTGAAATTTTCATCTTGGCAATGGTCAATGAATTGTATTTTCGCCGTTTGGAAACGCCCGAAGTGTTAGCCGAAGGCGAACGCCGCCTGCAAGATAAAGCGGCATTTATGAAAGAATGTGAGCAGAAGCAAAATCCTAATGACCCGCCGTTTGCAGTATCGGACTTTGGCACACGCCGCCGTTATACTTTTGCGTGGCAAAAACATGTGTTAGAAGTGCTGCATGAAGCGTCTCCTGCGATTTTTCGTGGCACCAGCAATGTGCATTTGGCAAAAGAATTGGGGTTAGTGCCGATTGGCACAATGGCTCACGAATTTATGCAGTCGTTTCAATCGCAAAATGTGCGTCTGCGTGATTTTCAAAAAGCGGCGTTGGAATCTTGGGTGCAGGAATATCGTGGCGATTTGGGCGTGGCTTTGACCGATACAGTGGGTATGGACGCATTTTTGCAGGATTTTGACCTGTATTTTGCCAAACTGTTTGACGGCTTACGACACGATAGCGGCGACCCATACGAATGGGGCGAAAAAGCCTATCGGCACTATAAAAAATTACGCATTGACACCAAAACTAAATCGCTGACTTTCTCGGACGGTTTGAATTTGCAAAAGGCGTGGGATTTATACCAGTACTTCAAAGACCGCTTTAAGCCCAACTTTGGCATTGGCACTAATTTAACCAACGATATGGGACACACGCCGTTGAATATTGTATTAAAATTGGTCAGTTGCAATGGTCAGTCGGTTGCCAAAATTTCCGACAGTCCTGGTAAAATTATGACCACAGATAAAACTTTCTTGGATTATTTGAAACAAACTTTTGGCGTGCCTGATTAACTTTCAGGCAGCCTGAAATGCCGTAGAATAAAAACAATGAAAAAAACACACACAAACGAAATAACCCAACCCCGAACAAAGGAAACCTTATGCAAAATTTATTCAATTTCAAAGAAGTTCGCCAACGCTTTCCAGCCTTGTGCGAAAAGCGTCCCATTCACGCCCACAAAGGCATTTTCGGCACAGTTGGCGTGATTGGCGGTGCACCTGGTATGTCGGGTGCAGTGGCGTTAGCCAGTATTGCGGCTCTGAAAACAGGCTGTGGCAAAGTGTTTGCAGGTTTTCATCAAAACGCCCTACCCTTGCCTTATTTAATGGAACAGCCCGAAATTATGCTCAACACTGCCGATGACTTAATTCGCCGCAAAGATATTAGTGCCTGGGTTGTGGGTTGTGGCTTGGGGCAAAGTCTGCACGCTAATCGCTTGGTTGCCAAAACTTTGTTATCGCCCAAATTTTCAACCATTGTATTGGACGCAGACGGCTTAAATTTATTGGCACTTTGGGATAAGGAAAATCTGTTCAGGCTGCCTGAAAAAAATATTCGCGTACTGACACCACACCCTTTGGAAGCCGCACGGTTATTGCATTGTAGCGTAGAAAAGGTATTGCAAAATCACACGCAATCGGCGTTAGCCATAGCCCAACGCTATCAGTCTTGGGTGGTGTTAAAAGGCGATAAAAGTACGATTGCCTATTATGACGGCACCATTATCATCAACGACAGCGGCAATCCGTCTTTGGCAACCGCAGGCAGCGGCGATGTGCTATCGGGCATTATCGCCAGCCTATTAGCCCAAAAAATCCCCGTAGAACAAGCCGTTCATGGCGGGGTGTGGTTGCACGGCAAAGCAGGCGAAATGTTAGCGGCACAAGGTTTAAGCATAGGAGCAACCGCTGGCGAAATCATCAACCAAGTGCGACTGTTGCGGCATCAACTGACAATGAGCAGTTAGCAATTAGCAGTGAGCAGTTATTAAGTCAAGCCTTATCAGGCTTGACTGCTGTTTATTGATAACGCTTCGATTTTTCTTTCAGACAGCCTGAAAAAATAACCTGTCATTGCGAGCCGTTATGTAAATAACGGCGTGGCAATCCCTTTGTCGATTAGGTAGATTACAACAAAATGATTTCAGGCAACATAGAAGTAAAATCGAAGCGTTATCAAAAAATAACTTGTTCTGCCGCAAGGCAGAACGAAACAACTGCTAACTGCTCACTGTTATCAAAAATACGCTAAAATATCCCCTTTTTTATCTTTCAGCCTGCCTGAAACGCTTTAATTATGTCCGACAACTTATCCCCTGCTCCTGTGAAAAATATTTTATTGGCAATGATTTACGAATTATTGCTGATTTGTGCCGTGTCGTTTGTGGGGCTATTGTGTGCCACGCCGTTTGTGTTTGTCTTCAAAAATATACCTTTATTATCATCGACTTGTGTTAGTTTATGCGTTTTAGCCGCGTGGTATTTATATTTAATCGGCACTTGGAAAAAAGGGCAAACCCTACCGATGAAATCGTGGGGCTTGGTGATTAAAACCGCCAATGGCAATCGTCCAACAATCAAGCATTTACGATTGCGTTTTTTGTGGGCGGTGCTGTTTTTTATTTTAATTCCGTCCGTTGCATATTTGGCGACACGCCATTTAGGCTATCCGCCCAAAATTGCCGCAGGTTTGTCGCTGATTTGGTGGATTCTGCCCATAGGTTGGCTTTTTGTCGGCGGCAATCGCCAAACACTGTATGACTTTTTATCAGGCACCAAATTATTTAAGAAAGTTCAATAATGAATATTGCTTTAACCATTGCCAATGAATTGAATGTTGCCGAACGCCAAGTTCAGGCAGCCGTTGATTTACTTGATGACGGTGCAACTGTGCCGTTTATTGCTCGTTACCGCAAGGAAGCCACAGGCGGTTTGGACGACACGCAACTGCGACTGTTATCCGAACGCCTGCACTATTTGCGTGAATTGGAAAGTCGCAAACAAACGGTGCTCAAAAGCATTGAAGAACAAGGCAAATTGTCGGATGAATTGCTTGAAAAAATAAAGGCTTGCGACAATAAAACCGCGTTAGAAGACATTTATTTGCCCTACAAACCCAAACGCCGCACCAAAGCCCAAATTGCACGCGAAAATGGTTTGCAGCCTTTGGCGGATTTGTTGTTAAAAGAAGCGTTCA
Source organism: Neisseriaceae bacterium (assembly GCA_017458185.1). Classification (GTDB taxonomy): domain Bacteria; phylum Pseudomonadota; class Gammaproteobacteria; order Burkholderiales; family Neisseriaceae; genus RGIG9985. The sequence continues at coordinate 21,739 of JAFTFY010000014.1, forward strand.
GGCAGCCTGAAAAAGAAGCACAAGTCTTTGTGAATGCGGAAAAAAATCTGCCTGATATTCAGGCGGTTTTAGACGGTACACGGGCAATTTTAATGGAAACTTTTGCCGAAGATGCGGATTTAATCGCACAATTACGCGACACATTTTGGCACACCGCCATTCTTCATTCGCAAGTGATAGATGGCAAACAGGAAGACGGTGAAAAATTTAAGGATTACTTTGATTTTTCAGAACAAATTGCCACAATGCCCAGCCATAGAGCATTAGCGGTGTTGCGTGGTCGCAATGAAGAAGTATTAAAAATTTCTTTGAAATATCAATCAGATGATACGCCTTTAACGGAACAATCTGTGTTTGAAAAAATGATTATCAAACATTTCAGGCTGCCTGAAAATGCTGATAAATGGATATTCGACACGGTGCGTTTGGCGTGGCGGGCGAAGATTTTTCTGTCTTTGGAATTGGACGCTTTGTCGAAATTAAAAGAAATCGCAGACAGCGATGCGATTGAAGTTTTTTCTAAAAATCTCAAAGACTTACTTCTTGCCGCTCCGTTGGGACGCATACCCACTTTGGGATTAGATCCAGGTTATAAGAACGGCATTAAAACCGCTGCGGTTGATGATACAGGCAAAATGACGGCGACTAAAATTGTTTATCTTCACCGCGAAGAAGAAGCCTTGTTTGAATTAGAAAAAATTATTAAAAACAATAATATACAATTTATTGCGATTGGCAACGGCACAGCCAGCCGTGAAACCGATAAATTGGCGGCGGCATTACTGCACAGGCTGCCTGAAAAAAATATTCGCAAAATCACCGTCTCCGAAGCGGGTGCGTCTGTGTATTCTGCGTCCGAAATTGCTGCCGAAGAGTTTCCCGACCTTGATGTTTCCTTGCGTGGAGCGGTGTCGATTGCCCGCCGCCTGCAAGATCCGATGGCGGAATTGGTGAAAATAGACCCCAAATCAATCGGCGTGGGGCAGTATCAGCACGATGTCGATCAAATTCGCTTGGCAAAAAGTTTGGACGCGGTTGTGGAAGACTGCGTGAATGCGGTCGGCGTGGATTTGAATACCGCTTCCGCTTCGCTGTTGTCGCATATTTCGGGCTTAAATAAAACATTGGCAAAAAATATTGTGGCGTATCGCGACCAAAATGGGGCGTTCAAAAAACGCAAAGAATTGCTGAAAGTGCCACGATTGGGGGCAAAAGCGTTTGAACAAGCCGCTGGTTTTTTACGCATTACGGACGGCGATGAACCTTTGGACGCGTCCGCAGTACACCCCGAAAGTTACGGCGTGGTGAAAAAAATGTTAGCCAACTTGGGTGTAACGGCAAAAGATTTAATTGGTAACAATGAATTATTAAAGAAAATCAAAGCACAAGATTATACTGATGAACAATTTGGCTTGCCGACCGTTATGGATATTTTAAGCGAATTGGATAAACCAGGACGCGACCCACGGGGCGAATTTAAGACTGCTGAATTTAACGAAAATATTTCAGAAATCAAAGACTTAACCGTAGGAATGACGCTGCAAGGCACGGTTACAAATGTGGCAGATTTTGGTGCGTTTGTGGATATTGGCGTGCATCAAGACGGCTTGGTGCATATTTCTCAATTAGCCGACCGCTATGTCGCCAACCCACACGAAGTGGTGAAAACAGGCGATATTGTGGAAGTACGTGTGTTGGAAGTTGATGAAAAACGAAAACGCATTTCGCTATCGATGAGAAAAAATGACGAAATAGGCTGCCTGAAAAAAGATAAGCCATTAAAAAATCAACAAAAATCACAACCCCAAACTGCTATGGCGGCGGCGTTTGCGAAGTTACGGCGATAAACGGACACAAATTTCAGGCAGACTGAAAGGCTTAATGCAACGCTATTAAAACGCCTAACGGCATTTGTTTTGCCTGTCGGCAAAACTGGATTGCCACGATTTTGCTTAACAGCAAAATCTCGCAATGACACGGGTTTTTATTTCAGGCTGCCTGAAAAACAATGAGCAATGAAAATAACTCATTGCTCATTATCCATTGCTTATTTCTTTTTAGCACGCCGCCGTTCTAATGCGGCATTGACGGCTGGGTCGTTTAAGCCTGCTAACCATTGCAATAGACCCTCATAAGTGGCTGGATTTTCCGCTAAAACGGGTCGCAGTTCTTTGTGATAGGCTAACTGTTGCAACAGTTCGGGCGGGGATTTGGGATTGGCTGCTGCCGCTAAAATGGCAGGGTTAATCACGCTGTCGTTTGCCTGTGGCTTGGCTTGCGTGTCTGTTTTTTGCACCGCCTTTTGTTCTGCGGCTTTTTTCTCGGCGGCGGCTTTTTCTGCCGCCGCTTTCTCTTGGGCTTCTTTTTCGGCTTTTTCTTTGGCTTCTTTGGCCGCATCAATCGCAGGCTCAACAGTGGGCGGATTCATATTCAGGTTGCCTTGATATACCGCTCCTTGTTCAATCTTCAAAGTTTCGGTGTTAATGTTGCCTGAAAACACCGCAGACGGTTGTAAATGCACATGACGGGCTTCAATGTCGCCTGTCATCTGCCCGAAAACAGCGATTTCGCGACATGCTACATTACCTTGCAACCAGCCTTTTTCGCCAATAATCACACAATCGGTGGAAGCAATATCGCCTTCAATTTTGCCGTCTATCTGAATGGGCGTGGAAATGGAAAGATTGCCGTAAATTTCACAGCCGACACCAATCACAGTGGCGGCAGACACCTGAACTTCGGCTTGGGTAGCGGAATTATCCCTTTTGGTTAGTTTGCTGAACATAATAAAACCTGCTGTTCTGTTGATTTTGCACAATGCAATCCCCGCATTGTAACAGAAAGCAAGAATTTGCAAAGGGGGAAAATCAAGGAATAGGCGTTTTTTAAAGGTTTCAGGCAGCCTGAAAGGCTTTATTTTGCTTTCGACAAAGCATTCAGGCAGCCTGAAAAGGCGATTTTGCCCACTTGAATTAAGTCGAAATCTTGTTGGGTAATCCACGAAATAATCAAGCCCCAATGCACGGCACGAATGGTGTGCATGGCGTCATTCACAGAAATATGCTCGGCGAGTTTGCCGTTTTTTTGAGCGGTTTGTAGCAATAAAAGCAAGCGTTCTTCGCCTAATGCGGCGTGTTTTTCCCAGATTTTATAAATCCCTGCATTATCAGGCGTGCTTTCCCATTTACGCGAAATAACCCGTAAAAATTTTTGTAATTGTTTGTTTTCATTAACAATATGAAAAGAAAATAAGATATTATCCAAAAAACAATCCCAATCGGGCGTATTCATACGATTGCCCATTGTTTGTTCAAAATTCGACATCACAGTGTCGCACATCGCGTCAAACAAATCTTCTTTATTTTTAAAATGCCAATACACTGCCCCACGCGTTACGCCTGCTCTGGCGGCAACTTGGGCGAGCGTGGTTTTGGAAACCCCCTGCTCGTCAAATAAATCCAAAGCCGCACAAATTAAATCGGCTCGGGTTTGCAAACTGTCGGATTTGGTTCTTCGCATATGCTTGATTTCTTTTCGTGTTTTATTTTTTCAGGCTGAAACCTTTGCAAAACCTATTTTAAGCATAAAACAAATGCAAATGTTATAGGGTGGGCATTCCTGCCCACCAACCGCCCGATAGGGCGGAATTTTCTTAAATATCAATAAATAACCAACGCCTATCGGCGTTGCGGTGGGTAGCCTGCCCACCCTATAATGGACGCTTTTTTTGTTTTAGATTGAGTTTTGCAAAGGTTTCAGGCTGCCTGAAAATCAATTAGTAATTAACAATTAACAATGAGCAATTATTTTATCAGTTTATTTCAGGCTGCCTGAAAATCATTGCTCATTGCTCATTACTCATTGCTCATTGTTTTCCCTGCCACAATAAACCAAATCACGCCAATCACAAACATCGGCAGGCTTAACCATTGTCCCATAGATAAGCCAAGCGATAATAAACCTAAATGTTCATCAGGCTGGCGGGTAAATTCGATTAAAAAACGGAAAAAACCATAACCTGCTAAAAATAAGGCGGTAACTTGTCCTGTGGGGCGTGGTTTTTTTGAGAACAGCCATAAAATAATAAATAAAACAATGCCTTCTAACGCCAATTCGTATAAAGGCGATGGGTGGCGTGGCAAACTGCCATACTGTAAAAATGCGGCTTGCATATTTTCAGGCAGCGTAGGCAACAGAGCAATGTCGGCGTTGTAAGCGGTAGGAAAACCCATAGCCCAAAAGGCAGCAGGGTCAGTTAAGCGTCCCCACAATTCACCATTGATAAAATTACCCATTCGCCCACTTGCTAAACCCAAAGGCACAAGCGGTGCAATGCCGTCCGCACATTTTATCCACGATATGCCGTGTTTTTTGGCAAATAATAAAGAAGCAATGACAACACCCAAAAATCCGCCATGAAAGGACATACCGCCCTGCCACACTTTGAAAATATCCACAGGATGAGCGGCAAAATAAGCAGGTTGATAAAACAAACAATAGCCCAAGCGTCCGCCCAAAATCACACCCAAAATGCCGTAAGTGAGCATATCGTCCAAAGTTTCTTTGGTAAAAGGACTGTTGTTTTGCTTGATGCGTATTCTGCCCAACCACATAAACAAAACAAACGCTAAGACATAACTTAACGCATACCAGTGAATGGAAAACGAACCGAAACTAATGGCAACAGGGTTAAAATTAGGGTGAATAATCATTGTGTTATTGGTTTTTGGAAAAAGGAAGTTATTATAGTCGATAAATCAACTTTCAGGCTGCCTGAAAAAACAAGCCATAAAAAAACAGGACTTATTGTTAAGCCCTGTTTTATTTTACTCAATTATCGCAGTATGGTATTGCATAAATCCATAACAAATGCGGGAGCGATGCCTAATGCGAGTAAAATCAATGCATTGATGGATAACAGTGCGTAAGCGGCAAAGCCCAAGTTTTCGTTTGCTCCGCCCGTATCAGGCAATTCGTCAAAGTACATCGTTTTAACCACGCGTAAATAGTAGAACGCCCCGATTAAAGACATAATCATCGCAAATACGGCTAATGGCACTAAACCTTGTTCTAACAAAGCAACCACGACATAGAATTTCGCCGCAAAGCCCATTAAGGGCGGAATGCCTGCCATAGAGAACATGGCTAATAACATTAAAAACGCATACCATGGGTGTTTGCGGTTTAAGCCTGCCAAGTCGCTGATATTCTCGCACTCCTTGCCTTTTGCCGACAAAGCCAACAAAATGCCAAAGGCAACCAAAGACATAATGGCATAGGTTAAGGCATAGAAGAATGCGGCGGAAACGCCGTTCAGGCTGCCTTGACCGCTGCCTGAAAAGGAATTGCCCACAAAGGCTAATAATACAAAACCCATATGCGAAATGGTTGAGTAGGCTAACATGCGTTTGATGTTGGTTTGCATAATGGCGGCTAAATTGCCGACTACCAAAGACGCAACCGCTAAAATGGTGAGCATGGCTGACCAGTCGGCGAAACTCACGCCCATGCCTGCAATTAAAATGCGGAATGCAAATACGGTTGCGGCGATTTTGGGAACAGACGCAATAAAGGCGGTAACCGCTGTGGGCGAGCCTTGATACACATCGGGCACCCACATATGAAACGGCACGGCACCAAATTTAAACGCAATGCCAACTACCATAAATACCAAACCTAATTTAATGAGCACGCCGTTGGCTTCTTGGTTGTATAACGCTCCTAATACGGCGTTCAAATCTAAATGTCCGCCTGTGCCGCCATAGACCATAGACATACCATACAACAGCATACCAGACGCAAGTGATCCCAAAACAAAGTATTTTAAGGCAGCCTCACTAGCGAATGTGTCGTTCGCACGCATGGCGATTAGGGCGTATAAAGACAGCGACAATAACTCTAAACCGATATAAAGCAGAATAAAGTTTTGCGAACTCACCATCACGCACATGCCCAACAGGGCAAACAGTGTTAAGGTGTAATATTCGCCTTTATACAGTTTGTTGTCTTGCAGGTAGCGGCGTGAATAGGCTAACAGCAAGAATACGGCGACATACATCACGGTTTTGGCAAATTGTGCAATGCCGTCATTGATAAACATACCGCCAAAGGCTTCTTCGTTTGGCATACCGTAAGCGTGAATTTGTAAGCCCACAGCCACTAACAAACCTAATTGCGTTAGGGCGTGCGTCATATAACGGCGGCTGTCGTCAAGGAACAAATCCACAATCAACACAACGCCCAGCAAGCAAAGCAGAAATATCTCTGGCAAGGCTGCGATTAAATTCATTTGTGCAAAATCCATAGTGTGTTGTTCCTTCTTGATTAGAGTTTGCTATTCATAATGTGGTCTCGCAAATCGTTCGCCGCTTGATGAACAATTTGTATAAAGCCTTCGGGATATAAACCCATACCCAAAACGGCAATCGCCAAAATGGTGAGAATAAAGATTTCTCGTGGGGTTGCGTCTGTGAGTTCTTCTAAATGTGGATTGCTGCCCACATCGCCGAAAATCACCCGTTTGTACATCCATAAGGTGTAAGCCGCACCGAAAATCAGGGTTAAGGCGGCGAGTGCCCCTATCCAGAAATTCACTTGCACCGCACCGATAATCACCATAAATTCGCCCACAAAGCCTGATGTGCCTGGTAAGCCTGCGTTTGCCATCGCAAACAACATCATGAATGACGCGAAAATCGGCATTTTATTCACCACACCGCCATAATCGGCAATGTTGCGGCTGTGCATGCGGTCGTACATGACGCCGATACACATAAACATAGCGGCAGACACGAAACCGTGCGATACCATTTGCATAATCGCACCTTTTAATGCCCAGTCATTGAGCATATAACCGCCTGCGGTTGCCACAAATAAGAACATACCGAGTGTTACAAAACCCATGTGGCTGATTGATGAATAAGCAACCAGTTTTTTCATATCGGTTTGCACCAGTGCAACCATGCCGACATAAATCACGGCGATGAGTGATAACACAATCATCATCGGGGCGAAGAATACGGACGCGTCAGGCACAATCGGCAGAACAAACCGCAAGAAACCGTATGCACCGATTTTCAGGGTAATGGCTGCCAACACCATTGAACCGCCTGTTGGTGCTTCCACATGCGCGTCAGGCAGCCATGTATGCACTGGGAACATCGGCACTTTCACCGCAAACGACATAAAGAATGCGATGAATAATAAAATTTGCGTGTTTTTGTCGATTTTGGCAATGTTTTGCATATCAATAATTTCAAAACTGCCTGCCACACGAGATAGGTAAATCAAGGCAACCAACATCAACAGTGAGCCTAACAGCGTATATAAGAAGAACTTAATAGACGCATAAACACGGCGTGGTCCGCCCCACACACCGATGATAAGATACATCGGAATTAACATGGCTTCAAAGAATACATAGAACAAAATTGCGTCCAAAGAAGCAAATGCACCGTTGATGGTGCCTGACATAATCAGGAACGCTGCCATGTATTGTGCTACGCGTTGTTGAATGACTTTCCAGCCCGTCAAAACCACAAGCAGTGTGGTGAAACTGTTTAAAATCACAAACAACACCGACAAACCATCAACGCCCAAATGGTAGTTGAGTTTCAACACGGGAATCCATTGATGAAATTCGGTAAATTGCATGCCGCCGTTTAAGCGGTCAAAGCCTGTGTAAAGCGGTATGGTAATCAGGAAGCCCAACAATGCCCCTACCAACGCCAACCAGCGAGCCAAAGGTGCATTTTTGTCGCTTCCTGTTGCCAAAACGACAACCCCTGCAATGACGGGTATCCAAATCGCCAAACTTAATAAATGTGTATCGAGTATGTTCATTCTTGTTTATCCGTTCATTACATAAGGTTCAAAGTTTGTTTGATTAAGTCCCAGAACCATAAGGTTAATAGCACTAATAAACCAAACACCATCACAGTTGCGTAGGTATAAACGAAACCTGTTTGCATACGGCGAACAACGCTTGCGAAAAAGCCCACGACTTTTGCCGCACCATTCACAAAGAAGGTGTCGATAATGGCAACATCGCCCACTTTCCAGAAGAATTGTCCGAGTTTTCTTGCCCCTACGGCAAATGTGCCGTAGTAAATTTCGTCTAACCAGTATTTTTTATCCAACATAATGTATAAGGGTTTCAGGCTGCCTGAAATTTTTGCAGGCAGACTTGGGGCTTTCATATACATAAACCAAGCGGCAACCACACCTGCCAAACTTAACCAGAATGGCAAAGCGGTAAAGCCGTGCATGACCATAGCCACTGCACCGTGAAAATGCTCTTTCATGTGGTGCATCACGCCGTGATTTTCGGAAATATGAATCGCACCGTCAAAGAAACCGCCGTATAACAAAGGTTGAATGGTTAAAAAGCCCACAATCACAGACGGCACGGCAAGTGCAACCAAAGGCAACCACACAACCCAAGGACTTTCGTGCGGATTGTCGTTTTTGCCCAAACCGTGATGTTCGTGCGAATCGTGTTCATCGTGATGTTCGGGCAATTCACGCCATTTTTCTTTGCCATGAAACACCAAGAAATACAGGCGGAATGAATAGAACGCAGTTACAAACACGCTCACCACAGAAACCCAGTATGCAATCGGTGCGGCTGGCAAGGTTGAAAAACTAATCGCTTCAATAATGGAATCTTTGGAATAGAAACCAGAGAAGAACGGTGTACCGATGAGTGCCAAGTTACCGATTAACAGAGTAATCCAAGTAATCGGCATATATTTTTTCAGGTTGCCCATATGACGCATATCTTGGTCGTGGTGCATACCGATAATCACCGAACCTGCTGCCAAGAACAACAAGGCTTTGAAAAAGGCGTGCGTCATTACATGGAAGACTGCCACCGAATAAGCGGAAACGCCCAAAGCCATCGTCATATAACCTAATTGCGATAAGGTGGAATAAGCAATCACGCGTTTAATGTCGTGTTGTACCATACCCAAGAAGCCCATAAACAAGGCAGTAATCGCACCGATGATTAACACGAAGTTCAATGCGACATCGGACATTTCATACAATGGCGACATACGAGATACCATAAAGATACCTGCGGTAACCATCGTTGCGGCGTGGATTAAAGCGGAAATCGGTGTTGGACCTTCCATTGAATCAGGCAGCCATACATGCAATGGAAATTGTGCAGATTTACCCATTGCACCGACAAAAAGCAGAATACAAACCACTGTCATTAAAGACCAGTCATGACCTGCGAAAATGCTGATTGTGGCGTTTTTGAGTGCAGGAGCGTGGGCAAATACATCGGAATAATTCAGGCTGCCTCCAAAATAAGCGGAAATCAAACCAATACCCAAAATAAAACCGAAGTCCCCTACCCTATTGACCAAAAAGGCTTTTAAGTTGGCAAAAATCGCTGTGGGGCGTTTGAACCAAAAGCCGATTAACAGATAAGACACCAAGCCAACCGCTTCCCAACCGAAGAAGAGTTGCACAAAGTTGTTACTCATAATCAACATTAACATCGAGAATGTGAATAATGAGATATACGAGAAAAAGCGTTGATAGCCCTTATCTTCCGCCATATAACCGATGGTATAAATATGTACCATTAAGGAAACACTCGTTACCACAACCATCATCATGGCGGTTAAGCCGTCAATTAAAAAGCCCACAGGGAAGTCCAAGCCGCCCATAGTAAGCCATGTGTAAATGTTTTGGTCGAATGTTTGCCGCGTGCCTGTGGCAAAGCCGTATAACACATACAAAGACAACACGGCAGAAATGCCCACGCCCAAAATGGTTGCGGTGTGTGCGCCTACGCGTCCGATGATTTTTCCAGCCAAACCTGCTAATAGCGAACCTGCTAATGGGGCTAACGCAATCAGTAAATATAATTGTGCTTCACTCATTTTTACCCCCTTAACCTTTCAGGCTGCCTAAATCACGCACATCAATGCTCTTACGATTACGGAAGATTAACACCATAATCGACAAGCCGATTGCGGACTCTGCGGCGGCAACGGTGAGAATAAAGAATACAAACACCTGCCCTGCCACATCGTTTAAAAATTGCGAAAAGGCAATGAAGTTGAAATTAACCGCTAACAACATTAACTCAATCGACATGAGCAAAATCAGCGTATTTTTGCGGTTCATAAAAATGCCCATAGCGGAAATGCCAAATAATATGGACGATAAAACCAAGTAGTGTGTAATGGAGAGCGTCATCATTTTTGTGCTTCCTCTTGTTCTTCTGCCACAGGTTCGGGTTCTTTTTCCACAACCGCTTGCATTTTCACCAAACGCATACGGTCTTTGGGATTCACCGCAATTTGATCGGCAGGGGCAATGTATTTAGGCTTAACAGTTTGGCGTTGAACCAAAGCAATAGCGGCAACCATACCCAAGACTAATAATACAGCGGCTAACTCAAACGCTAATAAGTAGTCGGTGTATAGCACTTGTCCTAATGCTCTAACGCTGCTGTAATCGGCAGGCAATTCTTGCAACTGACCAAATGCTGCCAAGTTGGTTTGTGGGCTGATTAACACTAAAATCAACACCACAGCCATTAACAGACCGACAACCAAAGAAACTGGCAAGTGTCGCCAAAAACCTGCTCGCATGGCTTCAATATCCACATTCAACATCATCACCACGAATAGGAACAGCACCATCACTGCCCCCACATAAACTAATACCAACACAATGCCTAAAAATTCGGCTTGCATCAACACCCAAGTGCAGGCAGAAGTCCAGAATGTCAAAACCAACCACAGTGCAGCATGCACAGGGTGCTTGGCGGTTACGACTTTTAATCCTGAAAATAGGATAATTGCCGCAAACGAGTAAAACAGAATAACTTGCAACATTATTTATCCCAACCTTTCTCACCACGATACGGTGCGTCAGCGGCTTTGCAGGCGTTAATGTCGTCTTTGTATTTGTCGCCGATGGCTAATAATAGCGGTTTGGTGAAATACAAATCGCCGCGTTTTTCGCCGTGATATTCAAACACACGGGTTTCCACAATCGCATCAACGGGGCAGGCTTCTTCGCAGAAACCGCAGAAAATGCACTTGGTTAAGTCAATGTCGTAACGAGCAGGACGGCGACTACCGTCTTCTCGCTCTTCGACTTCAATCGAAATGGCCATAGCAGGGCAAACGGCTTCGCACAGTTTGCACGCAACGCACCGTTCCACGCCGTTTTCATCGCGTCTATGGGCATGTAATCCACGAAAACGCACCGATTGTGGCGTTTTTTCTTCGGGATACATCAGGGTAATCTTACGCGAGAAGAAATGCCGAAAAGTAATCGACAAGCCTTGTCGCAGTTCTGATAGTAAAAAGGTTTTTGCAAGTTTCATAGCGTTCTCGAAAGTTGCTGTGTTCTTTAATTTCAGGCTGCCTGAAAATATGTATATATAGGTTCTGGCAGACTATTTAATCCTATTTTTTATTTGCAGGCTGCCTGAAAGGTTTGATTATCTTTCAGGCTGCCTGAAAACCATTTACACCCAAATATTCCAAGGGGTTTTCATCCATGCCATAACGATGATGAGATACACCAGCGTTACAGGGATAAACACTTTCCAGCCTAATCGCATAATTTGGTCGTAGCGATAACGCGGGAATGTGGCACGCAACCATAAATAGAAGAATAAGATTGCACCCATTTTTAGGAACATCCACAAGGCAGAGCCTTTGCCGATAAAACCCCACGATTCTGGAAATGGCGATAACCAGCCGCCCAAGAATAATAAGGATAACAAGGCAGAGAAAATAATCATATTGATGTATTCTGCCAAGAAGAATAAGGCAAACGCAAAACCTGAATATTCAATGTGAAAACCTGCCACAATTTCGGATTCGCCTTCTGCCACATCGAATGGCGCACGGTTGGTTTCTGCCACACCGCAGACTAAATAGACAATAAACAAGGGCAATAAAGGCAACCAGTTCCACGATAAAACCGAACCGCCCATTTTGCCTGTGGCTTGTGCTGCCACAATGTCTTGGAAGTTCAGGCTGCCTGAAACCATAACGGCGGCAACCAAACAAAAGCCCATCGCAATTTCATACGAAATCATTTGTGCGGACGAACGCATCGCACCCAAGAATGCGTATTTGGAGTTGGAAGCCCAACCTGCCAAAATCACGCCATACACGCCAACAGACGATAAAGCCAAAACATACAGCAAGCCTGCGTTTAAGTTGGTCATCACCCATTCACGGCTCATCGGCAAGGTTACCCAAATCGCCAAAGACGGGGCTAATACCATCGCAGGTGCAACCATTAACAACATTTTGTTTGATTTGGTCGGCACGATGATTTCTTTCACCAACAATTTGACCACATCAAGATAAGGTTGCAATAAGCCGTAAGGACCATTCACATTTGGACCGACACGCAACTGCATATAGCCGATGACTTTGCGTTCAAAATAAGTTAAATACGGCACAACGACCAAAATAATCGGCACTAATATGAGAATGATTTTGACGATAATCGAAACGACTATGCCTATTTCATTGCCGAGCAAACTTTGAAACCATGCGTCCATTATTCACCCCACTTTAATTCGATTGTATTCATCATTGCCCCTAAACGGTAATTCAATGCGTGTGTGGGCAAATAAACCACGCCGTCTGCCATATTGTCATCAATGTCGATGGTTACCACAACAGCGTCCCCGCCATTTGCTTGACTGGCAGCAACGGTGTTGCCTACACCTAATCCCAAGCGTTCGGCAGTGCGGCTGTTAATCACGGCTTTGGGTTCGGCTGCCCAAACGGTGTGTTGCAAGGATTTGGCATGACGCACAATGTTGTCGGTGTCGTATAAACCCACGCCGCCAACACGCCATAAGTTGTTGATATTCGCATCTTTCAGGCTGCCTGAAACATTATCGGCATTAAACGATACCAAGTTATCTAAATGGCGTTCAAAACCGCTGGCAGGCGTTGCCGCTTTCAAAACTTCGGGCGATGAGTTGTAATCAAATCCTGCTAAATGTAAGCGATTACCCAACACGCGTAACACTTTCCACATCGGACGGGCTTCGCCCAAAGGTTGCACCACGCCGTAGAAACTTTGCAAACGCCCTTCCATATTGATGAACGAGCCTGATGTTTCGGTAAATGGCGTAATCGGCAACAGCACATCTGCGGCTTCTAACAAAGACGGTGTTTGATAAGCAGTTAAAGCAATCACGGTTTCAGCCGATTGCAAAGCCGTCATCGCGGCATTGCCATTGACGGTATCCGCCAACGGTTCAACATTCACCAAAATGACGGCTTTTTTGGGTGTTGCCAACATTTCTTGTAAAGAGTTGCCGCCTTTGGTTGGACGAATTTCCAACATATCTGCGGCAACACTGTTTGCCGCTTGCGGCAGAATACCAAACTTCGCACCGCACTCTTGGGCTAAACTTTGAGCGGCGACGTAAATTTCGGCAAATTGTGGGTGTTGCTGTGCGGCTGCACCCAAAATAACGGCGGCTTTTTCTGCATTTTTCAGGCTGCCTGAAATGCTGTTGTCGTCCGTGTCTTTTAACATAGAACGCAAGGTTTCAACCCATTGCGTTGGGTGTAAGGCTGCCTGAACAAAAGTCGGCATTCTTAATTCTTCACGGCGAGCAGAAAGCGTGCTGACTTTTGCACCATTTTGAGCGGCACGGCGAATGCGTGCAGTGAGCAAAGGTTGTTCTGTGCGTAAATCCGCACCGATAAACAACATCGCATCGCATGAACCTAATTCGTCAATTTTCTGCCCCAACCAAAATGCGTCATGATGACGGTTTTCGTCCAAGCGATAATCTTGCTGACGCAAGCGGCTGTCAATAGACGCAATGCCAAAATCAGCGGCAATTTTCTTCGCCAAGAACAATTCTTCAACGGTTGAAGCAGGATTCACCCACATACCGATGGCGTTTTTGCCGTGGTCATTTGCCACACCATTCAAACCTTTCACCACATAATTAAATGCGGTTTCCCAATCCACTTCAATCCATTGATTGTCTTGTTTAATCATGGGTTTCTGCAGACGGTTTTCGTGGTTCAAACCTTCATACGCAAAACGGTCTTTGTCGGACAGCCAACATTCGTTAATCGCTTCATTTTCCAAAGGAATCACACGGCGAACGGTGCGGTCTTTGGTTTGCACAATTAAATTAGAACCTAATGCGTCGTGGGCAGAAATGCTTTTTCTGCGAGACAATTCCCAAGAACGAGCGTTGTAGCGGAAAGGCTTGCTGGTTAAAGCACCCACAGGGCATAAGTCAATCACATTGCCTGAAATTTCCGAAGTAACGGTTTTACCGATAAACGGCATAATTTCGGCGTTTTCATTGCGGTTTGCCATAGCGATTTCTTGGAAACCTGCCACTTCTTCGGTAAAACGCACACAACGCGTGCAATGAATACAACGGCTCATCTCTTCGGCAGAAATGAGTGGTCCCATATTTTTGGCAGGCACGGTGTGTTTTTCTTCGCTAAAACGCCCTGCCCCTTGACCATAACCCATAACCAAGTCTTGTAACTGACATTCACCACCCCAGTCGCAAATCGGACAATCCAAAGGGTGATTGATGAGCAGAAACTCCAAAACGCCTTTTTGGGCTTTTTGGGCTAACTCGGAATGGGTTTTGACTTTCATTCCGTCTGTAACAGGTGTGGCACAGGCAGGCAATGGTTTGGGGGCTTTTTCCACTTCCACCAAACACATACGACAACTTGCCGCTATCGACAATTTTTTGTGATAGCAAAAATGCGGAATATAAGTGCCTGTTTTGTGGGCGGCTTCGATGATATTCGTGCCTTGCTCCACTTCAACCGATTTACCGTCAATCTCTACTTGTAACATATATCGTGTTCCTAAATTCAATCTTTACCTATCAGAACCAACGATGTTGCGGCGGTTGCTGTTTTTCAATACATTCTTCAAATTCGTGCAGGAAGTGTTTGGTAAATCCACGCACGGGGAAGACAGCGGCATCAGCCAAAGCACACACGGTGCGACCTGACATATTGCCACAAATGGATTGCAGTAAATCCAAGTCTTCTTTTTTACCACACCCTTCGGCAATGCGATGAACAATGCGATACAGCCAGCCTGTACCCTCACGGCACGGCGTGCATTGTCCGCACGATTCTTCGTGGAAGAAGTAAGATAGGCGTTCTAATGCACGCACCATACTCACGCCTTCGTCCATCACAATCACGGCGGCAGAACCCAACATGGAACCTGCTTTGGACAGTGAATCATAATCCATAGGCAAGTCCATAATAATGTCCGCAGGCAACACTGGGGCAGACGCACCACCAGGGATTACCGCTTTGAGTTTGGAACCCTCACGCATACCGCCTGCCATTTCCAAAAGCACCCTGAAAGGCGTGCCTAATGGCATTTCGTAGTTACCAGGGCGAGCGACATGTCCTGAAATGGAGAAAATTTTGCTGCCTTTGGCGTTTTCTGTGCCGAGTGCCGCAAATTTTTCTGCACCGTCTCGCAAAATAAACGGCACACTCGATAAAGTTTCGGTGTTGTTAATGGTTGTCGGTCTGCCATACAAACCAAAAGAGGCAGGAAACGGCGGTTTGAAACGCGGTTGCCCTTTTTTGCCTTCGAGCGATTCAAGCAAAGCGGTTTCTTCACCACACACATACGCACCATAACCGTGATGTGCATACACTTCAAAATCAAAGCCACTGCCCAAAATGTTTTTGCCTAAAAATCCTGCGGCTCGGGCTTCTTCAATGGCGGCTTCAAATTGTTGATATTCGGTAAAAATTTCACCGTGAATGTAGTTATAACCTGCGGTTGCCCCCATGGCGTAACCTGCCAAAATCATACCCTCAATCAAGGCATGGGGATTAAAACGCAGAATATCACGGTCTTTGAATGTACCAGGTTCGCCCTCATCGGTGTTGCACACCACATATTTTGCACCAGTCAAAGCACGCGGCATAAAACTCCATTTTAAGCCTGTGGGGAAACCTGCACCGCCACGACCACGCAAGCCAGACGCTTTCATTTCGGCAATCACATCGTCTTGCGATACTTTACCGCCAATGATTTTTTCTAATGCCTGATAACCGCCACGATTGCGGTATTCGTCAATATGCCAACAGTTTGGGTCTTGGGTATTGACGCCGTTAAAAATAATGGTTGAATGATAAATCGCCATATCAGTTTAACTCCGCCAATTTTTTGTCGATTGCGTCAGGGGTCATAAAACTGCACATTTTGTGGTTATTGACCAACATCACAGGGGCATCGCCACAGGCACCCTGACACTCGGTTACTTCCAAGGTGAATTTGCCGTCAGGCGTGGTTTCGCCATAGTCAATGCCCAATTTGTTTTTCAAATATTCAGCGGTATTCACGCCGCCTTGCAAAGCACAAGGCAAGTTGGTGCAAACGCTTAATTTGTATTTGCCCACAGGTTTGAGATTGTACATATTGTAGAAAGTCGCCACTTCCAACGCTGCCGCAGGGGCAATGCCCACATAGTTGGCAACAAATTCAATCAGTTCAGGCGATAACCAACCTTTTTCCACTTGGGCAATACGCAAGGCACTCATAATGGCACTTCTGCGTTGATCGGCTGGATATTTGCTTAATTCGTAATCAATTTGTTGTAATGATTGAGCAGATAACATTATCTATCTACCTCCCCAAATACAATGTCCATCGTGCCGATAATGGCAACCACATCGGCTAACATATGCCCTTTTGCCATTTCGTCCATACCTTGCAAGTGTGCAAAACCTGGTGCTCGGATTTTCAGGCGATAGGGTTTATTCGCACCGTCTGAAATCATATAAATGCCAAATTCACCTTTGGGGTGTTCTGTGCCGACATAAATTTCGCCCTCTGGCACATGCATACCCTCACTGAACAGTTTGAAGTGGTGAATTAACTCTTCCATATTTGTTTTCATCGCATGCCGTTTGGGCGGTGCGACTTTGTGATTGTCCGACATCACTTCGCCAGGATTAGCACGCAGCCAATCCACACATTGTTTGATAATGCGATTTGATTGACGCATTTCGTTAATGCGGCATAAGTAACGGTCGTAGCAGTCGCCATTTACGCCCACTGGAATGTCGAAGTCTAATTTGTCATACACTTCATACGGTTGATTTTTACGCACATCCCACTCAATACCCGAACCACGCAACATAGGACCAGTAAAGCCTTTTTGTAAGGCACGCTCTGGACTAACCACACCAATGCCCACTGTGCGTTGCTTCCAAATACGGTTTTCAGTAAGCAGGTTTTCATACTCATCAACGCAAGCAGGAAAGCGGCGTGTAAAGTCTTCAATGAAGTCTAACATGGAACCTTCACGGTTGGCATTGAGTTGTTTTAATACTTTGGCTGGACGATATTTGCTTGGCTCATATTTGGGCATAAAGTCAGGCAAATCACGATAAACGCCACCTGGGCGGAAGTATGCGGCGTGCATACGCGCTCCTGATACGGCTTCGTAAATATCCATTAAATCTTCACGCTCCCTGAAAGCATACAGGAAGACAGTCATTGCCCCAATATCCAAAGCATGCGAACCAATACCCATTAAGTGATTGAGAATACGGGTAATTTCCGCAAACATCACACGGATATATTGAGCTCGCAATGGCACTTCGGTGCCTGTGAGTTTTTCCACCGCCATACAATAGGCGTGTTCGTTACACATCATCGACACATAGTCCAAGCGATCCATATATGGCAAGGCTTGCAAGAATGTACGCGTTTCCGCTAATTTTTCTGTGCCACGATGCAATAAACCAATATGCGGGTCAGCACGGACGATGGTTTCGCCCTCCAACTCCAAAATCATACGCAATACACCGTGTGCGGCTGGGTGTTGTGGTCCAAAATTGACGGTGTAATTTCTACTTTTCGTTTCAGCCACCGTAATGCTCCTCTCTGACTAAACGCGGAGTGTTTTCACGCGGCTCAATGGTTACAGGTTGATAAATCACGCGTTTTTCGGTTTCAGAATAACGCATTTCCATATAGCCTGACACAGGGAAATCTTTCCGCAGGGCATTGCCCACAAAATTGTAATCGGTCAGGATACGGCGTAAATCAGGGTGATTTGCAAAAGTAATGCCGAATAAATCAAATGCTTCTCGTTCATACCAGTCGGCGGCATTGTAAATTTCCACCACGCTTGGCACAACAAATGGTTCAACATCAGGAGCAAACACACGCACACGCACGCGGCAATTATTGCGAATAGACAACAACTGACTCACCACCGCAAAGCGTTTTTCACTGCGTGGTTTATTTTGATACGAAGAATAATCCACACCGCATAAGTCAATCAGTTGCTCAAAGCCCATTTGGTCACGGAGCAATTTCATTAACGGCAGATAATTTTCCACCGAACATTCAAGCGTAATTTGTCCGTATTCGTTGATTAAATTATCGTATAAAGCGGCTGCCTGAATTTCTAACTCGGATTGTAATTTACTTAACAACATAAATTATTTCCTCGCAATCGTATATTCACGGCGGATTTTTTGTTGCAACTGCAACAGTCCATACAACAATGCTTCTGCTGTGGGCGGACAACCTGGCACATACACATCAACAGGCACAACCCGATCACAGCCACGCACTACCGAGTAAGAATAATGATAATAACCGCCGCCATTCGCACAAGAACCCATAGACAAAACCCAACGCGGTTCAGACATTTGCTCATACACACGACGCAGAGCAGGAGCCATTTTATTACACAGCGTACCTGCCACAATCATCAAATCCGATTGACGGGGCGATGGACGGAAAATAATACCAAAGCGGTCTAAATCGTATCGAGAAGCACCAGCGTGCATCATTTCCACCGCACAGCACGCCAAGCCAAAGGTTACAGGCCACAAAGACCCCGTGCGGACATAATTTAAGACTTTATCCGCTTGTGTGGTGATAAAGCCTTCTTTTAATAAGCCGTCTATTCCCATTCCAACGCACCTTTTTTCCATTCATAGACGAAGCCGACCGTTAGGATAACCAAGAACACCAACATCGACCAAAAGCCAAACGCCGACATTTCCTTATAGACCACAGCCCAAGGAAACATAAACGCAATTTCCAAATCAAACAGAATAAAGAGAATGGCAACAAGATAATACCGCACATCAAACTTGCGGCGTGCGTCTTCAAAGGCTTCAAAACCGCACTCAAAAGCGGACAGTTTTTCATCTGATGGACGCTGCGGGCCCAAGATATAACCCAAAAACAACAGAACAGCACCCGCCACAATGCCCACTAAAATGAACACCAACACGGGTAGGTAGTTTGCCAACATCTGTAAGGTTCCTTGTGAGAAACGGCTGTGTATCGCCGTCTATTTCGTTATTAAAAAAGCAATATATTTTGCTAAATTGATAAATTATAACATATCCACAAACTAAATCACAGCCCAAAAAGATAAAGAAAAGCAATCGGGTACATTTTTTATAGTCAATTCAGACCAAAAACAGGCAAGGCGGCGAAGCCGCAGATAGTATAGATAATACAGCAAGGCGAGCCAACGCTGCATGATTTTGGTATGAATTGACTATACTTTAACGCCAAACAGCGTTTCAGGCAGCCTGAAACCCTGTTTTAGTATGGAATGTGCGTATTTTAGACTTACCTAATTTATACGCAATAAATGAATGTGATTTGTTTTATTGTGGAAAAAAAGTGGTTTCAGGGTGAAACCTTTGCAAAACTCAATTTGAAACAAAAAAATCGTTCATGTATAGGGTGGGCATTCTTGCCCACCAACCGCCCGATAGGGCGGAATTTCCTTTAATATCAATAAACAATCAACGCCTATCAGCGTTGTGGTGGGTTGGATTGTCCCCTATAAACGAACGCTTTTTTGTTTTAGATTGAGTTTTACAAAGGTTTCAGTCTCGCAATAACGAGACGGCAACCTGAAAACTTTTTTGCACTGCCATTACAACGCCTACGGCGTTTGTTTTTACCGCAGGTTTTAACTGGATTGCCACGCCTTAAACTTCGTTCAAGGCTCGCAATGACACGGTTTATATTTTCAGGCAGCCCTTTATCGTCATTGCGAGCGATACGCGAAGCAATCTTTGAATAAATCGTTGAAAACGATTGATTCGGGTAGCCTATCCGTTATAACGCCCCAAAAATCCAAAACCCTTATTTAATTTTCACAACAAAAATCAAATAAACCTTTTCCACAATAAACTATTT
Organism: Neisseriaceae bacterium; assembly: GCA_017458185.1. Classification (GTDB taxonomy): domain Bacteria; phylum Pseudomonadota; class Gammaproteobacteria; order Burkholderiales; family Neisseriaceae; genus RGIG9985. The sequence continues at coordinate 41,959 of JAFTFY010000014.1, forward strand.
AACCTTTCAGGCAGCCTGAAAAGCCGTAGTATATTGTGCAAAAAATTCACTATTTGCCGCTTTCCGCAAATCCCTTAACATACCCACACCGTGTAAATTTGGCAATTTCAACTGTGCTTCGCTTAAAGCGATATGTTCCTTATATTCACTATGCACCGTATCGCGATTAAAATTCACATCGGCTAATTTATTTTTCTTGCCGTCTTGATAGGTGAAAGTGGCTGTGCCATTTTGGGCGGACAAACTCAACGCCGTAATGCCTAATTTGTCCAATGTAAATAATTCGCCTTTTTGTGTTTCGCCGTCTTGGTTTAAGTCCCGCCACACTTTTAAGTTTTTCCACTCGTGGTCTTTGGCGTTAATTTCCCCGTCAGGGTGGCTTTCCACCGTTCTCAATGCCGTAAAGCCGTCCGTTACAGGTTCGCCGAGAAAACGGTGTGGTGTATCTTGACCAAACAACTCACTGCCGTCATCAATCACACCGTTATTATTTCTATCCCACACCAATAAGCCGTCATCGGCTTTCACCCATTGCGTAGCGGTTTGAATGCCATTGCCGTTAAAGTCAAACTGCACACCATTCCAGCCGTTGGCATTCACTAACTCCACACCATCGCCGTCTAAATCCAACACCAATGGATCGTAAATGTGAAATAATCCTGTGCGGTTTAAGCCAAACCAGTCTTTCCAGTCATCGCCAGTCCAGTCAAATTTAGCCCAATCAAAACTAAACAGATTATCTAATCCGTCACTTAATTTCAGCAATTTTTCCAACACCGCTTTACCGAAACTTGGGTCTCTACCGTCTAATTTGGCAGAAATATTTTTATCCCATTTATCGAAGAAACCATAAATAGCGTCTGATAATGGTTGCAGATTTTCAATAATAAAGCCTTCAATATCTTCGGCGTTAAAATCTTCCAAATCCATTTTCCCTGTATCGCCTGTATTTAAGGCAATCGCACTGATAATATCTCCAGTTTCAGAAAAAATAATTCCCCTTTTACCAAATGCTTCACCCATCAGACTAAAACTATCTGCCATAATATTTTGGGTAAGATTGACATTTATCTGACCGTTATTCCAATCTGTCTTAAATTCTTTCAGATGATTAAGTAATCTGTTAGCAGTTAAAACATTACTGGTAAGTCCCCCAGCCTTACCTACTGAAACTACACTGGTTAAATGTCCAGTTGCTATTGAAGCTGATTCCCAAGCATCGTGCAAATATTTTGTATCACCTGTCTGCATATACTGTTTTATGTTTGAAACCATATTACCAGTTTCAACCAAAAATGAAGAAGTACCACTCAAATAATTGCGTAGCAATTTACCTGTTGAAAGAGAACCATTTCCTTTTGCCATAATTTAATCTCCAATCATTGAGAATGTTTCAAAAAATCTTTCTGTATCCAATGGTAAAAAATACAGAAAACCACACTGTTTAATATTAAATAAACAGCAAAAATCCGTAAGTTTTTTTGTTGCCTTGAAAACTTATTGATGAAATAATCATAACCATAAATAATTTTATCGTTATGCTTTATTTCATAAATAATTTTCTCATCATTTAAAAAAGGAATAATAAAACTCGAAAATTCGGCATACTTTATTGAAATATCTTGACCATATTGATTATCAGCACCAAAATATTGTTTAAATTCATCATAACACTCATCATAATATATAAAAGAACATTGAAAACATCTTTCCTGTTCATCTTTCTGTAAAGTGAAACATCTACTACTCGAATTACCAGCACGAAGATGAGAAATATGTTTTCCTGAATAATTATTTAAATCGTTATAAGTTACATTAACATTTTTTATTAACCTCCAGTCATATGATAAAAAGAAAACAATAGTTAAGCATATTGTAATGATAAAAAATGTTTTTTTATTGTATTTTATTTTTGCGTATTCATCATTTTTCATAGATATTAACAATGCAATAAAAATTCCAAAACCAATACTAAAAGTTATATCTAAAACTAAAGATAACAAAATAAGACTAATATTTTGAATAATAAATACCGTAATAAATTTTTTCTTAATAGAAATATCACGCCATTTAATCATTGTTCGTAGTCCTTAATTAAAAAACAATTCAATAAAATATTTTCAGGCAACCTGAAACGCAAAAATAGTATCATTCACTGCCCAAATGGCACTATTTTTACATTCCACGCTTTCCACTGTTTTCAACGCCGAAAAGCCGTCTGTTACAGGCTCGGTAATGTATTTATGTGGCGTATCTTGTCCAAACAACTCGCTACCGTCATCGATTACGCCGTTGCCGTTTCTATCCCACACCAACAGGCCGTCATCGGCTTTCACCCATTGCGTAGCGGTTTTAATGCCATTGCCATTAAAGTCAAACTGCACACCATTCCAGCCGTTGGCATTCACTAACTCAATACCGTCCCCGTCTAAATCTAATACTAATGGATCGTAAATATGGAATAAACCTGTGCGGTTTAAGCCAAACCAGTCTTCAAATTTATCGCTTAACCAGTCTTGTGCAGGTTTGAATAATTTATTCCAAACCAATTCGCCTAATTCTGCTCCCAACCAAGCACCAATACCAGCCATAATAGCGACAACAATAGCAGGAGCACCTAATGCTACTACTGCTCCACCTATTGCAGCACCTGCCAATCCCCCCAGCCATGAACCTAAAACTTCAGAACCTGCTTCACCTAATTTGTCGTAATTTCCTGTTTGTGCCGCTTCTTTCATTGCGAGACCTAATTGAGCGATTGATGCTAATGCAGAACCTTTTTCAATTCTTTGAGCAACTTTTTCTGCTCGTTCTACCGCTTTACCTGCTTTTTCATAATAATATGAACTACTATCTCTAATGTTATCAATGCTTTTCATAACATCAGAGGCAACTTCTTTAAATTGACGAAACTCTTGTGGCGTTCCGCCATATTCCATTAAACGCATTACACCGTCAGAATAACTGCGTGCCAAGTTGCTTAAATTACTACCAATTTTTTGGTATTTTGCATAATCATTTTGTCCTAATAATTTCCGCATTTCTTGTGCAGAAGTTAAAAGGGCATTTCCCAAATTGTTTAATTCGTCAGCAAAAGTCGTCATTTTTGACCCCTATTCATTACAATCAAAGTTAAAAAACAAGCCATATAAACATACAGCAACAAACACACCTACACCACCAGAAAAAATGAGTGGTGTAAATGACCACATTAAAAGTTGTTCAAATTTACTTTGAAAACTCTCAATGAAAAAACCTTTGTGAATTATCCATATTATTACCCATAAAAATAAAGACAATAATATACAAAATAACCATCTGAAAAATGGACGCTTAATATTTTTGCGAAAATAATAATTATGGACATCCGTTTCTGAAAACAATGCCTTAACTGATTGCTTAAAACTATTTTCATCAGGTAATTCATAATTTATTTTTTGTTTTTTTCCATTTCGTTTATATTTTTCTTTTTTCCGTTCTCTTCTAACTAATCTTGGTTTCAAAAAAGGGTCTCCGTCATACAAAATACAATTAGTAAATACAATAACAAAAAGTATTGTAAAATAAAACACAAGAGATACAAAAAAACAAAAACCTAATAATATTGATTTTTCATAAGATTCTGTTTCCAATAATTTTGGAATAAACATATTTGGAACTAATGTATCAACAATCGAATAATTTATAAAATCCAATAAATTAAAATGATAAATAATTAAATAATAAACTATTAAACCAATAAAAAACATAATAACAATAGAATATGATAAATAGTCAATTATATTATCTATTTTCAAATTCTTCTCATAACATTTAATAATGTTAAATTTTTTTTGTTCTTTTTTATTAAACCAATAATCATCTTCATACATAATTGATATTCCTATCTAAAATTTATTTTCAGGCAGCCTGAAAACCCAAAATTCAAAACCCTTATTTAATTTTCACAACAAAAATCAAATAAACCTTTTATACAATACACTATTTAACCTTTCAGGCAGCCCTTTATCGTCATTGCGAGCCGTTGTGTAACAACGGCGTGGCAATCTCCTAACTACGGAGAACGACATTGCACAAAACCTTTTCAGGCTACCTAAAAATCGTTTTATAACACAAAAACAACAACCTGCGTAGGTGGGCGTTATTGCCCACGCATTTTTATTCAAACTTTCAGGCTGCCTGAAAACCTTTTTGCATTGCCGTTGTATCGACTTACGCCACCCTAAAATTATTTTTAACTTCATTTCACTCGTTAAAAATAATTTTAGGAGATTGCCACGCCGTGCTTACGGCACGGCTCGCAATGACGAACAGTGGCAACCTGAAAACCCAAATTCCAAAACCCTTTATTTAACTTCCACAACAAAAATCAAATAAACCCTTTACACAATACACTATTTAACTTTCAGGCTGCCTGAAACAAAAAATCAACCCTATGTGTCATTGCGAGATTTGAACGAAGTTCAAATCGTGGCAATCCAGTTAATCGCTTGCGATTAACCAAAGCCGCAAGGCTTTGTAATGCTCGTTCTTACACCATTTGGGCAACCTAAACGGCTTAATGCAATGCCATTAAAACGCCTTGCGGCGTTTGTTTTGCCTAACGGCAAAACATAGATTGCCACGATTTTTCCTACAGAAAAATCTCGCTTTTGACACGGTGTTATTTTCAGGTAGCCTGAAAACTCAAAATTCAAAACCCTTTATCTAATTTTCACAACAAAAATCAAATAAACCCTTTGCACAATACACTATTTAACCTTTCAGGCAGCCCTTTATCGTCATTGCGAGCCGTTGTGTAACAACGGCGTGGCAATCTCCTAACTACGGAGAACGACATTGCACAAAACCTTTTCAGGCTACCTGAAAATCGTTTTATAACACAAAATCAACAACCTGTGTAGGGTGGGCGTTATTGCCCATGCGTTTTTATTCAACAATAGACAACCTGAAAAACATTCTTGCATTGCCGTTGTATCGACTTACGCCACCCGATAAATTGACTGCGTCAATTTATCGGAGATTGCCACGCCGTGCTTACGACACGGCTCGCAATGACGAATTAGGTTATAGGGTGGGCATTCTTGCCCACCACAAAGCCGCAAGGCTTTGATAAACCATTTATTCATGCAAACCTATCGGTTTGCTGGTGGGTTGGATTGTCCCACCCTATAAACACGCTTTCAGGTTGCCTGAAATGAATTTCTTCATTTTGGTTATAAGCATATAAGCAATCAATCTTTGTGTTTTGATAGCGTCATTTTATGATTACGCCATATTCACAAATATTATGGAGTAAAAAAATGGCTCGTTTAACCATTCACTCGGTGCAGTCTGCACCTGATGCGGCTCGTGCTCGTGTTGAGCAAGCTTTGAAAATTAATGGCTTTTTGCCGAATTTAATCGGGGTTTTGGCAAACGCCCCACAGGCTTTGGCAACTTATCAGGAAGTGGGCAAAATCAATAATGACACTTCTTTAACAACTGCCGAGCGGGAAGTGGTGCAGATTACGGCGGCTAAACTCAATGGCTGTGCGTTTTGTTTTGCAGGACACAGCAAGGTGAGTTCGTTGAAAAAGTTATTTTCGCCTGATGAATTAGCAAATATCCGCAATCTTTCGGCGTTAAATGATAACAAACTCAATGCGTTAGCGAATTTTACCAAAGCGGTGATTTTGCACAAAGGCAATGTCGCAGACGATGAATTGCAGGCGTTTTTTGACGCTGGATATAGTGAGCAAGCGGCGTTGGAAGTGGTTTTGGGCGTGTCGCTCGCCACGCTGTGTAATTATGCTAATAATTTGGCAAGAACCGAGATTAACCCTGAATTGCAGGCGTTTGCGTAAATCGTAGGCAGAAATAATTTCAGGCAGCCTGAAAATATTAAAGGCTACAAACTTCACACGGAGAACAATTATGTCTTATGAAAACAATGAGTTAATTCAAAACATTGCTTCGTTTGCCCAAGCAAAATTGCGTCCTTTGGTTGAAAAAATCGACCGTGAAAAGTTTTACCCTGCTGATTTTCTAACCGAATTAGGCGAAGTGGGCGGTTTTGCGTCTTTGGGCAACCCAAACGGCGGCTTGTTGTCGCAAATTTTGGTGATTCGCCAAATCGGTAGAATCTGCGGTTCGACTGCCTTTATGGTGTGGTGCCAGTCGGCGTTTGCTTGGTATTTGCGTCAAAGTAAAAATCAGGCGTTAAAAGATAAATATCTCGCAGATGTCTTGTCTGGCAAGCAATTAGCAGGCACGGGTATGTCGAATACGATGAAACACTTATCGGGCATTGAAAAAAATAATTTGAAAGCCACTCGTGTGGCTGGCGGATATGTGGTCAATGGCGGTTTGCCGTGGGTGTCGAATTTGGGAGAAACGCATATTTTTGGGGCAACGGCTCAAACCGATGACGGTTATGTGATGTTTGTTTTACGCTGCAATGCAAACGGTGTATCCATTCGCCGCTGTCCTGAATTTTGTGCGTTAGAAGGCACAGGAACGCTCACCGTTAGTGCAAACGATGTGTTTATTGCTGATGATGAAGTTTTAGCTCAACCCATTGAATTTGCTGATTATATAAAACGAATTCGTGCGGGATTTTTGCTGTTACAAATCGGTATCGGTGCAGGCATAATTGACGCTTGTCTTGATGTGATTAACGAGAGCAACAAAACGCGTGGCGAAGTGAATTCGTATTTAGAACATAGTTCAGGCAGCCTGAACATTCGTTTGAATAAAGCGTTAGATGAAGTGGCGTTGTTATCAAATAAAGTGGAAAACAACAACCACGCTATTTTGCCTGTTCTGAAATTGCGGGAAGCGGCAGCGGTGCTGTGTTTGGACGCAAGTCAATCTGCTGCACTTCATTCAGGGGCAAAAGGTTATTTAATGCAAAACGCTGCCCAAAGATTAAACCGCGAAGCCCTGTTCGTGGCAATTGTAACCCCTGCAATCAAACATTTACGCAAGGAAATTGTTGAAATAGAACCGAAAAAGGCGGCGTGAGTGGGGGGATTTTTTAGATGCCACACGGATTCGATTTTGCTTACGCAAAATCTTTAAAAGGATTGCCACGCCGTGTTTCACACGGCTCGCAATATGCATATCCGTAAGTAGTAAAACCACTAACGGCTATTGCTCATTTAAAGGAATTGCGTTAGCAATTCCCAATCCGTGTGATATTAAAAAATCGAATGATTACAGTAAATTAAATATTTTGACTACGCTTAAAACATCGTTTTAGTTTCGCTTCGCTCGCAGAAACTTCGGTTTGATTGCTTCGCAATCTATTTTATTTACTTCGTAAATAAAAAATTTATGCTTCGCATAAATAAACCTTGTTTTGGCTTCGCCTAAACTTCGGCTTGATGACTTCGTCATCTTTTATGAACTTCGTTCATAAAAGTTTGATACTTCGTATCAAACAAACCTTGTTTTCAGGCAGCCTGAAAAAGGAAAGTAACAAACGGATTTGCTCACCCCTAACGGAGTTCGCTATTTTAAATCACCGTGAGCACCGTTAGGTGCGAACAAATCCGTTTGTTCATAAAAAAATAACTGTTAAAAGCGAGCAAAGCAATAAATTTCGTTTTCAGGCAGCCTGAAAATATTACAACAAGCAAAGGCAAAAAAAATGAACAACCATATTTTATCCGCACACAATTTATCCATCGGCTATACCGATAAAAAAGGCATAAGCACAACGGTTTTACGCTCGTTTTCGCTTGAAATTCAGCAAAACGAAGTGGTGATGATTTTGGGTGCGTCTGGCACAGGCAAATCGTCTTTATTGCGGTGTTTGGGTTTGTTGCAAACGCCGCTTTCAGGCAGCGTAAATATAGCGAACAGCACGCAAACGGCGTTTGTTTTTCAATCGCCTGCCCTATTGCCTTGGCTTTCGGTTTATCAAAATATCGCTTTTGGTTCGGATTTTAAAAATCAGCCGAAAATTGAAGATGATGCCGTTTGTCATATTCTTAAAGAAGTCGGATTATTCGACAGTGCGAATAAAAAACCTGCCGAATTATCAGGCGGCATGGCGGCTCGTGTGGCTTTGGCACGGGCTTTGGTGCGAAATCCTGACATTGTTTTTTTAGACGAACCGTTTGCGGCATTAGACGCAATCACACGGCACGATATGCAACGGCTTTTGCTGCAAATGGCAAAAACGCACCACACGGCGGCGGTGATGGTTACCCACGACATTGACGAAGCCTTGCTTTTGGCAGACCGCATTGTGCTTTTGGGGCAAAGCCGCTTAATTGACGAGTGGCAGTTAAACCAGCATTTTCGGCGACAAAGCGATGATTTGGGCTACCAAACGATCCGCAAGGAAATACTGAATGCCTTACAAAACGCACAGGAAAATAAACAACAAACGGATACTGTGGAATTTGTGATTTGATAAATAATGATTTTCAGGCTGCCTGAAACCCCTGCCGTCATTGCAAGCCGACAGACAGTTGTTAATGGCTTTGCCATTTACAACTGTGTCGCCCCGAGCCGTAAGGCGTGGGGGTCTCGCTGGAAAAATCGTGGCAATCTCCCTGCTACGGAGAACGGCATATCGCAAAAATGTTTTTCAGGCAGCCTGAAAGATTTAATCTACCTAAACAACAAGGGGATTGCCACGCCGTGCGTAGCACGGCTCGCAATGACGGTTTTTATTTTCAGGCAGCCTGAAAACCCATTAAAACACAAGGAAAAAACTATGACACGCACACAAACTATTTTTACACACCCCCTATTTGGGCTATTGTGTTTGCTGATTATTTGGCATATTTCGATTGTGATACTGACGCATTATCTGCCTTTGGCTCGAGCCTTTTTGCCGCTTAACGCCTTAACTGCGTCCGTGCAATTACTTGGCGAAAAAAGCATTTGGTTGCACTTTTTTGCGTCATTCAAACGCATTTTTTTGGGCTTGTTGATTGCCTTTTTTATCGGCATACCCATAGGCTTAATTGTGGGCGTATCGCAAGCGTTTGAACGCTTAACGGTTGGTGTATTTCAATTTTTACGCATGATTTCGCCCTTATCGTGGATGCCGATTGCGGTGATGATTTTCGGTATCGGCGACTTGCCGATTATCGCCCTAATTGCTTTTGCTTGCGTGTGGTCGTTGATTATCAACACCGCACAAGGCGTAAAAAACATCGACCCTGCATGGCTTTCGTTGGGCAAATCTATGAACGCCACAAAAAGCGAACAATTACGCCACATTATTCTGCCTGCCGTCATCGGCAACATACTGACAGGCTTGCGTTTATCGTTAGGCGTGGCGTGGATTGTGTTAGTGCCGTGCGAAATGTTAGGCGTATCCAGTGGCTTGGGCTATTTTATTTTAGACACACGCGACCGCTTGGCATACAACGAACTGTCCGCCGCCATTGTGTTTATCGGACTATCAGGCTGGGCGTTAGACTCAATCGCAAGATATATTTGTAACAAGTTTCAGGCAGCCTGAAAGATTTAATTTACCTAAACAACAAGGGGATTGCCATGCCGTGCGTAGCACGGCTCGCAATGACGGTTTTTATTTTCAGGTAGCCTGAACTCCTGCCGTCATTGCAAGCCGACAGACAGTTGTTAATGGCTCTGCCATTTACAACTGTGTCGCCCCGAGCCGTAAGGCGTGGGGGTCTCGCAGGAAAAATCGTGGCAATCTCCGCACGCAAGGAGAACGGCATATCACAAACATGTTTTTCAGGCAGCCTGAATGGATAGGTTTTTTAAATTTCACACGGATTCGATTTTGCTCACGGAAAATCTATTAAATAAACAGCATTTATAGGAATTGCGTTAGCAATTCCCAATCCGTGTGATATTAAAAATTGAATGATTACAATCAATTAAATAATTTTCAGGCAGCCTGAAAGATTTAATCTACCTAAACGACAAGGGGATTGCCACTCTCTGCGTCAGTCTCGCAATGACGATATAATTTCAGGCAGCCTGAAAACATAAGGAAACCCAAAATGTGCCAACTACTTGCAATGAATGCCAACACGCCAACCGATATTGTTTTTTCTTTTGACGGTTTTAGGCGGCGTGGCGGTTTGACCGATTGTCATTCAGACGGCTTTGGTATTGCTTTTTTTGAAGATAATGCGTGGCGTTTGTTGCAAGACACCACGCCGTGTGCCACTTCGCCATTTGCCGATATGGTGAAAAAATGCCCTATTCGCTCGACCAATATCATCGCCCACATTCGCCGTGCCACGCAGGGGCAAATTTCGCTTGCCAACACGCACCCATTTATTCGCGAAGCATGGGGCAAATACTGGCTGTTTGCTCATAATGGCAACCTGAAAAATTTTGCACCGCCACAAAGCATATTTTTTCGACCTGTGGGTAAAACCGATTCCGAAACCGCCTTTTGCTATTTATTAGAACGCTTGCGACAACAATTTGATGAATGTCCCCATGATGAAATTCTATTTTCAGCCCTGTGCGAAATCTGCACCGAAATTCGTCAATATGGTTTATTCAACTGTGTGATTAGCAATGGCGAAGTGTTGTTTGCTCACTGTGGCTCGCTGTTACATTACATTATCCGTCAAGCCCCATTTGGCGTAGCGTCTTTATCCGATGACGACATCAGCATAGACTTTGCCCAAGAAACCACACCACAAGACAAAGTAGCCGTCATTGCCACACTCCCTTTAACAAACAACGAACGCTGGCAACAACTTGCCATTAACCAAAGCGTTTTATTTAAAAACGGCGAAATTGTTTATCAACAAGTGCCTAAAAATCCACAATACCCAAGCGTTGAAATGGGCTTAAATATGGCAAGACAAGCGGTATAAGGTGTTTTCAGGCAGCCTGAAACAGCACCGAAGCGTTATCAAAAATATATCCGTCAATCCGCAGGATTGACGAAACAACTGCTCACTGCTCACTACTCACTGCTAACTGTTTAGCCGCTCACTGATTTTCATATTTCCGACTTAACTTCAAGCCCACGAAGCCCCATAGCAATGCCAAAACGCCGCCTGCTATCAAGGCGTAGTTGGCGTTTTTGTCGGCTAAAAAGCCTTCTAATTGCGATGACAGTGCGTCTCCGCCGCGATAGACTACGGTGTCGGTGAAGTTTTTGACCTTGTATTTGCTTTCGCCGTCTAATGGCACGAACAGCATTTCTCGGGCGGGTTTGACTAATGCGTATTCGCCCACTCGTCTTAAAGAATACACCACAATAATTGCCCACAAGGCGTGGTTGCTTACAATTAAAACAATAAACCCGAATGCCAAAACAAAACCTAATAAAGACAACAGCGATTTACTGCCAAAATGCTTGGCAATTTTAGCGATGAGAAAAATTTGAATAATAAAACTGGCAGTTTGTACCACAAAATCAATTTTGGCAAAAAAAGCGGTGCGTACTTCTCGATTTTCAAAGGCAGTTTTAACAATACGGGCTTGTTCCATATATAAAAAAGTGGAAACCGATGTGAGTAATATAATAAATAAGGCTAATAGCATTAAATAGTTAGAGTGAAAAACAATTTTAATGCCTGTAAATGGATTTTTGGCAGGTAATGGCGTATTGAATTTTTGTAAAAATTGCGATTGTTGATTTTCAGGCAGCAGTTGATAACTTTCTTTAATCATTAAATTTTTTAGTATTAAAGACGCAAATAAAAACAAACCTGATAATAAAATAAAATGCTGTGTTGCTATTTTATGTCCTAAAAAGCCTACCCACATGGAACCGATAATACTGCCCACACTTGCTCCTGCACTGATTATGCCAAATAAACGAGCGGAGCGTTCGCGTGTATAAGTATCTGCTAAAACACTCCATGCGGTTGAAATAACAAATAAATTAAAAACACTCACCCAAATAAAAAAAGTGCGACACAACCAGATATAATATGGACTGTCTTTTTGAATAAGTAACATAGCGGCATAAAAAGCCATTAAATTAATTGCAAAGAAAATAAAAATGCCGTCCGCATATAATTTACGGCGAATAATGCCGCTTAAATTCATCGCTAATAAAGAACAGATTAAAGTGGCAATAAAAGTGCCTAAAAATAACCACTTTAATTCTTGCGTGCCTTTTTCTATCCCCAAAGCATCACGAATGGGGCGTAAAAATGCGTAGGCAGCAAATAATAGAAAAACAAGTAATATGCTGTATATCAATAACTTAACTTCTCGTTTTTCTAATGATAATAAGGAAAGTAGTTTATTCATTTTATTACCCTTTTTCAGGCAGACTGAAAGATTACCGTCATTGCGAGCGAAGCCGTAGTTTTGTAGGGTGGGTCTTCGACCCACCAACAACGCCGATAGGCGTTGCTTTTTCATTATTCAGGCTGCCTGAAAGGTTAAATTCGTTCTCCGTAGCAGGAAGATTGCCACGCCTAAACTTCGTTTAGGCTCGCTTTTGACAGTTGGGTTATGGTGAGTCGAAGACCCACCCTACAAAATCACTTGCGTTCAATTCTTTCAGGCTGCCCTGACAATATAGCACCGACCACTTTATGTGGCACATACAATTCTTCTAAATAAGCGATTTCTTCCGCCGTTAAAACAATATCTAATGCTTTTATTGCGTCATCTAAATGAGCGGTAGAAATAGAACCTAATACAGGAGAATCCACGCCTTTGGCATAAGCCCAAGATAATGCAACTTGTGCCATTGATATTTGGCGTTTTTGGGCAATTTCTGAAACGCGTTGAATAATCAATAAATCAGGTTCTTTGAATGCGTCATATTTGGCTGGCAAAACTTTATCTTGTTGAGAACGATGAGAATATCCGCTCCATTCAATATGGGCTAAATGTCCGCCTGCAAGTGGTGAATACGGAGCAATAGCAGTATTAAATTGCCAACAAACTGGAATTAAATCTCGTTCATCTTCTCGATAAATCAGGTTGTAATGATTTTGCATAACGGTGAATTTTGTCCAATGATTTTGCTCGGCAATATTTTGCAAATTATGGAATTGATAGCCATACATTGCACTTGCTCCTAATGCTCGCACCTTGCCTTTTTCAATTAAAGAATGCAGGGTTTGCATGGTCTCTTCCATGGGGTGATGATAATCAAAACGGTGAATCATATAAATATCCACATAGTCCATATTTAAGCGTTTAAGACTGCCGTCTATTTCTCGCTCAATCGCCTGTTTGGATAATTTGCCGTCATTAAAAAAAACTTTGGTTTGAATCACCACTTTTTCACGGTCAAGACTCAAATTTTTAATCGCTTGACCTAAATAGCGTTCGGAATCGCCGTTGGTATAAACATTTGCGGTATCAAAATAGTTAATACCTAAATCCCAAGCGTGTTCAATAACTTGCTGGCAGATTTTAGGGTCGGCTTCTGTCCAAGTTAAAAAATCAGCAGACGGCTTGCCAAAGCCCATACAGCCCAAGCAAATTTTGGATACTTGAATACCCGAATGTCCCAGTGTGGTGTATTGCATATCACTAACTCCTTAATTTGTCGGATTATTTACCAATAGCGTTGATTAAAATATTTTCAGGCTGCCTGAAAATTAGCGTCATTGCAAAGTCGCAGGGTGGGTCTTCGACCCACCAGCAAAACGCAAATTTGGATAAAACAAATTTTTCAGGCTGCCTGAAAGATTTACTGTCATTGCGAGCGAAGCCGTAAGGCGTAGAGTGGCAATCTTCTAATTTAATCTGCGTTATTGCTGTTCATCACAAAGTTCGCTCTCCGTTGTTAGGGGATTGCCACGCCTTGAACTTCGTTCAAGTCTCGCAATGACGGTGTGTTTTGGCGGGTCGAAGACCCACCCTACAACTATTTTTTATCAATCACTTCAACGGTTTGAGCGGCGATTCTGTCTTGCACCATATGGGGCATATATGGGCTTTTGGCATATTTTTTGCGATATGTGTCTGACACTTTTTTAATCAATTCAGGGTCATCAATTTGGGCGTAGGACACCTGATAAGTGTTGCCAGCGGCGACAATAATGCCTTTTTTATAAGCCATTGCAGACTTATACCAAGACGAATTTGTGCCGTTGTAAGGTCGCACAAACAGGCGGTTATCCACAACCACTTCCCAAATCCAAGTGGGCGTGCCCGTTTTGCCATTTGCCCGCTCGGGGGCAATTTTCAAATCATCGGCTTTGTCAATTTTGCTTAAAGTGGCACTGTCCCACGCAAAAGCGGTGTTCATCATCAAAACTCCTAAAAATAAAGAAGAAAGAACGCGTTTCATGGTGTTGCTCCTATTCAATGTTTTGGCTGATGCCAAACTGGGTTTCAGGCTGTCTGAAAATAACTCATTGCTAATTATTTCGCTGGTTTATTGATACCTAAACTATCTTTCACGCCCAAATTATCCACAATACATTTGGCGACTAAATCGGCAATGCTTTTGCGAGAAATTTGAGCATCTGGATTTTTAAATTTTTCATGACGATGTGTTATCTCGTAATCAATTTCATCACGACTTGAAAACCATTGCGGACGAATAATGGTGTAATCCAAATTCGATTGTTCAATAATTTTGGCAGAATGAACATATTCCGCTGGCGGCATGGTGCCATTGCCTATTTCGTTATAAATGCCGTAGGACGAAATCCACACCAAGCGTTTAACCTGTGCGGCGTTCATTGCCGCAATTAAACTTTTTGCCATATTTGACAAATCACCTGCTAATCCCGCATAAACCGCATTCACTCCTTGTAATGCTTGGGTAAGTTTATTTGTATCCAACACATCACCGTCAATAATTTGAATGCGTTGATTTGTCGCATAGTTTTTTAAGCGACCGCTGTTGCGTGCATATAAAATCAATTCGATATTTGGATTTTTGGTCAGTAATGCGTCAATAACGAATTTACCCAAAGAACCCGTTGCACCCAGTATGAACACTTTCATTTTTTTATCCTGTGCAAAAGCGTTTATCGTTAATAAACTTATTCCAGCGAATAAGGCTGATTGAAAAAAGTTGCGTCTGTTCATTGCTTATTCCTTTTGATTTTGGATAATCTAAAAATATTTGTTTTAGGCAACTCTATGATTTACCAAAACTTATTATTTTCAAACCACCCAAATTACCAGTGCAAAACTGCACATTCTTCAATCGACACACGACCTAAATGTACTTTATTTTGCATAGCGTCCCAGTCGGGGTATCCAAAAGCGATGCCGTGCAACAGTTTATAATCTTTGGAAACACCTAAAATCTCGCGTATATCATCGGCAAACAAGGCAAAGAACAGTTGTGGAATGCCGCCAAAGCCGCGAGCGGTTAAAGACAATAAAAAAGTTTGCGAATACATACCCAAATCAGCCGCTAAATTGACATGGTGATTTTCTATATCAGGCATAAATAAAAAGGCAACATGTGGGGCACCATAACCTGTAATATTTTGTTCTATCACATTTTTTCTGGCTTCACGATTTTCGCGTGGAATACCAAAACTGGTAGTAAAAACATGAGCATATTGCTCTCGCCAGCGTTTTTCGTATTCGCCTGTGTATTTGCTTTGGTCAAATTCAAAATCGCGTGAAAATTGATTATTTTCAAAGCGTTGAGCAATTCTATCGGTAAGTTTTTTCAAAGTTTCACCTGACGCAATATGCACCAACCAAGGTTGAGTATTGCACGCAGACGGTGCATTTTGTGCGTCCGTTAGAATTTGTTTGATTTCTGTTTCCGTCATCGGTGTGGGCAAAAATTTGCGAATGGATTGCCGTGTTTTGACTGTGGTTTCAAAATCTAACATATTGATTTCCTTTCTTTCAGGCTGCCTGAAATATTATTTATAAATCAAAAGATTGCATTAAATTAACATGCAAACGCACTGCCACATTACCTTTGACAGCATTAGAATAGGGGCAAACACTATGTGCTTTTTGGATTAACTGCCGAGCATCATCTTCGCTAATACCTGCCACTGTGATGGTAATATCCAAATCCAAAGAATATGAACCGTCAGGCTTTTGACCAATGCCCACGCCAACCGTTGTACTTGACTTGCTTGGTGAGATATTTAATTGCTGGGCAACTAAATTCATCGCACTATCAAAACAAGCCGCATAGCCCATGGCAAACAATTGTTCGGGGTTGGTGCCTTGTTTGCCTGATTTATCCTGCATAGAAACCAAGTCAAATCCAAACGAACCGTCATCAACTTGGGTGCGTCCATCGCGTCCGCCTGTGGCGGTTGCAGAAGTGTGATAAAAGATTTTCATCATTTGTTTCCTTCTGTTATAAAAAAATTTTTTATTTCATTTCAGGCTGCCTGAAAAATATTTCTCTTATTCAGGCTGCCTGAAATCTTACCCTACTATTTAATCAGGCAATTTCCAACTATTTAATCTTTTCACCGTTTGAGCGTCCAAATGGTGAAAATCTAAAAACAAACTGGTTTTTGTATCCATTTTCGCTATGGTTTGCATATCTTCATTTGATAATGCAAAATCAAACACGCTGATATTTTCTTTCATTCGGGCGATTTTGGTTGTTTTGGGAATAACCACAATATTGCGTTGAATCAGCCAACGCAAAATCACTTGGGCAACCGTTTTATGATATTTCTCACCGATTTTTTGCAAAATCGGATTGCTAAACATATTATTGCGACCTTCGCCAAAACTTGCCCAACTTTGTAAAACAATGCCCAATTCTTTTAACACTTTTTCATCTTCTTGGCGTTGATAAAAAGGGTTGCATTCAATTTGGTTAATGGCAGGTTTAATTTCATTATTCAAGGCAAAATCCATAATGCGATCAGGATAAAAATTGCTGACCCCAATCGACTTAATTCTGCCTTCTTTTTTTAATTTACTCATTGCTCGCCATGCACCGTAAATATCGTTAAACGGTTGATGTAAAAGCAATAAATCAAGATAATCTAATTGCAGTTTTTTCATTGAAGCGTCAAAACTTCTCAAAACACCGCTTTCTGTGGCATTACTCACCCAAATTTTTGTGGTGATAAACAAATCTTCGCGTTTTACCCCGCCTTTGATGGCTGTTTGCACCGCATTGCCTACACCTTGTTCGTTGCGATAGGCTTGGGCGGTATCAATTGAACGATAGCCCACAGAAATGGCATCTTCCACGCATTGTTGCGTTTGTTCGGGCGGAATTTGATATACGCCGTAACCCAAAATCGGCATTTTATTGCCGTCATTGAAAGTAACAAATTGCATTTTTGGCTCCTTATTGTTGCCTGTTGAAACACTATCGACTGCCCAAGCCATACCACTTGCCGCAGCCAAACCCATAGCCGTTGTCGATTGTAAAAATTCGCGTCTATTCATTGTTTATTCCTTTTTCAGGCAGCCTGAAAATGATTGATTTATTTCAATTTTCCGTAATCCTGATTGCTCACAGGTTCTAACCATTCGTTAGAAGTTCCTTCGCCTTCAACTTCCACGGCGATATGGGCGAACCAACTGTCTTTTGCCGCACCGTGCCAATGTTTTACGCCTGCGGGAATATTCACCACATCGCCTGCTTTCATTTCAATCGCTTCTTTGCCCCATTCTTGGTAATAGCCACGCCCTGCGGTGGCGATTAAAATCTGTCCGCCACCTTTTTGGGCGTGGTGAATATGCCAATTATTGCGGCAGGCAGGTTCAAAAACCACATTAAACATTTTCACTTGTGCGGTAGAAATCGGATTCAAATAACTTTTACCGCTAAAATATTTGGCAAATGCCGTATTTGGCTCGCCTACGCCAAAAGGGCTAATTTTGGCAAATTCATCTTTACTCATCATCGCTTGTTGCTGGATAATCTGCTCAATTTCTTTAATTTGATTATCCGAAACGCCATTTTTTTTAGCGACATTGATATGAGCGTTTTTTTGCGGTTCAACGCCACTCATCGCCGACAAAGCAGCAACCGTAATGATTTCTCGCTCCGCCCATGAAAACTGATTGCTGGAAAAAATATCGCCAAATAAATGGGCTTTTAAGTAATAATCCACATCTGCCGATAAATGGCTTAAATCCACTTTACCGCCTGTTAATTGCGTTTGCGTTTCTGTGCCGATTTTCAAACTATCAATTTTTTGATTGATAATTTTATTTTCCGTGCCGACTTCCATTTTTAAACCTTTTTCACGGCGTTTTTTTATTTCTTTATCCAACACACCCAAAGCATTCAAACTTTTTGGAAAACCGCAATAGGCATAAAGTTGCGTCATTAAATCTTTCATTTCGGCAATAGAGATTTGTGCATCAAATCCCTCATTGATGGCAAGGGCGAGTTTATCTAAATCACCATTTGCCGTAAAAGCCGCAATTTTGACTAATGCAATTTGTCGTGAATTTAAGTTTTCTTGCATAACAATACCTTTTAAGTCTTTGACTTTTCCTGTTTGCAGGAGATTATTCTCCGCCAATGCCGTTTGCATAAAAAAAGGAACAATCGCCAATAAAAACAAAGATTTTTTTATTTGAAACATAGACTTAACTCCTAATTACTGTTTTTCAGGCAGCCTGAAACACTTGCCGAATATGCTGGCGATAATTGCTCACAAATTGTTCTATTTGCGGATTTTTAATCACATCGTTACACATAAATGTGGGCAAGGGTTTCATGCCGATAAACTGCATGGCTTTATGCAAAGGCAGATACACGCCATCAACGCCGACACCGCCGAAAAATTCATTTTTATCGGTGAAAGCGGCAAGCGGTGCGTTCCACGAAACCGAAAACATATATTGTTTATCGCACAATAATCCGCCTGTGCCGTAGCCGTGATCAGGGGTTTCGCGGTGTCTGCCGTCTCCTGTTAAAAACTGCCCATTGCTGGACATAAACACTTCGTCAATATATTTTTTGACAATCCAAGGACAACCCATCCACCACGCAGGCATTTGCCAAATGATTGCGTCTGATGACATAATTTTTGCCACTTCTTCGCCCAAATCATAACCGTCATCTATTTTGGTTTCGATAACCGTTTTGCCTAATTGCAACAATTCTTCTTTGGCAACCGATTGCAATAATGCACTCAATTTTCCGCCAGAAGTGGCAAATGCTTTTGCTCCGTTAATCAATAAAATTTGCTTCATCGTAAAACTCCTATATGCCTTTCAGGCTGCCTGAAATGATGTCAATCAACGCCTTATGGCGTTGCGGTTGGTTGGAAACCCGCCCTACGAACTTAACTTCTCAATTTCCTGAATATCCCCATCACTTAACGCAAAATCAAAAATATTGAAGTTTTCAATCATTCGAGATTTGGTTTGTGTTTTGGGAATGGTAATAATATCCTTTTGAATCTGCCAACGCAGAATAACTTGGGCAGCGGTTTTTCCGTATTTTTTGCCGATTTTTTGTAATACTTCATGATGCAAAACGCGGCTACTGCCTTGACTAAATGGCGAATAACTCTCAACTGCCACGCCTAATTTTTTCAATTCGCTTTGCATTTGTTTTTGTTGATGAAATGGGTGTAATTCAATTTGGTTCAAAGACGGTTTGATTTCGGTTTGGCATAATTGTTTGACCAAATCAATACCAAAATTACTCACCCCGATTGAGCGGATTAAACCTTTATTTTTTAATTCAATCATCGCCTGCCATATTTCGGGAATATTGCCGTATGGGGCGTGAATTAAATATAAATCCACATAATCCATTCTCAATCTTTTCAGGCTGCCTGAAAACTCTTTAATTGTACCTTTGCGGTCGGCATTGATACCCCACATTAATTTTGTGGTAATAAAAATATCGCTGCGTTTTATGCCGCTATTTTTTACCGCTGCCCCAACAATATCTTCATTTTGATAATACGCCGCCGTATCAATATGGCGAAAACCGACTTGTAGAGCATTTTCAATCGCCGCCTGTCCATCTTTGCCACGAATATTCCAAGTGCCATAACCTAATTGCGGAATTTTGATACCGTCATTGAGTAAAATATGGGTCATTTTATTGTCCTTTTTGGGGTTTGCATCAGCAAAAGAAGTACCGCCAAACATTGCCGATATGGCGAGTGTGGATTGAATAAATTGCCGTCTGTTCATTTGATTTTTCCTTTCAATCGTTTTAATTATAGTCAATTCATACCAAAATCATGCAGCGTTGGCTCGCCTTGCTGTATTATCTATACTATCTGCGGCTTCGCCGCCTTGCCTGTTTTTGGTCTGAATTGACTATACTTTCAGGCTACCTGAAATCATTAAATCTGTTCTCCGTAGTTAGGAGATTGCCACGCTCGCTTTGCTCACTCGCAATGACGGTTAAAGTTCAGGCTGCCTGAAAATCATTCAAACCCTTTTGCCGTCTAAATAGCAAGTTCGTCCTGCGATGTAATGTAGCGTTTTTAATTCATCTGGGGCGGTTTCAAATAGCCAGTGTCCGCCGTCAAAAATACGGCTATCCGCCCAAGCGGACAAAATTTCGCCCATAAATAAATCGTATTTTTGTTGCATTTCTTGCTCATCAATTAAACGGCAGATTAACCAAGCGGCACAATTTTTAACTAATGGCACATTAAAGCCGTCTTGATAAAACATCTCAATACCGTCCATTTTGTTGGGCATAGAAAAACGACTGTTTTCACCTAAATGAAAAAGCAGGTCTTTTTGAGTAAAAACAGGCAGTTGCACGGAGAAGTAACCGCTTTTTTCAATCAGTTTTCGTGTATAAGCACCGCTGTTAATAACGGCGGATACTTTATCGTAATCCAAAGGACACACCCATGAAGCCGACATAGCATTTTTAATCTCATCGGACTGTGCAGAAATAATGGTAGTCGCCCCGTGATTTAATAAACGGTAGGCTTTTTCTAATGGAACAGAAATAATGCTCATTTTGAATATTCCTTATTTAACTTTCAGGCAGCCTGAAATCGTTTTGTTTTATGCAAACTTTACGATTTGCTTGATTGGTCGAAGACCGACCCTACAACTTTTCGCATTTTTTTAATGTACACTCATTTTTGAAAAAAATCCCATAATCAATACGCCTGAAACAATCATTGTAATACCGATAATTGCAGGTATATCTGGTTTTTCCGCAAAAACAACAATGCCAATAATGGCAATTAACACCATACCCAATCCGCCCCAAACGGCATACGCAACGCCAACTGGTAACTGTTTGAAAACAATGGAAAGTAAATAAAATATAATCGCAAAAATCGCAATCGCACTAATCCCAAAAAAAGGTTTAGCAAAACCATTGCTTAATTTTAATAAAGTGGTGGAAATTGTTTCTAAAACAATACACACAATTAATAAAAACCACGCCATTGTTTATTCCTTTTCAGGCTGCCTGAATTATTTTTTTCCTTTTACAATTTTCATTATTTCGCCAAAATGCACAGCCAAGTCATTAAAAAACGCTTGATTTTTATTTTCCAAAATCAATTCCCCCAACAGTTTCAATCCTAACGCAAGACGCAGTGCGTCATTTCCGCTCACGATATTTGTATCGGTTTTTGCCAAAATGTCGGCAAGATTATCGTGAGTGGGCATATTACAAATTAACGGCGGCTCATTAACGCTGTTGCCGTCTTTATCGGTAATGTGTTGAACCGTAATCGTATAATGATGTTGTTTCATTTTTTATCCTATCTTTCAGGCAGCCTGAAAATTATTCAATATCCTTAATCCATTTCGCAGGCACGCCGCCGTAAATGGTGTTGGCTGGGACATTTTTATTCACCACTGCTCCTGCGGCGATGACGGCGTTTTCGCCAATGGTAACGCCTGGCAAAATGGTTGCCCCAGCACCAATCCACGCATTTTTTTTAATATGCACAGGGCTTAAAATCACGCCACGCCGTGTTTTGGGGTTTATATCGTGATTGACCGAAATAATTTTCACCTGCGGTGCAATTAACACATTATCTTCAATCACAATGCCGCCTAAATCGGTAAAAACGCAAGCGGTGTTAATAAAAACATTCTTGCCAATGCGTAAATGCCTGCCAAAATCGCAATACAAAGGCAGGTTAATATGCACACTGTCATCAATTTCGCTTTGCGTGATTTTGGATAATATCTTTCTAATTTCAGGCTGCGTTTTGTATGTTCCTGATAATTCAGTAATTAACGCTGCATTTTCATCAACGATTTGGTGAATTTCAATAAAATCATCACTGCCAGCGGTAATTAAAGTGTTTAAGGGAAATTTGTGCATTTTTTATCCTTTTAACCATTTTTTAATGTACATTCATTTTTGAGAAAAATCCCATAATCAATACACCTGAAACAATCATTGTAATACCGATAATTGCAGGTATATCTGGTTTTTCGGCAAAAATAATAATGCCAATAATGGCAATTAAAACCATACCCAATCCGCCCCAAACAGCATACGCAACACCAACTGGTAACTGTTTGAAAACAATGGAAAGTAAATAAAATATAACAGCAAAAATAGCAATCGAACTAATCCCAAAAAAAGGTTTAGCAAAACCATTGCTTAATTTTAATAAAGTAGTAGAAATCGTTTCTAAAACAATGCACACAATCAATAAAAACCAAGCCATTGTTTATTCCTTTTCAGGCTGCCTGAATTATTTTTTTCCTTTTACAATTTTCATTATTTCGCCAAAATGTGGGGATAATTCTTTGAAAAACGCCTGATTTTTATTTTCCAAAATCAATTCCCCCAACAGTTTCAATCCTAACGCAAGACGCAGTGCGTCATTTCCGCTCACGATATTTGTATCGGTTTTTGCCAAAATGTCGGCAAGATTATCGTGAGTGGGCATATCACAAATTAACGGCGGCTCATTAACGCTGTTGCCGTCTTTATCGGTAATGTGTTGAACCGTAATCGTATAATGATGTTGTTTCATTTTTTATCCTATCTTTCAGGCAGCCTGAAAAATTATTTTAATCGTATGATTTTTTTAGTGGGGCGAAACCCCACCCTACGATTTATTTCAAATTTGCTTTGAAAAATTCTTCAAATTTATCAAACGGAATTTTTTTATCGTATAAATCCGTGTGATTTGCCCCTTTGACGATAAACAGTTCCTTATTTTTGCTGCCCAATGTTTTGAAAGCGTCTTCGCTAAAATAACGAGAGTGGGCAATTTCGCCATGAGCCATTAAAACAGGCGTTTTCAGTTCATCGGCGTAGGTTAAAATTTTATCGCTCATCATCGCCAAAGCGTTGGTATTGCTCCACGCACCGTTTGAATTAAGCGAACGAGGGTGAAAACCCCGTTTGGTGCGGTAGTAGTCTTTGTATTCACGCAAAAATAAAGCGTCCGAATCTTTGACCTGCGACAGACCGTTGGCAGGATAAGTCGTTTTGCCCTGTTCAAAATCCGTCCAGCGTTGCAAATTTAGATTTTTTTTCGCTTCAAATCGAGCATTTTCATTGACGCTATCGTTATAGCCTTTGGCTGTAACCCTTGTCATATCATACATGGTTGTGGTTGCCACGGCTTTAATGCGTGTGTCGCTAATCGCCGCATTCAACGCAAATCCGCCCCAGCCACAAATGCCCAAAATGCCGATTTTGTCTTTATCCACAAAGTCTTGCACGCCCAAAAAATCCACAGCCGCACTAAAATCTTCGGTGTTAATATCAGGACTGGAAATGTCTCGCACTTCGCCGCCGCTTTCGCCTGTAAAACTGCCGTCAAACGCAAGCGTTACAAAACCCCTTTCCGCCAGAGTTTGAGCATGCAGTCCGCTGGACTGCTCTTTCACCGCACCGTAAGGACCGCTAATCGCAATCGCAGGCAGTTTGCCGTCTCGTTTTTTCGGCAAATACAAATCGCCAACCAGCGTAATGCCATAGCGGTTTTTGAATGTAACTTTTTTGTGTTCCACTTTATTGCTTTGCGGGAAAGTTTTATCCCATTCACTCAACTGCGACACAGGAAGATTTGGATTTTGTGCGTTTTGTGCATAAGTCATAGAAGTGGCTCCTAACATAAAAATCGCCAAAGTTAAGGCAGAAAATGCAGATTTTGCTTTCATTTTGAATGCTCCTTACTACGAATTTAGGCTGATTATAATCAGATACAAAATAGAGAAAAATGGGGTAAAATGGATAAGATTTATCTTTAATTGATATAAAATAACGCTTTCAGGCAGCCTGAAAGCCAAAAAAGACGGCATATTTGCCGTCTTGTTTTATTAAATAAGATGACGATTACCTAACAAACCAAGCCATTTTTTCCCATAAATTTTGTGGCATTTGGTAGTCATCGGCACTTTGGTTTAAGTCGATGGTATTGCGGATATTTGCAAAATTGCCGTCTTTTACACGCAGGGCAAAATCAGGGTTTGCCAACACGCCCAAGCCGATAGCGGTAAATTCTGCCGTGCCTGTATTAAATGCGTCAATCGCTTGTTGTGGCGTACGCAATCCGCCCACACCGATGAGAGCAATATCGGTATTTTGCAACTTCTCGTGAATAATATCCAAGCGTGTGCGATTGGTATCCGCACCACGCCGAGCCTTGTTATAAAAGCCTTGCAAAGAAATATGAATATATTGCAAACGGCGGCGTGCTAATTCATCAACCAAAGCCAGCGTATCTGTCATTGTAATACCGTCTGCAAACGGTTCTTCGGGCGTAATACGATAGCCGACAATAAACTTTGGATTATCTTGACAGGCAGCCTGAACGCTTTCTAACACTGCCACTGGAAAACGCAAACGGTTTTCTAAACTGCCACCGTATTGATCAGTGCGATGATTGTGGTGCGGCGACACAAATTGTTGCAATAAATAATTATTCGCACCGTGAATTTCTACGCCGTCAAAACCAGCCGCCATTGCACGGCGAGTGGCTTGTCCAAAATCGGCAATGGTTTGTTCAATTTCAGACAGGCTAATTTCGCGTGCGTTTCTCTCTGCGTCCGCACTGGGGGCAACCAC
The DNA here is from genome assembly GCA_017458185.1 of Neisseriaceae bacterium. GTDB lineage: Bacteria > Pseudomonadota > Gammaproteobacteria > Burkholderiales > Neisseriaceae > RGIG9985. The sequence continues at coordinate 66,779 of JAFTFY010000014.1, forward strand.
GCCTAAACCGTCCGTTGCGTCAGGCAAAGTTTCCTTACCGCCGTGATGAATTTGCAAAATCGCCAACGCACCTTGCGATTTAATGGTATCGGCAACTTTTTTCAAATGCTCAATATCATCATCACAACAAGCATTTGGCTCACCGACAAAAGCACGAGACTGCGGATTAACCGCCGTTGCCGCCGCAATAAACAAACCAAATCCAGCCGCACGAGGTTTGATATACGCCAACTCTTCGGCTGTTGCGTGTCCGTTTGTATCCGATGACCAGTGTGTCATCGGAGCAACTGCCAAACGATTTTTTGCCACAACGCCATTATTAAAGGTGTAACGATCCAAAATATTTGCCATTTTGATTTTTCCTTGTGTTTTCAATATGTGCGTATTTTAATTAAATTGTTTTTATGAATAAATAGGATAAAAATGAAAACACTGTTCGGAAAAGATGAATAATCTCGGAAGTAAATTATTTTTAGAAACCTGAAACCTTTGCAAAAGGCGTAGATGTGGTAGATTTTAAGGCGTAGTAGCACAGAAAAACGAAGACATAACAAACTTACGATGTATTTATTTCATAAAAACACAATAAACAAAGTAAAATACTCAAATTGTTCAATAAATCAGGCTAATTCAATGAAAGAACTTTTGTATGATATGGCGTTATTTGTGGCTACGGTGCGTGCTGGTGGATTTTCTCGTGCGGCGGAAAATGTTGGTATGGCTAAATCCACGCTTTCCACTCGCATTAGTGCGTTAGAGTCCAGTTTAGGTTTGCGACTACTTAATCGCACCACACGAAAAATTGAACTCACCGAAGCGGGGCAAATTTACTTTGACCAAGCCTGTGCGATTTTAGATGAAGCAGAAAACTTGCGTTTGCGTTTGCATAATCTGCGTCAGCAGCCAGCAGGCACGATTACGCTCACCACCACAGACGATTTTGGCAAAATTTTTCTTGCCAATGTAATTGATGAATTTTGTGCAGAATATCCGCAAATTCGCTTGGATATTCACTTATCGCAAACAATGGACGATTTAATTTCACAACGATTTGATTTAGCAATAAGAATGGGCAGAATGCCTGATAGCAATTTAATTGCTCAGCAAATCGGCACGACACATTTACGCCTATATGCCACTCCTGAATATATTGAAAAAATAGGCAATCCAAACACACCTAATCAACTGCCTAATAGCGGTTATATTTTGTTTAAAAGTGATTTTGTCAGCGAAATTGTGCTGAATAATAATGAAAAAAGCGTTGTTATTCCAGTTTCAGGCAGCCTGAACTCAAATAGTCCAGGAATGAATGCTCAACTTGCTATGGCAGGTAACGGCATTGCATTACTGCCTGATTTAGTAGCATATCCGCTCTTACAACAAGGCAGGCTGAAAGCCATTTTGCCGCAATACCAAAGCAGCGAACAACCAATTTACGCCGTAACCACCAATCGCCTACTACCAGAAAAAACGCGTTTGTTGATTAACTTTTTGAAAGAAAAGTTGAAAATGATTTATTTTCAGGCAGCCTGAAAAAAGGATAACACCATGAAAACCCGCGAAAACTACAACGACATTTATTTATTTATAACGGTTGCCGAAATGGGCAGTTTTACCCAAGCGGCAGGGCGATTGGATATGGCACAATCGAATGTAAGCCGTGCGGTATCGGCTTTGGAAGAGCGGCTTGGCGTGCGTCTTTTGGTGCGAACCACACGCAAAATCGCACTCACGCAGGCAGGCGAAATGCTTTATTTGCGTGCTAAAAACGCCTTTGACCGCATAGACAACAGTCTTAATCTGATTGATAACTGGCGAGAAACACCGTCAGGCGTGGTTCGCATTACCGCCGCACAATATGTTATCGATAAAGCCTTGTTGCCCAAACTCGTGGGCTTTCCAGAACGCTATCCTGATATTCGCATTGAATTGCTGTCGGAAAATCGCTTTATCAATATTATTGACGAACATTTTGACGCAGGCGTGCGTTTAGGCAGCGATATTGCAGACGGTATGATTGCACTCAAACTTGATGACGAAATTCAAATGGCAACCGTGGCAAGCCCTGACTATTTGGCTCAACACGGTATACCCAAAACGCCGCAAGACTTGGCAAGTCATTCGTGCATTGCCTATCAACTGCAAACAGGCGGCATTTATGCGTGGGAATTTCAGGACGACAAAGCCAACACCTACCGCCACAAACCGCAAGGACAATGGGTTTTTTCGGACGATTATTTAGCCATCACCGCCGCCCTAAACGGCTGGGGCATGGCATGCGTGCCATTAAATATGGTGCAAGAATATTTAAAAAACAATCGCTTAATCAGAGTATTGAGCGAATACAATAAATCGCTACCCGCACTGTATTTATACTACCCACACCGCAACACAACCCCCGCTTTTCGTGCGGTGTTGGAATGGTTGAAAACAGGAAGCAGGGAGTAGTGAGTAGTGAGCAGTTGTTTCGTCAATCCTGCAGATTGACGGATAAATTCTGATAATGCTTCGAGAACCTTTCAGGCTGCCTGAAACATTCTCAAAAGATATGAGACAAGGCAAATATTTATGTTAAAAAAAATCCTTAAAATCATCGTTTGGATAATAATTATTTTGTTCGTTTTGCTTGTGCTGTTGATACTTTTATCAATAGGTTATAAACCTTATGGTGAGTTTAGAGAAGCAAAAAATGATAATCTTAATAAAATCAAAATATTAACCCAAGCAAAACCCGAAGAGTTGCTTTTGTATCGCCGCAAAGAATTGCTTAATGCTCATAGTAGTAGAATTGATATTTGCTATGTTAGTTATATTAAATTAGACAGAAACCACGATATAACACCATTAAAACTACAAAATGACGGTTTTATGCAAGTTAAAAAATCATCGTGTGTGGCTAATGCAAATAATTTAGCCGATTTAATTCCACAGCAATCAGCCCCCTTGTTTCATTATTTAGGAGAAACAAAATACGATAAAAAGTTTTTGGTTTATGGGTATTTAAAAAATTTGGATATTACTTCTATCAGCGATACACAAACGCAAATTTGGCATAAAGCAGGATACGAAATAATCTTCTTCCCACAAAAAAACATTATCAGAGTTAATCGATTACGCTTCAAATGTGGTTTTTGGACTTGCAACTAAATGTATAACCAAACAGTTTTTCAGGCTGCCTGAAAGTCTTATTTCTCTTTCGTTATAAACATATAAACAATCAATCTTTGTATTCAAAAACTTTCCTTTTATGATAACAGTCAAGCCTTTCAGGCTGCCTGAAATGTTATTTATCATCATCAAAAGGAAAACATTATGAACCGCCGTGATTTTTTGCGTTTATCCGCTTTATTTACTGCCGCAGGTGCCTTGCCCTTATTGCAAGCCTGCGAGCGAAAACAAAACCACAGCACAAACGAACAAGCCTTAAAAATCGGCTATTTACCGATTGCCGATTCTGCTCCCTTACTGGTTGCTCATCATTTGGAGCTGTTTGAAGAAGCAGGCGTGCAGACTGAAAAACCCGTGTTATTTCGCAACTGGGCTTCATTAGTGGAGGCGTTTTTTGCAGGTGAAGTAAATGTGGTGCATATTCTCTCGCCGATGGCAGTGTGGGCAAGGTTTTCAAGCCTTGCTCCTGTGCAGTGTGTTGCTTGGAATCACATTGACGGCTCTGCCTTAACAGTTGCAAATAATATAAATAATATCAAAGAGTTATCAGGTAAAACTGTTGCCATTCCGTTTTGGTATTCCATACACAATATTTTGCTACAAAGCCTATTGAAAAACGCGGGCTTAACGGCAGTCGATAAAGAAAATCCGCAAGCAAATGAGGTGCGTCTTGTGGTAATGCCGCCGTCTGATATGCTGTCGGCTTTGGCGAATAACGCCATTGCGGGCTATATTGTGGCAGAGCCGTTTAATGCGGCGGCAGAAATCAAAGGCGTGGGTAAAATTATGCGTTTTACAGGCGATATTTGGAAACAGCACGCCTGCTGCGTGGTTTTGATGAAAGAAACCGACATTCACAACCGCCCCGAATGGACGCAAAGCGTGATAGACAGTTTGGTTAAAGCACAAATTTGGATTAAAAACAACAGGTTAGAAACGGTTTCTATTTTATCCAAAAACGGCAAAAACGCCTACACACCGCACGAGACCGCGATTTTGCAAAAAGTCTTTACCCCCACGCACGCCGATTGCACGCATTATGCGGAACAAAAGGCTCTTTCAGGCTGCCTGAAAGAATGGCAAAGAATTGATTTTCAGCCCTATCCCTTTGTTTCTTATTATGAAAAACTCATCGAACTGTTGCAACAAACTTATCTGCCCAACGACACCGCTTTTTTAAATAAACTCAACCCTAATCAAGCGGCACAAGAATTGGTGAATGATTCGTTTGTGCGACAGGCGATTACAAAACACAATGCACAGCAAGTGTTTGATATTCCAGAAAATTGGATACGAAAAGAAGAAATAGGGGTTTAAAAATTTTCAGGCAGCCTGAAAAAGTGATTATATCAATAGACAAATTGTCTTATTCGCCCTATCATTCTACCTTTTACCTTTTTTAAAACGGTTCATTGAATGACTTATTCTCGAATTTTAGGCGTGGGCAGTTTTCTGCCTGAAAAACGCATGACCAACAATGATTTAGCCCAAATAGTGGAAACTTCGGACGAGTGGATTTTCCAACGCACGGGCATTAAAGCCCGCCATATTACTGATGAGCAAGACAACACCAGCGATTTAGCCGCGAAAGCCGCTCGCCGTGCCTTGACGCACGCCAACACCGACCCGAATGAAATCGACTTAATTATTGTCGGCACGGTTACAGGCGATTATGCTTTTCCATCAACCGCATGCTTGGTGCAGCAGAAATTGGGCATCACCAACAACTGCCCTGCTTTTGATATTCAGGCAGCCTGTGCGGGTTTTATGTATGCCATGGTGATGGCAGACGCTTATATTCGCGGCGGTTTAGCCAAAAAAGCCTTGATTATCGGTGCGGAATCGTTAAGCCGTATCGTGAATTGGCAAGACCGCAATACTTGCGTTTTGTTTGGCGATGGTGCAGGTGCGGCTATTTTGGGAGCCAGCGATGAACCAGGTATTATTCATTCAAAAATGTGTGCAGACGGCGAATTTGCCTCTGTGTTGCATATGGACGGCAGAATGAATAACGGCGAATGGCAAGGGGCGAAGTTTATCCATATGGACGGTCAGGCAGTGTTTAAATTTGCCGTCAAAGCCTTATCCGAAGTGGCAAAAGACACCATTAGCGAAGCGAATTTTCCTGCGGAAAAAATCGACTGGTTAGTGCCACACCAAGCCAACAGCCGCATTATTGACGCCACTGCCAAACATTTGGGCTTGCCACGCGAAAAAGTTATTCTCACCGTTGCCGAACACGCCAACACTTCCGCCGCTTCTATTCCTTTGGCGTTAGACGAAGGCATACGAAGCGGCAAAATTCAACGCGGACAACATTTATTATTAGAAGGCATAGGCGGCGGATTCGCTTGGGGTGCCATGTTGTTACGCTATTGATTATTCAATATTTTCAGGCAGCCTAAAAAAAGGCGGTATAGCCTAAAAAGGCGGTGTAAGCAATAAAGCAGGTTAATAATATAATGCCTTGTATTTTGGCAATTTTTTGTTTGTAACAGAAGACAAGCAACAAGGCGTTTAAGAACAACATCACCGCAATGTCGCGGTATAACACTTCGGGGGGGGCGGCGATGGGGCGAATCACGCCTGCCATGCCCACTACGCACATTAAATTGAAGATATTCGAACCCACCACATTGCCCAAGGCAATGTCGTCTTCGCCTTTTTTGGCGGCAATAATGGAAGACGCTAATTCAGGCAGCGAAGTGCCAACGGCGACAATGGTTAAGCCAATGATTAAATCGCTCACGCCTAATTTGTGGGCGATTTCCACCGAACCCCAAACCAGTAATTTGGAACTGGCTACTAATAAAACAAGCCCTGTAATTAGCCAAAATATGGATACGGGTAATGATTTTGCAGGCGGTTCTTGTTGATAAAATTCATTGCTTTTTTTATGTTGTTTAATGTCAGAAATCACAATAAACGACATAATCAAAATAAATAAACCCAATAATACCCACGACTCTAAATGCGAAATAACGCCGTTATATGCCATATAGGCAGATAATACTGTTAAAACGGTGAGTATGGGTAAATCTCTTTTGAGAATTTTTTGCGAAGTGGCAATAGGATAAATTAGAGCGGTTACCCCTAATATTAAGGCAATATTGGTTATGTTAGAACCGTAAGCATTTCCTAATGCAATACCTGGGCTGTTATCTAATGCCGCCATAACCGAAACCGTCATTTCAGGGGCAGAAGTACCAAAGCCCACAATCACCATACCGATGATTAAAGACGGAATACCCATAATTTTGGCAACGGACGCACTGCCGTCAATAAATTTATCGGCACTCCAAACCAAAATAATCAAACCGATAATAATCGCAAGTAGTGATAATATCATTTTATTTCAATCCATTAAGTTGTTGTGTTGTTTAATATTTATTTTTTCAGGCAGCCTGAAAAGTATTGAATATATTTTTAGTCATAATTTTCCCATAAACTATAAGGATGACGGCTTAAATAAGCGTTGCTGTATCTGCCGTCTGCGGTAATTTCTTCGCCTAACCAGTTGGGTTGTGGATATTCTTCTGTTTCTTGTTTTAATTCTAATTCCGCAATCACCAAAGGGGCGTTTTCTCCTTCATATTCATCAATTTCAAAAGTATAATCGCCTTTGTGAATAATATGTCGTGTTTTTTGTAAAGAAAACGCACACAATTCTTTTAGCATCGTTTGTGCGTCTTTTACAGGAATGGGGTATTCAAATTCGTGGCGAGATATATTGCTGATAAAACCTTTTATGGTAATCCAAGCGTGGTTATCAATAATACGCACCCTTATGGTACATTCTTTTTCCACAGACATATAGCCTTGTTGCATTTTTATAGACTGACTAATTTCGTTTTGCCAGTCGTTATTTTTTAATAAAAAACGGCGTTCTATTTCAATCGACATTTTGTCATCACCTTATCAATCAATTCGGGGTTAATTTCTGTTTCTATCGGTAAAACATAAACTTGCGGTAAATTTTCTTGATTTAATTTAACCGCGTCTTTTTCGGTTATAATCACTGTTTGGCTTGTTGGTATATCGCTCACAGCAATGGCGGCGTGGTCAGGCAAAGCCTGCGTTTCGCAAGAAATACCCATATTTTTCAAGGCATTAAAAAAGCGTTCTGGGCGTGCAATGCCTGCTATCGCCAGCACTTTTTTATCGGCAAAAAAATCAGCCGTAACCGTTTTGTGCGGATTATTCAATAAATAAAATGGCTGATAATGCGTTTTCAGATGAAATACCGCTATGTTTTCAGGCAGCCTGAAAGATAAATTATCGTTATTCATCAATAATATATCAACACTATTTAATCGCTCTAACGGCTCACGCAAATTGCCGTCTGGCAAAAGATTGTGCGTAGCATGATGACTGGACAACAGCACAATTTCCATATCACGATACAAGCGATAATGTTGCAAACCGTCATCAGAAACAATGACTTGCGTTTCAGGGTGCCTATCTAACAACAACTTTGCCGCCGCAACCCTATCCGCCCCCACTGCCACAGGTGCGGAAGTTTTTTGCCACAACAGCAAAGGTTCATCACCCACATCGTATGCCGTGTCGTGCGGTGTAATCAGGCGAATATCGCGGCTTTCGCGACCATAGCCACGACTGACAATACCCACTTTAATGCCTTGATTTTGCAAACCTTTTACCAACGCTGCCACAAAAGGCGTTTTACCACTACCGCCGACATGAATATTGCCCACAACCACAACAGACACAGGCAAACACACGCTTTTAAAATAAGCCAAACGATACCCAGCCCGCCGCATTTTCACCCCCAAGCCAAACAGCCACGACAACGGACGCAAAACAAGCGTCAAGCCGAAAATCGGCTTTTGCCAGTGGCGTTCAATGATTTGCGTCAATAGGGACATGGCGGTCATTCGATTAGGTTGAAAAGCGGTTATTCTAATCAAGTTTGTGCCAGTTTTCGATAATTTTTTTGTGAATGATTTTTCAGGCAGCCTGAAACATTGTTCAACGAGCGAAGCGAAGTTAAAACTTTTTTACTATAAATATCAAAGCCTATCATTCAGGCTGCCTGAAAACCTATGACAGAAAACGCAAAAACAGGTACAATACCGAAGTTTTGTTCAAATGTTTTCTCACAACTTTGTATCTGAAAGAGAATTATGTCAGACAATTTCGTTATCTGGTTTGAAAACCTGCGTATGACCGATGTGGATCGTGTCGGCGGAAAAAATGCTTCTTTGGGCGAGATGATTAGCCAACTCACAGAAAAAGGCGTGCGTGTGCCAGGCGGCTTTGCCACCACCGCAGACGCTTTCCGTGCGTTTATTGCTCACGAAGGTTTGGGCGATAAAATCTCTGCCGCACTCAAAGATTTGAATGTCGATGATGTGAATGAATTGGCACGCGTTGGCAAAGAAATCCGTCAATGGATTATCGATACACCTTTCCCACAGCAGTTAGAAGATGAACTCAAAACCGCATGGGAAAAAATGGTCTCCGACGCAGGAACGCCAGACATTTCGGTTGCCGTGCGTTCATCTGCCACTGCGGAAGACTTGCCTGATGCGTCTTTTGCAGGTCAGCAAGAAACTTTCTTGAATATTACAGGTTATGAAAATGTCAAAGAGGCAATGCGTCATGTATTTGCCTCTTTGTATAACGACCGTGCAATTGCGTACCGCGTACATAAAGGCTTTGACCACGATATTGTCGCTTTGTCGGCTGGCGTGCAAAGAATGGTGCGTTCCGATTCAGGTGCGTCAGGCGTGATGTTCACCATTGATACCGAATCGGGCTTTGATAAAGTGGTGTTCGTTACTGCGTCTTACGGCTTGGGCGAAACAGTCGTTCAGGGTGCAGTGAATCCTGACGAATTTTATGTGTATAAAGACAATCTCAAAGTAGGCAAACCTGCGATTTTGCGTAAAGTAATGGGTTCCAAAGCCATTAAAATGATTTTCACCGACACCGCAACCGCTGGTCGTTCGGTGCAAACCGTTGATGTACCGCCTGAACAACGCAAACAATTTGCCATTTCGGACGAAGAAATCACCGAATTAGCCAAATATGCAATGATTATCGAAGAGCATTACGGTCGTCCGATGGACATTGAATGGGGTCGAGACGGCTTGGACGGCAAGATTTACATTCTGCAATCGCGTCCTGAAACGGTGAAATCGCAAGAAAAACGCATGGACACGCTTCGCCGTTACAACATTAAAAACAAAAGCCGTGTGATTACACAAGGTCGTGCGATTGGTCAAAAAGTCGGTCAAGGCAAAGTGCGTTTGGTATTGAATGCCGCCGAAATGGACACCGTTAAAGCAGGCGATGTGTTGGTTACCGATATGACTGACCCAGATTGGGAACCTGTAATGAAACGCGCGTCTGCGATTGTTACCAACCGTGGCGGTCGCACTTGCCACGCCGCCATTATCGCTCGCGAATTAGGCATTCCTGCGGTTGTTGGCTGTGGCGAAGCAACACAAATTCTGCAAGAAGGTCAAGAAGTTACCGTATCCTGTGCCGAAGGCGATACAGGCAATATTTACGAAGGCTTGTTAGATGTGGAAATCAACGACATCGAATTAGGCAACATGCCCGAATCACCTGTAAAAATTATGATGAATGTCGGCAATCCCGAATTAGCATTCGGCTTTGCGTCCTTGCCCAGTCAAGGCATTGGCTTGGCGAGAATGGAATTTATCATCAACCGCCAAATCGGCATTCACCCCAAAGCACTGCTCGACTTCGAGAAATTAGAAGACGACTTACAAATGGTGGTCAAAGACCGCATTTCAGGCTACGCTAATCCGACTGAATTTTTCGTTGAAAAAATCACCGAAGGCGTGGCAACGCTGGCAGCGTCTGTTTATCCGAAAAAAATCATCGTGCGCATGTCCGATTTCAAATCCAACGAATACGCCAACTTAATCGGCGGCGGCATTTACGAACCCAACGAAGAAAACCCAATGTTGGGCTTCCGCGGTGCGGCTCGTTATGTCTCGGAAGACTTCCGCCCCTGCTTTGACTTGGAATGCCGTGCCTTGAAAAAAGTGCGAGACGAAATGGGTTTCACCAATGTGGAAATTATGATTCCATTCGTACGCACCCTGAAAGAAGCCGAAAGCGTAGTCCGTGCCTTGAAAGACAACGGATTAGAACGCGGCAAAAACGGCTTGCGTCTGATTATGATGTGCGAATTGCCCACCAACGCCGTATTGGCAGAACAATTTCTGCAATACTTTGACGGTTTCTCAATCGGCTCAAACGATATGACACAACTCACATTAGGCGTGGATCGCGACAGCGGCGGACCGATTGCTGCTACCTTTGACGAACGCGATCCAGCGGTGAAAGTAATGCTGTCGCTTGCCATTTCCGCCTGCCGCAAACTGAATAAATACATCGGCATTTGCGGACAAGGCCCAAGCGACCACCCAGATTTCGCCCTGTGGTTAGCGAATGAAGGCATAGAAACCATTTCTTTGAACCCAGACACAGTGGTTGAAACTTGGTTGTATTTAGCCAAAGAAGCGGCAAAAAAAGCAGAGTAATTGATTGTTAATCAAAATAAAACAACCGTTTGATAAAAGCGGTTGTTTTTTTGTGGAAAAAGTTTTCAGGCTGCCTGAATTTAATCCTGTGTCATTGCGAGCCGTTATGAAATAACGGCGTGGCAATCCAGTTAAAACCGCAGGTTTTAACAAACGCCGATAGGCGTTTTTAACGGCATTACATTCAATTTTTCAGGTGCCTTTAATTCTTTTGAATACTGCCATTACAACGCCTTTGGCGTTGTGTTTTGCCTGTGGCAAAACTGGATTGCCACGACTTGCCTTTCGGCAAGTCTCGCAATGACACGGTTTTTTTTATTTTCAGGCTGCCTGAAAATATTTTGAACTACGCCTGTTCCATGATTTTCATTTCTTCACCCATTGTAGGGTGGGTTTCCAACCCACCAAAACCTACGGTTTGCATAAAACGAAAAATTTAATCAACGCCTATCGGCGTTGTGGTGGGTTGGAAACCCACCCTACTGAACAAACATTTCAGGGCTTTGCGGTGTTTTACCCAAGAGACGAGCAAAAACCGCATTATCTGCCGTATTGCCGTCTTGCAACATTTTAATGCTGTCAGGGCTTAACATACCGTTACTCAACACTTTGGCAATCGGCAGAAACGGTTTGATTAGGCTGAATGGAATATTCACCATTTTCGCAGGCGGTTTGTGATGTAGGTTTTGTCGCATTATGGCAAGATATTGTGCCATTGACACCACTTTACCGCCCGTCATATTAACGACACTGCCGTGTGGCAAGGGGTTTTCTGCCATTTTTGCCAAACCGTCTGCCACTTCATAAACGCACACAGGTTGCAAGGCAAAATCACCTTTTTCAGGCAGCACCAAAATCGGCAGTTTGGCTAATTTGATAAACAACTCACAACTTGCCCCGCCACGCCCATAAATCACCGATGGGCGAGCAATATTAACGCTCGGCATAATGTGCAAAACCGCATTATCTCCCCTACCCTTGCTTGCCAAAAATTCCGCTGGATATTGCCAATCCGCCCCCAAAGCCGATAATTGCACCCAGTGTTTGATATTCATATCCGCAGCAATTTCGGCTAATAATTTAGGCGTTTGGTAATGAACTTTATCCAACACTTCGGCATATCGACTCATTACGCCAACCGTATTGATTATGGCGTATTGATTTTCAAAAATTTTTTCAATATTTTGCCGATTTGGATTGAGTAAATCCAATTCCTTGCGTGTGGGCGTGGTAACCATATGCCCTTTATTGCGTAAAATTTCCACAACACGAGAACCCACAAAACCACTACCGCCTAATAATACAATATTCATTTTCTGCTCCTAATATTTATTTCAGGCTGCCTGAAAGATTAAAAATAACTAATTTCGATTATCTCATTCTTTTTATAATATAAATAATGACAACGCAAAATAATGATGGTTAATATCCAAGACGGAATAACAAATAACCAGCCTAATGCGTAGAAGAATATTATAAAAAACAAAATAATCATTGGTGCAAAAGCCAATAAAAAAGAAAACACAATAAATAAAAAGGTATTTTCTTTTTGTAATTTTTCTGTAATAATTGAAAGTATTAACAATGGAATACCAAAAAATATTAAACTAAACACAACCAAACCTATCAATGACATATGATGAAATGACATATGATAAGTTGGCATATTCTTCATTTCATAATTAAGCCATAATACTGTTAAAATAAAAGGCAATAAAAACCCAATAAAATATCGTTGAATTTTTCCTTCAACAACTGTTTCATTATTATTTTTCATCATATTTCCTTTCAGGCTGCCTGAAAGCACTTCCCGTGCAGGGAATTTAATTTTCAGGCAGCCTTTATTTAAAACGGTTTTATCACCATTAAAAAATACACCACAACCATAGCCACAAACGCAGGATAGCCCAATAATTCCCAATATTTCTGATATTTTTGATATACAGGCGGCAATTTACTATCGCCGTTGGCATAAGCCGTTTGAGCCATTTTGTACATTTTGATTTGCAACCACACCACAGGCAACCAGCACGCTCCTGCCAATGCGTATAAGGCAAACGACCATTTTACCCACAGCCACATTTCCGACCATTTCCACGACATACCCAAATAATGCAACATCCATAAGCCAGATAAGGGCTGAAAAATCACCGCAGGCGTGGTGAAATAATAATCCGCACGCATCACCCACTTGGAAACAACCGCTTGTGCCGCAATCGAGTTGGAACGATTGGCAAAAAACAAATAAAACGCCGAACCAAAACCTGTGCCAACCATTAACACAGACGAAATAATATGCAAGGATTTGATTATTAAATACGCATTCATTTTTGTGTTCTCCACAGAAAAAAGATTAAAGACAGAATCGGAATGTTTTTCACCAATGGGGCAAATGGATGTAAAAAGTTTTCAGGCAGCCTGAACGCAATAATGAGCGAATAACTTGCCACAACCATTAACTGAAACAACCAAAACCACGAATATTGTTTTAATTTCAAAAAACAGCCCACTGCGAAAAACAAATCCAATAAAGACGATAACAACAAAACAGGAAATTGCCACATTTGCCCAAAACCTACCTGCTCTAATAATTGCAACGACCATTCTTTTTGCGTTAAAACAGGTTGCAAACCACTCCAAGCCCATAAAAAGCCCATAGAAAATGGTAAATAATTCGGTATGTGCTGTTTCATTGCTTTATCCTTTATAAAAATCTGTTATTTCTAAAATTTCTGTCTAAACAGAAATAAACGATTAAAAAAATTTGCAATCAGTAGGGTGGGTCTTCGACCCACCATTGTCCCACAGGGGCAAAAAAGAACAATTCAATATTCATCATTTTGACAAAAATTACCATATTTATTGTCGTTTATTCAATGCCTTACGGCATTGCGGTGGGTTAAAAACCCACCCTACTTTAAAAACTTCTGTATGCCCGCCCCTAATTTCAGCACTTTGGACATAATCGCCACAGGCAGTTTAAGAATGTCGTTTGCCCACACCGACAGGGTTTGCACAAAATCGCGAGTTTCTTTAATGCGTTTTTGGGCGTTTTCGTTTTCTAATGCAAATTCAGGACTGGCAATTAAATTATCTAAAAATGCCACTGTGGGTTGTAATTCGCGTTTCATTCGCTCTTCGGCAATGATTTTGAACAACGCCCACACATCAGAACTTGTGGCAAAATGCTCTCGCCTATCACCCATAATCGGTACGGTTTTAACCAAACGCCAGTTTTGTAACTCTTTAATGCTATTACTCACATTTGAACGAGCCACGCCCAGCGTTTCGACAATTTCTTCGGCATTCATCGGGCGACCGACAATAAACAGCAAAGCATGAATCTGTGCCATTGTACGATTCACCCCCCAGCGAGAACCCATCTCGCCCCAGTGTAAAATAAATTGTTCGGTAGTTGGATTCAGTTTCATAATGAGCGTATTTTATTTGTTTTTGTTATTTCTGTCAAGAGAGAAATTAAATATTTTTTCAGGCTGCCTGAAACGGTCAATTTAGTGGTAAAATTTTCGCTTTATAAATCACCTTTTGGAGACGAAAAATGGGACTGATTGTTGCGGCGTTTGACGCCATTTCGGGTAACTTGGGCGACCAGTGGTTAGATGTGATTGAAGCCGCAGATATGGAAGAGGGCATTGTCATGACCAAAGGCGTTTCGGTGCGACGCGGCGAAAAACGCAATAATAACCGCAAGGGTTCGAGCGGTATTGTCAGCAACGGCTCGATTATTCATGTCAATCAGAACCAGTTTATGATGTTGGTCGATGGCGGCAAAATTGTCGATTATTCCGCCGAGCCTGGTTATTTCAAAGTGGATAATTCGTCCATGCCCAGTTTGTTTAATGGCGAATTTAAAGATTCCCTAATAGACGCTTGGAATCGTTTTAAATTTTCAGGCACGCCAAGCCAAAAGCAAGAAGTGTATTTTATTAACTTGCAAGAGATTAAAGGCATTAAGTTTGGCACACCTAACCCCTTGCAATATTTCGATAATTTTTATAATGCCGAACTATTTGTGCGTTCGTTTGGTAATTATTCCATTAAAATTACCGACCCCATTAAATTTTTCCAAGAAGTGTGCCCCAGAAATACCGCACAAGTTCATATTAACGATGTGAATGAACAATATCTGTCGGAATTTTTGGAAGCCTTGCAAGCGTCTATCAATCAAATGTCGATTGACGGCACACGCATTTCGCACCTGCCGTCCAAAGGGCGTGAGTTGTCGCAATTTATGGCACAAACTTTGGACGATTCGTGGAAAGAAATTCGCGGTATGGAAGTGCTATCAGTGGGTATTGCCAGCATTTCTTACGATGATGAATCCAAAGAAATCATCAATATGCGTAATAAAGGTGCGGTTTTAACCGACCCTGTTATTCGCGAAGGCTTTGTTCAAGGCTCAATCGCACGCGGTATGGAAGCCGCAGGCAGCAACGAAGCAGGAGCAGGCACTTCATTTATGGGCATGGGCATTGGCATGGCGGCAGGCGGCGGCTTTATGGGGCAATCGTCCAACACCAATTTACAACAAATGCAAATGCAGCAACAACAACAGCAACAAGTAGCAACGCAACAAGCGGGCGAATGGCAATGTGCGTGCGGTGCCAAAAACAGTGGCAAATTCTGTGGAGCGTGCGGTTCGCCCAAACCCGAAGCAAACAAATGCACACAATGCGGCACGGCATTACCGCCGAACGCCAAATTCTGCACCGAATGCGGCACAAAAGTAGCCACAGCAAGCGTTTGTGGTAAATGCGGTGCAAGCGTTGCAGCAGGAGCAAAATTTTGCAACGAATGTGGCGAAAAATTAGGGTGATTTAAGTTTTCAGGCAGCCTGAATATCTTTTTTCAGGCTGCCTGAAAGATAAGGAAGATAACCATGACTTTCACCAAAGAAGAAATTACTGAATGGAAAAATATTCTCATTGATAAATTAGACTATACGGAATTAAAAGATAAAACAGATGATGAAATTCAACAATTTTTATTCAGTTTATCTGAATTAATTGTATATTCTGAATGGGATATTATTGAAACAATTCCTGACAGTATTGGCAAATTACATAATTTACAACATTTAAATATTGTCAATCCTTCGCACCCAAGATTTCACACAACACAAATTAAATCTATTCCTGAAAGTATTGGGCAATTATATAATTTAGAAACATTAGAAATACAATATATTTCTGATTTGGAGACACTGCCTGAAAGTATTGGACAATTACATAATTTACACACATTAAAAATAACGCATTGTTATCGTCTGAAAAGGCTGCCTGAAAGTATTGGTAAATTACAAAATTTAAAAATATTAGATTTAAGTCGTCTATCATGTAAAAATCTACCTGAAAATTTTAATCAATTAACACAATTACAAGAATTAAGTTTATATGGTTGTGATGATTTAGAAACACTACCTGATTTTGTTACACAACTTAAACAGTTACAAAAATTAGACTTATCTAAATGCGATTTTCAAACGCTGCCTGAAAGTATTGGCAATTTAACACAATTAAATGTTTTGGATTTAACTTATTGTACAGATTTAATCAGGCTACCTGAAAATATTGGTAAATTAGCAAATTTAAAAATATTAGATTTGAGCCATTGTATTGAATTAAAAACACTACCGAAGAGTATTGGAAAATTACAAAATTTACAGGAATTAGATTTAACAGATTGTCGTCAATTAAAAACTTTACCCAAGAGTATAGATAAATTAAAAAATTTACAGAAACTATATTTAGAAAAATGTTTATTAAATACATTGCCTAACAGCATTAAAAAATTAAAAAAATTACACACTGTTTTTTTAACAATTAAAGATAAAAATCCTGATTTATTTAAAAATATTATTCATCTTTTACCCAATTTAAATCATATTGGTATTTGTGGTACCATCCCCTTACCTTATGAAATTGGTCGATTAAAAAATTTGCAAACATTAACATTAGGGTACAATGAAAATATTTATTCACTTCCTGTAAGTATTGGACAATTAAAAAACTTGACAGAATTAGATTTATCAAGTTGTCAAGATTTAACTTTTCTTCCTGACAGTATTGGACAATTAAAAAAATTAAAAGAATTGAGAATTTCCTTTTGTGATAATTTAATTATGCTACCTGAAACTATTTCAGAACTCAATCAGTTAGAATATATTAGCATTATAGGTGCAAAACGATTTTCTCGCTTGCCAGAGCAAATTGGCAAATTAAAAAATTTACGAAGATTATTTTTATCTTGCGATAATTTAACAACGCTACCTGAAAGTATTCATCAATTAACACATTGTGAAATTGATATAAAATCAGGCAGCCTGAAAATAAACACATGAGATAAACATGAGCATTACCAACTACAAATGTATTGGCTGTTCTGCCCCCATTTCATTTAATCCCAAAGTAGGCGGGTTTAAGTGTGAATATTGCGGCAGAACTTGTACCGAGCAGGAATTGCAGGACTTTGTTGCCCAAACCGAAGAAAAATGGGCAGAAAAACATGCCCATGAAACGCACGATGACGGCAGCGAAGTTCGCCAATATCACTGCCCCAACTGCGGTGCAGAAGTGGTGTGCGGCGATACCACAACCGCTTCATTTTGCTATTATTGCCATTCGCCTGTGATTATCGAAAGCCGTTTGCAGGGCGATTTTCGTCCCGATAAAATCATTCCTTTTCAAATCGACCAAAAAACCGCAGTCGCCAAATTTTCGCAATGGATTTCAGGTAAAAAATTTCTACCCAAAGATTTTACCGTTAAAAATCAAAAAGATAATATTATCGGTTTGTATTTGCCTTATTGGGATATTGATGTTGATGTGGCAGTGAATTATCACGCTGTGGGTGCCAACGAACACCGCCGCCTGCGTGGTGACCGAGAAGAAATCACCACAGAACGCTATCGTATTGAACGCGGCGGCACAATGCACATTCCTGCCATTCGTTTTTTATCGTTTAATAAAATCAATCAGCACCTGATTCACGCCATCAATCCTTTTAACGCGGTTGATGAAACGGCGTTTAACACAGGTTATTTAAGCGGTTTTCAGTCCGAACGCTTTACGCTGCCGCAAGATAACGCCGAACAACAAGCCTTGCAAGAAGCACAGCAACACGCCGTATCGCAACTGCGTGCCAGTGCGAATTGTGAGCGAATTTTGGACGAAGACGACCGAAGCGAATACACCATAGATAAAGTGGCTTACACCCTTTTACCTGTGTATATTTTGCATTATCACTATAAAGGTGTGGATTATCAATTTGCGGTGAATGGGCAGACAGGCGTTGCCGCAGGCGATTTGCCCACCGACACCGTCAGAGTGAGCATTTTTGCCATAATCATTGGCTTAATTGTGTTGATTTTGGCACTTTTGGGAGGGTTTTTCTTATGGTAAAAATCATCAAAAAGGCAATGTTGTGGGGCGTAATCCTATTTTCAGGCAGCCTGATTTACGCCCAAGAATGGGTTATAGATAATGCACAAGTTCTTGATTTTGAAGTAAAAAATCAAATAGAAGCCACACTTTCTCAACTGAATGCCAAAACGCACAGTCAATCGTATATTGTTACCGAACGCGTTATCAGGCAGCCTGAAAGCGTTGTCGCAGACGATTTATTCGACCAACTCGCCCATTACAGTGCAGGGCAAAATATCGAAGGCACACTGCTGTTGATTGTAACCGAAGACGCAACAGGTCTTGGGCGGCGAGTATATTTATCCACATCAGGCGACACCATAATAAAACACATAAACGACAGAAAAATCAATCAGTTATTAGATAAATTTGCCGATGATATGCACGGCAACAATAACTACAACCGAGCGGTGAAAAACTATGTCATACAATTAGACAAAGAACTTACCGCCAGCCCTTTGAGCAGCACCGACATAGCGGGCGGCGGCTTGGCAGGATTATTATCAGGCTTGCTCGCATTTTTCCGCACCCGCCGCCGCTATCGCCTACCCGCACGCCCTATTCCCGCCCTATGGAAAAACAACACCGTAAGCGAAGTCAATCACAGCAACAATGAACTTATCGACAGCAGCACTCGCGTTCGCATTATCCCCACGCCCAACAAAATCAACAGCGGCGGCGGCTCACATACCCACATAGGCAGCAGCGGCAACCGCCACGGCGGTGGCGGACGAAGTTTTTAAATAAAAAAAGGCTTTCAGGCAGCCTGAAAAAAGGAAATATTATGGAAGAACACAATCAACAAAATAACGAAGAACAAGCAAATGCAGATAAAACGCTGCCTGAAAATGTTTTGTTCGAAAAACAAGAACAGAACAAAAATGGTTTGTTTATTGTAATATCAATGTTTCTTTTATTTTTATCAGGCGTATTTTTATTTATACACATAAAAATTGCTTTTCTTTTACTTGTTTTTTCTTCTATAACTATTTTCTTCTTTCCACAAAAAAGCAAAAATCACAATGATGGCTGTTTGCTAACAATACAAATAATATTTGGTGTTATTATTTTCCTTATTTGGATTATTACACTATTCTTGTCTGCTCTTCGTGTCTAATATCTGTTTTGTTCGTGATAGATAACGATTATTTTCAGGCAGCCTGAAAAAATTTCTTTACCTATTACAACAAAATAACATATTCCCTGCACGGAAAGTGCTTTCAGGCAGCCTGAAAACGCTTTTTCCCAAAAAAAATGCACAGTTTCCTGTGCATTTTTTTTGTTTCCAGCATTAGTTGTCTGATGCTGGGTATGTGCCTTCGTTTTGTTGTCGCACTCGGTGGTGAATTAAACCTGTACCTGCTGGGATTAGGCGACCGACAATGACATTTTCTTTTAAGCCACGCAAGTCGTCTTTTTTGCCCATAATCGCCGCTTCGGTCAAGACCCTTGTGGTTTCTTGGAAAGACGCGGCGGAAATGAATGAGTCGGTGGATAATGACGCTTTGGTAATACCCAACAGCACATTTTCATAACGCACGGGCTGTTTGCCGTCTTTTTCTAACGCTTCATTGGCTGCCATCACATCGGCGCGTTCCACTTGTTCGCCTGTGATAAAGTCGGAATCGCCTGCGTCTGCAATATTCACACGGCGGAGCATTTGGCGAATAATCACTTCAATGTGCTTATCGGAAATTTTTACGCCTTGCAGACGATACACTTCTTGCACTTCTTGCACAATGTAACGAGCCAACTCTTCAATGCCTTTCAAACGCAAAATGTCGTGTGGGTCGATGGCACCATCAACCACCATTTCGCCACGATTGACTACTTGACCGTCATGCACCAAAACTTGTTTTTCTTTGGGAATTAAGGTTTCGTTGGTGTTGCCGTCTGCGTCTGTAATCACCAAGCGTTGTTTGCCTTTGGTTTCTTTACCAAAGGAAACCGTACCTGTGATTTCAGCCAACAAGCCGACATCTTTGGGCACACGAGCTTCAAAGAGTTCTGCCACGCGTGGCAAACCACCTGTAATATCGCGTGTTTTGGTGGAAGCTTGCGGAATACGAGCCAACACATCGCCCTTGCCTACTTCTTGACCTTCTCGCACGGTAATCACCGCACCGACTGGGAATGTCATCGAAATGGGGGTTTCGGAATTGGGGTGGCATAAGTCTTTGCCGTTTTCATCAACCAACTTCACGGTTGGACGCAACAATTTGGATTGTCCGCCACGGTGTTTGCCGTCAATCACCACCAAAGTGGATAAACCTGTTACATCATCGGTTTGTTTGGCAACGGTAACGCCCTCTTCCATATTTTCAAAGCGAATTTGACCTGCGTGCTCGGTAATCATGGGGCGAGTGTGTGGATCCCAAGTTGCCAAAGTTTGTCCTGCTTTGACTTGTTCGCCGTCTTGCACCAGCAAATTCGCACCGTAAGGGACTTTGTGGCGTTCGCGTTCGCGACCCACATCATCGTGAATGACGATTTCACTCGAACGACCGATGACAATTAAGCCGCCTTTGTTGTTAGCAACATACCGCATTTGTGTAGAGAAACGCACCACGCCATTGCTTTTGACTTCCACTTGGCTGGCAGCGGCAGAACGAGATGCAGCACCACCGATGTGGAAAGTACGCATGGTCAGCTGTGTACCAGGTTCGCCAATCGATTGGGCAGCAATCACGCCGACTGATTCGCCTGTATTGACTAACTTACCACGCGCCAAGTCGCGACCGTAACATTTGGCACACAAGCCATGCCGTGTTTTACAGGTAATCGGCGTTCTGACTTTGACTTCGTCAATGCCTGAATTGTCAATTAAATCCACATGTTGTTCGGTTAAAAGCGTGCCTGCTTCAACAATGGTAGCACCGCTCACAGGATCGACAATATCGTTGGCGGTTACGCGTCCTAAAATGCGGTCGCGTAAGGCTTCGATAATATCACCGCCCTGCACCACGGCTTTCATCACAAAGCCGTCTTTGGTACCGCAATCGTCTTCAACCACCACCAAGTCTTGGGTTACATCGACCAAACGACGCGTTAAGTAACCTGAATTGGCGGTTTTTAACGCTGTATCTGCCAAACCTTTACGCGCACCGTGGGTGGCAATAAAGTATTGCAACACGGTTAAGCCTTCACGGAAGTTGGAAGTAATCGGCGTTTCGATAATGGAACCATCTGGTTTTGCCATCAAACCACGCATACCTGACAACTGTTTAATCTGTGCCGCAGAACCACGAGCACCAGAGTCTGCCATCATATAAATGGAGTTGAATGACTCTTGATCCACAGTATTGCCGTCTTTATCTTCAACTTTTTGTACCGACAAATTATCCATCATCGCTTTGGCAATTTTATCGCCCGTGCGTCCCCAAATATCGACCACTTTGTTGTAGCGTTCGCCGTTGGTAACCAAGCCGTGGCGGTATTGTTCTTCGATTTCTTTGACTTCTTTGTGGGCTTCGTTTAACAAACTTTGTTTGTTTTTCGGCACTTCCATATCGTCAATACAAATCGAAATACCGCCGCGTGTTGAATACGCAAAACCTGTGTACATTAAGTGGTCGGCAAAAATCACCGTAGCACCCAAGCCACACAAACGGAATGACGCATTGATTAAGCGAGAAATTTCTTTTTTCTTCAATGCTTTATTTACATAGTCAAACGGCAAACCTTTCGGCAAGATTTCCGATAACAAAGCACGCCCAACGGTGGTATTGTATCGTGTGATTTTTTCTTGAAATTCGCCATATTCGTCTTTCACCCATTCTTTAATACGCACGGTGATTTTGGCAGACAATTCCACTTGGCGTGTGCCGTACGCACGATGAACTTCTTTAACATCGGCAAACATCATACCTTCGCCTTTGGCGTTGATTTTGTCGCGGGTCATATAATATAAACCCAACACAATATCTTGCGATGGCACAATGATTGGGTCGCCATTGGCAGGCGACAACACATTGTTCGAAGCCAACATCAGGGTGCGTGCTTCCATTTGGGCTTCCAAACTTAACGGCACATGCACTGCCATTTGGTCGCCGTCAAAGTCGGCGTTAAACGCCGCACACACCAAGGGGTGCAACTGAATGGCTTTGCCTTCAATCAAAATCGGTTCAAACGCTTGAATACCCAAGCGGTGCAAGGTTGGTGCACGGTTCAAAAGGATTGGGTGTTCGCGAATCACATCTTCCAACATATCCCAAACCACGGCTTCTTCTTGTTCCACCATTCTCTTGGCAGATTTAATGTTGCCTGTGTGACCTTTGTTCAACAGTTTGAATAAAATAAACGGTTTGAACAATTCCAACGCCATTTTTTTCGGCAGACCGCATTGATGCAGACGCAGGTAAGGACCAACCGTAATTACGGAACGACCAGAGTAATCCACGCGTTTGCCCAATAGGTTTTGACGGAAACGACCGCCCTTACCTTTAATCATATCTGCCAAAGATTTCAACTGGCGTTTATTCGCACCAGTCATGGCTTTGCCGCGTCTGCCGTTGTCTAACAGGCTATCCACCGCTTCTTGCAACATGCGTTTTTCGTTACGCACGATGATTTCAGGCGCACGCAACTCCAACAAGCGTTTCAAACGGTTGTTGCGGTTGATGACACGGCGATATAAATCGTTCAAATCACTCGTTGCAAAACGACCGCCGTCCAACGGTACTAATGGACGCAAATCAGGCGGCAGCACAGGCAGCACATCCATAATCATCCATTCCAACTTCATACCTGTGCGTTGGAAGGCTTCCAAGATTTTCAAGCGTTTGGCAATTTTTTTGATTTTCGCATCTGAATTGGTGGATTCTAATTCTTGACGCAAAATTTCAATTTCTTTGGCTAAATTTAAGTTTTTGAGCAAATCACGAATGGCTTCTGCACCCATTTTGGCTTCAAATTCGCCCTCGCCGTATTCGTCTAATTTGGCGTAATAATCGTCTTCGGTGAGCAACTGACGGCGTTGCAATGAAGTCATACCAGGTTCAATCACCACAAAGGCTTCAAAATACAAAACGCGTTCAATATCACGCAAAGTCATATCCAACACCATACCCAAACGAGATGGCAGGGATTTTAAAAACCAAATATGGGCAATCGGTGCGGCTAATTCAATATGCCCCATTCTTTCACGGCGAACTTTGGAAAGGGTAACTTCCACGCCACATTTTTCGCAGGTTACGCCTGCAAATTTTAAGCGTTTGTATTTACCGCACAAACATTCGTAATCTTTGACTGGACCAAAAATTTTGGCACAGAATAAACCGTCTCGTTCAGGTTTGAAGGTGCGATAGTTAATGGTTTCGGGTTTTTTGACTTCGCCGTATGACCAGCGGCGAATGGTGTCAGGAGAAGCAATGCCGATTTTAATTGCGTCAAATTCTTCATCGGCTGTGGCTTGTACTAAATTTAAATTAAGTAAGTTTTTCATACTGGTTGCTCCGTATGTTCAGGCTGCCTGAAAAGATAAAATGGTTTCAGGCTGCCTGAAAAATAATATTTCGCTATTTGGGTATTCAGGCTGCCTGAAAAAACAGGTTTCAGGCTGCCTGAAATATCACATTAGCCCTTGCATTCCAAGTCAATATCTAAACCTAATGAACGAATTTCTTTCACCAACACATTGAACGATTCTGGCATGCTGGCTTCAATGCGGTGATCGCCTTTGACGATGTTTTCGTACATTTTGGTGCGACCCGAAGTGTCGTCCGATTTGACCGTCAGCATTTCTTGCAAGGTGTAAGACGCACCGTAGGATTCTAATGCCCACACCTCCATTTCACCGAAACGCTGACCACCAAATTGAGCACGACCGCCCAACGGTTGTTGGGTAACCAAACTGTAAGGACCAGTGGAACGCGCATGCATTTTTTCATCAACCAAGTGGTGCAAACGCAAGTAGTGCATAACGCCCACAGTAACTTTGCGGTCAAAAGGCTCACCTGAACGACCATCATACAAGGTCATCTGCGTTTTGGACGCATTAAATTGCAGTTTTTCGGTGCGTGGATCGTCATCAGGATATGCCAAATCCAACATGGCACGAATTTCTTTTTCGTGTGCTCCGTCAAACACAGGAGACGCAAAAGTCGCTCCTTTGGACAAGTTTTTCGCCAACGCCAAAATTTCGTCATCGGTTAAAGAAGATAATTGTTCTTTGCGACCGCTCTTGTTATACAGTTTATCCAAGAATTGACGCACTTCTTTGACTGTGGCTTGTTCTTGCAACATTCGGTTAATGCGTTCGCCAATGCCTTTGGCAGCCCAACCTAAATGCACTTCCAAAATTTGTCCAATGTTCATACGACTTGGCACGCCTAACGGATTTAACACAATATCCACAGGACGACCGTCTGCCATATACGGCATATCTTCCACAGGGGCAATTTTGGACACCACGCCTTTGTTACCGTGGCGACCTGCCATTTTATCCCCTGCTTGCAAACGGCGTTTAATGGCAATAAACACTTTCACCATGCGTTGTACACCCGGTTGCAATTCATCGCCTTGGGTAAGTTTTTTCTTTTTGATTTCAAAAAGTTGATTGCCTTCTTCGCGTTTTTTGTCTAAGTTTTCTTTCATCATTTCCAACTGGCGAGCCAAGTCTTCATTCGCCATACGAATGTCGAACCAGTCGTATTTGGACGGCAGATTGTCTAAATAATCGTCCGTAACTTTTTGACCTTTGGCTAATTTCATCGGTCCGCCGTTGGCAACTTGTCCAACAATCATTGCACGCATACGATTGAATGCGTCATTGCTGAAAATTCGCAACTGGTCATTCAAATCTTGACGATAGCGTTCTAATTCCGCGTCAATAATCGATTGAGCACGGCGGTCGCGTTGAATGCCGTCTCGTGTGAAGACTTGTACATCAATCACCGTGCCACTCATGCCTGTGGGCATACGCAAAGAAGTGTCTTTGACATCAGACGCTTTTTCACCAAAAATGGCACGCAACAGTTTTTCTTCTGGGGTGAGTTGGGTTTCGCCTTTGGGCGTTACTTTACCCACCAAAACATCACCTGCTTCCACTTCCGCACCGATATACACAATGCCTGATTCGTCCAAACGGCTTTGCATGCGTTCGGATAAATTGGGAATATCACGCGTGATTTCTTCCGCACCTAACTTGGTGTCGCGAGCGACCACATTCAATTCTTCAATGTGAATGGAAGTGTAACGGTCGTCTGCGACTACTCTTTCGGAAATCAAAATCGAATCTTCAAAGTTGTAACCATTCCACGGCATAAAGGCAATGGTCATATTTTGACCCAAAGCCAACTCGCCTAAATCAGTGGAAGCACCGTCTGCCACGACATCGCCTTTGGCAATTTTGTCGCCAACACGCACTACGGGGCGTTGGTTGATATTCGTGCTTTGGTTAGAACGAGTGAATTTCACTAAATTGTAAATATCCACGCCGATTTCACCTGCCACGGTTTCTTCGTCATTCACACGCACCACAATACGGTTGGCATCGACATAATCCACCACACCGCCACGATCAGCCACAATCGCAGTGGCAGAGTCAATCGCCACTTCGCGTTCAATGCCTGTGCCGACCAACGGTTTTTCAGGACGCAAACACGGCACGGCTTGGCGTTGCATGTTCGCACCCATCAAAGCACGGTTGGCGTCATCGTGTTCCAAAAATGGAATTAAGGACGCTGCCACCGACACCACTTGTCCTGTTGCCACATCCATATATTGTACGCGTTCTTTTTCGGCTAAAATGGTCTCGCCCTTTTCACGACAAGTAATTAACTCATCTTTCAGGCAGCCTTTTTCGTCTAATTCGGCATTTGCTTGGGCAATCACATATCTGCCTTCTTCAATCGCCGATAAATAATCAATTTGATCGGTTACTTTGCCATCAATCACACGGCGATATGGGGTTTCCAAAAAGCCGTATTCGTTGGTGCGAGCATAAACCGACAAGGAGTTAATCAAGCCAATGTTGGGACCTTCTGGGGTTTCAATTGGACATACACGACCATAATGCGTGGGGTGTACATCGCGTACTTCAAAGCCTGCACGCTCCCTTGTCAAACCACCAGGACCTAACGCAGAAACACGGCGTTTGTGCGTGATTTCGGATAAGGGGTTGGTTTGATCCATAAATTGCGACAACTGGCTGGAACCGAAAAATTCTTTAATGGCGGACGACACCGATTTGGCGTTGATTAAATCGTGTGGCATTAAGCCTTCGGCTTCGGCTTGATTTAAGCGTTCTTTCGCACCGCGTTCCACACGAGCCAAGCCACTGCGGAATTGATTTTCCGCCAATTCGCCCACCGAACGCACACGGCGGTTACCCAAGTGGTCAATATCATCGACTTCGCCATGACCGTTACGCAATTCCACCAAAGTGGCAATCGCCACCACAATGTCAGGCACGGTTAAAACCATGCTGTCGTTTTCTGCGTCTTTGAAAGTTTCGCCCATTAAACGCAAGAACCACGCCCCTGCTTTTTCTTCACGGCGACCATAAGTTCTTGTGTTAAATTTCATTCTGCCCACACGAGATAAATCGTAGGTATCAGGATTAAAGAACATTCTTTGGAACAAGGCTTCCACGGCTTCTTCGGTGGAAGGCTCACCTGGACGCATGGTGCGGTAAATCGCCACCCTTGCGGCGTAAGAATCTTTAATGTCGTCCAACTGCAAGGTGTTGGCAATGTATGCCCCTTGGTCTAATTCATTCACAAACAGCGTAGTGATTTTTTCAACCGTAGCAGCTTCAATTTTTTCCCACAATTCTTCGGTAATTTCAGCCCCTGCGGCGGCAATCACTTCGCCTGTGTCGTTATCAATCACATCTTTTGCCAATATTTTACGCAATAAAATATCGGCTTCCACATCAATGCGTTTGATTTTGGCTGCTTCAATATCACGCACATTTTTGGCGGTAATGCGTTTGCCTTTGGCAACAATCACATTGCCGTCTTTATCGGCAATATCGGCACGCGCCATTTCGCCTTTCAAACGCGACATCACCAATTCGGTTTGAATGCCGTCTTTGCCTAAATAAAATTCTTCAAAGTCGTAGAACATTTCCAAAATCTGTTCTACGCTGTAACCCAAGGCTTTGAGCAGCACGGTTACGGGCATTTTGCGGCGGCGGTCGATACGGAAATACAAACAGTCTTTGGGGTCAAACTCAAAGTCCAACCACGAACCACGATACGGAATAATGCGTGCGGAGAACAGCAATTTGCCCGAAGAGTGGGTTTTGCCCTTATCGTGTTCAAAGAAGACACCTGGTGAGCGGTGTAACTGCGACACCACCACCCGTTCTGTACCGTTGATGATGAACGAACCTGACGGAGTCATCAGGGGAATTTCGCCCATATGCACATCGTTTTCGCGTACTTCTTTGATTTTGGCGTTGGGTGAATCTTTATCCAAAAGCACTAATTGGATTCTTGCACGCAACGGAGCGGCGTAGGTAATGCCACGCAAACGACACTCTTGAATGTCAAACACAGGATCACCCAAGGTGTAATATTGAAATTCTAATCGAGCCAAGCCGTTGTTGCTGGTAATGGGAAACACGCCTTGAAAAGCGGCTTGCAAACCTTTGTCGGCTCGTTTGTCATACGCCACATCGCTTTGCAAAAAGTCGGCGTACGAATCCAACTGCATCGATAACAAAAATGGCACATCTAACACATTGGTGCGTTTGGCAAAACTTTTGCGAATGCGTTTTTTTTCGGTTACAGAATATGTCATAGAGATTCACTCCACAATGGGTTTCGGTTTGAATGTTGAATAGTCAAGAAACTATTACAATTCGTTGAATATTCAGCACTCGCTTGGTGTTTATTAAAGTTTAACTTCGCCTTACGGCTCGTTGAAAATCATTTATTTTATAAATGAAGATAAATCTGGTTTAACATAATTTTTACCTTTACGAATTTTGCCATTCTCATCAAACACGGCTTTGCCATCTTCAAATTTGGAATGATTACTGCGACACACTTCCTGCATGGCACCGTAAATATCCATATTCAGTAAATAAGCTGTGCCTACGGCAGTAACAATTTGGTCGCATAAACTATCCAATACATCTTGGCGTTGTGCTGCGGTTAATTCAGGTAGCGTTTGACGACCTTGTTTATATGCGTCTGCTTGCTCTTTAAGCGTATTTTCAATAGCAGGTGTTAGCACCTGTGCCATTTCCGATACTTCTTCCAAATGACAACCATACTGCACATTTTTATTTAACGATTGATGAACATTGGCAATACGAAACCAATCTAAAATACTGCGTAATGGGTCAAATTCACTTGTTTGTTGCATAGCAAAACACTCTGTTCAGTGATTTTCAGGCTGCCTGAAAATATCGTCTATATTTAAATATAACTAAAAACACGACAAGGCTGGACAGTTTCCTGCCAGCCTGTGTGTTGCTGTACGGCTTATTTCAACTCGGCTTTCGCACCAGCTTCAGTTAATTGTTTCACAATATCTTCAGCTTCAGCTTTGGCAACGCCTTCTTTAATGGTTTTCGGTGCACCATCAACCAAGTCTTTGGCTTCTTTCAAGCCCAAGCCAGTTACGGCACGAACCACTTTAATCACACCGACTTTTTGATCGCCTGCGGCAGTCAATACCACATCAAATTCGGTTTTTTCTTCGGCAGGTGCAGCACCGCCAGCAGCAGCACCGCCAGCAGCTACTGCCAAAGCGGCAGCAGATACGCCAAATTTTTCTTCAAATGCTTTTACCAAGTCGTTCAATTCCATAACGGTTAAATTGCCGACTGCTTCTAAAATGTCTTCTTGAGAGATTGCCATTTTTGATTACTCCAAAAAATAAAAAAATTGTTAAAAACGGTGTTATGCGGCTTCGGCTTGTTTCTTCTCTGCCAACGCTGCCAAGCAACGAGCAAAGCCAGAAACAGGAGCTTGCATAATACCCAACAGTTTTGCCAACAGTTCATCACGAGACGGAATAGACGCTAATTCAGCCACTTGGGCAGCGTCCAACAAATCGCCATTGTAAGAACCTGCTTTGATAACGATTTTGTCATCGGTTTTGGCAAACTGGTGCAACACTTTTGCCGCTGCAACAGGGTCTTCGGATACGGCATACACCAACGGACCTTTCATTTGATCCGCTAATGCCGCAAACGAAGTACCTTCAACGGCACGACGCGCGAGTGTATTTTTCAACACATGAAGATAGACGGAATCTTTACGCGCATTGGCACGCAATTTCGTCATACTTTCCACGCTGATACCGCGATACTCGGCAATCACCATTGTTTGAGCATTCGCAATGCTATTGCTAATCTCGGCAACGGCGACTTTTTTCGCTTCAACATTGAGACTCAAGATTCATCTCCTGTGCTAACGGTTAAAAGACGCAAAACTTTTGCAAGTTTTGTTCAGCACGGCAATCTATAAAATATCTTTGAGAAAAAGAAACTTCACAGGGATTACCGTCTGCGTAGGATTAAGTTATTGAATCAACTCGCTTTTAAAGTAAAACTTCCTACGGTCTCTGACAATATGCCGTTTTTATATTGCGATAAAAACGACACCCCTACATTCAGGCAACCTGAAAACTTTTCAGGCTGCCTGAAAAAACTTATTTCACTACGGCAGTCGCCACATCAACGGTTACGCCCAAACCCATTGTGCTGGATACGGCGATGCGTTTAATGTATTGACCTTTCGATGCCGCAGGTTTGGCTTTTTGCAAAGCGTCTAACAATGCGTTAAAGTTTTCACGCAAAGCCGCTTCGTCAAAAGACGCACGACCAATCGTGGCGTGAATAATACCTGCTTTGTCGGTGCGGTATTGCACTTGACCTGCTTTGGCGTTTTTTACCGCTTCGGCAACATTCGGTGTAACCGTGCCGACTTTGGGGTTTGGCATTAAACCACGCGGACCCAAAATCGTACCTAATTGACCGACAATACGCATAGCGTCAGGCGATGCAATCACCACATCAAAGTCTAATTGACCTGCTTTAACGCTTTCAGCCAAATCTTCAAAACCCACAATATCCGCACCAGCGGCTTTGGCGGCTTCTACATTCGCACCTTGGGTGAATACCGCAACGCGTACGGTTTTACCTGTACCTTTTGGCAGAACCACAGAACCACGCACCACTTGGTCTGATTTGCGTGGATCAACACCCAAATTCACCGCAACATCAATCGATTCATCAAATTTAGCGGTAGCGGCTTTTTTCACCAAACCCAACGCTTCATTGATTTCGTATAATTTATTGCGATCGAAACCTTCACGCAAGGCTTTGATTCGTTTAGAAACTTTTGCCATTTACACGCCCTCCGTTTCAATACCCATAGAACGCGCAGAACCTGCGATAATACGCACGGCTGCGTCCAAATCAGCCGCAGTTAAGTCAGGTTCTTTGGCTTTGGCGATTTCTTCTAATTGAGCACGGGTTACTTTACCCACTTTATCAGTGTGTGGGCGTGGGCTACCTTTTTGAATGCCTGCCGCTTTTTTCAGTAAAATGGTGGCAGGCGGCGTTTTCATTACAAAAGTGAATGATTTATCTGCAAAAGCGGTAATCACCACAGGCACAGGCAAACCAGGTTCCATGCCTTGTGTCGCAGCGTTAAACGCTTTACAAAATTCCATAATATTCAAGCCACGCTGACCCAAAGCAGGACCAACAGGCGGCGATGGATTTGCTTTTCCCGCAGGAATTTGCAATTTAATATAACCGACAATTTTCTTTGCCATTTTGATATAACTCCAAAAGTTACGGGTAAAAACGCATGAGCCAAAAGCCCACGCTCCCCCAAAAAATGAACCTGCAATTTTATAATAAAAAAAAATTTTTGACAAGGTTTTTTTTCAGTGAGCGGTGAGAAATTTAGAAGTGAGCAGTTAATAAAGTTTTGCCTTGCGGCAAAACGGATTATTTTTAGAAGTTTCAGGTAACCCATACCGTCATTGCGAGCCGTGCCGTAAGCACGGTGTGGCAATCTCCTGAAATATTTTTTAAACGAGCACACGCGAGTTTAAAAAATGTTTCAGGGTAGCCTATCAAATATAACGACAATGCAAAAATGTTTTCAGGCAGCCTGAAATCCACGCATTTTTTTTTATTTATAGGTGATAAAATCACCGCTTTTACAAAAAACTATTTATCAAGGCATTCAAATGATACAACAATCCTATTTTGAACAAGGCTTACAAAGCGGCATTATCACCTTAACTGCTGATAAAACAAGAATTTCCTATTTTGGAAACAGCAAAAGCCGCAACTTTCAAAACCCCGAAGAGCCTGTACAAGCCGAGACTTTTTGCGAGTTGATTTTAAAATATGGTTACCCTAAAAACCGTGTCAAATGTTTTGTTCCAGTTCCAATGGGTTCAGAAACAAAAGAAGCCGATATTGTTGTTTATGAAGATGATAATTGTTTAAAACCTTTGATTTTAGTGGAATGCAAAAAAAGCGAAGTATCCGAAGCCGAATTTGTTCAAGCCATAGGGCAAGCCTATTCTTATGCTTATGCCTTACCTAATCAAGTTAAATGGGTGTGGGTAACTTCATCAATTAAAAACGCTTATCTTAAAGTGGATAAAAACCGCAACACGCGTGAAGAAGTTACCGACATTCCGATTTACGGTTCAGACAAAGTTGCCCCTTATAAATTTGTCAAAGACGCAGAAAAATTTAATAAAAACAATGATAAGCAACGCTTTTTTGATTTAAGCATTGTTGAAGAAAAGCAACTGACCGATCGTTTTAAGTTAGCCCACAATGCTTTATGGGCAGGCGGCGAACTCAATCCGTCCGAAGCGTTTGATGAATTAGACAAACTGATTTTTTGCAAAATATGGGACGAGCGAAAACCACGCAAAGCAGGCGAACCCTACGATTTTCAAGTGATTGCCGACAAGACGAGCGAAAAAACCAATCAAGCATTATTCAATCGCATTTGTGCTTTATATGAAGATGGGCGAAAAACAGACCCAGAAGTATTTAAAAGCAATATTGAATTATCGCCTGCACGCGTACGCACCATTGTCGAATATTTACAAGATGTTAATTTAAGTGACACAGATTTAGACAGCAAAGGGCGAGCATTTGAAACCTTTATGGGGTCATTTTTTCGTGGTGATTTTGGGCAATATTTCACGCCACGCCCTGTGGTTCAGTTTATTGTGGATTGTTTGCCAATTAAAAACGACAGTTTTGTATTAGATACTTCTTGCGGCAGTGGTGGTTTTTTACTGCACGCATTAGAAAAAGTTCGCCGACAAGCCGATGAATATTTTGATAACCCAAACAGCAAAGAACATTACCGTTATTGGCACGATTTTGCTGAAAAACGCCTATTTGGTATAGAAATTAGTGGGCAAATCAGTCGAGCCGCCAAAATGAATATGATTATTCACGATGACGGACACACCAATGTTACAAAGGGAGACGGATTAGAAAACGATGCCGTCTTGCGTGAAAAATCAAACCACACTTGGACAGGAGAATATGGCAAATTTGATTTTATTCTCACCAATCCGCCTTTTGGTAGCACCGTCAAACAAGTTGATAAAGCCTATTTACACCAATATCGTTTTGGGCAAAGTGATGTATCTTGGTTAGATTTAAAAAACACAGGGGTTAAAAAACGAGATACGCAAAAAACCGAAATTTTATTTTTAGAGCAATGTCATCATTTTTTAAAAGAAAAAGGCTTTTTAGCGATTGTTATTCCTGACGGCATTTTAACTAATTCATCACTGCAATATGTACGCGATGAATTAGAAGACTGGTATCGCATTGTGGCAGTAGTGAGTTTGCCACAAACCGCCTTTACTGCCACAGGAGCAGGCGTGAAAAGCAGTGTATTATTTTTACGCAAATATCCTGCCAAATACACCGCCAAACTTGTTGCCATTAAAGAAAAATTGCAAGCCAAAATCTTGCAAAAAGAAAATTACGCCAACCAAATCAAACAAATTGAACAAAACAAAAAACACGCTTTAAATAACCCCGAAATCCCATTTTCAGGCAGCCTGAAAGAATTTAAAAAGACAGACGAATACAAAAACTGGAAAACTGAAAAGAGTGCCGAATTTACCGAGCAAGTCAATGAATTAAAAGAACGATTAGAAAATCTTTTTGCAGAACAAAAACGCGAACAACTGCCTGACTACCCCATTTTTATGGCGATTGCTGAACAAATTGGCTATGACGCAACAGGCAAGCCCACAGCCGTTAATGAATTGGACGAAATTAAAATTCAATTAAAAGTCTTTATTGAGCAGGTACAAAGGGAAGACTATGAATAATAATAAAGTGTTTTTTGTGAATTTTAGTGAAGTGGAAGATAGGTTAGACCCACAATATTTTTTCTCGAAAAATAATTTACATTTGGCGAATAATACAATTTTTCCAGTCTATCCGATTGCACAAGTTTTAGATTTACAGCGTGGTAAATTCGGACACCGTCCAAGAAATGACCCAAAATTGTACAATGGACAATATCCGTTTATTCAAACTGGTGATATTGTCAAAGCCAGCCTGAATAACTTGCCGATTGAATTTTCACAAACTTTAAATGAATTAGGTTTGAAAACCAGTCGTTTGGTTTCTGAAAAAGTGGTTGTTTTAACAATCGCTGCAAATATCGGTTACACTGCTATTTTGGATTATTCTGCTTGTTTCCCTGATAGTTTGATTGCGATTAAACCAAAAGAAGAACAAATATTGTATTTGGAATATATGGACATTTACTTTAAGTCTATTCGTCAGTATTTAGATGATTTAGCACCGCAGGCTGCACAGAAAAATATAAATTATCAACAACTTGCTAAAATACCTTTTGTTGTTCCGCCCCAAAAAAGACAACAAGAGATTATTGAGTTAAAGCATAAAAATAACATTTTAGCCAATCAAAAACTAAAACAATCCCAAACCTTATTAAACAGCATTTCTGATTATTTACTGGAAAAATTAGGCATAACTGTACCACAAGTGGATAATTCTTTAAGTAATCGGATATTTTTTATCAATGCAAATGATATTCGTGGCGGACGATTAGACCCATTTAATCAGATTGGTTATTATCGAGAATTTGCGGAAAAATTATTGCAAAACAAGTTTGGATATAAGCCATTAAAAGATTTCATCATTCATGACTGTTCGGGGAATTGGGGGAATGATATTGTTGATAATTTTGATGAAAATATTTTTGATAAGTACTTAATTGTTAGAGCAACTGAATTTGATAACCAAGATAACTTACAACTTAATGCGGATAAAATTAAATTTCGTTTGCTTGATAAGCAAAAACTATCTAATTTAAGAATTCAAGAAAATGATATTTTGGTTGAAAAGTCGGGCGGTAGCGAAAATCAACCAGTTGGACGAGTGGCTATCTTGGATACACATATTTTAGAAAAATATGATGGAAATATTGCATTTTCTAACTTTATTCACAAAATTTCAGTTGATAAAAATATGATTGATCCACATTTTTTATTTTACTATCTAAAAATGTTGCATCATTTCAAATATACCGAAAGAATGCAAAGCCAAACAAATGGTATCCGTAATTTGATTTTAAAGGATTTTTTCGATATTCCAATTCTGAATGTTCCGCTTGAAACCCAAAAAACCATTGTTGCCCATATTAAACAAATTCGCGAACAAGCCAAAAACCTTGAACAACAAGCAAAAGATTTATTGCAACAAACACAACAAGAAATTGAAAAAATGATTTTAGGTAATGATTAAAAATATAACCTTTCAGGCTGCCTGAAAGGGTTTTTGCATTGTCGTTTTTAGGATAGGTGCGTTTTCCATAGTTAGGAGATTACTACGCCTTGACTTTCGTCAAGGCTCGTAATAACAGTAATTTTTTTGTATGCGTTACTGTTTTGATTGTTCAGGCAGCCTGAAACGGTGTTCAACTTCCACAAGTGAAGTTAAAACCTTTTGTAAGTGTGGTAAAATACGCCCACTGACCTTATCAATTTTGCTGATTAAGGTTTTTTTAATCTGTAATTTACATATAATGCACCACTTGTTCAATAAAGGAAAAAATGATGAATATGTTGAAAAAAGCCGTTTTAACTGCCAGCACTGTGTTGTTTTGCTCTGTTGCCTTTGCCGCACCTGCGGACGCGGTGAATCAGGTGAAAACCAACTCGGTTGAAATTTTGAAAATTCTCAATAAAGAAAATGGGGCAAATGCAGATGCGGTGCGTCTTGAAGCCGAAAATTATGCGTCTCCCTATTTCGATTTTGAACGCATGACGGCGTTAGCGGTTGGTCAGCCGTGGAAACAAGCCACTGCCCAACAAAAACAACAATTAACCGCCGCATTTCGTGCCAAGTTAATTCGCATTTATTCGGGCACCATGTTTCAATATAAATCGGCACAAGTGAAAGTCAATGACAATCCGCGTGTGGAAAACAACGGCAAACAGGTGATTATCAGCACCGAAGTGTTGCCCACGGCTAATTCCCCTAAAAGCGAGATTGTGCATATTGATTACACCACTTATCAAAACGGCGACAAATACCGTATTTACGATGTGAAAGTGGAAGGTCAAAGTTTGGTAACGGTTTATCGCAATCAATTCAAAGAGATTGTGAATAAAAGTGGCATTGACGGTTTGATTGCCGAATTAAGCAAAGAAAGTGGCAAATAAATGCAGCAAACAAAATCAGGTAATACCTTGATTTTAAGCGAAAATATCGACAATAACAGCGTTACTGTCGATATTTTTCGCGAATTTCAAAAAAACTTGCAAGGTGTGGAAAAAATCACCTTTCAAGATATTTCTCGTGTGGATTCCACAGTAATTGCCCTGATTGCGGCTGCCAAACGCAACCTGAAAACGCTTAAAATTGAAAACATTCCGCCACAAATGACGGATTTATTAAAATTGTATCATCTTGATGACTGGACTTAACACTATGAAAATGCGTCATTTTTTGCTTGTTTCCATGGTATGTACGCTGGCGGCTTGTGCAAACAATCCGAATGACCCCTACGAACCTTATAACCGCACGATGTTCAAAGTGAATGACGCTTTGGACACCGCCATTTTAGCCCCGACTGCACGGGGTTATAATAAAGTGGTGCCAAAACCTGTGCGTTCAGGCGTTACCAATGTGTTTGATAACTTAAAAGATGTGGTGAGTTTTGGCAGCAATGTGTTGCGTTTAGATGTGGAAAAAGCCAGCACCGACTTTGTGCGTGTGGGTTTCAATACGGTCTTTGGCTTGGGCGGATTATTGCCGATGGCAGATTTGGCACAAATACCCAACAACAAAAATACCTTGGGCGACACATTTGCGTCTTGGGGTTGGAAAAACAGCAATTATTTTGTTATGCCCTTGTCAGGGCCTTCAACCGTGCGGGATTCATTAGGCGGTGCGGTTACCACAGTTTATTCGCCACAAGGTGCGTTAATCAGCAACAACGGCGTTTTGGCAGGCGTAACCGCTTTGAATGTGGTTGATTCTCGTGCTAAATATATCGGCTTAACCGACACCATGAAAGACGCCGCCCCCGACAAATACGCCTACACCCGCGATTTTTATATGCGATACCGTGCCAAACAAACAGGCGGCAAATACGGTCAAAATGATGATGAAGAAGTGGATATTGATGATTTAATGGGCGACACCGAAAACGCTTCTGCAAACGAAAATCCGCCTGAAACCCCTGAAACAACTGAAATAAATGAGGAAAAGGTAACGGAATAATTTATAGGGTGGGCAGGCTACCCACCGCAAAGCCGTAAGGCTTTGTTGTAGGGTGGATAACGCTACGCTCTAACCCACCATAACGGACAAAATGATTGACAGCAACTTCTCATAGCATTGTCGGTGGGCAGAAATGCCCACCCTATAATATAATTAAACTACTTTTCAGGCTGCCTGAAAATTAAAAAAACGCCGTAGGGTGGGTCTTCGACCCACCATTTACATAACAAACACTTGTGGTGGCGTGACGACCCACCCTACAATAATAAGGAAACCAAAAATGTTTGAAACCAACCGCAGTGTGGTGATGTTAATACCGCAAGAACCTTTTTGGGCGTGGTTAAACAGCCTGCCCGATAGCGATTTAGACGATTTAAGTTTAGAAGATTTGCAAGACGACCCCAATGCTTATCTGATTGACGCTTGCGATGATATTGACCAAGTGTGGGACGAGATTATCAGCCGTTTGGACGAATTATTTTCGGCAGAACTCGCCGACTGGTGCGAAGACCCGGAACACTGGCCTGATATAAATCCTGAAATTTTTACCGAATGGTTTGAAATTCGCATTGCCACAGTGGTTGCCGATTTGCCCAATAAAGAAATGCAACGCACGCCCTTTGAACCGATTATTCTCAACCCAGACGCATAAAAATGTTACCAGACACCATTATCAAAGTGCATGGCTATCATCTTGATGTGTATCAGTATGTCAATAACGCCCGCTATCTAAAAGGAGTACTGTAATATGTTAAAAATAACAAATGAAGTCTTGGAGCAGTATGCTCAAAAAGTCAAAAATGACCCAAAATATGGTTCGGAAAACAAGTTAATTGACCAAGCATTAAAAGAAAATCCGTTGAATACAAATATTTCAACGGTAGCGATGAAAATTTGTTTAATTGACTTAACAAATAGGACAAATTTAAGTAGAAATCTTGGCACAGAAGATGGTTTATACAAACTATCAGACACAATAGTTAAATCTAATTTTGCAGACAAAATAGTTAAATCTAATTTTGATGAAAGAGTTAAAAATGGAGATTTAACATTAGTCAGTGAATTGTCAGAATGGACAAAAAAAGAAATAGGAAAAAATTTATTTTCTTTTATTTCAAAATATTGCTTATATCATAATGTGCATTGTTATGATAGAGATGATTATGCAATATTTGATAGCGTGCTTTCTCAAAATTTAGGAAAATACATTGATGAAAAAGACTATAAAAAAATCACAGGTAAGACTCTGTTTAAAAACTCATTTGAAAAAATGAGAAAAGAATCTGACTATTCACAATATATGAAGATAATAGACCATATTATCAAACAAAATAACATAACCGTAGATAAACCGCGTAGAAAATTAGACTGGTTTATTTGGTATAAAAATAAAAACAACGAGAAAGACGCATAAAAATGTTACCCGAAACCACAATCAAAGTGCATGGCTATCATCTTGATGTGTATCAGCATGTCAATAACGCCCGCTATTTAGAATTTTTAGAAGAAGCCCGCTGGAACGCTTTGGAAGACGGCATACTCATCAAAACCCTGCAAGAAAAAAACTGGGGTTTTGCTGTGGTGAATATCAACATCGCCTTTCGCCGTGCTGCCGTTTTGGGCGATGTTTTGCTGATTAAAACCGAACACGCAGGTTTTACCAACAAAAGTGCCCAATTAAAACAAACCATTATCAACCAAGCCACAAACAAACTGATTAGCGAAGCCGAAGTAACTTATGTGATTTTCGATATGAGTACCAACAAGGCTTTGCCTTTGGACGAGAATTTACGCAACTTAATTTTGAACGCCACACAATGAAAAAAACACTGATTACCCTAACCCTGATTGCCATTTTAACTGCGTGCAAACCTGCCGCCCCTGCTTTCAGGCTGACTGAAATTGAAACCGCACAAATGATGGACGAACGCAACTTCATCGGCAAAACTACGGTGCTGAATTTTTGGTATCCGTCTTGTCCAGGTTGCGTCAAAGAAATGCCGCAACTGATTAACTTGCATAACCAATACGCCAACAATCCGAATTTTCAAACCATCGCCATTTCGCTGAATCTCAATAGCGAAGCGGAAGTAAAAGCGTATATTCAACAATATAAACTGCCGTTTGCGGTAGCATACGACAAAGATAAAAAAGCCCAAACTGCCTACAATGTTACACTCGCTCCGATGACTTTTTTGGTCGATAAAAATGGCAAAATCGCCAAACAATATTTGGGCGAACCTGAATGGACTGAATTGCAAGGCGAAATTGAACGGCTGTTGAAATAAAATGCTTTTCAGGCAGCCTGAAAGATATTACGGCTTACGACAACACATTAAATAATTTACCGAAGTATCTTCACTCAACACATAATCACGCGTTAAGGGGCGGTAACTCATGCCCCGTAGGGCAATGGTATCCAAGCCTGCGTTGCGTGCCATTCGCACTAATTCGGCAGGGGTGATAAATTTTTTATGCTCGTGTGTGCCACGCGGCAACATTTTTAATACATATTCGGCGGCGATAATGGCGTGTAAATACGATTTCATATTGCGATTGAGCGTAGAAAAAAACACGCAACCGCCCTGCTTTGCCAAAGCCGCACAGGCGTTAATCACGCTTTGCGGGTCGGGAATGTGTTCTAATAATTCCATACAAATGACGCTATCAAACTGTGCAGGTTGTTCTGCGGCTAATTGTTCGGCAGAAATTTTTTGGTAATCAATATCCAAACCGTTGTCGTGAGCGTGTTGTTGTGCCACTTCTAACGAAGCGTCTGCCAAGTCTATGCCTTTAACGCTTGCTCCTGCTTTGGCTAACGCTTCGCTTAATATACCGCCGCCGCAACCCACATCAAGCACGCTTTTGCCGCTTAATTCTTCATATTCTTCAATAAACGCCAAACGAATTGGGTTAATGTCGTGCAGGGTTTTCAGTTCGCCCGCTTTATTCCACCATTTGTCGGCAAGATTGCCAAATTTGCTGATTTCGTCTAAATCTACATTATGGGTCATTGTTGTCTTTCTATCTTTCAGGCTGCCTGAAACTTAAATCACCGCTTGAATGCCTTTGTTTTTGACAATGGTTAAAAGTTTCAACGCCGCACCTTGTGGCTTGCGGATATTGCGTTCCCACGCACTGATATTATTTTTGCTGACATTCAAAATATCCGCAAACGCCGCTTGGGTTAAGTGTTCTTTTTGACGCATTTGACGAATTTCATCGCCGTTTAATGGGTTAGGTTGCACCAAACACGATTTATCATAATCCGCCATACGCTCACCGTTAATTGCACCGATTTGATATAAATCGTTTGCCATTTCATGCACTATTTGAGCCACTTCACTTTTGTATCTCATTGTTTTAACTCCTGAATTTTGCCTATTTGTAGTAATACATCTAATTTTTCAGTATCAAGATGAAATAAATCTTCTGCTAAATTTCTAAAATATCGCAACTCTTCTTCCGTAATATTATCTCGCTCATTTTTACCAAAGGCATACACAAAAAACGCTTTATCGTTTTTCTTTAACAAGATAATACTGCGATAACCGCCGCTTTTGCCTTGTCCTTTGCGTGCTATGCGTTGCTTAATAACCCCGCCGCCTAAATCTGCGTCAATCAAACCCTGCTCGGCACGATGAACGGCGGCGATTAAATCTTCGTCAGCAATATGTTGCTTGTGAGCATATTTGCTAATCCATTGATTTTTAAAAATACGCATAAGATTTTGTAGTCGATTTAGGCTAACGATTTTTGATTATAACACTGATTTGTTTTTTTAACTTTACAGTGTTTCAGGCTGCCTGAAATGGTATCGTCAAACAACTTCAAAATTGAAATGCGTCTGCCGAGCCTTGCCGTATTATCTATACTGTCTGCGGCTCACCGCTTTTTTTACTTTTGAATTTGTCTGACCACATATCAGGCTGCCTGAAAGCGTGGATTGTTTTATTCTGGCACGGCAGTGAAGTGGTAACTGGATAAATTGCTATAAAAATGGTCTAATGGACCGTGTCCTTTGCCTAATTGCCAGTTAGCGGCTTCGATAATCGCACCATGCACAAAGTTTTTGGCGGCGGCAACCGCTTCGGGCAAGCCTGTTACTTGCGGTCGCATAGTGGCAATCGCTGATGACAGCGTACAACCTGTGCCGTGTGTGTTTTTGGAATGAATACGCGGTTTTTGATATGCCTTTGAAAAATCAGGCATAATCAGCCAGTCGGTAGCGGTATCGTTTTCCAAATGTCCGCCTTTGGCAAGCACCGCTTTGGCACCTTTATCCAACAATTTTTGTGCTTGAATTTTAACTAATGTGTCTGCGGTAATTTTGGTTGCCGAACAGTCGGTTAATTGGGCTAATTCACTGACATTGGGCGTAACCACATCTGCCAAAGGCAATAATTCGGTGAGCAAGGCTTGGCAAATGTTGTCTTCCACCAAAGAATCGCCCGAAGTGGCAACCATGACCGGGTCTAATACCACAAATTGTGGCTGATATTTGCGTAAGATTTCAGCCACAACACGAATACTGTCGGCGTTGGGCAGCATACCGATTTTTACCGAACAAATGTCTAAATCGTCAAACACGGCTTCGCATTGTTCGCGTAAAACGCTTGTCGGCACGGGGTTTAGGGAACGCACGCCTTGCGTGTTTTGTGCGGTAACCGCAGTAATGGCAGTGCAACCGTATCCGCCCAAAGCACTGATAGTTTTTAAGTCGGCTTGAATGCCCGCCCCTGCGGACGAGTCTGAACCTGCAATACTTAAAACAATTGGGTTTTGAATGATTTTTGCCATGATGTTATTGCTCCTTGTGCTGGATTATTTCAGGCTGCCTGAAAGATTGGAATAATATTTTCGGTGTTTGCTAAATACATTAAATGAAAGCCCAAGTGATATTATAAGAATAAGTGATGAATATGTTAATTCTAATATTGTTTGTTTATCTGTAATCATTAAAACAAGAAAATATAAATAATTATTAAAATTTGTAGCATAAAAAATTGGGAAAATAAAAATATATAAAATAATAAGGAAAAAAGCAGTTGTTAATATATAAAAATATTTATTTTTTATTTTATTAAAACGACACTCTGTTAATATAGAAAATATTAAACCGACAATCATCGCAACCATAAATATTTCAATTATCCACGAAACAAACATAACAACATTACTTGTTTGTTGAAAAAAAACAGGATATTCCCAAAACAATCTAATTAAAGCGACCAAACAACAAAGCAAAGTAAAAGATAAAGCAAACACAAAAGCACTTAACGCAATCCTTGCTATTCTTTGTTTTTTAGTCGGTTGATCATTGGGATTATTTTCAGGCAGCCTGAAATCTGTTGAAAGTGGCGGTGCATAAGGATTTTCGTCCATTTTTTCTCCTGTTTTCAATGGATTGAATAATATATAGCCATCACAACGGGCAACCACATAAGGTCGCCCACACGGCGTTATTTTTATCACGGCATTGCCAATGCGTTATCCGTATTATTTTGTGCCACTTCTTGTGCTGGTTCGTTTTCTGGGGAAATTTCTTCGTCTTCAAAAATGTTTTCGTCATCTTCTTCTTCAAACGAAGTGGCAGGTTTGCCGCTAAACAGTAACTGCCCGTCATTTAAGGCAATATCGCCAATTAAAACACCGTTTTCAATTTTCAGGTAGCCTTGTTTTTGCATATCGGCAATCATATTGTTCATCATCAAGCGAACGGTTTCTTGAATTTCGGCAGCATTTTTTTGGTCTTCGACATCAAACAAGTTTTGAATTTGACTGTGGGCAAAACTTTCGATGACGCTTTGCGGAACACGATAATTAAACTTCATTGCCACTTTGGGCAAGAGTGCAGAAAAATCGTCCAAATCTTCTGTTTTCACGCCTTTTAATGCAAATGAACCGTCTATTTGCGTTTTGCCTGACGGCGTTTGTAAATCAAATGTAGAAAGGGTGATTTTTGGGTCATCGGTAAAGAGTGCCGCACCTTTACCCCGCAAGGTTTGCAACACTTCACTACGCCATGTGTCGGCGTTGTCGTTGTTCATCGACACCACACTGTCGCTAATGGCGGCAAAGGCGGTAGCGTTTAAGTGTTCGGCTGAACCTTCGATTTTCATTGGTCCATACACTTCATCACCATAGTTTAGGCGTTCAAACGACACCAAACCTGTGCCTGATAAGTAGTTATTGTCAATTTTAGACGACATCGCAAAGTGAATATTGTGTGCAGCCACATCGGGCGGCAAAATGGAAATGGACGGATTGATAAAACCGCCTAATTGCAAGCCGCTGACTAATTTAACCACTTCATTTAAGCGAATTTTATAATCCACTTTTTCGCGATTCCAGTGCATGGAAATTTCTTGCAAAGAAACATTGGTATCGCCTGTTTTCATTGGGACAGACGGCAGTGAAGACGCTTGATATTTCAAACCTTGATACGACACATTAAAAATATCCGTCAAAGACACGCTTAAACCTGGATTGTCCAAAGCGGTTTTGTATGCGGTGTATAAAGGTTCGTAGTCGGTAGTCGATTGCAAACCTTGCCACGCAATTTTAATGCCTGATAATTCTTCATAATCCAAAGGTGCTACGCTAAATTTCAGGCTGCCTGAACCCGATAAGGCAATGTTATCGGTCATGGTAAAAGGCGTGGTGTCGCCAAATAACTGTTTCATCATTTTTTGCTGTTCGCCTGAAAACTCAAACGAACTTTCGGCTTTGGCACCCCATAAATTATGCCGCACACGGCTTTTAATGGTGATGGGCGAATCCAATAAAACACGAATGCGGTCAGGCATAAACTGCCCTGCACTGTCCAAATGCTTGGGCGACACACGAATGGTTAGCGTCTCTTGGCTGACAAAAATGCCCCGATTGTAATCCCGCGACACAATCTGCAAAAGCCCTGATGTGCCTTGAATCAAGCGACTGCGTGCGTCTAATGTTTTCTCGGCAACCGAACCACAATACCACGCACCGCCCACATAAGCAGCACCTGCCGCTGCCAATAATGCCGTTACCAAAATCGGTGTTTTTTTCATATTTTGCCAACCTTTGGAAGAAAAAACAGTTATTTCTATTCAATCTAACTTGCCATTTTATCATAAAAGCACCCAACAAAATATTTTGGCTCACCAAACTGTGTTTCAGGCAGCCTGAAATGAATTTTTTAAAGTCATCATCACAATATGCTATGATTGAAACCCCTGCAAAACAGGTAGATATGGATATACATCAAAGTGTAGTAGCACAAAAATCGAAGACATAACAAATAGTTAAACCACAATTTCCAGCAACGCACAAATATGCCCTATATCCCAGTTTTGTAAGGGTCTCTGATTTTTCATTTTATAAATATAAAGGACATCATCGTGTCATCATTTTTTTCGCTTACATCTTGGACGGAATTTTTACAATCTTTGTTTGTACAACAAGAATTTTTGTCGCAAATCATTCAGC
Source organism: Neisseriaceae bacterium (assembly GCA_017458185.1). GTDB lineage: Bacteria > Pseudomonadota > Gammaproteobacteria > Burkholderiales > Neisseriaceae > RGIG9985. Next base: position 111,130 of record JAFTFY010000014.1, read on the forward strand.
ACAATTTTTTTAAGCCTTTGAGTATCATTGAATTTATCATCGCTATTGTGCTGTGGCTTGGTTTAGCGTGGCTGGTTAATCGCCAAACACGCCACATTCACGCCGAACACGGCTTGTTCAAATACTGGCTATCGCGGCTGAATTTGCCGATTATTTTGATTATTGTCGGCATTATTGCCGCTTACACTTGGACACAAGTTTCAGGCAGCCCTGCTTTGTGGTTGCGGCTTGTGGTCATCACCGCTCCGTGGCTGATGTTGATTCGCACTATTATGGTTTTTCTTCATTATATTTTTCCAGAAGATAAATTTTCGCTATCAACTGCCCGTACGCTTTCTGCCATTATTTGGATAGGCTATGTGCTGTGGTTAATTGGCATTGGCACAATGGCTATTCAATTTGCCCAAAAACTTGCCGTGCCGATTGGCGGCAAAACCATTAGCCTGTATATGGTTGTTACAGGCATTTTTTGGGTGATTGTTGCCCTAATTTTGGCGATGTCTTTGGCACGCTTTTTGGAATTGCGTTTGGCAAAAGCACAAAGATTAGACAACAATTTACGCATTGTATTAAGCAAAATCATCAAATCGGTGTTGGCGATTTTGGCGGTAATTATCACCTTGCCCTTGATTGGCATTGATTTAACCGTGCTATCGGTGTTTGGTGGTGCGTTGGGTATTGGCTTGGGCTTTGGTTTGCAGAAAATTGCCAGCAATTATGTATCGGGTTTTATTATTCTGCTTGACCGCTCGGTGCGTATGGGCGACCGCTTAACGCTGAATGGTTTTACGGGCGTGGTGAGTAAAATTACTTCGCGTTTTGTGGTGTTGCGTGGCACAGGCGGCACGGAAGCCTTGATTCCTAACGAAAATTTTATCGCTAACGCAGTGTTAAACGACACTTATTCCAACCGCCGCTTGTGGCGAAGTCTGCCCATTCAGGTTGCCTATGGTTCGGATTTACGCAAGGTGATGGACATTCTTAAAACCGCCGCCAATCGCCATGCACGCGTGGCAGACGCCAATGCGTTTATCAGCGAATTTGCGTCAGACGGCATTAACCTGCAATTAGGCTTCTGGCTACTCGACCCCGAAAACAGCACACTGCAATTAGTGTCGGATATTCTGTTTGAAGTGTGGGACGAATTTCAAAAAAACGGCATTGAAATTCCTTTCCCACAAAGAGAAATTCGCTTGCTCAACGATTTTTCGGAATTTGCAACAAATAATGACGAAAAGCAAAGCAATAACGATTGATTGTTGCTATATTTCAGGCAGCCTGAAAAACCAAATGCAACCATTATAGGGTGGGCTTTCCAGCCCACCGCCAAACCGCAGGGTTTGGTTGTAGGGTGGGTTTCTAACCCACCATTTAAGCCGCAAGGTTTGTTGTAAAATGATTAAGGCAATCATTTTAGACACAGCGTGTCTAAAATCTTTCGTAATCGTTATAACAAAAATTTACAGAAAGCAAAAAAATGATGACAAATGAACAATATTTACAACAAGTATCAAAATACATAAATGAAATAGAAATATGTATTAAACAAACCATAACTGTGGCTAAAAATGTAATTGGAAAAAATATAATACTTCCCGATTTATATTTTTATGGATTATTGGATAGAAACATGCACTTGGCTCGTGGATTTATTTCCGTGCTAAAAGAAAGAAATTTAACTTGTGTGGGTGCATTACTTCGGTTACAACTTGATAATTGTATGAGATTATATGCTATCCATATAGCAGAAAATCAACAAGAAGTTATCAATTATGTATTGGAAGGAAAAAGTATAAGAAATTTAAAAGATAAAAATGGCAAAAAAATGGTTGATGCTTATTTGAAAAAACAACTTAATCAATATGACAATCAATTCTCAAAAATTTATGACGAAACTTCTGGATTTATTCATTTTTCTGGAAAAGCGGTATATCAAAGTATTATTGATATGGAAGATAATAAAATCAGTGTTCAAATTGGAAGAGAATTACCCGAAAAATTTAATACAACACTAATAGAATGTTCTGCCGCCTATCTGAATTATTATCGTTTATTTTTATCTTTCATGGAAAGTGCGGCAGATTGGAAAAAGAATTTTGACGAAAACTATAATGGCAATAATTAAATAGAGCATGTGATATTTTTTTCAGGCAGCCTGAAACATCTTCAAAACAAGGAAAACGCAATATGGCACAAATCAGCATTTTGGGCGGCGGCTTGACGGGTCGCTTAATGGCTTTGTTATTAGCTGGGCAACACAGCGTAACGCTGTATGACGAAGGCGGCAAAGACGGTAATTTGTCGGCGGCGTTTGTGGCGGCTGCCATGCTTGCACCTATGGCAGAAGCGGTTGATGCCACGCCGCAAGTTTTGCAATTAGGCTATCAAAGCCTTGATTTATGGAAACAAATTATCAACAGGCTGCCTGAAAAAGTATTTATGCAGTTTTCAGGCAGCCTTATTGTGTGGCACGCCCAAGACGGTGATATAGCCAAGCGATTTGCCCAGCAGTTACGGCGTGGCAATGGCGGACGAGAAGTTTGGACAAACTGGAACGCCGATGATATTGCCAAAAACGAACCGCAATTAGGCGGACGATTTACGCAGGGTTTTTATCTGCCTACCGAAGGGCAGTTAGACAATCGCCAAACCTTGTTAGCATTAGCAAATGCAATTGAAAACGCAGGCGTAAAATGCCACTGGAATACAGCGGTTTCCCTAACCGATATAACCGCCGACTGGCTGATTGACTGTCGTGGTTTTGGGGCAAAAGCCGACTGGAATCGTGGCAAATCGCAGTTGCGTGGTATTCGTGGCGAAGTGGCTCGCGTTTATGCTCCTGAAATCACGCTCAATCGCCCCTCTCGTCTGTTGCACCCGCGTTATCCCTTGTATATCGCCCCCAAAGAAAACCATATTTTCGTCATCGGAGCCACGCAAATCGAAAGCGAAGACCAAAGCCCTGTTTCCGTGCGTTCAGGCTTGGAATTGATGAGTTCGCTGTATGCCGTAACCCCCGCCTTTGGCGAAGCCCGCATTTTGGAACTTGCCACTAATCTACGCCCCACGCTGGATCATCACGACCCCGAAATTCGTGTGGATACACATAAAAAAATATTATCTATCAATGGCTTATTTAGACACGGCTTTATGATTGCCCCTGCGGTGTGCTTTGCCGCAAATCGCATATTAAATAACGCCATAAACGGGCAAGCGATTGAAAAAGATAAACAAACAGGCATTGAACCTGTGGTATTGTAGTTTTCAGGCAGCCTGAAACTTAATTTATCAATTCAAGGCTGTCTCCATTTTCAGGCAGCCTGAAAGGGAAAACCAATGAAAACCGCCAAAAATCTTGACCATTACTGCCCCGTATGTGGCGAATTGCTGTCGCCAGTGGCGTATCGCATGGCATCATCGCTACGCGAAACCCAGCAAGACAAAAACGAAATGGCATTAAAAAAACGCGTGGTAGAAAAAGAACGCTCTTTTTATTGCAAAAAATGCCAAAAAGATATTCATTTACCTTTATTTATTCATAAATGATGAAAAACAACGCCAAGCATAAAAACCAAGTCCGCATTATCGGCGGCATACACCGTTCTCGTTTAATTCATTTTAACAACGCAGACGGCTTACGCCCCACTGCTGATATGGTGAGAGAAAAACTCTTTAACTGGTTAGGACAAGATTTATATGGCAAAAATGTTTTAGATTTATTTTCAGGCAGCGGCATAATGGCTTTTGAGTCTGCTTCACGCAATGCAAAATATATTATCGCCGTTGAAAACAACAAACAAACCGCAGAAAAAATAAAACAAAACAATAAATTATTAAAAATAGACAATATCGAAATTAAAACCACAAATGCACTTAACTTTTTAGAAGAAACACCGCAAAAATTTGATATAGTCTTTATCGACCCACCATACGCTTATCAAGAATGGCAAATATTATGGCAAAAATTACCCAATATATTAAAAACAAACGCCGAAGTTTATATTGAAAGCAATCAAAAAATTGAATTACCGCATTATTTACACGAAAAGAAAAACGGCAAATGTGGCATCAGTTATTTTGTTTTGGCAGAATATATTCAGGCTGCCTGAAAAATACGCCCCCAAACAAACGCACAAAAATGCTAAAATTCTCCATTCATTTGAGCGATAAACCAAAGGCACGGCAATGGCAAACCAACTCACCTTAAACCTACTCAAACCGCAAGACTTTTTCAACGCTTATTACTGGCAAAGTCCCGTAAAAAACGAAGACGAATTTGCTGTCATTGTTGCCGAATATTTACAAAATTTAGAAAAGAGCAAACACCAAAGCGAAAAAGCCATTTGTGCCAATGTTTTAAAGCCATTTTTTGAACGCTTAAACTTTAACAATGTCAATAGCGAATATGTTTTACAAGGTGTTGCTACCAATAGTGCGATTGACTTGGCTTTAATTAAAGACGAAGCCGCTACTGTAATTATTGAAGCCAAAAAACAAGATAATAAAGAAATGATTACGCGTGATAATGCCAATAAAAAGGCTTTACACGAAGCCATTTTATATTATTTCAGGGAGCGTGAAAATGGAAATTTAAGTTTAAGATTTATTATTATTAGTAATTTTTATGATTTTTATATTTTTCGTGCTAATGAAATAGAACATATTTTTTATAAGAATAAAAAATTAGCAAAACTTTATCGTAAAGTAGTGATAGAAAAAGACACATTATTCACAGGAACAACCAAAGAATTTTACGAAGAAGCCGAAAAAATCATCAATAGCGATGATTTCATCAACGGTTTAATAACCAAAAAACGCTATAAAGAAGTTATTGATAATCAAGGAGAAATAACAAGCAACAAGCAAAGCGAATTTTTGGACGAAGACGGTAATTTAATAACTGCACAGATAAACTGTTTTCATCTTAATCTTGCCGAATTTAAGAATAAATCACGCAAAGCAAAAGAAATTATCAAATTATTTTCACGCGAATTTTTATATGGCGAATTTTCTTATGACCCCAATAAAATCAGCAAAAAGTTTTATGAAGAACTGCTTTATATTTTAGGCTTAAAAGAAGAAAAAAGCGGCAATTTAACACCCAATAATGTTGCAGGTTCTTTATTTAAAAACATAGAAAACAGTTTGCACCATTCCGATTTTGACACCATAATGCAACTCATTATATTATGGTTAAATCGTTTATTATTTTTAAAATTGATTGAAACCAATTTAATCAATTTCAATGCTAATGGCGATAAAGCATTAAATGCGTCATTAAAATTTCTCAATCAAAAAATTAACGACTTTGACACTTTAAACACTGTATTTTTTGACATATTAGCCAAACCCATAGGCGAGCGATTAAAATCCAAATTTGATTATTTACCCTATCTCAACTCGAATATCTTTCAAAAACAAGAAATTGAGAAAGAAAAATTAAGCATTAACCAACTACACAATGAAGAATACATTGAATTTTACCCACACACCACGCTATTAGATGAAAACCGCAAAAAACGCACAGGTAAGATTAAATTTTTGGATTATCTGTTCCAATTTTTAGACGCATTTGACTTTGGCGAAATCAAAACAGACGAAGTTTCAGGCAGCCTGAAAACCCATTCCGACCTAATCAGTTCAGCCGTTTTAGGGCAAGTATTTGAAAAACTGAATGGTTACAAAGACGGCTCATTTTACACGCCCAGTTTTATTACCGAATATATGAGCAAGCAAAGCATAGACAACCTTGTTTTGCAAAGATTTTCGCAAAAATTAGACGGATATTTCGATAACATTGCCGACCTTGCCGAAGAAATACAACTGCAAATTCGCCGAAGTGCGGACAAGCAAGCCAAGTTAAACGAATTTAATGCCGAAATTGACAACTTAAAAATTTGCGACCCTGCTGTGGGTAGTGGCTATTTTTTAGTTTCCGTATTGAACTACCTAATTGCCTTAAAGTCCCAATTAGGCATACTCACTGATGAAAACGGCAGACGCTTAAACGCCAATATTGCGTACGAATTTGACGAATTAGTCATTAAAAACACAGATGACAGTCGTTTTCACTACACGCGTCCCCAAAGCGAAAACGAATATCAACACATTATTCAAAAAACCTTGTTCAAGCAAAAAGAACATATTATTGAAAACTGTCTATTTGGTGTGGATATTAACCCCAATTCTTGCGAGATTGCCCGCTTGCGGTTGTGGATTGAACTATTAAAAAGTGCTTATTTTACGGATTTTGAAGAACAAAATCCGCTTAAACAAAACGCATTAGAAACCTTGCCCAATATTGACATCAACATTAAATGCGGCAATTCTTTGGTATCGTATTTTGCTGTCAATGAAGACATTAAAATCAGCGACAAGAAAGCCGTAGAGCAACTGAAAGAAGCCGTTAAAGCCTATAAAACAGGTAATGACAATAAAGAAATATTACTCAAACAAATCAAAGGCTTACAAGAAAAATTTAGAAGCACCGCATTTCGTAGTAACAACAAAATCAAACAATTACAAAAACAATGTGCCATTTACTCACAAAAATACAGTGATTATTTAGCGGAAGACAATGATAAATTACGCCCATATATTCACAAACAATTTTTTGTTGAAGACTTTAATGAACAAGACGCACAAAAAGATTTTAACCAATTACTCAAACTGCACGATGAAATTTTTAATTTAGACCAATTCAATCCATTTGAATGGCGTTTTGAATTTCCCGAAGTATTGGACGAAGATGGCAATTTTACAGGTTTTGATTTAATGATTGCCAATCCGCCCTACATACGGCAGGAAGAAATCAAAGCGTACAAGCCTATTTTTTCTGAAAAATACCAAGTATTTAACAGCAAAGCCGACATTTACACCTACTTTTTTGAATTAGGTTATGGCTTGCTAAAAAGTGGCGGTACATTAAGTTTTATCACTTCCAACAAATTTTGCCGAGCCAGTTACGGCAAAAACTTACGGCAATTTATTTTGGACAACAGTCAAATAGCACAAATCATAGACTTAAACGGCTTAAAAGTATTTGACAGTGCCACTGTGGATACCCAAATCACCACGCTAACCAAATGCACAGCAAACGCAGAACATTCTTTCCAATATGGGCAACCTGAAAGCAAAGAATGGCACAATATGCCATTAACGCCCATTATTCAAAATCAACTTACCGCCGACAATTTTGTCTTTTTATCGCCTGCCGAACACAAGTTAAAAGCCAAAATCGAACAAATCGGCACGCCGTTAAAAGAATGGGATATAAATATTTATCGTGGAATAATCACTGGTTTTAACGAAGCATTTATTATTGATGAAGAAAAACGGCAGAACATTCTTTCAGGCTGCCTGAATATTGAAGAATACAATCGCACACAGGAAATTATTAAACCCATATTGCGTGGCAGAGATATAAAACGCTATGCCTACGAATGGGCAGGGTTGTATGTTATTTTGGCAAAATTTGACAGCCATAAATATTTAGAAAAAGATTATCCAAGTGTTTTCAAATGGTTATCTCAATTTGAAGAACAACTGAAAAAGCGTGGTCAATGTTCTTATTCTCGTGGCGGAAAAGAAAGCACAGGCAAAGGCTATTCAGGTCAGCACCACTGGCTTGAATTAGATAATAATCCCAAAGATGAATATTTACAAGAATTTGAAAAACCCATTTTAGTATATAAAGAACTTGGCGATCATTTATCATTTGCTATTACAGAAAAGGGAATGTGTTGTAATGATAAATGTCAATTTCTTTCTGCAAATTTACAAGATTTACAATATATTCAAGCCATTTTATTATCGTCATTGATGAAATGGTATATACATCAAATAACTGATAAAACAGGAACAGGCGATATAATGTTAAAAATACAAAAAATAATAACAATACCTATTCCAAAAATTTCAAAAGACCAAGAGCAAATATTTGTTGCTTTGGTTGAAGAAATCATCGCCCTAAAAAAACAAAACACGCCTGAAAATCAGGCAAAAATTGATGATTTAGAACAGCAAATCAATCACAAAATTTATGCACTTTATCAGTTGAATACCGCTGAAATCCAGTATTTGCACACACACACCCACACACACACACCAATCGCACTGCTGGCAATTATTAGTCGTTATTCAGACTGCGAAAAATTATTACGCTTGTTACTGGATAATTATCAACAAGCATTACAACAAATATTCAACAACTTTTCAGGCAGCCTGAAAGAAAATACCGTCATTGCGAGCGATAGCGAAGAATCTTTATCCAACATTCAAGATTCTTCACTTGCTACGCAAGTTCAGAATGACGAAGCGTTTTCAGGTAGCCTGAAAGAAAATACCGTCATTCTGAGCGATAGCGAAGAATCTTTATCCAACATTCAAGATTCTTCACTTGCTACGCAAGTTCAGAATGACGAAGCGTTTTCAGGCAGCCTGAAAAAAGATAGCGTCATTGCGAGCGAGCAAAGCGAGCGTGGCAATCTCCCTACTACGGAGAACAAACCTAACCTTTCAGGCAGCCTGAAAGTGCCTAATCCCAAAATTTTCTACAACGAAATCGGTACAAGCATTGAATTTTGCTTGGATACAAATGGATTTTATTGCAACAATAAATGCTATTTTATTACGCTTAAAAATCCAAACCTTTCTACAATGCTGTACTTTTTGGGTGTGCTTAATTCCAGTACTTTGCAATACTTGTTTCAATTAAAATTCAACTTTGGCGGCGGTAAAGGCGTGGATACTTTCGGCAATATCCAAATCCCCCAAATCACCCCACAAAATGAAACAATCATCAAACACATTGTTCAAAGCGTGGAACAAATCATCAATAACACCGATGAAACACAAAAAAATACCATTAGCCAACAAATCGACCAAATGGTGTACCAACTCTACGGCTTAACCGATGAAGAAATTAAAATAATAGAAACAGCAAGTTAAAATATGCTTTCAGGCTGCCTGAAACCTTTTCAGGCAGCCCTTGTCGTCATTGCGAGCCTGACCAAAGTCAGGCGTGGCAATCTCCTAAAACAGGGTTCAGCAAGCCGAAAGGCGTAGCGTTTCAGAACCCTGTTTTAGGGTAGCCTATCCTAAAAAACGGCAATGCAAAAAGCATTTCAGGCTACCTGAAAACATTTTTACGATACGCCGTTATATTGATTTACGCTACCCGAATATTTTGGCTACTCCAAAATATTCAAAAGATTGCTTCGCCGTTCTGTCGTACGGCTCGCAATGACGATAAGGGCAGCCTGAAACAATCATTACAACTCAAAATCCCCCAAATCCCCTGCGTTAATTTCTGCATCAATTTGTCCCACCAAATAGGACGACACTTCCACTTCCTGCGGGGCAACCTGAACATTGTCGGACACCAGCCAAGTGTTAATCCACGGAATCGGGTTTTGGCGGGCGTTGGGGAATGCGGGCGGCAGATTCACCGCTTGCATGCGGGCATTGGTAATGTATTCCACATACTGCCCCAAAATATCTTTGTTCAAACCTATCATCGAGCCGTCTTTGAATAAATACGCTGCCCACTCTTTTTCCTGTTCTGCCGCTCGTTTGAATAATTCAAAGCACTCGTTTTGTGCAGCGGCGGCAACTTCTGCCATTTCAGGGTCGTCCGCACCCTTTTGCATAATGTTGATAATGTGCTGTGTGCCTGTTAAATGCAAGGCTTCGTCTCTTGCGATGAGGCGAATAATTTTGGCATTGCCTTCCATCAATTTGCGTTCGGCAAAGGCAAAAGAGCAAGCAAAACTCACATAAAAACGAATGGCTTCTAATACATTCACGCACATCATTGCCAAATATAATTTCTTTTTCAAACTGCGTGTTGTTGCGTCATAAGATTTGCCGTTAATGGTATGCAAACCATCGCCAAATTTTTGCCAAATCCACGAATGACAAATTAAATCATCGTAATAAACGCTAATATCATTGGCACGGCGAATAATATGTTCATTACGCACAATATCATCAAATATAATAGACGGCTCATTCACAATATTGCGAATAATATGCGTATATGAGCGAGAATGAATTGTTTCGGAAAAACTCCAAGTTTCAATCCAAGTTTCTAATTCAGGAATAGAAACCAAAGGCAAAAACGCCACATTGGGACTTCTACCTTGAATGCTATCTAATAGCGTTTGATATTTTAAATTGCTGATAAAAATATGTTTTTCGTGGTCAGGCAATTCGGCATAGTCAATGCGGTCTTGTGATACATCAACTTCTTCGGGTCGCCAGAAAAACGATAATTGTTTTTCAATTAACTGCTCAAAGATTTCATATTTCTGCTGGTCATAGCGAGCCACATTCACAGGTTGCCCAAAGAACATCGGTTCTTTTAAGGCATTGTTGGGGGTTTGACAAAAAGTGCTGTACTTCATTTCGATATTCCTTTTTTACAAAAATTGATTCTTTCAGGCTGCCTGAAAATGATAAACATATGGATAAAATAGTTTTTCAAAATATTCTTTCACTCGATAATTCGATTTTAATTGTAAAAATTCATCTTCCATAGATAAAAAAGCGTCATGATCAATAAAAATATCCAAATTTCCCAAATAAAAAGGAAGTTGATGAGCAAATTGCTTAAAATGGTGAATATAGTAATAATATTTTAAATTATGAGCAAAAACTTTTACCGCATTTTTTTGTGATTTTTCTAAAAAAGTTTTACTGCGTTTTAGGGCATTTATATCTCGCAAAGTATAAAAATAAGCCACTTCTTTTCGTTTATCTTGATGGTTTGGATATTTTTGTACATAATTGGCAATAAAATCAAAATCGCATAAACGCAATATTTGATTTGTGGGATAAATCTTAAATGGATAATTGTGAATAAATAAATCATCCATTCCTTGTGCGTTTTTTTGGTACAATGCAATAATAATCGGAAAAAAAGTACACGAATACGGCATAAAAATTTGCGAACTCACCACACAACTATCCATTAAACGATAATTTTTCTTAAAATTTTTCAAAGCATTAAAATTTGTTTTCTTAATTAAATAAGACAAAGGGTGCAAAACACAAATCCATTCAGGTTGCAATAATTCATACGAACGCAAAAAGGAAATACCCAAATCACGGTGTTTTAAGTTTTCATCTATTTGAAACAAATCTTTTTTAATTCGATTTCTAATCATTGAAGTTTTATCATTATAGGGGGGATTACCGATAATAATCAGTTTTTCATTTTCCAAAATACGATATTTTTTGCGATTAACCGCAAATAAAGAATTTGTACACACAGTCGGAATATTTTTATTTACTTTTGCCAAAGCCTGTTTATCAATATCCGCCCCTAAATAATTTAAATTCTTGGAAAAAAAATCCCCATAACCACAACTGCTATCAAACAACAAAAAGTTTGGCAAATCAACCACTTTTTCTAACATTTGATAAACAATATCCACACAAAACTTGGGCGTATAGAAACTACCCAAGTTAATGGTGTCTTTGTGGTTTAAATGAGTTTGTATCATTTTTCAGGCTGCCTGAAACAATTAAATCTTACACGCCCCCCCTGCACAGCCGTCTTCTTCCAAATCCGCTTGGGAATCGTCTGCTCCGTCTCTTGTGTTTTGATAATAAAGGGTTTTTAAGCCGTATTTGTAAGCCGTGAGCAAGTCTTTTAATAAAATTTTCATCGGCACTTTGCCGCCTTCAAAGCGTTTCGGGTCGTAGTTGGTGTTGGCGGATATGGCTTGATCGACAAATTTTTGCATAATGCCAACTAATTTCAGGTAGCCATCGTTATCGGGAATGTGCCATAAGAGTTCGTAGCCGTGTTTTAGGCGTTCGATTTCAGGCACCACTTGTTTTAATATGCCGTCTTTGGATTGCTTCACCGACACCAGTCCGCGTGGCGGTTCTATTCCATTTGTGGCGTTGGAAATTTGGCTGGAAGTCTCGGACGGCATTAGGGCGGTTACGGTGGAATTGCGTAAGCCGTGCTGTTTAATGTCTTGTCGCAGGGTTTCCCAGTCGTAATGCAAAGGCTCATTGCAAATTGCGTCCAAATCTTTTTTGTAGGTATCAATCGGCAACACGCCTTGCGAATAGCGTGTGTCGGCAAAGGCAGGACACGCTCCTTGTTCGCGTGCTAATTGATTAGACGCTTTTAAAAGATAATATTGCAAGGCTTCAAAGGTTTTGTGGGTTAAGGATAAACCCGAACCGTCCGAATAGCGTTTGCCGTTTTTGGCTAAATAATAAGCATAGTTAATCACGCCTATGCCTAATGCACGCCGTTTCATCGTGGCGATTTTAGCTGCTTTAATCGGATAATCTTGATAATCCAACAGTGCGTCTAACGCTCGCACGGTTAAATCTGCCAAGTTTTCTAATTCGTCTAAATTGTCTAATGCACCCAAGTTAATGGCAGAAAGCGTACATAACGCAATTTCGCCATTTTCATCGTTAATATCGTTTAAGGGGCGTGTGGGCAAGGCAATTTCCAAGCATAAATTTGATTGCCGCACAGGAGCAATTTCAGGCACAAAGGGACTGTGCGTATTGCAATGATCGACATTTTGAATATACACACGCCCTGTGCTGGCTCGCTCCTGCATCATCAAAGAGAATAAATCAACCGCTGGAATACTGCGTTTGCGTATGGTTTCGTCCGCTTCATATTTGGCATATAATTGTGCAAATTTTTCTTGGTCAGCGAAAAATGCTTCATATAAATCAGGCACATCAGCAGGCGAAAACAGCGTAATTTTTTCGCTTTTAATCAAGCGTTGATACAGCGTTTTATTGATTTGCACGCCATAATCCAAATGACGCACCCGATTTTCTTCCACGCCACGATTATTGCGAAGCACCAAAAGCGATTCCACTTCCAAATGCCACAAAGGATAAAACAGCGTTGCCGCACCGCCACGCACGCCGCCTTGCGAACACGATTTCACCGCTGCCTGAAACATTTTGAAAAACGGAATACAACCCGTATGCTGTGCTTCACCGCCACGAATGGGGCTACCCACAGCCCGAATACGCCCTGCGTTAATGCCGATGCCCGCCCGTTGCGACACATATTTCACAATAGACGAAGTGGTTGCGTTAATCGAATCCAAACTGTCATCGCACTCAATCAGCACGCAAGAACTAAACTGACGGGACGGCGTGCGAACCCCAGACATAATTGGTGTCGGCAACGAAATTTTGAACAAACTCACCGCATCATAGAATTTTTTTACATAATTCAATCGTTTATCTTTGGGATATTGCGAGAACAAACACATTGCCACAAGCATATACAAAAACTGCGGACTTTCAAACACCTGCTTGGTAACACGGTCTTGCACCAAGTATTTGCCTTCCAACTGCTTGACTGCCGCATACGAAAAATCCATATCACGGCAATGGCTAATATATTGATTTAACTCATTAAATTCATCTTCTGAATAATCAGTAAGCAAAGCCTTATCATAGCGTTTTTCTGCCACTAACTTTTGCGTATGAACCAGCAAATGCGGCGGTTCAAAACCGCCAAACGCAATTTTACGCAAATGAAAAATATTCAGCCGAGCCGCCAAATATTGATAATCAGGCGACTCTTCGCTAATCAAATCCGCCGCCGCCTTGATAATGGTTTCGTGAATATCCGCCGTGCGAATACCGTTATAAAACTGAATGTGCGACTTCAACTCCACCTGCGACACAGAGACATTATTCAATCCTTCCGCCGCCCATGTAATCACCTTGTGAATTTTATCCAAATCAATCGCTTCTAATCTGCCGTCCCGTTTGGTTACTTTCAGTTTTGAAAAATCGTTCATCGCACACCTTGATAAAAAAAACGAAAAACACTACATATAGTGTTTGAAAATGAATTTAACCACAATATATAGTATTTTTAGCCTATCCGCAATGGACAAAAATCAAGGTTTTGTAACAGTGTTTGTTTTTGTTGAAAATTTATTTTTGAACCTGCCTGAAAGAATGTGGTAAAAAATGTCTTTTATATATTTTTATAATAAAAACAAGAAGTTGATAATTTTCATGCTGCCTGAAAGGATAAAGGAGATAAAAGATAAGATGATAAAATGTTTCAGGCTGCCTGAAAAATATCTTTACCATTTCATTTATTCATTATCAATCAATCTGTTCTGCAAAAAATTGACGGCGACTGCGTTCCCAATTTCGACAGATTAAATAATGAATACGCACCGCAATGGTGTTGATTGTGGTGATGATGCCTAATGGAAGAAAGGACACGAGTGCGGAAAAAGATAAAAAAATCCCTAAACCATCAGAACCAATACAAGCAATAATTAAAAGAACAAACCAAAATAATGATAGTGAAAAGCCTATAAATAGATTGATACCAATCATCACCCAACTATCCTGCTTTTGCAATACTTCCGCAATAAACATAAAAATAAGCAAAAATATCGCAGTGATACTAACAATTTCACTACTGAAAGTTCCTGTACCCCAAAGTTCTCCCCCATTTTTTTGGGCAATCAGATAAAAAACAGTCAATGAAATAAAAGAAATCACGATCCAAATAATAAACCTTATCCACGGTTCTATTGGTGAATAAGATATTTCATTTTCTTCCATATTATTCCTTTTTCAGGCTGCCTGAAAACAAGGTTTATTTCACCGTTAGGTGAAATCTTTATTGACGCAGTCAATAAAGGATTACGAAGTAATCAAACCGCAGTTTCTGCGAACGAAGTGAAGCTAAAACAAGGTTTATTTATGCGAAGCATAAATTTTTTATTTACGAAGTAAATAAAAAGATTGCGAAGCAATCAAACCGAAGTTTCTATGAGCCGTAAGGCGAAGTTAAATCATTATTTTTCCTGCGGTTTTTGTGCCTGTAAAGTAATGCGGTTGATGCCTGCGGCATTGGCAATTTCCATAGTGTTCATCACTTTGGCATAATCCACTTTACCGTCTGCGGCAATGATAACCCAGTTGTTTTCATTCATATTTTTGGCTTTGTCTGCCAAGCGTTGTTTTAATTCATCTGCGGACACTTCTTCGCCATTCATCAGCCAGTTGCTGTCTTTAACGGCAATCAATATATCGTCTGTGGCAACGCTATTCACAGGGGCATTGGCTTCGGGTAAGGCAACCTGAAAACCGTTTAACTTATTATAAGTTGTTGTTATTATTAAAAATATTAAGATAACCAACAGCAAATCAATCAGCGGAATAAAATTGATTTCAGGTTCTTCCATTGGGCGGCGGTTGCGGAAATTCATCTTAAACGCTCCGTCTAATCATCATATGCCACAGGCGATTGGCGGCGGTTTCTGCGTCTGCTAACGCTCGATTGACTTTATAACGAAAATGACGATAGAAAATCATCGCAGGAATGGCGACAATCAGACCGAAAGCGGTGTTATATAAAGCAACGGAAATGCCGTGTGCCAACTGGGCAGGGTCGGAATTGGTGGGCGATTGCGAGGCGAAAATTTCAATCATACCCACAACCGTGCCTAACAAACCCATTAAGGGTGCCATCGCCGCAATCGTGCCCAGCGTGTTCAAAAAGCGTTCCAAACGCACGGTTTCAATGCGTGCTTGATTGGTCATCGCGTCTTGTATGGCTTCTTTTTGACGGTCGCTGCAAGTTACGCCTGCGTGAATAATGCGGTCTAACACGGTTTTTTGCGGATTTTCAGGCAGCATAAACGGCTTGTTTTGCAACGCCGTTGCCCACACAGTAAAACGCGAAGACGGCACAATCGCGGTATAACGCAAAACCCACAGCCGTTCAAACACAATCGCCAACGCCACAATGGAGGCGATGATATTCAACCAAATCGGCCAACCTGCTTCTTCAATAATTTGCCACATAGTTTCTGTTGCGTTGATTTCAAAGGGTTTAAATATACCATTTTTTCAGGCTGCCTGAATTTGTTTATAATGTTTGTTTTATTCGATATTAAATTTTATACCTATGAACAGCGAATTTACTGCCGATACGCGTGGCTTAAAATGCCCCCTACCCGTTTTGCGAACCAAAAAAGCGTTGGCAACCTTGCCCGCAGGAGCAGAACTAACTATTTTAAGCACCGACAAAAATGCCCCTGACGATTTTCAGTCTTTTTGCAAGCAAACAGGACATCATTTTGTTTCGTCTTGTCCATTAGATGAATTATTTGAAAATCAAGTGGTTACTCAGACGATTATTCGTAAAAAGCAAGCGTAAATTGTTTTTCAGGCAGCCTGAAACCGATTTCGTCATTGCGAGACTGGACAAAGTCCAGTCGAAGCAATCTCCTAAAAATCCGCAGGATTTTTAGGGTAGCCTACCCTAAAAACGGCAACGCAAAAAACCTTTCAGGCAGCCTGAAAGTTAATTTTATAAGGAATTAAAACCATGCAAACTTTAACCATTATTCGCCCTGATGATATGCACCTGCATGTGAGAAGCAGTGCGGCTTTACAAGCGGTAACCCCCTTTTCTGCTCGCCAAATGGGTAGAGCGGTGATTATGCCCAATCTCAAACCGCCTGTGGCAACTGTGGCACAGGCTTTGGCTTATAAAGAAGAGATTATCAACGCCCTGCCCCAAAACACCGCTTTCACGCCCTTGATGACGCTGTATCTCACCGACAAAACCACGCCTGATATGGTTTTTGACGCAGCAAAAAACGGCATTGTGGCGTTTAAGTTATATCCCGCTGGGGCAACCACTAACTCCGATGACGGCGTTACCGATTTATTTCGCTTGCACGACACGCTGCAAGCCCTATCAGACGCAGGTTTGCCACTACTTATGCACGGCGAAGTGGTTGATCATTCAGTCGATATTTTCGACCGTGAAGCGGTGTTTATCGAAAAAATTGCCAAACCTTTGTGCGAAAAATACCCCAATTTACGCATGGTTTTTGAGCATATTACCACGCAGCAAGCGGCGGAATTTGTGTGTCAGGCAGATGAAAACATTGCCGCAAGCGTTACACCGCAACATTTGCTGATGAATCGCAATCATTTATTAGTGGGCGGCGTGCGTCCGCACCATTATTGCCTGCCGATTTTAAAACGCGAAACACACCGACAAGCCTTATTGCAAGCCGTTTCAGGCAGCCTATCGCACAAATTTTTTCTTGGCACAGACTCCGCACCACACGCTCAAAATCGCAAAGAATGTGCTTGCGGCTGTGCAGGCGTATTCTCCGCCCATGCCGCGATTGAACTGTATGCCGAAGCGTTTGAAGAAGCCAACGCCTTGCCTAAACTACAAGCATTTGCGTCTCAAAACGGAGCGAAATTTTATCGGCTACCTGAAAACACCGACACCATTACACTCATCAAACAAGCACAACAAGTGCCTGATTTTTACGCCTTTGGCGAAGAAAAACTCGTCCCCTTGCGAGCAGGCGAAACGATTGCGTGGCGTGTGGTTGATGAATAATCAAAGAGTTGCATTTATAGCACCGCAAATGCGATGAATAAAAATGAAAGGGGCTGTATTAGATTAGCAGTTATGATATACTGCAAAAATGAAGATAACGCATTGTAAATTAACTAAAACAACACAGAAGAAACTGCTTGAATTTTTTGTATTAGAAGTTACAGCAAGAAGTGCAGCCGATATTTTG
>JAFTFY010000015.1 GCA_017458185.1 Neisseriaceae bacterium
CATTGACCGCAAATCTTTCCCACTTTTTCTGAAAGAATGTGAGTTTAGATTTAATTATGGGACACCAAAACAGCAACTCAAAACCTTGCGAAAATGGTGTGAAATTTAGCAATTTTTTGGGCTAATCTAATACAGCCCCAATCAAAATTATCGTCCATTGGTTTTACTTTGATATTTTCCACTCGCAACGCTTGTCCTGTTTCAGCGTCAAATACATAGCGAATACTATCGGTATCTAACTTTAATTTTGTTGAACCAAAAACAAACGCCCTTTGCCAATAATCATTATTGCCAATATCTGTATGGTACTGATAAGACGGCCATTCGGCATCCATTGCTGTTTTGTGTTCGCTCTTATTTTCATCATAAGCCATATCCACAAATTGCTTATGTGACAAGGAAATAGTCTTACCATCAGGAGATAATACACCACCTGCCTCCTGAATATCCGATAACTTAATAGTTTCCCAATTCAAATCTTGATTTTTGACATTATTAAAGAATTTTTGCAATACACCAATCCTTTCTAATTGGATATTATTGCCAATTTTATTCATATATTCTTGGGCATTGACCTGCAATTTAACTGCCACTTTTAATGGTTCTTTATCTTTATTTTTGTTTTCTACCAAAATGGTATCCATAGTTATATCTGTGGGACGATCAATATATTGTTCATCAACAATTTTATCGGCAGCAGGTGCTTCTTTCTGACCCCACAAGTAGTAGGAAAGAACTTCTTGTGCATAATCGCCTTGTAATGACAGGGGTTGAACTACTGGGCTTGTCATAGAATAAACTCCTTAATGTTAAAGTTAAAGAAAAGTAAGAATAATCTTACAGGTTGTAATAAGTAAAGTAAGGCACTTTACCGCACAAAGAAACTGGATAATACTCTATTGATGTCCAATTATTAAGCGGTTTTCGTGGAACCCATTCTGTAATTTGTGATTTAATTCTCAAAAACAATACTTGATTTAATAAATGCTCGTCATCAACATACCAACCTATTTGTGTATCTTTGTTAAAACGCTCTGTTTCAATATATTTTCTTATTAAATTAATTTTTGATGAATTGTATTGTTTTTCAATTTCCGTTTGTTCTTTAATTATTTCTTGATAAGTTAATAAACGACAACAATCTTTTGGATAAACCATCTTCAAGCGGTCTCGTCCACTCATTACTTCAAAAGGCGTATCTTGGTCGTAATATTTGGCTTCGTATAAATATCCATCTTGTTCAGGCTTGTATACAAACTCACTACCGTTTGAATTAATTACAAGTGGGTAACAGTTATCTTCACTAAACCAACGCTTGCCCCAAAATTTTTTTTCCATTCCACATTTAGCTCCCAATTGTTCAGCAGAATATTGATCTTCAACCGCTGAACTATTTATATTACGCTCATAATAATGCCATATGTAATCTATATCTGATTGCCAATATTGTTGCATTGCTTCTGCAAAAATCACGCCTTTATCTATCGGTTTTTTTGGAATACAAGATAATTCTTTTAAATATTTTTTGCGTATATAAGTCCCACTGCCATTATTTGACTTTTTACTTTGTACATATTGCAAATAAATAATGCCTGAAATAATAGATATAAAAATAACAATATCTAATATTGCTTTAATCGGTAATTTTTTCATTATCAATATTTCCTGTAAAAACCCTTCAGGCTGCCTGAAAACCCATAACCACATCACAAATCACTTAAACCAAGCAATCCACTTGCCAAATAAACAGGCGAGATTATATCCCAAATAAGCCGCAAAATCAAGCAGAATTTTGCAAAAAAAAAAAAAAAAAACAATAAGTTACGAAATATCACCTTAACAACAATTATTTGTTTAATATGGCATAAGAAACACAACTGATGATTGCTTTTCAGGCTGCCTGAAAATCATTTAAAAGCCCGTTCTTCGTAGTAAGGAGATTGCGTACGACTTGACTATCGTCAAGTCTCGCAATGACAGTAACTTTTTCAGGCTGTCTGAAAAAGGTGATTGTTTGTGTTTTACTCCCCACTTGGGGCGGCGAAATATTTTTTTTGGGCGGCAATTTTTTGCCGTGTGAGTGGCTTAATCAGCATTTTAATGACGGCTGAAATTGGCACGACTGTTAATATCATCAATATTAAAAAAACGATATAAAACAATAAGATAAACTTGCGTAATACGGGGGAAATTTTGCCTGATGAAATGAGCAACTTGCCCCATAAATAAAAACTTCTGCGGGCGATTTTTTCGCTGGCGATTAGGTTTTCATTGACTTTTACCGCACCCATATTGTGCCACAGTGTTTCGTTCAGGCTGCCTGAAAGGATTGCAGTGCGTGTTTTTTCGCCAAAGCGGCGGCAGTCGGCAATGTCGGTGTCTAAAATGCCTGCCGCAGGCAAGCCAAAGGCTTGTTTTTTGCCTGTTAAAAGCCATAAGGGTGTGGTGATAAAAGACGCGGCACTGCTACATGCGTCAATTTTCACCATATTGCCGATAAGATGAGCATTCACTTTCGACAACATTTTTTTAACTTCAAGGCTTGCCATTAGCCACATATTGCGACAGCCGATTATCGTGGCAACTGGCGTGTTATTCAGCAATTTTTGGGCGGTCTCGTCTTGCAAAAAGGCAGTAATGGGTTGAGACGGCGATAAAAACCATACGGTATAAGCCAAAATAATTAAATCGTATTGATTGTGTTGCGTTTGAATCGGTTCAATTTCACACGGCTGGAAATGTACGGTTTCGGGAAAGGTGTTAAAAAACGACAAAAAACGCCACGGAAAAGCAAATTCTGTTTTGGGCTTGATGGGCAGCATTTCCACTTCAATATCGTCCGCCGCAAGCAAGGGTGCGGCAAAGTTTTCTACCATTTGCCGCAACTGCCCAGTTTGTGAGTAATAAACAATGAGAATGCGTTTTTTATCCATTTTTTCAACTGCTTATATTGTTTTCAGGCTGCCTGAAAGGTTGTTCTTCTGTTGTTATTTGTTCGTTGCTGTTTTTATTTTGTTGTTCTTTACGACAAGAAACATAGTGCATACGCACAATAATGCTGTTTATCAATACAACAGGACTTAATATGGCAAACCACATGACAAAAAACATTAGAAACAATCCGCCATATCCGCTCTCAGCACGAGCCATTGCGTAAAGTAATAAACTGGTTAATAACACCAAGGCGGTATTGCCGATAACCATTTGCCAAGAATTTAATTTTTGCAATAGTTCGGCAATAATTGCTGGAAGTAACAACCAAACCATAGACATATAAATAAATATTGCACCAAAATTAACCCCGCCGCCTTCGGTGTGGGCACCTTTGGCGACTAATATGGCATAAATAATAAAAATGCCTATGACAGACAACACACCCCAAATAATAAACCTAATTATGCGTTCGCTAAATGGGATATTCATTGATTATTCCTTTATATGATTGAGACAGGCTGCCTGAAAGGTTTTCTGTTGTTACGGTGGGCAGGAATGCCCACCCTATAAGGTTTATGTCGTTGCGGTGGGTTGAAAACCCACCCTACGATATTACTGATTTTTCGCAATCGCTTCTTGCAAAGCCGCCGCAGGGGCGTAGCCTGCTTGGACTTTGCCGTTTGGAAAGACCAAAGTGGGCGTGCCTGTAAAGCCTAATTTATGGGCTAATTGTAGCGTGCGTTCAATCGGTGTATCGCAAGGTTCGACTTGTGGAATGGGTTTATTTTCACGCATTACCGTAAGCCACGCTCCTGTGCGGTCTTTGCTACACCAAACTTGTTGCGAACGGGCTCTGGCTTGGGGGTGCAAACCATCAACAGGCATCAGGAGCGTGTAAATGGTTAAATCGGTCATTTTGGCAAATTCCGCTTCCAAACGGCGGCAAAATGGGCAGTCAATATCGTTAAACACCACAACTTTATTTTTGCCACTGCCGCGTACTTCGACAATCGCGTCTTGCAGGGGTAAATCGGCAAAATTCACTTTGTGTAAATCTTTCAAGCGGTCGGCGGTTAAGTTTTTCTTGGCTTTTAAGTCAATTAACGAGCCTTCAATTAAATAGGCAGCATTTTCATCAACATAATAAATTTCGTTGCCGTCAAACACCACTTCATACAAGCCTTTAACAGGTGATTTTTTTACCGACTGCACTTTTAAGTTGTGTTCTTTATAACTTTCTTCTAATGCTGCTTTCACTTGTTCAGGCGTTTTGGCTTGCATATTATTATTGCACGCCGTTAATAATACTAATGCTGCGACTAATAAACTGTTTTTCCAACGCATTGTGTGTTTTCCTATTGATACAAAAGGCATAATAATGCCATAAAATCAAGATTTACGCTTAATAAAATATTTTCAGAAACCCCTGCAAAACTGGTAGATGTGCGTGCAGTTCAAAGTTATAGTAGCACAGAAAAACGAAGACATAACAAATAGTTAGGCGAGTTTTTCGAGCAACGCATAACGAAGAAATGCACCACAGATACCAGTTTTGCAGGGGTTTCTTTCAGGCTGCCTGAAAAATATATAGTCAAGCAAAAAAAACCGCTTGGCAAGCAAGCAGAAAGAAAGGAACTTTGGAAAATTGAATTTATTTATTATTGGAATTGCTTAAAAAATCTTCTATGCAAACGAAGAAAAGATGAAGCCGTGCTGCTTGTGCATTTGCTTTCAACACGCAACATTGAAAGCAAATGCACAAGCGGTGTTTCTCGGTTAGAAGATTTCTCG
Source organism: Neisseriaceae bacterium (assembly GCA_017458185.1). GTDB lineage: Bacteria > Pseudomonadota > Gammaproteobacteria > Burkholderiales > Neisseriaceae > RGIG9985. The sequence goes on from JAFTFY010000015.1 coordinate 4,726, forward strand.
CCACGATATGCGGCGTACTGTTTTGTGTGATTCGCAATAAACTTCGCCCAATTCTACGGTTTCTTGATACCCTTCCGAACCTGCAACATAGCCCAAATTGGGTTTGCCTTGTAAGCAGTTGTAAGGTTGTTTGGTTATTTCGCCCAATGTTTCATCATCACCCGATTGGTATTGTCCCGCATGGTTGATTGAAAAATCTTTGATATTTTGCGAGAAAATCGAAATGGTGTTAATGCTGTCTGGATACATTTTGGACGAGATATAAGCGTCATCATTGTAAAGATAACTTCCTGTATCCGCACCATTCAAAAGATACTTAAAGCCAATGTTTTTCTTATGAATAATGCGACCGCCATTTTCTGCACGCAACTGGATTACCGCACTGCCGCCCGTGTATGGCGTAACGCTCGACCATTTGTAGGTGTCGGTTTCGGTGTATGTGTACTGACAAGTGCGTTGTTCTTGCGATGAAGTGCTGCTTGTAACCGTGGCACAAGGGTCATTATTGGATTGAGTGGGCGTATTAGGCGTGCCGTTACCATTGACAGGCAAGAAACTGCTCCAACCAGAACCCACTTTGATGTCGTTACCGTCTTGATCTTTTTCTAATAAACACAATGCTTCGCCTTCGGTTTTGCCTACAAATTCGGTTTGTCCCACTTTTGTCCAGCCATTAGCGGTTGGGTCTTTTTCGTTCCACGCAGGCGGCGTACTCGAAGTGTTGTTGTTTGTACCTGCTTGTTTTTTGTAAAAACGCGTATAAACCGCCACAGAACCCCAAACTTCATCAGGTTTCACCACAACGCGTTCGCCAGAAACGGTGTCAAGCGGAACATACCAACCTGCATATTTCAGGCTACCTTTTTCGTGAATGTCGTCATCGCTAACCATACGATAAATTTCATCGACATTGCCACTGATAAACGACAGTGTTTGTACCAACAAATCGCTTCGTTCAACAGGAGTGGCGGCTTCTTCGCTGTTATCTGTGGTCATGGGATTTAACGGTTTGATATTGTCGGATAAATCAAAGCGTTGATGAATGCCGAAAATGCCTTGCATATCGGTTTTTTCAAAATCTTCATCGTAAATATCGCTACCTGTTCCCCAAATCACCACGAATTTACCTTCGGCAATTTTAGAAATGGCAGGTTCTGCCGTAATGGGTTGTGTCGGAAATTTGCCGTCCCAAGCAGGGGCAGCGTACAGTTTTTTATACGAAATATGGTTAATATCTCGCAAATCAAAGCGATACAAATTGCCTGCATAATCGCCAGCATAAGCATAATCCGCCACACCGTCTTGATTGACATCTAACAGTGCAGGTGTGGCTAAACCACCCGTTTTGCCAATGCTGACTTTTTTACCGTTGTTGAGCAACTCGCCAATTTGTTTGTGATTTGAACCGATATTGTCTGTACCCACATCTTTACCCAATGCTTCAAACACATACAACGCCGTTTCTTGCTCTTTAATAGACGGAAACGCAAAACCGCTACCCAGAAACACGGCTTGTGAAATACCTGTTTTCAGGTTGCGATTATTCTTCGTCCAAACATTGCTGCCCACACGAGCGATTTGCGGATTGCCTACGGTATAACCCATAGCAGAATCATCTTTGGCAGACGCTTCAAACAACGGCACAGAAGTAAGCCAAGAAGATTGTGGTGCGTCAATACCCACAGGATCGCCTGTTTTTAAGTCTTTACCGCCCACATTGATGGCATACATACCCCTTGCACCTTGTCCCATATTTCCTGCCATAAAAATTTGCCGTTGGCGTGGATTATCAGCCGTGCCAGCGTCTGTGCGGCGAGCCGTTATACCGCCGTTAATCAAGTACAAGTGCGGATTACTTGGGCTATCTGAATAATCTTCGCGTGCAATTTTAGAAAATTTAGACGCAACCGTATCGCTGATAGAAGTTCTCGGCATAGTTGCGGGCGAATAATTGAGTTTCAAAGAATAAGGCGGTGTATCCGCAATATTGGCTGTTTTCTCGTTTTGGAAAATATACACCAAGCCGTCATTGGCGGCAGTTAGAAGAAACTCGCGTCTGCCCGAAGTGTCATCATCGCCTGTGGGCTTTTTGCCCACTTCAAGCGTGCGTTGTCCAATCGACACAATGCCTGTATCCAAAACATCACCCATATCGTGTTCTTTTGTGGCTTGACGAATACGATACGGATTGACTTCGTAGTCATGATGCGTTTTGGCTCTGGTTTGAATATCTAAATCTGTGCCGTCACGAGCAATCCAAGGCAAGAGCGTGTCTTGATATTCATCGGTACTGTTTTGCAAACCAAATTGCTTATTTAACCAGCCAGTGGGCTTATCCAACCATTGGGCAGTGCCGTCTCCTTTGGAAATCATAGCACGGCGTTCATCAAATTTGGCACCAATGAAACTACCCAGCGTATCATCTTTCACAGGTGTGCCGTCTTCATTTAACTTGGTGAAAACTAATTCAGTGCCTGTGAGTTTTTCATTTAACCGCAAACTTGCCATAGCGTCAGGATAACCCGTAGTCAAACCCGACCCTACTTTACCTGGCGTTTGCGTAGAATAACTTTGTCGTTTTACCGTACTGTTATTTAATGCAGCAGAAGAAGAATTTGCCGAAGTGGTGCTGGTAGTGGTTTTTGGCGGACCTGCATTATCTATATCTTGGTTATATTGATTCTGAATAAAATCAAACATTTCCTTGAATGTTTTTTCTAATTCAGCCTCATTATTGGCATTGGCAAACCATTTACCGCCATTAGGTTTATCAGACGCACCATTTTCCACCATTCGATAGTGCGGTAAGTTTTTCATCGGCATACCCGTCAGTTGTTCTATCGCATTCGGCTTAAAAGTTTCCGAAAAACCAATGGAAAAAGTGGTAATGGTTTGTTTGCCAGGCAAATCGGGACGAAGGTCATTTTCTTCCAAAGGTTTAGACAACCAACGCAAAGAATCTATTGCATCATAGTAAGTGTTTTGCATATTAAATGCGATGATTGCCTTTGTGTTGAACGGTCCGCCTTTATACCATTTCGCACGCGACATATCAGAGTTGCGTGGGAAGTATGTCATATCCCCCCAACCGCCATCTTCACCATTGCCAATTTGTCGCCAACCCATATTGTATTGATTAACTTTATGAAGTTCAGCACTACCTGTGTAAGGATAGAATACAAATTCACTTAATCCATCTCTGTCTGGGCAGTATCCATAACCATTAACAGGATCGTGCTGTTTTTTGGGACAAAGGAATTGGTAATATGAGTTGCGGTTATTTTTATCTACCCTATATTTTGGAAACACATGTTTCACATATTGAGTGGTATTAAAAATGGCGTTAATCGGAATAAAACCAGAACGATAATACCCGTCCCACTCAACATATGAGTTAGTGAATATACCATTCGCAAAAGGAGAAGCAGTATGCGGACCGCCGTTTGCCGCACCGTCTGTCATCAAAATAAGATAATTTTTAGAACAAGCCGTTTCAGGCGTTATGCTTTTTGCCAATGTATCAGCAGCAGTAATGTAGCCTTGAACAGTTGGCGTTGCGTATCCAGACAACATCGTTCTAAAACCATCGTTGATTGCGGCTCTAACAGTTGCTTGCGAATCCGTCAAAGCAACATTGGGGTGAAGATGCGTTGCCCAACTATACGGCGTATCCTTGCCGTTCATAAAGGTAACCCCCCAACGCCCCAAAGATTCGTATTGTGGAAACAAATTATTATTGACATGAATAACCGACTCTCTACCTCTATTGCCTAACATTGAACCCGAATTATCTAAATACAGCATAATATTGGGTTTGCTCACATTGGGCGTGGTTGTGGTTGCAGTAATGGTTTTGGTATCGATCGATTGAACCGTATGCGTTTGGGTGTGGGTCAGAATTTCGGTTTGACCTGGATTGAGCAAATGCAACGGAGCGTGTGAAAACGGCGTATCATCAGCCGCCAATGCAGGGGCAAAAAATAAATTGAATGCCATAACATTCAACGCAAATTGTGCCATATTGGCAGACCGCCCAATATGCTTTGGCTTTATTTTGTGGGGACTACTCATGTTCAGACTCCTGTAGGTTTTTTGTCATCAATGATGAATGGGTGCGACTATATCGCCTACCAAAAGCCCTGAAAAATGAGTTATTTTCATACAGCGTATTGTTTTATCCGTGCATATGAAATTTCATCATATATAAAATTTATCATAATAATTGCTTATTATTTTACACTTTTTTAATTACCAAAAAATAATTTCATTATAAATAAAAAACAGGACGGAAATGTTCCTGTTATTGTAAAAAATATTTTCAAGCATATTATTTTTATATTATTGATTAAAAATTATTTTTTATTTAATTAGATAAAGACATTATCAATAAAATAAAAACTAATATACTTTGTATTTTTAAATATTACTTTTAACAAATATAAATTTTTATACCCATTTTATTAAATAACACAAGAATAAATATCTTGTAAAAAAATGCTTTCAGGCAGCCTGAAAAATAACTGTTATAACAAGATGAATTTTTTGCCACAGTAATCTTCCGATAAATCAGCGTAAGCGATTTATATCTCAATAAATTATTTGCAACAACTGGCAAATGGTTAAAAATTTTTTGGGTGATTAAAACAAACCAATTTCATCATCGGAACATTCGTTTTTTTAAAGTCCAATATTCAAACAGACTTAAAAATGAAAATTTTTTATACATAAAAAAGCCTTTCAGGCTGCCTGAAAACGAAACTTATTTTGACGCAGTCAAAATCTTTATTTGCAAAGCAAATAAAGGATTGCGAAGCAATCAAGTTGCGTTTCAACGAGCCGTAAGGCGAAGTTAAAAACAAAAAACGCCCTGATTGGGGGCGTTTTTGTGTGTCAGATAAATTACAACATTTCTCGCCGCAATTCATCGGCTGATTTGGGCGACAAGAGTGCTGGGGCAATATCAAACACCGTATAAGCACCGCTATTGCCTTGCTGGTTTAAGCGATACGCCGCTCTTGCGTATGCCACTAATACGCTTGCCGTAAATTCAGGGTTAGAATCTAATTTCAGCGAAAATTCAATAATGTGTTTGGTTTCGCCATTTTCGCCTGTTTGCCCACTTCGCAGAACAAAACCGCCGTGCGGAATGCCGCCGTGTTCGCGTTTTAAAGTTTCCAAGTCGATAAAATGCACTGTGGTGTCGTAATCGGCAAAATAGTTGGGCATAGTTTTGATTTCATGCTCAATTTTTGCTTTATCCGCACCGTCTTTCACCACCACAAAACACTCACGCAAATGTTTTTCTCGGGTGCTTAAATCAGGATTTTTGCCTTGACGCACGCTTTCCAAAGCGGTTTCAATCGGCACAGTGTATTGTCTTGCGTCCAAAACGCCGTCAATGCGGCGGATTGCGTCCGAATGTCCTTGACTGACCCCTTTGCCCCAGAAAGTGTAACTGTTGCCAACCGTCAGCACGCTTTCGCCGATTAAGCGATTGAGCGAGAACAAACCAGGATCCCAGCCCACTGCAATCACGCCGACATTTTTACCGCCTTTGGCAGCGTTATCCACCGCCGCAAAATGTTCAGGAATTTTAGCGTGGGTGTCGAAACTATCCACCACATTAAAATATTTAACAAATTCAGGCGTTTGCGTAGGTAAATCAGTCGCACTGCCACCACACAACACCAACACATCAAACTTGCCTGTGTGGCTTAAAATTTCATCAACCGAAAACACCGCCGCACCGTAAGTTTTCACCGCAGACGGATTGCGGCGTGTAAAAACGCCATAAAATGCCATATCAGAGCAATTTCGCACAGCCAACTCCACGCCACGCCCCAAATTACCGTAACCCAAAACGGCGATTTTAATTTTATTCATTGCATTATCCTTTTTCATCAAATTATGTGACATTATAATATCGTTACATAAGCATAAAATTTTATTTTATCTATTTTTATTGATATTTTTTCTATGATAAATAATATTTATTAAGATTTTATTTCCGTATTTTGTATTTTTGTAGAATGAATAGATAAAATATTATATTTTATAAATATTTTAGAATTTTATTTCAAAAATAATAAAAAAACGCATTTTTATACTTGTTTCAGGCAGCCTGAAAGCAATGAGCAATGAGAAATTAGCAATGAGCAATGATTTTGTTTTGCCTTGCGGCAAAACGGATTGTTTTTAAGATAACGCTTCGATTTTATGTTCAGGCAGCCTGAAAACAAAATCGAAGCGTTATCTCAACATATTAGTCAATCCGCAGGATTGACATAACAACTGCTCACTGCTAACTACTCACTGCCAACTGCCTTTGCAAAAACTGTATCACCACTGCGGTGTTTTTTGCCGCTGTATTAAGCGAAGTGTTGCCGTCGTGTCCGCCGCTTTCATTCAGATACAACAAGGCATTGGCGTGTTTTTCGGTTAATTTGGCGTATAACTTCATGGCGTGAATGGGGGTTACGCGGTCATCGGCTAAATCTGTGGTGATTAAAGTCGCGGGCAAGTCGCCAGCCACATTATCTAATTGGGCGATTGGGGACAGTCGTTGTAAGGTTGCCTGAAAGTCCGTGTTACTCGGGTCGCCGTATTCGTCTATCCAAGACGCACCTGCCCCAAATTGCGTGTAGTGCAACATATCGGCAAGTGGTACTTCGGCAACCACTGCTGCCATTTTTTGCGGTATTTGGCACATCGCGGCGGCGGCAATTAACGCCCCGTTACTGCCGCCTTGCACAGCGGTTTTGGCAGGCGTTGTTAAGTTTTTGTGCTGAATATCGTCAATCACTGCCACTAAATCTTCTACTGCTTTATATTTATGCTCTCGTTGTGCGGCATAATGCCAATCCACGCCCAATTCGCCGCCGCCACGCACGCAGGCAAAAACGATGGCACCACCCAATTCTAACCAGTGTTTGCCCAAAATTTCTTGATAATTGGGCAAGGTATTTTCGCCAAAACCGCCATACACCAAAACAATCGTGGGCGTATTGGGATTGGCTTGTTTGCCACACCAAAAATAAGGAATTGCCGTGCCGTCTTGGCTTGTTGCCGTATCTTGTTTTAATTCAATATTTTCTAAATCAAACACAGGGCGGCGGCGGCGTATCACGCTTAACTCATCGCACCCTGCGTCCCAAAGATACAACACAGGCGGATTGATTGCGTCTTCTGCCAAAAAATAAAACACATCGCCGCCCAATGGCTGGTCGGTGAGTTCTATGGTTTTTGCTACAACCTGCGGTGCTGCCACTTCTCGCCACGCACCGCCTTCGTTAAGTTGCCATGCTTTGAGCCTGCCTGAAACATTGTCTAAATAATAAATCAACACAAAATGGCGTGAAGTTTCAACTAGTTGCAAACTTTGTTTATCCTGCGGATTAAACAGTACAAACGATTCTAACAACTGTCCTTTGGCAAATTTCACCGCGATTAGGCTGCCTGAACGATGTGTTTGCTTGGTGCGTTTCCATGTCTTTTGCAGACGCAACAGCAAAAAGCCGCCCAAAACGCCGCACAATTCCGCACCGTCTGGCAAGGGCAGAGCCACAGGCTCATCGTTTTTATCAACCACAAAATATTCAGGCGTAAAAAAGCCGTGATTGACACAAATAATGTCCAAATCCTTGCCCTGCGTATCCAAATACCGCCACGCATCAACGCCGACTACATTAGGGGCTGCCTGAAAAATAGGCTTTGCCGTCTCAAAACTATCGCCACGCTGAAACAACCACACTTCTCGCGGATAGCCACTGTGCGTTAAATGGCGTTCGTCAAACGCAGGACACACCCACAGGCTGTCTTTATCTCGCCACGCAATATGATTTTTACCGCAGGGAAAATGAAAACCGTTTTCCACAATTTTTTTATCAATAAAATCAAACTCTAATGTAAAAGCCGCATCCGAACCTTGTGGCGATAAAAACAGCAACGCCCGATTAGGATTAGTCTCGCAATGCGTAACCCCTGACAGATAAACACTTTCGCCCAATATTTCATCAAAATCAGCCACAGAAAACAAAATTTCCCAATCAGGGATTGCCGCACGATAATACTGGGCATTGCACCGCCGATAAACGCCTTTGGGATAATGTTCGTCTTGCAAAAAGTGATACATCACATCATTGTGTTCTTCGCACAAAGGAATGTGGTGCGTGTCGGAGAGCATTTGCCGAATATCTTGCTGCAAGGCATAAAATTCAGGATTTTGGCACAACAAAATTTCCGTGCATTGCGAAGCCGTCTTGGCAAACAACAGCGTCTCATCAGAAAGTGTTTCTAAATCAGGGCGATAAGGGGTAAGCATGGTTTTGATTTTTCAATAAATTGAACAAAAATTGATTTTATGCGATTTTTCAGGCTGCCTGAAAGGTTTTTTCACATTTTCTCCTAATTTTCAGGCTGCCTGAAATTAAATCCATATATTTTCCATAAATCGGTTAGAATGATGTGTTTTACTCGATTGAAAAGATAGAAAGAAATACGATGAAAATAGGTATCCCAAAAGAGAGTTTGGACGGCGAAAAACGCGTTGCCGCCACGCCGACTACGGTTGCCCAGTTAATTAAGTTGGGATTTTCTGTTGCGGTTGAAAGTGGTGCAGGTAAGTTGTCTGGCTTTGCTGATGAAGATTATGTTGCGGCAGGGGCGGAAGTTGCGGACAGTGTTTGGTCATCGGATATAGTGTATAAAATCAATGCACCTGCCGATGAAGAAATCGCTACTATGAATGAAAATGCGGTGTTGGTGTCGTTCGTGCAACCTGCACAACACCCTGTTTTGGTTGAAAAATTAAAAGATAAAAAAATCACTTCTATGGCTGTGGATATGGTGCCGCGTATTTCGCGTGCTCAATCTATGGATGTGCTGTCGTCTATGGCAAATATCAGCGGTTATCGTGCGGTGGTGGAAGCGGCTCATGCTTTTGGGCGTTTTTTCACGGGGCAAATTACTGCCGCAGGCAAAGTGCCGCCTGCCAAAGTTTTGGTGATTGGTGCAGGTGTGGCAGGGCTGGCAGCGATTGGTGCGGCTCATTCTTTGGGTGCGGAAGTGTATGCGTTTGATACGCGTCCCGAAGTGGCTGAACAAATTGAGTCTATGGGCGGTCATTTCTTGAAATTGGACTTCAAAGAAGAAGATACAGGTTCGGGCGATGGCTACGCCAAAGTGATGAGCGAAGAATTTATCGCCGCCGAAATGGCTTTGTTTGCCGAACAAGCCAAAGTGGTGGATATTATTATTACCACAGCCGCCATACCAGGTAAGGCATCACCCAAACTCATCACCCGCGAAATGGTCGATAGTATGAAACGCGGCTCGGTGATTGTGGATTTAGCCGCCAGTGGCGGCGGTAACTGCGAATACACCGTACCAGGTAAGGCGGTGATGACACCAAACGGTGTACGCATTGTGGGTTATACCGATTTGGCAAATCGCTTGTCGGGTCAGTCTTCGCAACTTTATGCAACGAATTTGGTGAATTTAAGCAAATTGTTGTCGCCTGAAAAAAATGGCGAAATTGTGTTGAATTTTGAAGACCCGATTATTCGCAATATGACGGTTACACACCAAGGCGAAGTGATGTATCCGCCGCCGCCGATTCAAGTGTCTGCCGCTCCGAAACAGGAACAGCAAACTGTAGAGCCTGCCCCTGTTAAGGAAGATAAGCCCACACCAGCATGGAAACGCTTATTGCCTGCGGTATTAGGAGCGGCAGCAATTTTGTTCATTGGTGCGGTTGCTCCTGACGAGTTTTTAACCCACTTTATCGTCTTCGCCCTGTCGTGCGTCATCGGCTATTATGTGGTGTGGAATGTAACCCATTCTTTACACACGCCGCTCATGTCGGTTACAAATGCCATTTCGGGCATTATTATTGTCGGAGCGTTGCTACAAATTTCGCAGGGTGATGAATCTTCGCCCGCAGGCTACGGTTTTGCGTCATTGTTAGCGTTTATCGGCATATTTTTGGTGAGCATTAACATATTTGGCGGCTTTTTCGTTACGCGCCGAATGCTCAATATGTTCCGCAAAGGTTAAGGGGGATTGATTATGGCAACAGGAATCGTTACTTCCGCTTACATTATTGCGGCAATCTTTTTCATTTTGGCACTCGCAGGTTTGTCCAAACAAGAAACCGCCAAAAACGGCAATATGTTTGGCATGATTGGTATGGCAATCGCCCTAATCGCCACGATTTTCAGCGAAGATGTACAAGGTTTAGGCTGGATTATCATTGCGATGATTGCAGGCGGTGCGGTGGGCGTTTATAAAGCCAAAAAAGTCGAAATGACACAAATGCCTGAATTGATTGCATTACTGCACAGTTTTGTCGGCTTAACCGCTGTTTTAGTGGGCTTTAACAGTTTTATCCAGTCGGATATGTTAGAAAACCCCGATATGGAAACCGTGCATTTAATTGAAGTCTTTTTAGGCGTATTTATTGGTGCGGTAACCTTTACAGGCTCGATTGTGGCTTGGGGCAAACTGAAAGGCAAAATCAGCGGCAAACCGATGACACTGCCCCACAAACACCTGCTTAATTTAGCGGCGTTAATCGTGTCATTTGTGTTGCTGATTATCTTTGTTGCGGTTGAAGGCTCTTGGTTCTGTTTAATCTTAATGACCATTATCGCTTTGGCATTCGGCTGGCATTTGGTGGCGTCTATCGGTGGTGCGGATATGCCTGTGGTGGTTTCAATGCTGAACTCCTATTCAGGCTGGGCAGCCGCTGCCGCAGGTTTTATGTTAAGCAACGACTTGTTGATTGTAACAGGTGCATTAGTCGGTTCATCAGGGGCGATTTTGTCCTACATTATGTGCCGTGCAATGAACCGCTCGTTTATTTCCGTGATTGCAGGCGGCTTCGGCACAGACGGCTCGTCAAGTGCGTCCAGTGAAGAAGTCGGCGAATATCGAGAAGTCAAACCTGCCGATGTGGCTGATATGCTCAAAAATGCAAACAGCGTGATTATCACACCAGGCTATGGCATGGCAGTGGCACAAGCACAATATCCAGTGGCAGAAATCACCGAAAAACTGCGTCAAAAAGGGGTAAGCGTGCGTTTTGGCATACACCCTGTTGCAGGACGCTTACCTGGACATATGAATGTACTTTTGGCAGAAGCCAAAGTACCGTATGACATTGTGTTGGAAATGGACGAAATCAATGACGACTTCGCCGACACTGATGTGGTTTTGGTGATTGGTGCAAACGACACCGTCAATCCAGCAGCCATGACTGACCCCAACAGCCCGATTGCAGGTATGCCCGTGCTGCGTGTGTGGGAAGCCAAAACGGTTGTGGTCTTCAAACGCTCCATGAACACAGGCTACGCAGGCGTGCAAAATCCATTATTCTTCAATGAAAACAGCGTGATGTGCTTCGGCGACGCCAAAGCAACGGTTGATGAAATTTTGCATTGTTTGAATGGCTAATAAAATAAAACGGTATCGCAAGATACCGTTTTTTTTCAGGCAGCCTGAAAAAAGATACTGTCATTACGAACATTAACAAAGTTAATGCGTAGTAATCTCCTGACTACGAAGAGTAGCACTGCAAAAAATCTTTCAGGCAGCCTGAAATAAAAAATCAAGCGATTAAGTTTAATGCTTTTGCCACTTCATACACATACAGTACGGTAAATGGAATAGCGACCACAAGCCATGCTCGAAAAAAATTCTTTTTCGTAGGCGTTGTGGCAGTAAATGAAAAAATCGATAATAAAATAATATTCAAAATAGGAATATTGGCCAAAATAACCATTCCTATCCAATAAGGAATACTAATAATATTTTCTGTATTATCTTTTTGTATATTTACTTGTTTATACATTTTTAATTTCCATATTGATTATTTTGACGAGTACATTATCATACCTAAAAATAAACCAATGATAAAAGCCATAATATAAACAATAAATAAAGCAATAGAGAAATTTTTTAAGTTTTTGTTTTTTGTAATAAAAAATAAAACAACAGGTATAGCAAAAGTAGATAATAAGTTAATCCCATATTGCTTATTAAACATTGCAGGGAACAGATATATAGGCAATATAATGATTAACCATTCCAAAAACGAAACCACACGCACTTGTTCGCCTGTTTTTTGGTATTTGGATTTTTGGGAAATAAAATCGTTTTCACTTTGTGGCGGTGAATATGGATTGTCGTAGTCTTGCATTATTTAATTTCCTTTTATCAATTTTCTTTTTTCAGGCAGCCTGAAAGCACTTCCCGTGCAGGAAATAAATCCGCCCCTTTCAAGGCGGATTTTATTTCAACATTATTTACCCATTCTGCGGCGGACATTTTCCAACGCTTCTTGCGAACGCTTATGCCCGCGTGCGGCGGCTTTACTGAAATGGTATTCGGCTTTTTTCAAATCCACAGCCGTGCCGTAGCCGTTTTCGTACATCACGCCTAAATTAAAATTAGCCGCTACATCGTTTCTTTCTTCGGCAGATTGGTGCAATAATTGCAAGGCTTTTTCATCATTATTTTGCGTATTATCACGCGTATATAAACCAGCCAAGTTGTTTTGTGCCATTTTATTGCCTTGTTTGGCAGATTTTTCTAACCATTCATAGGCTTGACTGTCGTTGCGTTCCACACCCCAGCCGCGTTTGTACATTGTTCCCAAAATGGCTTGGGCATTGGGATTCCCCTCTTCTGCCGCTCGCTGAATTTCGGGTAAGTGGCGAATGTAATCTTCTTTGATTTCTGCCACTGTTTTGGCAGTTGCTATATTCAAAGAACACAATAATGCTGCAAATAATAAGGCTTTTTTCATTGAAAACTCTCCAAAAGATAAAGGTTGAAAGGTGTGTTGATTATCGCATTAAAACCTTTTGCAACGCAAAATAAACACCTGATGAAAGGACATTTATAGACAAAAAAACAACATTCAGGCTGCCTGAAATAAGGTTTCGTTGATACGAAGTATCAACCTTTGATAAACGCAGTTTATCAAAGAAGATGACGAAGTCATCAAACCGAACAAAGGCGAAGCCAAAAGTCGTATTACGCAATAATTTCTTGATAATAAATAAAATGTTCGGCAATTCGGGCAAAGATTTCCATAAGTTGTTTATCTTGCGGCGTTTTCATTTGGCTGATTTTATGGGCAAATGGTTCGGGCAGAATATCAATCAGCAAAAAGCGTTTATTATCTTGAACATAAACTAATGCACGGTCTGATGTGCGAAGACGGTGATTTTGCCAGTTTTTATTCCATTTATCTGACTGAATTTTATCCAATAAAGGAACTAAATGCGTGTGTCGCAACACATAATTTTTGCCATTCACTTTGGGTGTGATATAAGCGGTATCTTTACCAAATTCATAAAAATCATCTTCACCGTTTTCACCTGCCATTTTCCATTCACGAAAGAGATTGATTAACTCCTGTGGGTCGGCATTATTATTGAATAACGATTGAGAGAGTTGAGTGGTTATTTCTACGCTTATCATTGAGTAATACCGTAGCGTTGATAAACCGCATTTTCATCAGAAAAATCTTTGGCTTGTTCAATTTGTTCAAACAAATGGGTGTGTTCTGCTGATAACTTCGGCACTTGTCTATATTGTTTGTTTTTATAATTTTCTATATAAAAATCAAACATTTTTAACAATATTTCGTGGCGTTTTTCGCCTGTTTCTTGTTCCAAATGAATTAAGGCTTGCTCACGAATGGCATTGAGTTCAAGTTGTGCTAACATTTTTTATACTCCTGTTTCTTATGGTTTATTTTACAATAAAAACAGGCTGCCTGAAACATTCAGGCAGCCTGAAACATTATTTACGGCAAATTAACCATACACAGGCAATTTGTCGCACAGTGCTTTTACTTTTTTAGCCACTTCGGCAATCACGGTTTCGTTTTCGGGGTTATCCAAAACATCGGCGATTAAGTTGCCTAATTCACGCGTTTCTTCTTCCTTAAAGCCGCGTGTAGTCATGGCTGCCGTTCCAAGACGAATGCCTGATGTTACAAACGGTTTTTCAGGGTCGTTTGGAATGGCGTTTTTATTCACCGTGATATGTGCCAAGCCCAAAGCCGCTTCGGCTGCTTTGCCTGTTAAGTTTTTGGGGCGTAAATCAACCAAGAATACATGGCTTTCCGTTCTGCCTGAAACGATACGAAGTCCGCGTTCAATCAAGGTTTGAGCCAAAACTTTGGCATTCGCTTTCACTTGTTTGCCATACGCTTTAAATTCAGGTTGCAAAGCTTCTTTGAATGCCACCGCTTTGGCAGCAATCACATGCATTAACGGTCCGCCTTGTAACGATGGGAAAATAGCGGAGTTCAAGGCTTTGGCGTGTTCTTCACTGCGGCACATAATCACGCCGCCACGCGGACCACGCAAGGTTTTGTGCGTGGTTGTGGTTACAAAATCGGCAAACGGCACAGGGTTAGGATATTCACCTGCGGCAACCAAACCAGCGTAATGAGCCATATCCACAAACAAATACGCCCCCACTTTATCGGCAATTTCACGGAATTTTGCCCAGTCAATTTCCAAAGCGTAGGCAGAAGCCCCTGCGACAATCATTTTGGGCTTGTGTTCCAACGCCAAGCGTTCCACTTCGGCGTAGTTCAACACTTCGTTTTCGTCTAAACCGTAAGCAATGGCGTTATACAACTTGCCTGAAATATTCACAGACGCACCGTGCGTTAAATGTCCGCCGTGTGCCAAACTCATACCCAAAATGGTGTCCCCAGGTTTCAATACAGACGCATACACCGCCTGATTGGCTTGCGAACCTGAATGCGGCTGAACATTGGCATAAGCCGCACCGAAGAGTTGTTTTAAGCGGTCAATCGCCAACTGTTCAACCACATCAACATGTTCGCAACCGCCGTAATAGCGTTTGGCAGGATAACCTTCGGCGTATTTGTTGGTCAGTTGCGAACCTTGTGCTTGCATAACAGCACAACTGACATAGTTTTCAGACGCAATCAACTCCACATGGTCTTGCTGGCGAGTTTCTTCGGCGTGAATGGCTGCCGCTAATTCGGGGTCGAAATTTTCAATGGTGATTTGTTTGGAAAACATTTTTAATCCTTAATTTGAATACGCAAAAGGTGAAATTATACCGATTGTTTGAATGACGGTTTTGAAAAAGTTTCAGGCAGCCTGAAAAAATTTTATAGGAATATAGGCAAAATAAAAACAGCGAAAGCCCAAAAACTTTCGCTGTTTGGATTATTCAGGCTGCCTGAAACTTACCCATTGCGTTTTTTAACCGCTTCTGCCAAGCGAGCCAATACGCTTTCGGTGCTGTCCCAGCCGATACATGCGTCTGTAATGCTTTGACCGTAGGTTTCGGGCTTGTCTTGTCTGCCTTCTACCAAGTGGCTTTCAATCATCACGCCCATAATATCGAAGTTGCCACTTTCAATTTGGCGTGCCACTTCTTCGGCAACTTCGGGCTGACGGCGATAGTCTTTTTTGCTGTTGGCATGGCTTAAATCAATCATCACGCGATGACCTGCGATATTAGCTTTTTGTAAAGCACTCACGGCACCCGCCACATCGTCCGCAGAATAATTAGGCTCTTTGCCGCCACGCAAAATAATATGACAATCGGGGTTGCCGTCTGTTGCCACAATCGCCGAATGACCTGCTTTGGTAACCGATAAAAAGTGGTGTGGATTGGTTGCCGCACCAATCGCGTCAATGGCAATTTTCAGGTTGCCGTCTGTGCCGTTTTTGAAGCCCACGGGGCAGGACAAACCAGACGCTAACTCACGATGTACTTGGCTTTCGGTGGTTCTTGCCCCAATCGCCCCCCAACTGATTAAGTCGGCATAATATTGCGGCGTAATCATATCCAAAAATTCCGTTCCCGCAGGCACGCCTTTGTTATTGATTTCTAACAACAAACGGCGAGCCAAACGCAAGCCTGCGTTAATGTCGTGCGTGCCGTTCAAATGCGGGTCGTTAATCAAACCTTTCCAACCCACAGTGGTGCGGGGTTTTTCAAAATACACCCGCATAATAATCAACAATTCGTTTTTGTATTGGTCGATTAACGGACGCAGGCGGTCGGCGTATTCCAAAGCCGCTTTTGGGTCGTGAATGGAGCAAGGCCCTACAATTACCGCCAAGCGTTTATCATTTTGATGAATAATATCAGCAACTTCGCTTCGTGCGTTATGCACAGTGGCAGACGCCATTTCGGATATGGGCAGTTCATACAAATGAGCAATCGGCGGCAGTAACTCTTTGATTTCTCTAATGCGTGTGTCGTCTGTGTTCATCATAGCATTCATAATATTTGTCTCTATATTTAAAAAGGAAAGTCGTCAAGGTTAAACCGATAAACAAAAAAAATCAAGTATTTAATGGTTTTTATGGCAATAAAAATAGAAATTTATATAAAAATCGGCATTTTTGTGCTTTTTATATGCGTTTTGAAAGAATATTTAGCAGAAAATGCCAAAAACAGTGAGCAGTTAGAAATGGGCAATGAGCAATGTGCTTTTCGTTTTGCCTTATCAGGCAAAACGATTTATTTTTAGATAACGCTTCGAGTTTTTTTCAGGCTGAAAAACAAATACAGTAACGCCGTAGGGTGGGTTTTCAACCCACCAACAACGCCGATAGGCGTTGCTTTTGGCATTTTCAGGCAGCCTGAACCATTTTCTAATCATCATTCCATTCCGCCCTATCGGGCGGCTGGTGGGCTGGGAAGCCCACCTACGGCTCATTGTTTGAACTTATTTCTTCTTCAAAATATGTTCTCGCACGGCGTTATTGTGTTCGCTTAAAGTGTTGCTAAACTGGCTTTCGCCTGAACCGTCTGATTTGGCGACAAAGTAAAGGTAAGGCACATCGGCGGGGTGTGCGGCGGCGTGTAAAGACGCTAATGACGGTGCGGCAATCGGCGTGGGCGGCAAGCCTGCTCTGGTGTAGGTGTTATATGGCGTGTCGGTTTGTAAATCGGCTTTGTGGATTTTGCCCTGATATTTGTCGCCCATGCCGTAAATCACTGTGGGGTCGGTTTGCAGCCGCATATTGTGTTTTAGGCGGTTGGCAAATACGGCTGATACCAAAGCCCTGTCGTCTTTATGCCCTGTTTCTTTTTCAATAATGCTTGCCATAATCAATAATTCGTAAGGCGATTTATAAGGCAAGTTTTCATTACGATTTTGCCACGCATTATTTAAATGTTTTTGCATGGTTTTATAGGCAATGCGATATACATCGGTTTCTTTGGGTGTGCCATTAAAAAGATAAGTATCAGGAAATAAAAGTCCTTCTAAACTTTCGTATTCTGTATTGGGGTCTAATAATTGCAGTATTTCTTTATCCGATAAATTTTGCACATTATTATTCAGGCTGCCTGAACGATATATTCTGGTACGCATTTGTTGAATGGTAAAACCCTCTGGCAAACGCACCGAAGTTTTTTCTGGTGTGGCGGTGGATAAATAACGCACCATATCCATAGTGGATAAATTGCCCGAAATAGGATATGTTCCTGTTTTTAACATACCGCCATGATAACGGCTAAATAAGATAAAGGCTTTTTCATTGTGAATCAGATTATCTTGTTTTAATTTTTTGGCAATCGCCTGCCAGTTATCGCCTTGATTGATGGTTAAGCGATAATTTTGCGGCATGGTGTGTGGTGTGGTGAGTAAATAATAAGACGCACCTGCCGTAATCAGAGCAAATAAAAATAACGATAAGATGATGAATATAAAAAACTTTTTCACACTTTTCTCCATTTATATTGATTACTCAAAAATCACTTCTTGGATAAAACTCTTCTCTTTCTTGTGGCGGCGGTACAAATTGTTGATAAACAGGAGCGTTTTGTGTATTGTTTTCATTATTTTGATGATTATTTTCAGGCTGCCTTGTTTGTTTATTTTCTACCCATTTTTCTATTGCGGTTAAATATTCATCTCTAACAATGCCTTTTAATGATTCTTTATCTATAAAAAGTTCAATATTGCCATAAGCATAAGGGGCAACTTCATACGGATTGTAGGCAAAAACAAAACCGTTTTGACTTAACCGCCAGTTTGTGGAAGTGGTAAATGGAAAAGTTTGATTAAACCCTGCGATTTCTTCATCGCTTAATGCGTGTTCTTGTTTTAATAATTGAATAAAGGCTTGTTGTTGTAATTGGTTTAATGCGTTTATGGATTGTTTGTTCATTAAAATTTGTTCTAATGGCACTTTTTTTCCTGTTTTTAAATCCAGCACAATAAAATAAATGGTATTTAAGCCATGTGCGGCGTGTTCGTAATATAAATACTGTTCTTTTTGAAAAACAGCCAAATGATTGGCTTTTCCTAAAAAAGATAATGCAGTATTTTGTTCCACTGTATAAGCATTTTCTTCGCTACCGCCATTAAGCGTTGATTTTTTTAGATTTTCTAAAACTTGACTTTCGTCTTTTGTGCTGTCCCATTCAATTTCTTTATCTAAAAATGCTGATAACCACGCCAAATTGCCGCATTGCAAACGCACGAGTTTGATTGAACTGCACCGATTGGGGTCTTTTTTATCAAAACAATAGTTTTGTTGATATTCCTGCGAAGTGATTTCTAACACATCAGGCGGGAGGGGCATTTTTTCTTGCGGCTTCGCCTGATTTGCTTGATTTTGCGGCGTATTTTCTGCCTGCACCGTTTTTTCAGGCTGCCCTAACGCTTGCTTGCGTTTTTCATAATTTTTTTGAAAATCGCAAGCGGTGAGTAATAAAACAATGGATAAAATTGCGGTAATGGTTTGTTTTATCATCATATTTTCCTGTTTTCAGGCTGCCTGAAATTATATCAATCAACGCCTTGCGGCGTTGCGGTGGGCAAGAATGCCCACCCTATACATTTCGTTCTGAAAATGAACAGCGTGGGCAACAAGTTGCCCACCCTACGATTTAATAGCGATAATGTTCAGGCTTATATGGTCCTTGTTTTGGCACGCCGATATAGGCGGCTTGTTCGTCTGTCAGTTCAGTTAATTTTGCTCCGATACGGTCTAAATGCAAGCGGGCGACCATTTCGTCCAAGTGTTTGGGCAGAATATACACTTGTTTTTGATATTCGGCGGTACGCGTAAATAACTCAATTTGGGCTAATACTTGGTTGGTAAAACTGTTGCTCATCACAAAACTGGGGTGTCCTGTGGCACAGCCTAAATTGACCAGTCTGCCTTCGGCTAACAAAATAATGCGTTTGCCGTCTGGGAAAATAATGTGATCAACTTGTGGTTTAATGTTTTCCCATTTGTATTGACGCAAACTCGCCACATCAATTTCGCTATCAAAATGCCCGATATTGCACACAATCGCTTGATTTTTCATCATTTTCATATTGTCATGCGTAATCACACGAATATTGCCTGTTGTGGTAACAAAAATATCGGCAAGGCTTGCCGCTTCTTCCATGGTAACCACACGATAGCCCTCCATTGCCGCTTGCAAGGCACAGATTGGGTCGATTTCGGTAATCCACACCGTTGCCCCCAAGCCACGCAGGCTTTGGGCACAGCCCTTACCCACATCGCCATAACCTGCAACTAATGCGATTTTGCCCGCAATCATCACATCGGTAGCGCGTTTAATGCCATCAACCAAACTTTCACGGCAACCATACAGATTATCAAATTTCGACTTGGTAACGCTGTCATTCACATTAATCGCAGGGCAAGGCAAATCGCCTTTACTTTGCATTTGATACAAGCGATGAACGCCTGTTGTGGTTTCTTCGGTAACGCCCTTAATGTGGGCAAGCCGTTTGGAATACCAGTTTGCGTCTTGTTGTAAATGCGTTTTTATAGACGCAAACAAATGTTTTTCTTCATCATTTTGCGGATTTTGAATGACGCTCGCGTCTTTTTCGGCTTTACTGCCCAAAACCAAAAGCATAGTCGCATCGCCGCCGTCATCTAAAATCATATTAGAAAAACCGCCGTCTGCCCATTCAAAAATCTTGTGGGCGTATTCCCAGTATTCCGCCACACTCTCGCCTTTTTTGGCAAACACAGGAATATTTGCCTTCGCCATAGCCGCCGCCGCATTGTCTTGGGTTGAAAAAATATTGCAAGAAGCCCAACGCAATTCTGCCCCTAATGCAACTAATGTTTCCATTAACACCGCCGTTTGAATGGTCATATGCAGGCTGCCTGAAATTCTTGCCCCTTTCAAAGGCTGTTTGTCGGCAAATTTTTCACGCAACGCCATTAAACCTGGCATTTCGGTTTCAGCAATCGCAATTTCCTTACGCCCCCAGTCGGCAAGAGAAATATCGGTAATAGCAAAGTCGGTCATTTGAATAATCCTGTTTGAAAATTGATTAAAGGGGAAGATTATAACAAGTTTAACTTCGCCTTGCGGCTGGTTTAAACTTCGTTTCAGGTAGCCTGAAAGCCCTTGCCGTCATTGCGAGCCGACAGACAGTTGTTAGCGGTTTCACCGCTTACAACTGTGTCGCCCCGAGCGTCAAGCGTGGGGGTCAGAGCCACAAGGCAAGGCGTGGCAATCTCCGCACGCAAGGAGAACGGATTTAATGATTTCAGGCAGCCTGAAAGCGTTTTGCTGTTGGGGTAAATATGGCATAATTGCATTTTTTACAGGCTGCCTGAAAGTGTTTTTTTAATTATTTCTCACACAGACACGGAGAACACGGAGATTTTAACTATTTGATACACTCCGTGCTCTCCGTGTCTTGGTGAGAGATAAATCAAATTTTCAGGCAGCCTGAAAAAACGCTCCGAACAAATCGGAGCGTTTTTAGTTGCACCACAATAAAGTAATATGAACCTTAAACCTTATTTGCTAATCAAACTTTCGCCTGTCATTTCAGCAGGTTGTGGCAAACCTAAAATTTTCAGCATTGTTGGCGAAACATCTTTCAGGAAGCCTCCTGATTTAAGTTTGGCTTTTTTATCTTTGCTGATATAAATCAACGGCACATGGTTAGTGGTGTGTTGCACATGCGGTTGTTTATTCACTTCGTCATACATCACTTCGCAGTTACCGTGATCGGAAGTAATCAGCACCGCACCGCCTTTGGCTAATGTAGCGTCCGTAATGTCGTTCATCGCTTTATCCACGCTTTCAACTGCTTTTTTGGCAGCCTCCAACGAACCTGTGTGTCCGACCATATCGGTGTTCGCAAAGTTGGTGATAATCACTTCATATTTGCCACTATTGACCGCTTCAACTACTTTTTGAGCAATTTCAGGCGTGGACATTTCAGGTTTCAAATCATAAGAAGCCACTTTGGGAGACGGAATAACCACACGGTCTTCGTTAGGATAAGGCTGTTCGTTGCCGCCGTTGAAGAAATAAGTTACATGAGCATATTTTTCCGTTTCAGCAATGCGTAATTGACGCAAACCTTTGCCTGCAATATATTCACCAAAGCCATTTTGCACAGGTTGCGGTTCAAACATTACATCGTTTTTGAACTGTTCGCCGTAACTGGTCAAAGTAGCAAAATAGCCTAATTTCGGGCGTTTTTTGCGTTTGAAACCGTCAAAATCGTCCCAAGTAAAGGCTTGGGTTAAAGCTCCGGCACGATCGGCACGGAAGTTCATATACAACACCACATCGCCGTCTTTCACCACATTTTTGGCATCAACCAAAGTGGTTTTCATTTCTTTATCTTTTTCCTTGCGAGCATAGGCTTTTTCCAAAGCCTCCATTGCCGATTTGGCTTTATAGGGAGCACCAGAACCTGTCAAACTGTCATATACAGGCAGAACTTTTTCCCATTTTTTATCTCTGTCCATACCCCAAACACGACCTGACACCGTGCCTATGCTGACTTGTTTGTGTTTGCCCACATAATCTTGTAAAACTTGCAAATATTTTTTGGCACTGATAGGCGGTGCGTCAATACCGTCTGTAATGGGGTGAACCACAATGCGTTCAACACCTTGTGCTAATGCAACATCCATAACCGCCAGCGTATGATTCATATGGCTGTGAATACCGCCGTCCGACCACAAGGTGATAATGTGCATTGTATGACCTTTACTCGCCTGAATCGCTTTTTGTAAAGTAGGATTTTCGGCTAATTTATTTTCTTCAATCGCCACATCAACCCGAGTGATATTTTGGTTAATCAAACGACCGCCGCCAATGTGCATATGTCCCACTTCGGAACTGCCAACATTGCCTTGTGGCAAGCCCACAGCACGCCCTGACGCTTCCAAAGTGGTGTGTGGATATTCTTGATACACACGGTCTAAAAACGGTGTTGCGGCTTGGGTAACCGAATTATCAGGAGCGTCTTCACGCACACCAAAACCGTCCGAAATTAACAATACCAAAGGTTTGGTTTTCAGTTTAGGAGCAGTTGCCACACCGTCAGGTGCTTTGGCAGATTGACAGCCCATTAAAGCGGTTAATGCCAATGCTGGCAATACTTTGAACAAAAGCGTTCTACGAGAAGCCATTTGAGTTCCTTTTCAAGTTACAAAAAATGCTCAATTATACTCCATTTTTTAGTTTATTTATGATGGTAATTGCTACTTTATATTTCAGGCTGCCTGAAACAGTGTAGGACGGACGAAGTGAGATTAAAAAAAGCACTGCTTTTAGTAGAATATTATTTATTTATTTAATACAATCGCAACAATTTGATAAGTAAAGTCAAACCGATTAAATAGAAATAAAGCAAATGAAATCAAACACCAAAACCATTACCCTTGCCAATCCACGCGGATTTTGTGCTGGTGTGGATAGAGCAATCAATATTGTTGAAAAAGCGTTAGCCAAGCATGGTTCGCCGATTTTTGTGCGTCATGAAGTGGTGCATAATCGCTTTGTGGTGGATAATCTAAAAGCCAAAGGCGTTGTTTTTATTGAAGATTTAGACGAAGTGCCACAGGGAGCAGTGCTGATTTATTCGGCTCATGGCGTGTCGTTAGCGGTGCAGCAAGAAGCCGAAAAACGCGGCTTTCAAATTTATGATGCCACTTGCCCTTTGGTTACCAAAGTGCATAAGGAAGTGCAACGCTTAAACGAGCAAGGTTACCAAATTGTGATGATTGGTCATAAGGGACACCCCGAAGTGGCTGGCACAATGGGGCAAATTGCCGATAAAATGCTGTTAGTGGAAACCGCCAATGATGTGGCCAATTTGTCGGTTAAAAATCCCGAAAAATTAGCGTTTGTCAGCCAAACCACACTGTCAGTTGATGAAACGGCAGATATTGTGGCGGCTTTGCGTCAAAAATTTCCGCAAATTATCAGCCCCAATAAAGACGATATTTGCTACGCCACACAAAATCGACAAGACGCCGTTAAAGCATTGGCAGATACTTGCGATTTGGTGATTGTGGTAGGCTCGCCAAACAGTTCTAACAGCAATCGCTTGCGAGAAACCGCCGCCAAACGCGGCGTGTGTGCGGTGATGATTGATAATGTGGGCGAATTGGATCCCGCCTTATTATCAGGCAAAAATCACATAGGCATTACCGCAGGAGCGTCCGCCCCTGAAATATTGGTACAAGAATTAGTCGCCCTGTTGCAGTCTTTGGGCTATGTGTTAGAACATAATCCACAAGGTATGGAAGAAAATATCTCGTTTGTGTTGCCGAAGGGGTTAAGGCAGTGAGCAGTGAGCAATGAGCAGTGATTATGTCAATCCTGCGGATTGACGGATATTTTTTAGATAACGCTTCGACAGTTTTTCAGGCTGCCTGAAATGGTTTTTGTATTGCCGTTACAAAGCCTTGCGGCTTTGTGTTAATGACTGCGTCATTAACTGGATTGCCACGATTTGAACTTTCGTTCAAATCTCGCAATGACACAATCGGCTTGCAATGACACAGTTGTTTCGCAATGACACGGTTCTTTACTTTCAGGCTGCCTGAAAGATAAAATCGAAGCGTTATCTAATATAAAACAGTCAAGCCTGATAAGGCTTGACTTAATAACTGCTCACTGCCCACTGCTAACTGTTTAATGAGCATTCCATGCCACGGTGTTTAAATCTACGCCGTCTTTGTACATTTCCCACAGGGGCGATAAATCCCGCAGTCTGCCTATGCGTTCGACAATTAGGTTGGCGGCGAAGTTGATTTCGTCAAGCGTGGTAAAGCGCCCGAATGTAATGCGTAGGGACGAGTGGGCTAATTCGTCATTGCGTCCTAATGCACGCAAAACATAAGACGGTTCTAAACTGGCGGAAGTGCAGGCGGAACCGCTGGATACGCACAACTCTTTCACCGCCATCATCAGGCTTTCGCCCTCAACAAAATTGAAACTCACATTCAAGTTTTGCGGTATGCGGCGGTTTAAGTCGCCGTTGATATACACTTCTTCTATCTCTTTGATTCCATTCAAAAATTGTGTGCGTAATTCAAGGGCTTTTGCGTTGTCGTCTGCCATTCCTAATCGTGCCAAGCGATAGGCTTCGCCCATACCCACAATTTGGTGCGTGGGCAGTGTGCCGCTTCTGAACCCCCGTTCATGTCCGCCGCCGTGCATTTGGGCTTCTAATCGCACTCTTGGTTTGCGTCTGATATACAACGCTCCCACGCCTTTGGGACCATAGATTTTATGGGCAGAAAGGCTCATTAAATCAATGTGTTGCGTTTGTACATCAAGCGGCATTTTGCCTGCGGCTTGGGCTGCGTCTGTATGAAATAAAACGCCTTTTTCTCGGCAGATTTTGCCTATGGTTTCAATATCTTGGATTACGCCGATTTCGTTATTGACGCTCATCACCGATACCAACACGGTATCAGGGCGGATTGCGTCTTTAAGTTCATCTAAATCCAACAAACCGTTTTCTTTTACGCCCAAATAGGAAATTTCAAAACCTGTTCGTTCTAACTCACGGCAAGTGTCTAACACTGCTTTGTGTTCGGTTTTCACGGTGATAATGTGTTTGCCCTTGCCTTGATAAAAATGTGCTGCCCCTTTAATCGCCAAATTGTCCGACTCGGTTGCTCCTGATGTAAAAACAATTTCGCGTGGGTCAGCGTTAATTAACGCCGCAATTTCGGCACGAGCGTTTTCCACGGCTTCTTCTGCCGCCCAGCCGTAAGCGTGGGACGAAGACGCAGGATTGCCAAATTGTTCGCATAAATAGGGAATCATTTTTTCTGCCACACGGCTATCCACAGGCGTTGTGGCGGCATAATCTAAATATACTGGGGTTTTCATCTTTGTGTGTCCTTATTCGTTTGTATTTTTAAAGGCTGCCTGAAAAGATACGCTATTATCAGGCAAATTATTCATATCTGCCAAAGAGATAGACGATAAATACTGGTGCGTTGCCACGCTTAAATTCTGCCACAGGCGATGAGCCAAACAGGACTTTCCTTTCAAGCAGTTGCCCTGCCCACGACACACGGACGCGTCCATAGAATCTTCCACAGCATGCACAATTTCGGCAATGTTAATTTCGTTTGCCTTGCGGGCTAACACATAACCGCCGCCTGGCCCACGCAGGCTTTGAACCAAGCCGTTTCGACGCAATTTATTGAACAACTGCTCCAAATAAGGCTTGGAAATATTTTGCCGCTCGCTAATGTCTTCCAAGCGAACAGGCACATTGTTGCCTGTGTGCATTGCTAAATCTAACATCGCATTCACCGCAAAGCGACCACGCGTCGTGAGTTTCATTTGGTGTTCCTTTTTCGTTTGTATTTTCAGGCTGCCTGAAATGACATAGCCGTTGGCGATTTATCGCCTTACGGATAAGTCATTGCGAGCGTCCGCAGGACGCGTGGCAAGCCCCTTATCGTTTGGGTTGGTTAAACTTTTCAGGCTGCCTGAAAATAAAATCCGTGTCATTGCGAGATTTTTCCGTAGGAAAAATCGTGGCAATCTAGTTCAAACCACAGGTTTGAACAAACGCCGATAGGCGTTTTAGTCGTTTTGCAAAAAGCCATTTAGGTAACTTTTAATCATTACGAATACTACCATTACAACGCCTTGCGGCGTTGGTAAAAAATCTAACGATTTTTTACTGGATTGCCACGCCGTGATAAATCACGGCTCGCAATGACACACAGTTTTAATTTAGGCTGCCTGAAAGATTATTTCTTTGCTTTATCCGCAATCAGCACGCCTGCTTGGGCGAAGTTTTCAGGCTGCATATCTTCAATATTCAACCACACATTTTGCTTATCAATGTGCAAACTTTCTGCCACAGCCTGTGTAACCTTTTCGGCTAATAAGCGTTTGGTTTCCACGCTGCGACCTGACATCATTTTAATATTTACAATCGGCATTGTATTCTTCATTCCTAACAATCAGCACGCTATTATATGCCTTTTTTGACTATTTTAATCAATATTGATTCAGGCTGCCTGAAATAATAGAGATTAACTATCAAATAGCCACAACAATAAGCAATAATCAAACACGCACCGCAAAATTAACACCGTCTAACGATTGACAACACCCCCTAAAACAGGGTAAATTGCGTAGTTTCGAGAATATCTCACGGAATTGTGCACTGCCCAAGTTTAAACTTTGAGGAACACCTAATGAAAAAACAAATCAAGTATATTGATGTGCCGTATCTCGCATCGAGAATGTCGATTACGGCTATCGTTTCCATACTGCACCGCATTACAGGCATTGCTTTATGTGCCTGTTTGCCCATTATCTTGTGGCTGTTTTCAGGCAGCCTGAACAGTCAAGAGGGGTTTGACCTTTATCAATCTATTGTGGGCAATCCATTAGCCAAACTGATTTTAATCGGTATTTTGTGGGCGTATTTGCACCACGCATTTGCAGGCATTCGTTTTTTGCTTTTAGACTTACATAAAGGTTTAGAAGCCAAAACTGCCCAAAAAACAGCAAAAATCGTGGCGATTGCCGCTCCGATTGTGGCGTTAATTATGGGAGTAATATTATGGTAAGGTCAAAACGCAAACTCACAGGTGCCCATTACGGTATTCGCGACTGGTTGTTGCAACGCTTAACCGCTGTGGTGATGTTGGCATACACCATTTTCTTATTATTAGGCTTGTTGTTTATCCCCAAAGATTACGCAGGTTGGCAAGCATTTTTTTCATGCACCATTGTGCGTGTTTTCACCCAAGTAACTGTGCTTGCATTGCTTGCCCATGTGTGGGTAGGCATTCGTGATGTGTGGATGGACTACATCAAACCATTAGGCTTGCGTTTAACCGCACACACACTAACCATTCTGTGGTTAGTGGGTACTTTGGTTTATTCTATTAAAGTGATTTGGGGGGTAGCATGAGTTTTCCTGTTCGTCATTTCGATGCCGTGATTGTCGGCGGCGGCGGTGCGGGTTTGCGTGCCGCATTACAATTATCCAAAGCGGGCTTAAAAACCGTTGTATTATCCAAAGTATTTCCGACTCGCTCGCACACTGTGGCAGCACAAGGCGGCGTTTCAGCGTCATTAGGCAATGTCAATCCAGACCACTGGACTTACCATATGTATGACACCGTTAAAGGTTCAGACTGGTTGGGCGACCAAGACGCAATCGAATTTATGACTCGCCGTGCGCCCGAAGCGGTGATTGAATTGGAACACATGGGCATGCCCTTTGACCGTGTGGAAAGCGGTATGATTTACCAACGCCCATTTGGCGGACACACTCGCCCAGAAGACCCAGAAGACAGCCACAGCAAACGCATTCCAGTAGAACGCGCTTGTGCAGCCGCTGACCGTACAGGACACGCAATGTTGCATACCTTGTATCAACAAAATGTGCGTGCGAATACGCAATTCTTTGTGGAATGGTCGGCTTTGGACTTAATCCGTGATGACGAGGGTGCGGTAGTCGGCGTGGTCGCTATGGAAATGGAAACAGGCGATGTGTATATTTTGCACGCCAAAGCGGTGTTATTTGCCACAGGCGGTGCAGGTCGCATTTATGCGTCATCAACCAACGCTTATATGAACACAGGCGATGGTTTGGGTATGACCGCACGGGCTGGCATTCCTTTGGAAGATATGGAATTTTGGCAATTTCACCCCACAGGTGTGGCTGGTGCAGGTGTCTTGATTACCGAAGGCGTGCGTGGTGAAGGCGGTATTTTGTTAAATAGCGAGGGTGAAGCCTTTATGGCTCGCTATGCCCCAACCGTAAAAGACTTGGCAAGCCGTGATGTGGTTTCTCGTGCTATGGCGATTGAAATTCACGAGGGTCGTGGTTGTGGCCCAAATAAAGACCATATCTTGTTGAAGATTGACCATATCGGAGCAGACAAAATCATCAACAAATTACCAGGTATTCGCGAAATTTCGATTAACTTCGCAGGGGTTGATCCGATTAAAGACCCGATTCCTGTTGTACCGACTAACCACTATATGATGGGCGGCATTCCCACGAACTATCATGGCGAAGTGGTTGCTCCCAAAGGCGATGATTTAGAAGCCGTTGTACCAGGTTTTTACGCCGCAGGTGAATGTGCTTGTGCGTCCGTGCATGGGGCAAATCGTCTCGGCACCAACTCCTTATTAGACTTGGTTGTATTCGGTAAATCCGCAGGCGACAGTATGATTGAATACATTAAATCGCAAAAAGAACTGCGTCCCTTGCCAAAAAACGCAGGTGCAGCCACCAAAGCTCGTTTGGACAGATTAGAAAACCAAACAGGCGGTGAAAATGTTGATGAAGTTCGCCGTGATTTACAACGCACCATTCAAGCACACGCAGGCGTGTTCCGTACAGATGCGATTTTGAAAGAAGGCGTTGCCAAAGTGTTTGAAATTGCCGAACGCGTTAAACGCACCGAAATCAAAGACAAGAGCCGTGTTTGGAATACCGCACGCTTGGAAGCGTTGGAATTAGACAACCTAATCGAAGTTGCCAAAGCCACGATTGTTTCTGCCGAAGCCCGCAAAGAATCTCGCGGGGCACATGCGTCAGACGATCACCCCGAACGCGATGATGTGAATTGGATGAAACACACGCTGTATCATGCCGATACCAACACATTAAGTTACAAACCTGTGCATACTCAACCTTTGACAGTGGAATATATCCAGCCTGCCAAACGAGTTTATTAAAAGAATAAGGACGCAAATCAATGGAAAAAGTTCGTTTTCAGGTTTATCGCTATAATCCCGACAAAGACGATAAACCCTATTTTCAAGATTACGAAGTCGAAATTGAGCCGACTGATGTCAAACTGTTGGACGCTCTGATTAAACTCAAAGCACAGGACGATTCTTTATCGTTCCGCCGTTCCTGCCGTGAAGGTATTTGCGGTTCGGACGGTATGAATATCAACGGTAAAAACGGTTTAGCGTGCTTGACCAACATTCGTGATTTACAACAACCGATTCATTTAGCCCCCTTACCTGGTTTGCCTGTGATTCGTGATTTAATTGTGGATATGACACAATTTTTCAAACAATATCACTCCATCAAACCGTATGTGGTCAATGACGAACCTGCACCCGAACGCGAACGCTATCAATCACAAGAAGACCGCAAAGAATTAGACGGCTTATACGAATGTATCTTGTGTGCGTGCTGTTCGACTTCTTGTCCGTCATTCTGGTGGAATCCCGACAAATTTGTTGGTCCATCAGGCTTATTGAATGCGTATCGTTTCATCATTGACTCGCGTGATACCATCACCAACGAACGGTTAGACAACTTGGACGACCCATACCGCCTGTTCCGTTGTCATACCATTATGAACTGCGTTGATGTTTGCCCGAAACACTTAAACCCCACTCGTGCGATTGGCAAAATCAAAGAGTTAATGTTACACCGTTTCGTATGACGAATGCGTTAAACAACTATCAACGAAAAGTCCGTTGGCAAATGCGTAGGGGCTTGTTGGAACTAAATATTGTGTTTAATCGCTTTATTGACAATGGCGGTTTTGCACAGTTAGACGAACAAGAACTACGCATTTTAGAAGACATTTTGACTTGGAACGACCAAGACTTATTGCAGGTAATGCTTGGTTGTAAAACAGTCGAAGAACCGTTTCAGGCAGCCCTGATACGGAAAATCCGTGGCGATGAATGAGTTACTTTATTTTCAGGCAGCCTGAAAAGCAAAGCAACTGTTTAAAACGCTAAATATGAACAATTCTTAAAATGGAGAACATTCTATGTCCAAGACAGCAACATTGAATATCACTGGTCAAGAGCCTTTGGAATTACCCGTAATGGAAGGCACATTAGGTCCTGATGTGATTGACATTCGCACCATTTACGCCAAAACAGGTGCATTCACATTTGACCCAGGTTTCACTTCCACTTCTGCCTGTGAATCCAAAATCACCTTTATTGACGGCGGCAAAGGTCAGTTGTACTATCGTGGTTATCCGATTGAACAACTTGCTGAACACAGCGACTATTTGGAAACCTGCTATTTGTTGTTATACGGCGAATTGCCCAACAAAGAACAAAAAGCCGCTTTTGAACAAGACATTACTTACCACACATTAGTGCATGACCAACTGGCTCGTTTTTTCAACGGTTTCCGCCGTGATGCACACCCCATGGCAATGATGGTAGGTGTGGTTGGTGCTTTGTCTGCGTTCTACCAAGACAGTTTGGAAATCACCAACCCCGAACACCGCCGTTTGGCAGAAAATCGCCTGATTTCCAAAATCCCAACATTAGCCGCCATGTGCTTCCGTTATTCTCGTGGCTTGCCATTTGTGTATCCACGCAATGACTTATCATATACCGAAAACTTTATGTATATGATGTTCTCCACACCGTGTGAAGAATACAAACCCAACCCTGTATTGGTTCGTGCATTAGACCGCATTTTCATCTTGCATGCTGACCACGAACAAAACGCTTCTACTTCAACCGTGCGTTTGGCTGGTTCTTCTGGTGCAAACCCATTCGCGTGTATTGCCGCAGGTATTGCGTGTCTTTGGGGTCCTGCACACGGCGGTGCCAACGAAGCCGTATTAAAAATGTTAGACGAAATCGGCGATGTATCCCGCGTGCCTGAATTTATGGAAGGCGTGAAAGCCAAGAAATACCGCTTAATGGGCTTTGGACACCGTGTTTATAAAAACATGGATCCGCGTGCCAAAATTATGAAACAAACCTGCGATGAAGTGCTGAACGAATTAGGCTTACAAGACAGCCCCAAATTCAAGTTGGCTATGGCATTAGAACAAATCGCCCTGAACGATCCATACTTCATCGAGAAAAAACTCTATCCCAATGTCGATTTCTATTCAGGCATTGTGTTGAGTGCTTTGGGCATTCCTGTTTCGATGTTCACCGTAATTTTCGCCTTGGCACGCACCGTAGGCTGGATTTCCCACTGGCACGAAATGATTGCCGAACCCACACAAAAAATCGGTCGTCCGCGTCAGTTATACACAGGTGCAACCCGCCGCGACTATGTTCCAGTGGAACAACGCTAATTGCATGTTTCGCAATAAAAACGGATACGCTTGTATCCGTTTTTTGTGTGTATGATATTTTCAGGCTGCCTGAAAAAAACTCCGTTTTCATTAAACGGAGTTTTAATTTCAATACCAAGCAACCTAACCCATAAACAAGCCGCCATTGCAAGCAAAATTAGCACCTGTGGTGAAACTCGCGTCTTCGCTGGCAAGCCAAGAAACAATCGACGCAATTTCATGTGGCTGACCCAAGCGTTTTACAGGAATAGTTGCCACAATTTTTTCCAAAATATCAGGACGAATGGCGGTTACCATATCCGTGCCGATATAGCCTGGACTCACCGTATTCACCGTAACCCCTTTGCTTGCCACTTCTTGTGCCAGAGCCATTGCAAAACCGTGCATACCTGCTTTGGCGGCAGAATAATTGGTTTGCCCCGCTTGACCTTTTTGTCCATTGACCGAACTCATTTGAATAATGCGTCCCCAGCCGCGTTCCACCATATCGGCAATCACCTGCTTGGTTACATTAAACATACTGCCCAAGTTTGTATCAATCACCGCTTGCCAATCTTCGTGGGTCATTTTCATAAACATACGGTCGCGTGTAATGCCTGCGTTATTCACCAACACATCAATCGCTCCGTGCTGTTCTTTGGCAAGCGCAAACGCATCGACTGTGGATTGCCAATCTGCCACATTGCCCACGCTGTGATAAAACACAAAACCATCGGCTTTTTGTTCGTCCAACCATTTTTGATAATCGCGAGTAGGACCACAACCCGCAATCACTTTAAAACCGTCTTGGTACAAACGGCGGCAAATAGCCGTTCCAATACCCCCCATACCCCCTGTTACATACGCGACTTTTTGAGTCATTTCTGTTCTCCTTAATTTTCGTCAAAAATGGAAACGCTGAAAACATCTTGTTATCATCAGCGTGAATCAAGTCTAAATAAGCCTATCAGAAAAATCAATGTGATTTTGTTGTGCGGTGAAACAAGCACAGCAAACGATTTGCCTTTATTTTTATAGTTAATTCAGACCAAACGAAGCCAAGACGGCGAAGACGCAGACAGTATAACTAATACGGCAAGTCGAGCCAACGCAGGATAATTTTGGTATGAATTGACTATATCAATAAGTCATCGGGTTTTTAGGCAGCCTGAAAAAATTGGAATAAAAACGCAATGCCACAATAACGCTGTGTGGCATTGTGTTGTGCCTTATGGCAAAATGGAGTTGTTGCGATTTTTAATCACGAAACTTTTCAGGCAGCCTATGAAACAAAGGAACAACGATGAATACACTGCCCCATAACATTTTGACTTTTGTCCATTCCTTGCTTTCGCAACACTTGAAAACAGGTGATTGTGTGGCAGATTGCACCGCTGGCAACGGTAACGATACGCTTTTTTTGGCTGAAACTGTGGGCAAAACGGGGAAAATTTGGGCGTTTGATATTCAAGAAGTCGCCCTACACAACACCCGCCAACGCTTGCAAGACGCAGGATTAAGTGAGCCTGTTGAACTGATTTTAGACGGACACCAAAATATAGACCAGCACATTCAACAACCATTGGACGCAGTGATGTTTAATTTAGGCTACTTGCCACAGGGCGATAAACATTGCACCACACAAACGGATAGCACCCTAATAGCAATAAAAAAGTCTTTGAAATTATTAAGAAAAAATGGCATATTAAGCGTGGTTTTGTATGGCGGACATGCGGCAGGTGTGGCTGAATGTGCGGCAATAGAACAATTTTCAGGCAGCCTTAAACAACAGGATTATGATATTTTGCGTTATCAGTTTGCCAACCGCCCAAAAACCGCCCCTTATGCTTTGATTTTTCGTAAAATGACTGATGAAATTATTTTTCAGGCAGCCTGAAAATAATATAACCATTTGAAATAAAATATGTTAATAGCCTTTAACAAACCTTTTGGCGTGATTTGTCAATTTTCGCCTGACGGCAAGCATAAAACGCTTAAAGATTATATTAACCTGCCGAATGTATATCCTGCTGGGCGTTTGGATACCGACAGCGAAGGCTTGTTGTTGCTGACTGATAACGGGGCATTGCAACACAAAATCACGCACCCCAAACGCCATATTGCCAAAACTTATTTAGCCCAAGTCGAAGGTGTGGCGACTGACAATCATCTTGCTTTATTTCGTCAAGGTATTGAATTAAAAGAATTTAAAACCAAACCTGCGATTACTCAAATTATCAGCGAGCCACAATGGCTGTGGCAACGAGAGCCGCACATTCGCTACCGCAAAAGCGTGCCAGACACATGGTTACAAATCACCATAAAAGAGGGTAAAAACCGCCAAGTGCGGCGAATGTGTGCGGCTGTGGGCTTACCCTGCCTGCGTTTGGTGCGTTGCCAAATCGGAGCGTTGCATATACAAGACCTAAATTTAGGCTTGGGCGAATGGTGCGAAGTGTTGGAAAAACAACTATTTCAGGCTGCCTGAATATTGATATAACGATTGTAATTATATCAGTTTTGATATAAACTCTATTCCCTATAAAAAATTTATTATGAGAACTCTATAACTTTATGAAAGATTTAATATTTTTAGGCAACTCATTAGAATGTGTGCGAAATTTTCCGCCGAGCGTGAAAAATCAAGCGGGTTATTCCTTGCACTTAATTCAAAATGGCGGTAGAGCCGTTGATGAGAAACCATTTAAGACCGTTGGGCAGGGTGAATGAAATTCGTATTCGAGATAAAAATGGAGCGTTTCGTATTATGTATGTTGCCAAATTTCTTGACGCAGTTTATGTTCTACACGCTTTTCAGAAAAAGACGCAAAAAACTGCCAAAGCCGATATAGAACTGGCACGACAACGCTATTTGTGGTTGATTTCATCAAGAAAGGAATAATAAATGGAACAAACAAAAGTCAAATCCGTGTGGAACGCCATTTGCGACACACCACAAGATGCAGCAAATTTTCGCATTCGTGCTGAATTGATGAGCGAAATTACACAAATCATCAAAGCCAAACACTGGACACAAACCGTTGCTGCTAAAAAATGTGGCTTAACACAACCCAGAATGAACGATTTGCTTACAGGAAAAATCGATAAATTTTCCATAGACGCATTGGTTAATATTTCTGAACAATTAGGCGGACATATTACAATGTCTTTTCAGGCTGCCTGAAACAATTTTTTGCACTGCCATTCTCCGTAGTTAGGGGATTGCTTTGCAAAGGCTCGTAATGACAGTAATTTTTTCAGGCAGCCTGAAAAAAAACGGCACTGCCCAACGCAATGCCGTTTTATTGTCTATCAATAAAAATTATTTCGCCGCGTCTTCAACTACTTTTTGTGCGGATTGAATTAAATCTGCTGATAATTCAATACCTTGCACTTTGGCGTGATTAGGGCTGACATGCAGGTCTAATTTTTCCATAGTGCGGGGTTTAATGTCGCCTGCTTTCGCACCATTCAAAATATCGGCGGCAATTTTGCCTGTTTCACGACCCACTTCTTTATAATTTACGCCCAAAGCAGCCACTGCACCGCGTGGCACGGAGTCGGTGTCGGACGCAACCAAAGGAATTTGCACTTCTTTGGCGGCTTGATACATCGACTCGTAAGCCGATACCACATTGTTATCCAAAGAAGTGTAAATCAAATCTGCTTTACCTTTCAAGGACTTGGTTGCATTAGGAATATCAACCGTTTTTTCCGCAGACTTGGCAACCACTTTAATGCCTTGCGGTTCTAACAATTCGGTCAGTTGTTTTAAGACAATCGTGGAATTAACTTCACCAGGGCTATACACATAACCCACTGATTTCAAATTAGGAACCACTTTTTTCATTAAGTCAATTTGTGGCTCTAATGGCAATAAGTCGGATACGCCTGTTACATTCGTGCCAGACGCTTCCCAAGACGGCACTAATTTGGCTTCCACAGGGTCGGTTACCGCAGAGAATACCAAAGGAATGGTGTCGGTGTTGGCTTTAATGGCTTGGGCAGACGGTGTGGCAATGGCGATAATCACATCAGGATTGCTGCCGACAAACTGTTTGGCAATTTGCGAAGCCGTGCCTGCATTGCCTTGTGCCGATTGAAAATTCACTTTCAAATTTTCGCCTTCTTTGAAACCTTGTTCGGCTAATTCTTCAATCACGCCTTGACGCACCAAGTTCAAAGCGGGGTGTTCCACAAACGAAGTAATCGCCACTTGTTTGACCACAGCAGGAGCAGGTGTATCGGGCGTAGCAGGAGCAGGGGCGGCGGCTTGTTCAGACGGCGAGCAAGCAGTTAAAAATCCCGCCGCAATCAGCGATACGGGCAACAGTTTGCGTAAGATGTTCATCAAGCAATCCTTTTATCAGTTACAAAAATTTTTTAATTATAAGCGTTTTTATGCGGTTTGTGCAGTCATTATTGTTCTTAAATAAGCGTTCAGGCAGCCTGAAAATACATAACCCAATCCACATTAAATAAAAACTATCTCTTTAATTTATCATTTTCTGCTTGTCGAAAAAGAAAAAATAGCCCATAGTACGCCCTTTTATAGCAAACATATTTTCAGGAGTAATAAATGGCAGTATTAGTTGCAAAACCCGCCCCATTCTTTTGTTGCGACAACAAAACATTCCCCGCTGTTTTGGGCAATGGCGAAATTGTTGAAGATTTCAACTTCAAAAAAGCCACACAAGGCAAATACACCGTTGTTTTCTTTTATCCAATGGACTTTACCTTTGTTTGTCCGTCTGAAATTTTGGCGTTCAACAACCGTTTGGAAGAGTTCAAACAACGCAATGTAGAATTGATTTCCGTTTCTATCGACAGCCAATTCACCCACAACGCATGGCGTGAAACCCCTGTGGAAAAAGGCGGTATCGGCAAAGTAGGCTTTACGATGGTTGCCGATGTCAAAGGCGAAATCATTCGTGCCTACGATGTGGAAAGCGAAGGCGGCGTGGCATTCCGTGGTTCGTTCTTAATCGACAAAAACGGCGTGGTACAACACCAAGTAGTCAATAATCTGCCTTTGGGTCGCAATGTTGATGAAATGTTGCGAATGATTGACGCTTTGCAATTTACCGAAGAAAACGGCGAAGTCTGCCCCGCAGGCTGGCACAAAGGCGAAGCAGGTATGAAACCAAATGCAGCAGGCGTGGCTTCTTACTTGGCAAGCAATGCTCAAAAATTGTAATTAGCTTTTATGGCAAAAAGCACCGTAATAGGTGCTTTTTTTATTTTCAGGCAGCCTGAAAGGCAGTTGCCCACCGTAACGACAAAAAGCAATATCGGCACGCTGAAAGATAAAAATCAATGCCTATGGCGTTGTGGTGGGCAAGACGGCATTTCGTTTTAGAAAGTTTTACAGGAGTTTTTTATAGTCGTTTCAGAGCAAAAGCATGCAAGGCAACGAGCCTACGACAGTATAAATCACACGGCAAGGCGAAGTAACGCCGCAGGGTTTTGTTATGAAACGACGATACTGTCATTGCGAGACTTGAACGAGAGTTCAAGTCGTGGCAATCTCCCAACTACGAAGAACACACCGAATGATTACCGCCGTAGGGTGGGCTTGCCAGCCCACCGACAACGCCGATAGGCGTTGTCGTTAAACAATTTCAGGCAACCTAAATCATTTTCTTTGATTATTTTACACCGCTCTTATCGGCGTGGTTTGATAGGCTGGCAAGCCCACCCTACGACATTTCTGTTTTTGATTTGCGTTTTCAGGCAGCCTGAAAGACCGAAAAAGCTACATTCAGTTAAAATTAAGATTAAGTAAAAACAAGGCATTGCGATAAAATTCATCATCGTTTATTGACATAACGCAAGGTTTATATTATTCTTCACAGGTTTTATTAGTGTAAATTATTTCAGGCTGCCTGAAAAAGTGGGCAGTTGATAATTTCAATCTTGGAATCAAATTATGGCAACAGAACACGAAGCAATGTCAGGTGCAGAATACATCAAACACCACTTGGTGCATTTTAGCAATCAAAGTACGCCACAAACAAACATCATTGATTTTAATTATCTTAACTTGGACAGCATTATTCTTTCCATTGTTTTAGGCGGTTTAGGCTGTTTCTTCTTGTGGCGAGCCGCACAAAAAGCGTCATCTGGCAAGCCAAGTCGTTTTCTTGCTGCTGTTGAAATTTTGATTGAATGGGTGGATAAATCCAGTAAAGACATTATTCACAACGAACAAACCCGTAAATTGGTGTCGCCTTTGGCTCTGACTGTGTTCGTGTGGATTTTTTTAATGAACGCTATGGATTTGTTGCCTGTGGATTTACTGCCGTGGGCGTGGCAGCACATTACGGGCGACCATCACGCTTATTTGCGTGTTGTGCCGACTGCGGACATTAACACGCCATTGGCTATGGCGATTGGCGTTTTGGCTTTGTGCCTGTTCTATAATGTTAAAGTCAAAGGCTTGGGCGGCTGGATGCACGAAATGCTCACCGCACCCTTTGGTAAAAGCCCATTCTTGTGGGTGTTCAACTTTGTTCTGAATATCATCGAATTTGTTGCCAAAACTGTATCGCACGGCTTGCGGTTATTCGGCAACATGTACGCAGGCGAACTCGTCTTCTTGCTCATCGCTATGTTAGGCGGTGCTTGGGCAAGCGGCGGCTCGGTAGGTTTTCTTGATCCAATCTTATACATTGGTCATATCTTGGCAGGTGCGGTGTGGGCGATTTTCCACATTCTGATTATCCTGTTGCAAGCATTCATCTTTATGACACTGGCATTGGTATATATTGGACAAGCCCACGATTCACACTAATGGTGTGTGTGGCACAAGTTTTGACTGAGTGTTATCCCAAACGCTTGGTTAAATATCCGTGAATTTTTTGATTAATCCCTCTTTTGTTAAGGAGTTAAACATGGGAATTGGTGGTTTGATCGCCGTAGGCTGTGGTCTGATTGTAGGTTTAGGTGCTTTGGGTGCCGCTTTGGGTATTGGTATTTTGGGTTCTAAATACTTGGAATCTTCTGCTCGCCAACCTGAATTGATGAACTCATTGCAAGTAAAACTGTTTATTATCGCAGGTTTGATTGACGCCGCATTCTTGATTGGTGTAGGTATTGCACTGTTGTTTGCATTCGCAAATCCATTTGGTGGTTAATAGCAATTAACACAAGGTATTTATCGATTAACAAACAACGATAGGTGATACCGTGAATATCAATGCAACCTTAATTGCACAACTGATTGTCTTTGGTATTTTGGTGTGGTTTACAATGAAATTCATTTGGCCGCCCGTTATCAAAGCATTAGATGAGCGTGCAAACAAAATTGCCGAAGGTTTGGCAGCAGCCGAACGCGGCAAGAGTGATTTTGAACAGGCAGAGAAACGCGTCGCAGCAATTTTAGCCGAAGGTCGCCAGCAAGTAGCCGAAATGGTTGCTAATGCCGACAAACGCGCTGCTGAAATTATGGAAGCCGCAAAACAACAAGCGTCTGACGAAGCAGCCAAAATTTTGGCTCAAGCCCGTGCTGATGTGGCACAAGAAGCCAACCGTGCGAGAGAAGCGTTACGCAATCAAGTGGGTATTTTAGCCGTTAAAGGGGCAGAACAAATTTTGCGTCGTGAAATTGACGCAAACGCACATTCTGACCTTTTGGGTGCCTTAAAACAGGAGTTGTAATTCATGGCTGAGTTCGCAACCGTAGCACGACCGTATGCCAAAGCCCTTTATGGTTTGGCACGACAATATGGTCAAACCCGCGTTTGGGGTGATGATTTGGCATTGTTGGCAAAAATCGTTGTCGAACCAAAGGTTAGCAAAGTGCTTTCTCGCCCTGAATTGAATCCAACACAGCGTGGCGAAATCCTGCTCAAACTTTTATCTTCCGAAAAAATGGTTGATAAGCGTTTGCACAATTTCGTATTTGTTCTTTCCGAAAACAATCGTTTAGGCGTTTTGCCTGCTATTTATGAGCAGTATCGCGACTTTATGTTGTCGGAAGAACAGACACAACAGGTCGTTGTTTATAGTGCGTTCCCTTTATCTGGTGCTGAACAAGCCGATTTGGTTTCCTTGTTAGAAAATCGTTTGGACACCAAATTACAAGTTCGTGTGGAAGTTGATCCTGCCTTAATTGGCGGTATCAAAATCGAATTTGGCGACCAAGTATTGGATATGTCTGTGCAAAACAAATTGAACGCCCTATATGCGGCAGTAACAAATTAGGAGATTTTCATGCAGCTTAATCCTGCAGAGATTAGCGATCTGATTCGCGAGAAAATTGAACACCTGTCCGATAATGCGGAAATTCGCACACGCGGTACAGTGATGTCTGTAACTGACGGTATTGTCCGTATTCATGGCTTGTCCGATGTTATGCAGGGTGAGATGATTGAATTCCCTGGCAACACATTCGGTTTGGCGATGAACTTGGAACGCGACTTTGTCGGTGCAGTGGTGTTAGGTGAGTACGGTCATATCCGTGAAGGGGACGAAGTAACCTGCACAGGTCGTATTTTGGAAGTACCCATTGGACGGGAATTAGTGGGTCGTGTGGTTGATGCTTTGGGTCGTCCGATTGACGGTAAAGGTCCGATTAAAACACAATTAACCGCACCGATTGAAAAAATCGCCCCAGGTGTGATTGCCCGTAAATCAGTGGATCAACCCGTGCAAACAGGTTTGAAATCCATTGACTCTATGGTGCCGATTGGTCGCGGACAACGCGAGTTAATCATTGGCGACCGTCAAACAGGTAAAACCGCTGTGGCATTGGACGCGATTGTCAATCAAAAAGGTACAGGCGTTACCTGTATTTATGTGGCGATTGGTCAAAAAGCATCGTCTATTGCGAATGTGGTGCGTAAATTGGAAGAACACGGTGCGATGGAACACACCATCATCGTTGCCGCTTCCGCATCAGAAGCCGCTGCTTTGCAATATATTGCACCTTATTCAGGCTGCACTATGGGCGAATTCTTCCGCGACCGTGGCGAAGACGCTTTGATTATTTATGACGACTTGTCTAAACAAGCCGTAGCATACCGTCAAATTTCCCTGTTGTTACGCCGTCCGCCAGGACGCGAAGCGTATCCTGGTGATGTATTCTACTTACACAGTCGCTTGTTAGAGCGTGCCGCTCGCATTAACGCCGATGAAGTAGAAAAACTGACAGGCGGCGAAGTGAAAGGCAAAACAGGTTCATTAACTGCCTTGCCGATTATCGAAACCCAAGCAGGCGATGTGTCGGCATTCGTGCCTACGAATGTGATTTCCATTACAGACGGTCAAATCTTCTTGGAAACCGACTTATTCAACGCAGGTATTCGTCCTGCCATTAACGCAGGTATTTCGGTATCTCGTGTGGGTGGTGCGGCTCAAACCAAAGTTATCAAAAAATTGGGTGGCGGTATTCGTTTGGCTCTGGCTCAATATCGTGAATTGGCAGCGTTCTCTCAATTTGCGTCCGACTTGGACGAAGCGACACGCAAACAACTGCGTCATGGTGAAGTGGTTACCGAATTGATGAAACAAAAACAATTCAGCACTTTATCGGTGGCAGAAATGGCTTTGACTTTGTGGGCAATCAACAACGGTTCATACGAAGATGTGCCTGTGAATAAAGCTTTGCATTTTGAAAGTGAATTTTTAGCCCACATTCGCACCCAACACGCTGATTTACTCAAAGCGATTGACGATACAGGTGCAATGAGTGATGAACAACAAGAAGTGCTGAAAAAAGCTATGCAAACTTTCAAAACCGCATACGGCGTTTCTGCTTAAATCAACGGAGTGGGTAAATGGCAGTAGGAAAAGAGATTCTCACCAAAATACGCACCACGCAAAGTACGCAGAAGATTACCAAAGCCATGCAAATGGTTTCCACTTCAAAAATGCGTAAAACCCAAGAGCGTATGCGTTTAGCACGCCCTTATGCGGAAAAAGTGCGTAAAGTGATGGGGCATTTGGCAGCAGCCAACACCGAAATTTCGTTGCCGATTTTGGAAAAACGCGACAATATCCGCCACGCCGCTATTATCTTAATTACTTCTGATAAAGGCTTGTGCGGTGGTTTGAACGCCAATGTGTTGAAAAAATTCTTCGCATTGGTGCAAGACTACCAACAAAAAGGTGTGAGTGTTGATGTGGTGTGTTTTGGTTCCAAGGGTTTAGCCGCCGCACAACGCGTTGGCTTAAATGTGATTGCCAGTGCCACAGGTTTGGGTGATACCCCCCATTTGGAAGTGTTATTAGGCAGCCTGAAAGTGGTTTATGAACGCTACAACAATCGTGAGATTGATGCCGTGCATATGGTTTATTCAGGCTTCATCAACACCATGAAACAAGAGCCACGCAGTGAAATCTTGTTACCAATTGGTGAAGATGTCTTGCAAGTCAAACCTGAATCCAAACACAGTTGGGACTATATCTACGAGCCAGACCCCACAACGGTATTAGACTTTTTAATTCACCGTTATATTGAATCGGTGATTTATCAAGCGGTAAGCGACAACATGGCATCAGAACAAGCCGCTCGCATGGTGGCGATGAAAGCCGCTACCGACAACGCAGGTAATGTCATTAAAGAACTTCGCTTGATTTACAACAAATCGCGTCAAGCGGCGATTACCACAGAGTTGTCGGAAATCGTGGCAGGTGCAGCCGCCGTGTAAGGTGTAAGAGTTTAACATTTAATAGGATAACAAAAGATGAGCCAAGGCAAAATCGTACAAATCATCGGAGCGGTTGTCGATGTGGAATTTCCACGAGATGCCATTCCGCAAGTTTATGACGCATTAAAATTAGTTGATGTCGATTTGACATTAGAAGTGCAACAACAATTAGGCGATGGCATTGTGCGTACCATCGCAATGGGTAGTTCAGACGGCTTAAAACGCGGTATGGCAGTTACCAACACTGGTGCACCGATTTCCGTGCCAGTGGGTCAAGCCACATTAGGTCGTATTATGGATGTATTGGGTAACCCTGTTGATGAGATGGGTCCTGTTGCCACAGAAGACCGCCGTGCCATTCACCAAATCGCCCCCAAATTTGACGAACTGTCCAGTTCCACCGAAATTTTGGAAACAGGCATTAAAGTGATTGACTTGCTGTGTCCGTTTGCCAAAGGTGGTAAAGTGGGCTTGTTCGGTGGTGCAGGTGTGGGCAAAACCGTGAATATGATGGAATTGATTAACAACATTGCCAAAGCCCACAGTGGTTTGTCCGTATTCGCAGGTGTGGGCGAACGCACCCGTGAAGGTAACGACTTCTACCACGAAATGAAAGAATCCAATGTATTGGATAAAGTGGCCATGGTGTATGGTCAGATGAACGAGCCGCCAGGTAACCGTTTGCGTGTTGCCTTGACTGGTTTGACTATGGCTGAATACTTCCGTGATGAAAAAGATGCCACAGGTAAAGGTCGCGATGTGTTGCTGTTTATCGACAACATTTATCGTTACACTTTGGCAGGTACCGAAGTATCCGCTCTGTTGGGTCGTATGCCGTCTGCGGTGGGTTATCAACCGACTTTGGCAGAAGAAATGGGTCGTTTGCAAGAACGAATCACTTCAACCCAAACAGGTTCGATTACATCAATTCAAGCCGTATATGTGCCAGCGGACGACTTAACTGACCCATCTCCTGCAACCACATTCGCCCACTTGGACGCAACGGTGGTATTAAGCCGTGATATTGCATCTTTGGGTATTTATCCTGCGGTTGATCCCTTGGATTCCACTTCGCGTCAATTAGACCCAGCTGTATTGGGTGAAGAACACTACAATGTGGCTCGTGGCGTGCAATCCACTTTGCAAAAATACAAAGAATTGCGTGATATTATCGCCATTTTGGGTATGGACGAATTGTCAGACGAAGACAAACTCACCGTGATGCGGGCGCGTAAAATTCAACGCTTCCTGTCGCAACCGTTCCATGTGGCAGAAGTATTTACAGGCTCGCCAGGTAAATATGTTTCCTTGCGTGATACCATTGCAGGCTTCAAAGCCATTCTCAATGGCGAATACGACCACTTGCCAGAACAAGCGTTCTATATGGTCGGTTCGATTGACGAAGCAGCCGCAAAAGCAGAAACCGTTAGTTAAGGGGGTGGTGTATGAACACCATGCGAGTTGAAATAGTCAGCAACGAACAGAATATTTATTCAGGCGAAGCCACATTCGTTGTTGTCCCCACACAAACAGGCGAATTAGGGATTTACCCACGCCATGTGCCGATTATGAACTTGGTGCGTCCTGGTGTCGTGCGGATTACCGTGCCTAACCAAGAGCAAGAAGTGTTATTAGCGGTATCAGGCGGTTTATTAGAAGTTCGCCCTGACAAACTGACGATTTTAGCCGAAGTAGCCGTGCGTTCGGACGAAATGGATCAAGCCCGTGCGGAAGAAGCCCGCAAAAATGCGGAAGAACGCTTAAAATCCGCCACAGACGCAAAATCCACAGCAGCAGCCGAAGCCGCATTGGCAGCAGCGATTGCCGAACTCAAAACTTTGGACTATATCCGCAGCCAAAGACACAAATAACAGTTTGTTTTGTAAGAGAAAACGCTATATTTTATATAGCGTTTTTTATTTTTCAGGCAGCCTGAAACCTTTGCAAAACTCAATCTAAAACAAAAAAGCGTCCGTTAAAGGGTGAGCAGGCTACCCACCAACAACGCCGATAGGCGTTGATTACTCATTGTTTTTTATGAATATTTCTCCCTGTCGGGCGAATGGTGGGCTGGAAAGCCCACCCTATAACGATTGCATTTATTATATGTAAAAATAGGTTTTGCAAAGCTTTCAGCCTGGAAGGAAATGAGCAGTGAGCAGTGAGAAAAGAGAAAAGAGAGAGTAACTTGTTGCCCATGCAGTACAAAACGCTTTCAGGCTGCCTGAAAGTACAAAAAAGCGGAATGTTGTCATTCCGCTTTGTTTATTTCAATGCTCAATCAAGCACGATTACCATTGATAACCTGCACCGATTGTGCCGCCGACATTACCGCGAGAGTTGCCGCTGGCTGTGGCTTTGAATACCCAGTTACCGCTATCGGAAATGGAAGACAAGCCCAAAGCGTAACCTTGTTCGCCTTTGTAATGACCGCC
Source organism: Neisseriaceae bacterium (assembly GCA_017458185.1). Taxonomy (GTDB): domain Bacteria; phylum Pseudomonadota; class Gammaproteobacteria; order Burkholderiales; family Neisseriaceae; genus RGIG9985. The sequence continues at coordinate 49,132 of JAFTFY010000015.1, forward strand.
TGCAATGGCGACCATACTCTTACCAGGTAAGTAGGCTTGTGGTAAGCCTGCGGTTGCCATAGCCTGTGCCACACCTGCGTAGGCGTTGTTTTCCACTTGTTGAACATGTTGTTCAATCGGACGCAAATCAGGCTGTTTAGCATTGATGACTGTGGTTTGTTGTTTCACAGGGTCGCCATTTGCATCAACTTTCACATCTGTCGCATTGGGGTCTGTGGTTGTGCCACCTGTGGTTGTAACATACAACGGATTACCTGCTGCGTCTGTGTTGTCTTCATAGTTAAAGACAACATTCTCGCCTGCTTTAATGCCGCTTGCATAACCTGGTGTACCGCTAATGGTTACAGTATTGGTTGCACCATCAACATTCACATTTACACCGTCTGCACCCTTAAAGTCGTAGTTTGCAAAGTCATAGGTTTTATCGCCTACGGTAACATTATCCACTTTGCCGTTGCTACCTACGGTGTATTGTGGCAATACAGCATACAGTTGCGAGCCGTTGATTGCGTCTGTACTTGTTGCAGAGATTTCACCTGCGGCGACATTTTTGATTTGTCTTTCCGCACCACTGCTACCCACAGAAACCACAGAACCATTACCGATAGTGGAAGTATTACCCGCAAAGCCACTGTAAGTAATACCGCCCACTGTTGCTTCATTGGTAGGTTTGAATGTTGCCGCACCGTCCGAGCCATCGCCCAAGACCACTGCACCGTCCATACCTGCAGCTACGGTAACATTGTTACCCACAACCACAGTGTTATTCGCATCAATCTTATTGTCATTACCCAACACATGGCTGTTTGTGCCTGTTACCACATTTGGGTCGCCGATTGCGGTACTGCTGTTGCCTGAAACCACATTGCCCGCACCCACCGAAATGGATTTTTCACCAGTGGCTTCGGCTCCTGCACCTACGGCAATAGCATTCACGCCGTCAGACAATGCACCTTTACCCAAAGAAACGCCATTTTCTTGGTTCGATTGTGCTTGATAACCGATTGAAGTGGAATACGCACCTTTTGCCGAAGAATCCACAGTATTGCTTGCCTGTACTTCGGGAACAACTACACCGTCATTGGTATGAACAAACTTAATACCTTGTTCATTCATTTTGCTTACGGCTTCAACCACATTGTTGGTCAGGTATTCGGTTTGACCTTCAACATTGTAGGTTTTCAGGGTGTATTCTTCGCCATTTGTGCCAGTGGTTTTCACTACGCCATTAGCGTCTTTATTAGCCGCACCAACCACATCTTCGATTTGGGCAACATTCACCGCGTCATTAGAGCCATCAGCACCTTTATTAACATTGGTGATATTCACAGGGTTATTATTCGCACCTTGACCCAAGTTCAGGCTGCCTGAATCACCATTTACCGTAACACTGTTATCAGGGTTAGTGTTATTAAAGGTAATTGAGCCGCCATTTTGGTTGCTACCGTCAATGGTTACCGAACCTGCGTTTGGCGTACCGTTAGCAGTGCCGTCAGAAGTGCCGCCGACATTGACTTTATTTTGCAAGCCCACAACCACATCTGTGCCGTCTCCGCCTTGTGTGGGTTGTTTGATGACTTTCACATTTTCATCGCCCACAAAGGTAACGCCAGAACCTTCGGTTTTAGCCACACCGTCAATGGTGGTGGTGCTTTGGTTGCCTGTGCCGTCATCGGCAGTAATCACAAACGGTCTGCCGCCGCCACTGCTTGAACCACCGCCAACCACAAACTCGCCATCGCTATTGACGGTTACAGGGTTACCACTTGGATCAACAATACCCACCACATAGTTGCCGTCTTGGTCAAGTTTCAACTGGTTGCCGTTGGTATCCACAATCTTGGCATTGAATGTTAATTCTTTACCGTTTTGGACAATATCCATACCATCGCCTGCAATGAATTTCACTTCATTGCCTGCATTAACCAAGACAGGATTAGCCGCACCTGCACGACCTTGTGAAGACACAAACCAACCTGCATTGTTAATGGCGGTTTGCACATCGCCTGCGGTTACCAAAGCGTTGTTATTAGCGGGAGCATTGACTACGCCTGTGGTGTTATTCACAGTCAAAGGCGTGGTATTAGCGTTAAATTTAATCACGCCGCTGTCATATGCCGCACTAACGGTATCGCTATTGCCAAACGCCACAGTATCGCCGTGTTGCACAAAGTCTGCGTCTTGACCACCTACTTTTAAGTTCCAACCTGCGTTCAACACATCGCCCACGGTTGCGGCTTCGTTTTTCACGCTATTGAAGTTAGCAGGTGCATTGTCAGGGTTAATCACTTGACCTTTATCATCTTTGCTGGCAGGGTCTTTTAAGTGGCTTGCCACATTAGTGATTGAACCTTGTGTATCGCCAAAGTCAATATTACCTGCGGTAATGTTGGTTACAGGGCTACCGCTTGCAATATCATCGCCGCCCACTTTCAGGCTGCCTTTGTCGGTTAAATCGACTTCATCGTTTAAGGCAATATCGTAAGTCGGATTACCGTTAGCGTCTGTTTTTTCTTCAAGTTTCAGGTTGCCACCGTCTGCGGCGTTGGTTGTTGCGTCTTGACCGCCATTCACGGTTACGCCTGTAACGGTGTTGTCATTGCCATCGCCAAAGTTATAGGTAACATCGTTGCCTTTATCGTCTTTGGTGGTAATTGTGGCAACATCACCGCCTTTGTTGGTAATGTCATCGCCTTGACCGTCTTTGAACACATAGTCTGTGGCAAAGGTGAAGTTGCTACCGTCTTGGGTAACTTTCACACCTTGACCTGCCACCAAGCCTACGCGGTCGCCTGCGTTAATGAGTTCATCTTTGGCGTTAGCCGTTGCACCCACACCTGCTTTCCAGCCTGCATGGTTAATAGCGTTTTGAACTTGGTTGCTGTCCCAGTATTCATCGCCAGTGCCGCCTGTAACTTTACCTGCGTCAGCGTTGGTTACTGTGGTATCAACTTTGCTATCACCTGCTTTGGCAATATCAAACGAAATCGCACCTGTTGCGTTGTCATATTTCGCTTTTGTGCCTGTGCCGTCTGCAAACGCAACGGTATCGCCGTGATTAACAAAGTCTTGAACGGTGTTGCCTACTTTCAAGTTCCAGCCGACATTTCTCACATCACCCACTGTGGCGGCTTGGTCATCTGTTGTACCAGTCGCTACACTTGGTGCAGTGGTATCGCCTGTTTTGGTGAAGTGTTGTGCCAAGCCGTCAATGCTGCCTGAATTAGGTGTTGTGGTATCACCAAAGGTAATTTTATTACCTTCGATATTTGTGCTACCACCCTTGCCGTTATTAACATTCAGGCTGCCTGAATTACCTTTATCATCGCCTAATTTAACATCGTTATTTAAGGCAATATCGTATTGATGACTGTCGCCTGTACCTTTATCAGTCAGTTTCAGGTTGCCTGTGGTGCTGTTGGCATTTTCACCTTGTGCGGTTAAAGAAGTAACATCGTTACCATCGCCACCGCCGATATTGTAGGTAATGGTTTTACCTGCGTCATCTTTGGTTTCGATTGCCGTTACATCACCGCCTGCGTTGGTAACATCATTACCGTCTTTATCTTTGAAAACATAATCGCTTTCAACGGTAAAGGTTTGTTTTGCAGCGTCCAGTTCAACTTTAACGCCGTTTTTGCCTTGAATGGTAACTTTGTCGCCTGTGGCAACAAACGCATTGTTGGTGCTATCAGACGCAACCCAGCCTGAACTGTTGATTGCCGTTGCCAAATCACCTGCGGTAACGATTTTATTTTCATCGCCGCTTGTAATCACCACTTTACCCACATTTGAATCTGTTGGGTCGGTAATTACCGTTTCAGGTGTCGTGGTTTCAATACCAACGGTGTAAGTAGTCGATTTATCGCCGTTTTTGGTTTCACTAACCGTAATCGGCGAACCGCTTTCTTTTTCCACAATAGTTTTTGTGGCTTTGATTGCGTCTTCAATCGTATCTTCACCCGTACCCGCAATGTTTTTGCCGATAATCGTGCCGATTTCGCCGTAAGCGTCATCAGTATTAACGGTGAAACTTTCGCCCAACACGCCTGTGCCGCCTGTGATATTGCCTTGTGCATCAACCGTACCGCCACCTGCCAAAGAGTAGCCCATATTATCCACAGCCAAAGCCACGGTATATAACTGATCGCCATTCACAGCGTCTGTTGAGCCTTTTTCGGTGCGACCTGCGGCAACGCCTTTAATTTGGCGTAATTGACCTTGTTCCGCACCCACATTAAAGGTTGCTACTGGATATTTACCACCAGAACTATCATCAAAGCCCCCATTGTCTGTTAAACTGGACGGACGGAACTCAAATTTGTTGGGATTTAAGTCAGAATCTACCGCACTGGACGCCGCAGAACCCGAACCAATCACCACCGCATTTGGTGTATTTTGTGTGATATTCAAGCCAGTGCCAATCACCACCATATTTTCGGCTCTATTTGGTGTTGAAGAACCTGCACCAATTACCACATTGCCTGTGCCGTTATTATTAACGGTTGCACTTTTACCAATCGCAATACTGTCTGCAACATTATTGCCAATTTTGGCATTTTCACCCACAGCCACAGAGCCTGTGGAACTATTAGCCACATTTGCCGCAGTGGCAGCATTACCGCCAGAATTAGCCACAACGGGGATAGAAACGGTGTATTCCGCACCATTGCCCGAAGTATCTTCAACTTTCACCGAGCCTGTGCCGACAACGGTTACAGGCGTATTCGGACCTGTAACATTGTAAGTATCGCCACCTAATTTGTAGGTTTTGTTACCCACTTTCACCGATTTGGCTTTGTCTGTGGCTTGTGCTTCTTGTGTTGCGGCTTCATCGGCATAGAATGTAACATTTGCCGACAAATCCAAAACACTGTCTTTATTGTCTGTGTTTGGCGTAATGGTAATGGATTGATCGTTTGAAGTGAAATTCACCGTATCGCCGTGTGCGACAAAATCCACTGCCGAACCATTTGCTTTTAAGCCCCAGCCTGCATTGAGCAAATCACCCAAAGTTGCGGCTTGGTTGGTTTGCGTAGCAAAGTTAGCAGGTGCATTGTTAGCAGGCATAGTGGTGCTATTGCCCACTGTATCAAAATGGGTTTTCACACCGTCAATCACGCCTTGATTGCTCACATTACCTTGATTATCCGTAAAGGTAATCGTGCCACCATTAGCCGTGCCGTCAATCTCCACAGGGCTGCCTGAAACCGTATCACCCACAGTAATCTTGTCTGCCAAGTCAAACGAAATATCTTCGTTATTCGTTGGGTCAAGGGCAATCGCAATATTACCGTCAGTGTTGGTTAAGTTGCGTTTATCACTTGGCTTGGTAACCGTAGTATCATCACCACCAACGGTTAAATTCCAGTTATTTTCACCCGAACCGCCGCCTGTAATATTGTAGGTAACAGTTTTACCAGCACCGTCTGTGGTTTCAATCTTGGTTACATCACCGCCTGTGTCGGTAACATCGGTATCACCATTTTTGAACACATAATCACTATTCAAAGTCAAGGTTTGACCGTTTTGGTTCAAACTTAAACCTTTACCAGCGTTAATATTCACGGTGTTGTCATACTTAACTTCTGCCGCTTTGCCACCATTTTGATTAACACCGTCATCTTGCCCTTGAATATTCCATTTCCAGTTTTTGGCAACTTCGTTAATGGTTTGGGTAACCTGTCCTGCAGTTAAAATTTCGCTCGCTTCACCAGCAGGTGTTGAAGTAATATTTGTAACGGTTGGGGCTTTACCCGCAGTATTCACCGAAAACGAAATCACGCCGTCTTTACTATCGTATTGAGCATTAACGGTTTTGCTATCACCAAATTTCACCGTATCGCCGTGTTGCACAAAGTCTGCCGCTTGCAGGTTGCCGTTATCATCGGCTACTTGCAAATTCCAGCCAGCGTTCAGCACATCGCCCACGGTTGCGGCTTCGTTTTTCTCATTGGTGAAATTAGACGGTTTATTAGCGTCATTCATTGCCGTATCAGTTGCGGTCTGGTCTTTCAAATGACTTGCCACGCCGTTAATCACGCCTTGATTGCTGGCTGTGCCGTCTGCATTAGTAAAGGTAATCGAACCGCCATTAGCCGTGCCGTCAATCACCACAGGTTTATCGCCACTTGTGGGGTCTTTTGACGCTGGCGTACCAATGGTTACAACATTAGCCAAGTCAAAGGAAATATCCGCTTTTGTGGGATCGCTTGCGTCAGTTGTTTGATTGATAACAATATTATCGCTATCTTTCAGGTTGCGTTTAGCGTTGGGTGCGGTTGCGGAAGAACTTTCATCATTAACGGTTAAGTTCCAGTTATTTTCACCCGAACCGCCTGTTGCAGAAATTTTACCGTTTTCATCAATGGTAATATTGTCGCCTGCGGTGTAGTTAGCGAAGTTGTAAGTTTTATCGCCAATTTTAACCGATTTAGCATTGTCTTTATCTGCACCAGTTCCACCTACGGTTGTATATTCAGGCAACACGGCATGCAACTGCGAACCGTTAATAGCGTCTGTGGAGTTCGGACCGATACGACCTGCGGCAACATTTTTAATGCGGCGTTCTTGTCCTGCACTACCTACGCTCACAATACCACCAACAACTTGCGTGTTTCCTTGTGCGTCAAGTTCTGCTTCGCCATTTTGATTTACTTGAACAGTTTGACCTTTAAAACCACCGTAAGTAATACCACCAACTGTGGCACTATTCACCAAATCGGTAACAGCCGCACCGCCTTGTGCTTTTGTGGTTGAACCTGCACCTAAATAAACCGAATTAGCAAGGGTTGCGTCCCCACCTAAATTGGCATTGCCTACACTGCTACCCAAAACAAAGGTGTTTGCAGTGGTAACATTATTGCTGTTACCGATAACATAACTGCCATTACTTGCATTGCCACTATCAACCGTATTACCTGAACCAAATGAACCGCTGTTCATACTGGTAACCGTATTACCTGTACCAAAGGTAATGGATTGCGTATTGCTTGTTGTATTGCTTTGACCATAAGCCAAAGATTGATAACCTGTGGATTTATTGCCTGTACCAATCGCAATGGATTCTTGACCTAATGCTTCATTATCCACACCCATTGCCACCGTGTTACCTTCTTTGGATAAATTTTTTGTACCCACAGCAACGGAGTTTGCTCCTAATGATTCGTTCAGGTAGCCCATTGCAGAAGAATAAGCACCTTCGGCTTGTGAAGTACCAACGGCGTTGGCATAATTACCCACCGCAGTTGCACCCGTACCAAAAGCGTTTGTACGAGTGCCTTTGGCAGTTGCCCCTGTACCTACGGCATTGGCATACCGACCTTCAGCCCGTGCAACCGTACCCACTGACAAAGAAGATTCACCACTTGCCACCGCATTCATACCGATTGCGTCTGATAAATTGCCTGTGGCTTGTGCTTTTGCACCCAAAGCCATTGCAATATCACCTGACGCCATTGTGGTGTCTTTATAAGGGGCTGCACCCAAAATATTGGTTATAGATTCAGGTACATAATCACTGTGTGTTAATGTTACATTTGACGCGTCGGCTTGGTCTTGGAACTCTTGACCAATATCCATTAAACCTTTTTGAATGGCTTTAATTGTATTCAAAGATTGTGCAAAACCTGCGTCATTTTCGCCTTGCACTTTACCGTTAGCGTCAAAGGTTTTGCCTGTACCATCACCGACATCATCGCCGCCAATCGCAATAGACGCAACGCCTAATGCCATTGTGTTACCACCTACGGCTATTGATTGATGAGAAAAGGCTTGGGCATTATCACCCACCGCAATATTTTGACCTTGATTGATGTTGTTAGAAATGCGGGTTTTTCCTGCGTCATTATGTTTGTCGCTCACCACAATCGACTTACCAAGTGCATTTGTGCCTTGTGCCACGCTGTTGCCGTTAGGATTAAGCAACTTGCTAAAATCAATTTTACCAGTGGCACTATCGCGTTCTAACACGGTTGCCATAGCACGGGCATTACGACCCACTGCTACCGTGCCTTTACCGTATGTAATTGTCCCCGTACTTGGATCGCCGTTAAAAGGCAAACCACCTTTACCACCAATCGAAACCGCACCATTACCGTCTGCTTGGGCTTCTGAACCAACAACGGTTTCACCGCCTTTGGAACGCTTATTATTAACGGCTTTACCAGAAACTTTGGCATTTGCACCAATAACAGTAACGCCTTTTTTCTCACCAGCAGACAAACCACCTGCTTTGGCAACTGCACCATTACCAATACAAACAATGCTGTCTTCGTTGTCGCACTCAATACCTGTGCCAGCAGTAATAGGAGCAGCACCTGCTACGCCCGCAACGGCTACTAAACCTGCGGCTGCCATTGCTTTAACAACAGCACTCTTGCCTGATGATTTGGTGTGTGTTTTGGCAGTTTCACAAACAGCCACCCATGTGCCTGTGGTTTCGTTATACACAGTACGATAAATCTTGTTCATAGCGGTTTCCCTATTCAAGTTGGATAAAACAAAAAACAAAACGACATACAAGAAAAAGCGTTTTGCAAACAATTTAACAAAACAATCGTGGCATAAACTGTGCCACTTACAACAGTTACTCGCAACTTGCGATAACCATTAAAAATAATTCAGTTTGTTCTTATAAACGCTTTTCTGAAATTTGTCTTAAATTTGCGATAAACGGAAATAAAAAACGGTTAAACGGTAAAAGAAATTGATTAAATGAACAGTTTTCAGGCAGCAATCGTAGGGGGGCTCGCAATGACGATAGGGCTGCCTGAAAATAAGTTTCGTTAAATATTGCTTTGTTATGCTTGTGCGTTTTACGCTGTGCGGATAACGGTGTAGAATGTTACGATTTTTTGAATAAAGGCTAATATTTAAATATGAAACGGTTGGCGTTGTGGTGTGCGATGACGGCGGTGTCTTGTGTGGCTTGGGCTGATGATGATACGGCTCTTGGACAAAGTTCGCCTAATAAAACCGTTTCAGGCAGCCTGAATTTGGTTACAGAAAACAATCAAACAACGGTTGCGGATAATTCAAATAGTTTGCCATCGAAAAACAATACAACGACACCTGCGGTGTCGGCGGTGGGCTGGGAAGCCCACCCTACGGCGGTTACGGAAAGCGATAAAACGCTTGCAAAAACGAATAATGCGACAACTACGGCGGTTCGGAATAATCAAACAGCGGTTTTGGCTGATAATCAACACCTTTCAGGCAGCCTGAAAAATAATCAGTCAAATAATGCTCAACGAGCAGAAAATACAACACATACTCATTTCAATCATTCAAACAGTTCGCAAGCGGATAGTGAAAAAATTTCAGGCAGCCTGAAAGATAATCAAGCAGATAATGAAGCAGTTTATCCTTACAAAAGTTCAGGTAGCCTAAACATAGTCAATAATCAAAACACAGCGACAGGGGCGAATAATGAAACTGTTTCAGGCAGCCTGAAAGGTAATCAGGCAAACAATCAGCCCAGAACTCGCCGTGTGCCGAAAGATAATTATCAGTTAAATTTATCCGTCAGTGGCGATGAAAGCGATTTGACCACAAACAATAAATTAGCCGACTTATTAAAAGAACATTTGTCGCTCTACAACCGCCAGAAAACACCCAATATGGACGCAGACCAAATTGCGTTTTTGGTGCAGGAAACAGCCAGCGAAGTGGCTCAAATTGTGGCTACCGAAGGTTTTTTTAATAGCCAAACCGAAGTAGTGGAAAACGGCAATCAATATACGATAAAGGTGAATTTAGGCAAACGCACAAGGGTTGATAATGTGATTTTGGTGTTAGACGGTGCGGTGTTGGAAGATAATGAGTTGCCCTTGTTTTACCGTCAGTTATTAGGCGAATGGGCTTTGCCAATGGGCGAGCCCTTTCGTCAGGAAGACTGGGCAGACAGTAAGTCGGCGGCTTTGTCGGGCGTGCAACGCCGTAAATATCCATTAGCCAAAATCACGGAAAGTTCTGCCAAAATCAATAAAGAAAATAATACGGCAGAATTAACCGTCATTATCGACAGCAAACCGATTGTTTATTTTGGCGATATTTCCATTGACGGCATCAAACGCTACCCTGAATCCATTCCCCGTAATCTTGCTCCGTTTTCTCGTGGAGCAGTGTATGACTTTGATAAATTAGCCGATTATCAGGAATATTTGGAGCAGGACGGACATTACGGCACAGTGGCAGCGTATGCAGATTTGGATAATGTGTCGGAAGATTATTTTGTGCCTGTGAAAGTCAATTTAGTGGAAGTGCCCCGCCAAAAGGTTGATGTGGGCTTGCAGTATGATACATTAGACGGCGTGGGTACGCGTTTGGGCTACACGCATTACAATATGTTCAAACGGGGTTATACGGGTTCGGCAGTGTTGTCGGCAAATCGTTATGAGCAGTCGTTAGGTTTGGGTATTGCTCAACCCAGAGACGATAAAGGGCATTTTTATACTTCATCTATTAACTTCAAAAACAAAGAGTTACAAGGTGTTGAAACCAAAACGCTTGCCACTGGTTTGTGGAAAGCACGGGTGCGAAATAATATTGATTCACGCATGGGCGTGGAATATTATTTGGAAGACGCACGCATTAAAGGCGGCGAAAAATTAGGCACGAGTTATGCGACTATGCTGACGGCTTCGTGGAAAAGCAACCGCATTCGCACCAAAGAACGCCCTGCAAATGGTTGGTATTTTTCGGGCAAAGTGGGTTCAACGCTGGGCACGGCGTTATCTACGGCAAATGTGCAACGCATTACAGCGGACGCAGCGTATTATTTTACGCCTGAACAAAAAAAATACGGCACTTTTATTGCCAAAGGCGGCGTGGGGTATGTGCATACGGATAATCAGGCGAAAGTGCCCAGCGAATTGCTGTTTCGCATAGGCGGTATGGACACGGTGCGGGGCTATGAAAATGAAAGTATCGGCATACCAGGTGAGAATGGCAGCGTTTTGGGCGGCACGGCAATGGCAAACTGGGGCTTGGAATATCAATATCCGATTTATAAAAACTTTGCGTTGGCGTTGTTTCATGACGCAGGCGATGTGAAAAATAAATTTCAGGATATGAAATTCAAACACGCCACAGGCACAGGCGTGCGTTGGTTCTCGCCCTTTGCACCGCTGTCGTTCGATATTGCCTACGCCCACGATACGCAAAAAATTGCGTGGTATGTGATGTTGGGGACAAGGTTTTAAATATGTCAGACGAACAACAAAACCCAGAAACAACGCAGCCTGAAAAAACGGCAACGCCCCGCAAAAAGGGCAGGGTTCGCCGTGTTTTTAAGTGGCTGTTTGTGTGCGTGGGTGTTTTGTTGATTGTGTTGTCGGCTACGCTTTATTATTTACTTGCCACGCATTCGGGCTTAAAAACTTTGGCTTTTAGGCTGCCTGAAAAAACAGGTATCACCGTTAAGGCGGACAATTTGCAAGGCACGGTGTGGCGTGGGTTTTCGGCTGAAAATATCTCTGTTACCAATCCACAAGGTTTGGACATTGCCTTGTCGGCAGTAAAATTAGACTGGCAAGCCAATGAAATTTGGAAAAGACATTTACATATCAAACACTTACAATTAGGAAAATTGTATCTCAACGCTTTTCCTGAAAGTGAGAAAAAACACGAAACGCCGCCTGCCAAAATGCCTGACAGTGTGGGTTTGCCGCTTAAAATTACCGTAGAAAAACTAAGCACGGACGGCGTGTTTTTGGGCGAAAATAAAACCGTGTTAATCAAACAAGGGGCGTTGTCTTACGCTTACGACCACAAACAACACGCCGCCAATATTGATATTTTAGAAAGCGAATGGGGAACTTTGAAAGGTAACGCCACGCTCATCAACCAAACGCCGTTTGCCCTAAACGGCAAAATCGACTTAAACGGCACCATCAATCAAGAAGTGGCGACTGGCACGATTAACCTTTCAGGCAGCCTGAAAGATTTATCCGTGCAGTCGGCACTCTCATCTGCGTCTGCAGTGTTGAATATGGACGCAACCGTGTCGCCGTTTGTGGAAAATATGGCAGGCAAGGCTCATCATATTACCGTGCAAGTGGCAAATATCAATCCACGAGATTTTTGGCACACCGCACCCATTGCCCAAACTTCGCTTTTTTTGAATATTCAACCCAATCAAACGCACGAGCATTTAAGCGGTTTATTGGTGTTGGCAAACGAAAAACCGCAAGCGGTGGATTTAGGCGGCTTGCCCTTTTCGGCGGCAAATAGCGAATTTGATTTACACACAGACGGCTTATTGCAACTACATTGGCTGTCTTTGGATTTTTTGAATAACGGCAATATTAACCTTTCAGGCAGCATTAAAAACGAGTTGGATTTAACCGCAGAAATTAAAAAACTTACGCTGTCGGATATTTTATCCACGCAATCCAAACTGCCTTTGGACGGACAAATCACCGTTACAGGCAAAAATGACGAACCCAAAATTGCGTGGGATTTTACGCGTGGCAAATTAGTCGCCCAAGGCGAATTAGATATTATTAAAGACAATCAAGGCACGGCGTTAAACTTAAAAACCGCCGCATTTCACGACAGTCAAGGCGGTGTGGCAGATATTTCAGGCAACCTGAAATTGTATGACACAATGCCGTTAGATTTTGTTTTGAATAGCAAAAATTTTAACCCTGTGGTGTTTGGCGATTTGTCGCCGCAGGGTAAGGTCAATGGCACGGCAAAGGTTTCAGGCAGCCTATTAGACACGCCTAATATTGTGGCAGAATTATTATTTAAAGACAGCGTTGTATCTAATATGCCATTGAATATTAACGGAAAAGTGCAATATGCAGACAATCATATTGCCCCGTCTAAAATCGACTTGCGTTTGGGCGAAAATAAAATTTTGGCGGACGGTTCTTTGGGCAGAATGGGCGACAAAATGAATGTTGATATTACTGCCCCCACGCTGGCTCAATTTGGTTTTGGCTTTTCAGGCAGCCTGAAAACACAGGGTTTTATTGCCGATGATTTTCAACATTTAAAAGCCAATTTAAGCGGTAACGCCAACGGCTTTGCTTATCGAGATATAGTTAAATTACAACAACTTAACTTTGATATTATCGCATCGCCCGACCAAACCGCTCCCCTAAAAATTGTGTTGGACGGCAATCATTTAACCGTGCCGAGCGTGAATATCAGCACGGTGAAAATCGACTTAAACGGCACACAGGCGGCACATAACTTAACCGCCAATGCGGATTTAGTGGCGTTAGATAAGCCCTATCGAGCCGATATTGCGGCAAGCGGCGGTTTGGATAAAGCGTATAACTGGCGTGGGGTTGTGTCGAAATTCAATGCTCACCGCACGGTGGAAGTGGCGTTGGAAAATCCTGTTAAACTCACCGCAGGCAGCCAGTTAGTGGAATTAGGGCAGGCAAAATGGCGGGTGTTTGGCGGTTCGCTTAATTTGCAGCATTTTTCGTGGCGGCAAAAAGGCGGCATCAAAACGCAAGGCAAGGCGGACAATATTCAACTGTCGCATTTGAAAAACATTGTTGAAATGCCTGTGGAACAAAACTTGGTGCTTGCCGCCGACTGGGATTTGCAATATGACGCAAACGCCAAAGGCGTGCTGAACATTCATCGGCAATCGGGCGACATCACCATTCCAGGCAAAAAACGCACGGTAGGCTTGAATAAATTTGAATATCACGCACAATTATTCGCTAATAAAATCAGCAATAAACTCGTTGCCGAAACCGCATTTGGTAATGCAGACGCGGCACTCGATATATCGCAAACATTTGGCGACAATATTCTTGCCGCCCCCATTTCAGGCAGCCTGAAATTAGTGTCAGACGATTTATCCAAAATCAAAGCCTTTCTGCCGCCTGATATGGACTTGGGCGGCAAGTTGTGGGCAGATACCGCCATTCGTGGCACAGTGGGCGACCCTTTGCTTTCAGGCCATCTCAACGCTGAAAAACTGCGTTATATTCAATGGAGTACAGGCGTTGTGGTGAATAATGGCACGCTTAAATCGCGTTTTGACGGCAATCGTTGGATTATTGACGGCTTAACATTCCTGCACGAACGAACAGGCGGCAAGATTGATATTACAGGCGAAGTGGTTCGCACAGGCTTTCAGCCAGACGCACATTTGAGCGTGGTGTTCGATAAATACCCCGTTTTGCGACACCCCGACCGCCGCGTTACCATTAGCGGCAAGTCGGATATTCATTATGCGGACGATAAAGGCTTGGTTTTGGCAGGCGGTTTGAAGTTGGACGAAGCCAAGTTCGACTTTCCCAAAGCAGGCATGCCCCAAGTTGATGACGATGTCGTTGTGTTAGGCGAAGAGAATAAAAAACAACCAGCGTCATCAATGTTATTAGCCATAGACTTGGATTTAGACTTAAATGACGCATTCACCTTTTCAGGCAGCGGTTTAAATGTGGTGATGGGCGGCAAATTAAACTTAAATGCCAAACCCAAAGAAGACATTAAATTATTAGGCACGGTGAATGTCGTTTCAGGACGCTACAAAGCCTACGGACAAGATTTGGAAATTCAAAAAGGACAAATCACCTTTGTCGGACCGATTGACAACCCAGCGTTGAACATTCGTGCAGTCAGAAGAATGTCGCCAGTCGGAGCAGGTGTGGAAGTTACAGGCTTTTTAGCCAAACCCAGAGCGGTTTTAGTGGCAGACGAAGCCATGAGCGACAAAGACAAATTAGCATGGTTGGTATTAGGCAGAAGTGCCGCTTCGGGCGATGACGCAGCGTTAGCCGCCGCCGCAGGTTCAATGTTGGCAGGCAGCATGAACAACAAAATCGGCTTATTTGACGACATCGGCTTAACCAGCCGCGAAACCAGAAACAGCAACACAGGCGAAGTGAATCCCGCCGAACAAATGGTGGCAGTGGGCAAACATTTAAGCAATAAAATCTATTTAGGCTATGAATACGGCTTAAACAGCACCACACAAGCGGTGAAAATGGTGTATCAATTAAGTAAATCCGTACAAGTCATCGGACGAGCAGGCACAGATTCATCAGGCGGCGAGATACGGTATAGTAAAAGGTTTGATTAAAGACTGTTCAGGCAGCCTGAAAAGGCAATGGCTTGTGATACAATATCCCCTTTTCAGGCTGCCTGAAACTTTAATAAGGACAAAAAAATGACTGATTTTAACAAGGCTTTTGACGCAGGTGATGTGGATAGTGGCATCATCAATATTGTGGTGGAAATCCCTGCTGGCTCTAACCACAAAATCGAATGGGACAGAAAAAATGCGGTAATGAAACTCGACCGTGTTGAGCCCGAAATTTTTGCTAAACCCACGAATTACGGCTTTATTCCGCAAACTTTGGACGAAGACGGCGATGAATTAGACGCACTCATCATCACCGAACGCCCCTTGCCCACAGGCATTGTGTTGGAAGGCAAAATTTTGGGCGTGATGAAGTTTGTTGATGACGGTGAAGTTGATGACAAAATCATCGTGGTGCCGTCTGATGACCGCAACAACGGCAACGCCTACCAAACATTAGACGACTTGCCCAAACAGTTAATCAAACAAATCGAATTTCACTTTAACCACTACAAAGACCTGAAAAAAGCAGGCACAACCAAAGTGGTAGCGTTTGAAGGTGTGGATAGTGCCAAAGCGGTGATTAAATCTTCACAACAACGCTGGGAAAAACAGTAAGCCAAACCTTTTCAGGCTGCCTGAAAACTTATTCAGGCTGCCTGAATGCATAAAAAACATTCAATTTATGACACAAATTATTCCTTTTAATAATTTTCCTTATAAAAAGTTAAGGGGCTGTATTAGATTAGCCCAAAAAATTGCTAAATTTCACACCATTTTCGCAAGGTTTTGAGTTGCTGTTTTGGTGTCCCATAATTAAATCTAAACTCACATTCTTTCAGAAAAAGTGGGAAAGATTTGCGGTCAATGCCATTATACTTCCTTAACACTCTTTTTGCTTGGTTCCAAAAATTTTCTATGCCGTTAATATGATTTTTTTGTTCTGCAAAA
>JAFTFY010000016.1 GCA_017458185.1 Neisseriaceae bacterium
ATTGCTAATTGCTAATTGCTAATTGCTCACTGAAAAAAGCCACAGCGTTTGCTGTGGCTTTTTTCATCAAACTAATTACACCATAGCGGCACTTTCGCGTCCTGAACTGGTTGCGTGGTGTGCGGAATGTTTTTCCTTATGTTTTAACACCATTCTATCTAATTTATCCATCAGCACATCGACTGCGGCGTACATATCACTTTCCACTGCTTCCACATGCAGATTTGAGCCTGCCAAATGCACATCGGCTTCTGCCTTGTGATTGAGTTTTTCCACCGTCAGCGTTACGGCAATAGAAATCACATCTTCGGCGTGGCGGTTAATGCGTTCCAGTTTTTTTTCGATATGCTCACGCATAGCGGCGGTTACATCAATGTTGATACCTGTAATTTTCAAGTTCATGCCTTGCTCCTTAATCAAGGGGTTGAAAAGAACTGCGAATTTGTTTGATGATTGCCAAAATCTTTTGGCAACAATCGGTGTTTATTAAACCAAATCCGCCGTCTATTTTCCTTGCTTTTTCGCAAAAATCCAAGTGTTTGGCAGAATATTTTTCAAATGCCCCATTTTTATCCGTAATACCGTTATAATATTCGATTTTATGTAGCGAAAACCCCGATGACTGCACACCGCAAAAAATCAAAAAAACGCACCGTAGCGTCCAAAATCAAAAAATACCTGATTACAGGTGTGTTGATTTGGCTGCCGATTATTGCGGGCGTTTGGACGATTAACTACATTGTAACCACTTCTGACCATCTCATTCGTCTGATTCCACGCGAATGGCAGCCTGAACATCTGTTAGGACACCACATTCCAGGTTTAGGCATTGTTTTAGCCTTGCTGATTTTGCTGATTACAGGCGTCTTTGCGGGCAATATTATCGGCAAAAAAGTGGTGCGGCTGTGGGACAGTTTTTTCGGGCATATTCCTGTGGTGAAAACCGTTTATACAGGGGTGAAAAAAGTTTCCGAATCTTTGCTTTCGGATTCCAGCAAATCTTTCAAAACACCGTTGTTAGTGCAGTTTCCGCATCAAGGCGTTTGGACGATTGCTTTTGTTTCAGGCAGCCTACCTGATGAAATTCGTCATTCTTTGAAAGACGATGAAGACGAGTTTCTGCCTGTGTATGTTCCCACAACGCCCAATCCCACAGGCGGCTACTACATTATGGTTCGCCGTGCCGACACGCGTCCGCTAAATTTAAGCGTTGATGAAGCCTTAAAATACATTATCTCATTAGGTATGGTGATGCCCGAACTTTTACCTGAACGGTTAGAACACTTCGATGACGATGAAGATGATGAAGAAGAATAGCATTCAGGCTGCCTGAAATATAAAAAAACTCGTCTAACTAATTGATTAGACGAGTTTTTTATATTTTATGCAAACGCTGCTAACAACTCACGCGTTAAATCATACGCCGAAATGTTTTTACAGCCTGTGGGATTTTGTCCGCACCATAGATTAGAAAAATCCGTATTGCCTTGTTTTTCGGCAACCGCTTTTAATGCACCTGTGGCTGTGGCAGCAAAGGGAAAGGGCAATGCGTCCTTATGAATAAAGCCTGTTTCCTGCATTAGGCGATTCACAATGCCGCGTGCGGGTCTGCCTGAAAAAATATTCGTTAGTGCAGTGGGATAGTTTTCAGGCAGCCTTGCGGCATTTTCTAACGCTTGGCGGTGTAGCACGCCGATGGTGCTTTCTTCGCACAACATATAGGCTGTGCCGACTTGCACCGCCGCCGCCCCCAATTTTAAGGCTGCCTGAATGCTTGCCGTATCCACAATGCCGCCTGCGGCAATCACAGGAATACGCAATTTGCGTGCTAAAAGTTCTGTTAAAGGCAAAACGCCCATTTGCGTTGATAAATCATTTTCCAAAAACACGCCACGATGACCGCCTGCTTCCACGCCCTGTGCAATCACACAATCTGCCCCATTTTCCTGCAACCACAAGCCTTCTTTGAGCGTTGTAGCAGACGACAAAACCATCGCCCCTGTGGCTTTCACCGCGTCTAACAAGCGTTTTTCAGGCAGCCCAAAATGAAACGACACCACGCTTGGACGGTATTTTTCTACTACGCCCAACTGATTTTCATCAAATGGTCGCCGCAAAACGCCTTGCGGTAAAGCGTTTTTATCAATACCTAATTCATTAAAATATTTATCAAGCAAATTCAACCATTTATCGTTTTGTTCGCTGGTTATTTCAGGCAGGGTATGAGCGAAAAAATTGACATTAAACGGTTTATCGCAGGCTGCCTGAATAGTTTGTATTTCCTGTTCTAACTTTTCCACAGGCAACATTGCCGCCGCCAGAGAACCCAAGCCCCCTGCTCGGCACACCGCAATCGTCATCGCCGAATTTTGAGCCCCAGCCAATGGGGCTTGAATTAAAGGATAGGAAGACGGTAAAGGGTTTTGCATAGTCAAACTCCTAAAATGATGAAAAGGTTTTTATAACACATCTTTAAAACAATGAGCAATGAGAAATGAGCAATGAATATTAAGTTTTGCCTTGTCAGGCAAAACGGTTTGTGTTTAGATAACGCTTCGATTGTTTTTCAGGCAGCCTGAAAGCATAATCGAAGCGTTATCTAAAAATATATTCGTCAAGCTGTAAGGCTTGACATAACATTTCATTGCTAATTGCTCATTGCTCATTGCTCATTATTTTCAGGCTGCCTGAAAATAAATATTTATGCTATGATAAACGCTTAATAGATTAAATATTTTTATAGGAAATAAAATGAAACAACGCACACTCAAACAAACCATCACCGCCACAGGCGTGGGCTTGCATTCGGGCGAGCGGGTGAATTTACGGCTTTTGCCTGCCGAAATCAATACAGGCATTGCTTTTCGCCGCACCGATTTGTCTGGCGAGCAAAGCCGTGTGATTAAACTTACTCCCAACTTAATCAACGACACGCGGCTCTCTTCCACGATTGTAACTGATGACAATATTCGCATTGGCACGATTGAACACTTAATGTCCGCCTTTTGTGCCTTGGGCATAGACAATATTTTGGTTGAATTAGACGCACCTGAAATTCCGATTATGGACGGTTCGGCTTTACCGTTTTTGTATTTATTGCAAGACGGCGGCATTATCGACCAGCACGCGGAAAAACGCTTTATTCGCATTAAAAAACCTATTGAAATTATTGAAGAAAATAAAAGCGTTCGTTTTTTGCCGTATGACGGTTTTAAAATATCGTTGAGCATTGATTTTGATCACCCTGTGTTTCGCCGTGCTGAGCAAACTTTGACGATTGACTTTGCCCAAAAATCGTATCAAGAAGAAATTGCCCGAGCCAGAACCTTTGGTTTTATGCAGGAAGTGGAGTTAATGCGAACGCACAATTTAGGCTTGGGCGGCAATTTAACGAATGCGATTGTGATTGACGAAACCGAAATTTTGAACACAGACGGCTTGCGGTATGACAATGAATTTGTGCGTCATAAAATTTTGGACGCTGTGGGCGATTTGTATGTGGCAGGTCATCAACTGATTGGTGCGTTTGAGGGCGTGAAATCAGGACACGCCATTAACAACGCCTTGCTACGCAAATTGTTGGCGGACGAAACGGCGTTTGAATGGGCAGAATTTCCCGATAATGTTGATTTGCCAGAAGCATTTCACGCTTTGCCAAAAGCGGCATAGTGGTGTAAAATGCACCGTTTCGCCGAAATAGCTCAGTCGGTAGAGCAACTGATTCGTAACCAGTAGGTCGGAGGTTCGATTCCTCTTTTCGGCACCAATTAGAAAAACAGCGTTATTATTTGAAATAACGCTGTTTTTTTATGTTTAGCTTCGCCTTACGGCTCGCAGAAACTTCGGTTTGATTGCTTCGTAATCCTTTATTGACTTCGTCAATAAAGATTTCACCTAACGGTGAAATAAACCTTGTTTTGGCTCCGCCCAAACTTCGGTTTGATGACTTCGTCATCTACTTTTACCAACTTCGTTTGTAAAAGGTTGATACTTCGTATCAACTAAACCTTGTTTTCAGGCTGCCTGAAAGACGATAAATCACAATAAAACCGTTTTATTTAACGAAAAATAATTGAATTTTTTGACTATATTCACGCAATAAAATAACATACCATTTTTTTAATATAGGAAATAAACAATGGCGATTGATTTTGAAAACGACAACCCCTACGCACCGCCAAAAAGTAGCGGTGAAATGACTTATGAAGGCAACATCAATTCTTCCGCATTGCAATACTTAAATAGTGCCAGCAAATGGGCTTTGTTTTATGCCGTTATGACTGTGCTGTTTCTTGTGCTTGCGGTATTCAGTATCAGCGGTGTAGGTGATATTTTTGGTCTTATTATTAACTTTGTTATTTCTGGTTTTTTGGCATTTTATGCTTGGAAATATGCACAAAATGCCAAGTTAATGCAAAGCAATGCCAATATCGAACAGTTAGCACAAGGTACGCAATCTCTCAATATGATACTTATCATCAATGGCGTTCTGTTTATTATTGGTTTGGTGATTTTGTGTATCATCTTTTTAGCACTTGTCGCCGTAGCCGTATCGGGCGGTTTTTAATTTAGGAGATGAAATAATGGATATTTTGCATGAATTAGAAACCGCTGCGAAATGGTCGAAAATCAATTCATATATTTATTTGATGATTTTGGTTTTTGGCGTTTTGTTTTTGTTGTTAGGTTTGATTGTACTCATTCAATCACCTGCACAAGGTATTGCTTTTGTTTTGGGTGCAGGCATTGTAACTGTTCTTTCTTGGATTGTTCGCAAAGTGTTTATCAATTACTACGAAGCCGCCAATAACGCTATTCAGTCATTATCCGCAAATGCGATTGAAGAAGTGTGCCATTATCAACGCAATATCTTTATCGTTTATGGAGCGTATTACGCTATCTTTTTGGTGATTGCGGTGCTTGCAATATTAGTAGCACTTGCTTTGGGTGGCGTGGCAGCATTATCTTCGTAAAATCAGTCAAACAAAAAAGGCGAATAAAACATTCGCCTTTTTTATTGTCCCTATCTTTCAGGCTGCCTGAAACCCTGACCACAAACAAAAAACCTTGAAAATCAGGGAATTATTTTTTATATGGCTAATGTGCGTTGGCTTTTTCCAATGGCACAATCGCCAATGTTTTGCCTAATGGCAACAATAATTTGATGAGTGTATGCAAGCGTGGGTCGGTGTTCATATTTTCAACTCGTGCAATGGACGGTTGTTTCACACCGCTTAAATCACCCAACTCTCTTTGGCTGATATTCTGCTCATTGCGTGCTTTAATTAACTCGCCAATTAAGGCAACACGCAAATTGCTTTCGACAATTTCTTGTTGCGTGAATAGTTCTTGCCTTAATTCTTCCCAAGTAGTCAGTTTATCTGTTGTTTTCATTGCCATACCTTTCTTTATAATCTTGCAAACGGTATCGTGCGGTTTCAATCTCTCGTTTGGGCGTTTTTTGTGTTTTTTTAACAAAATGGTGCAACAACACAAAACTTTTACCAGTCCAAGCCGCAAATAAAACAAGGTTTATTTTTGACGAAGTCAAAAATCTTTATTGACGAAGTCAATAAAGGATTGCGAAGTAATCAAACCGAAGTTTCAACGAAGTTAAAACACGATTGTTTAATGGGCGTAATTCCCATATCTCACCGTCTAAATGTTTCACGATTGGCTCACCAACATAAGCACCGTATTGGCTTAAAAGTTCTTTCAGGCTGCCTGAAACTATTTGCCATAGCGTTCTTTCACGAAATCTTCCACAAGTGCCATAAACTCTGCCGCCATATTGTCGCCTTTAAGTAAGGCAATGCGTTTGCCGTTTGCATAGACTGGGGCAACTGGGCTTTCGCCTGAACCTGGTAGGGATATGCCAATGTCGGCTAATTTGCTTTCACCAGGACCATTGACCACACAGCCCATAACCGCCACTTTCATTTGTTCCACGCCCTGATATTTGCCACGCCAATCTGCCATTTTTTGGCGTAAATGGTTTTGTATGTCGCGTGCCAATTCTTGAAATAAAACGCTGCTTGTTCTGCCACAACCTGGACAAGCGGTAACTTGTGGGGCAAAATGGCGTAAGCCCATACTTTGCAATAATTCTTGTGCCACAATCACTTCTTGGCATCTATCGCCATTGGGTTCAGGCGTTAAAGATATGCGAATGGTGTCGCCAATGCCTTGTTGCAGTAACACCGCCAGAGCCGCAGTAGAAGCGACAATGCCTTTACTGCCCATGCCTGCTTCGGTTAAGCCTAAATGTAAGGGATAACGGCACTGGCTGGCTAATTTTTGATAAACGGAGATTAAATCTTGTACGAGCGACACTTTGCACGACAGAATAATTTTGTTTTCAGGCAGCCCCAATTCAACTGCTTTTTGTGCGGATTCTAATGCCGAGACAATCAAGGCTTCTTGCATGACTTGATTAGGACTTTTCAGGCTGCCTGAAAGACGATTTTCTTCCATCAGTCGTGCGGCAACTTGTTGGTCTAAACTGCCCCAATTTACGCCAATTCGTACCGCTTTATCGTTGTCTCTTGCGGTTTGAATCATAAAGGCAAATTTATCATCGCCGCTTGCTCCTTTGCCGACATTGCCTGGGTTAATGCGGTATTTTGCCAAAGCAGTCGCACACGCAGGAAATTCTTTCAGCAAGCGTTCGCCGTTGAAATGAAAATCGCCAATTAACGGCACGGCACAGCCCATATCGTCTAATCTTTGACGAATTTCAGGCACTTTTGCGGCGGCGGCTTGTGTATTGACGGTAATGCGAACTAATTCCGAACCTGCGTCTGCTAATTTTTTAACTTGCAAGGCAGTGGCATAAGCGTCAGCCGTGTCGGTGTTGGTCATTGACTGCACCACAATGGGGCAGCCTGAACCGATAAGAATATGCCCAACGGCAACGGTGTGCGTTGAGCGGCGGGAAATGGTCATTTTTTCGCTTTTTTCGCAGGTTGATTTAAGGGCGTTACATGCATTTTGGGATTAGCCACAGCAGGGCGAGCGGTTGCCGCTGTGCGGTCGATTTCTTGCAATTCATCAGACGCAGGGAACATTTGTCGCAACTGGGATTCATATTCAAAAGCCGATTGCGTATCGCCCAATGCTTTGGAAATTTTCCAGCCTAATAGTAAATCATCGGCATTCAGTCTATCCATTTGCCGTTGATATTGGTTCATTAACTCGCGTGCGGGGTGTGGTTGATTTTCCATTAACTTTAATCGTGCCATTTCTTTGGTTGGCGTGGGGAAATTGGGGGCGAGAGCCTTTGCACGAGCCAAATCCGCTGCCGCACCAGCAATATTGCCCCCACGCCCTTTGCAAATGCCTTTGTTCATAGTTGCCACATGTGGTTGCGGATAAGTGGGGTCGGCCAATGCTTTATCGAAATAAGAAATGGCGGCAGAATATTGTTTCATGTTATCGCACAAAAACCAGCCATAATTGTTGTTGATTTCTGCACTATTGGGCGAAATCGACAAGGCACGGCGAAACGACTGGTCGGCTTCGTTATTCATTTTTAACTGCTGATGAATCACACCACGCACCAACCATGCCATATCGTAATTACTTTTGGCTTTAATGGCTTCGTTAATTGCCGCAATCGACTGGCGGTATTCGCCCACTTTCATATATTCAATCGCTAACTGGGTTTTGACTTTGGCAAAATCTTCTTGGCGTTCCGAACGAGAAGGCCCTGATGTATCGGGCAATAAAGCACAAGACGCAGTTAAGGCAATGGTGCTTAAAAGAAAAGCGGTTTTTACGGTGCGAAACATTTTTTTCTCCTGTGAAATAAAGCGACATATTATAGCGGAATAGACACCATTTGTGCGGCGGTTCGGCGTGTTTTATCCTTAACTTGCCCTGCCAACTGTCCGCAAGCGGCGGCAATATCATCGCCCCGTGTTTTGCGAATGGTTGCCACAATGCCGTTGTCATTCAAAATATCACGAAAACGCAAGACGCTATCTTTTTCAGGCTGCCTGAAAGGACTGTTGGCAAAAGGATTAAACGGAATGAGATTAAATTTACACGGCACAGATTTAACCAAATCCAATAGTTCTTGGGCGTGCTGTGACTGGTCATTCACACCGTTTAATAAAATATATTCAAAAGTAATAAAATCGCGTGGAGCAAATTGCAGATATTTTAAGCACGCATTCATTAAATCTTTGAGTGGATATTTTTGGTTAATCGGCATAATTTGATTGCGAATTGCGTCATTCGGTGCGTGCAAAGACACCGCCAGTGCGGTTGGACATTCTTGGGAAAGTCTCTCCATTTGCGGAATTAAACCAGAAGTGGAAACCGTAACACGGCGGCGAGACAAGCCGTAGCCGTAATCGTCCAACATAATTTTAAGTGCCGACACCGTATTATCAAAATTTGCCAACGGCTCGCCCATACCCATCATCACCACATTAGAAATCACTCGTTCATTTTTGGGCGTTACGCCCAACGCCTGATTAGCCACCCACAACTGACCGATGATTTCCGCCGTGGTTAAATTGCGATTAAACCCCTGCTTGCCTGTGGAACAAAATGCACAATCCAAAGCACAACCCGCTTGCGTGGAAACGCACAGCGTGCCACGATTTTCTTCGGGAATAAACACCGTTTCAATCGCATTGCCTTGCCCGACATTCAACAACCACTTTTTTGTGCCGTCTTGGGAGACATGCTCGCCAATCATTTCAGGCGGACGAATTTCGCATTGTGTTTTCAACTTTTCACGCAAAGACTTGGCAATATCCGTCATTGCGTCAAAATCACCACACGCCCCCAAGTGCATTTGTCGCATTAACTGCTTGGCACGAAAAGGCTTTTCACCGATTGATTGAAAATAAGCAGTGAGTTGGGGTAAGTCGAAGTCAAGCAGGTTAATCATAGCGTATTCATCTTTGAATATTTTTTTAATTGTAGCAAGATTTCTCTTGATTTTTCCGTCAGACTATTGCAACCTGAAAAACTGAAATGTTTTAATTGTCGCAAATTTAAAATACTTTCAGGAATAGTGCGTAAAAGAGAGCAATGCAGAATATCCAAATATTTTAATTTTTCCAATTTACCGATATTTTCAGGTAAAGTAGTTAAATTTTCGCAAGAACACAAATTTAATGCTTCCAAATGACGCAGATTACCTATATTTTCAGGGAGCGATTTTAACTGAATACATTGAGAAAAATTGAGTTGTTTTAGATTATGTAATTTTTCCCCAAATTTTTCAGGCAGCCTTGCTAATTTTTCACAAAACCGACAATCTAATTCTTCTAAATTTTCTAATTGTCCAATACTTTCAGGTAAGGTTTTTAACTTAACGCATTCAGTTAATCTTAACACTTTTAATTTTTTTAAATTACCAATACTATCAGGCAGTGCAGTTAATTTTTTACAAGCATTTAAAAGCAAAAGTTCTAATTGTGGCAAATCTCCAATTTCTTGCGGCAACTGTGTCAGTCCGCTACCTTGACCGAAAATAGATAATGTTTTTAAATTGCTTAATTTTCCAATAGTTACAGGAACGGTTGTCATTTTCTTCAACCAGTCTAAATTCAAGCTTTCTAATTTTTCTAATTCGCCTATGCTGTCGGGTAATTTTTCAAAATTTTTACAAGAAGCAATGTTTAACCATTGCAATTTTTTCAAATGACCAATACTGTCTGGTAAGGTAGTTAAACCATCACATTTTTCAATATGAAATGTTTGCAAATGGTGTAATTCGCCAATACTTTGTGGTAAATGTGTTAATAATTTACATTTTTCCAAGCACAAATATTGCAAATTCTTTAATAAACCAAAATTTTCAGGTAGGGCAGTTAATTCCTTGCGATTAGGAATAGTCAATTCCGTCAGACTATCCAAATATGCCAATATTTTCTCTTGGTCATAGTTGTAGCGTTTAAAATGCGGAATAATCTTTTGCCACGCTTCAATATCGTCTGCGGATAATGTCATTTTGCCAAACCCTATAT
This sequence comes from Neisseriaceae bacterium, assembly GCA_017458185.1. Lineage (GTDB taxonomy): Bacteria > Pseudomonadota > Gammaproteobacteria > Burkholderiales > Neisseriaceae > RGIG9985. The sequence continues at coordinate 9,987 of JAFTFY010000016.1, forward strand.
AAAAATACTTTCAGGCTGCCTGAAAAGCGTAGTTTCAATACTTTCAGGCTGCCTGAATTTATTTTTGCTGTTACTCGTAGGGCAACAGGTTGTCTGCCCTACACATCAATTATCGTGGGCAAATTTCGGTTGCCGAGAAGAAGAACGCAATTTCAATTTTAGCGTTTTCCAAACTATCCGAACCATGCACTGCATTAGCGTCAATCGATTGAGCAAAATCCGCACGAATGGTGCCAGCTGCCGCTTCTTTGGGGTTAGTCGCCCCCATTAACTCACGGTTTTTTACCACCGCATTTTCGCCTTCCAAAACTTGCACCATAACAGGGCCTGATGTCATAAATTCGACCAATTCGCCAAAGAATGGGCGTTCTTTATGCACGGCATAAAAGCCCTCTGCCTCACGGCGGCTTAAATGTTTCATTTTGGCAGCCACAATTTTCAAGCCATTGTCTTCAAAGCGGCTGTAAATTTTGCCAATTACATTTTTACCCACTGCATCGGGTTTTACAATCGATAAAGTGCGTTCAATCGCCATTTTATGTGTCCTTTTTAATAATCAAGTTGAAAGGGGCATATTTTACAATAATTCTACTGATAATTGATAAAAGATTGTTATAATAAGGCGGAACAAAAAATAAAAAGGATAGTCAATGAAATTCAAAACCCTATGCGTCTCTATGCTTGCCTTGTCTTTAATGGCGTGTTCGGAAGATGCACTGACACCGCAATATAACCAAAATACGCCGTTTGCGATACCTGACGCAGAAACCTTGCAAAAACAACCATTTATCTTGGTTACAGGCGATTGGATTAACGAAACCAGAAACATTGTGATTCATATCGACAGTGTGGGCTATTTTGTTATGCGAGACAGCGGTAACGCTCAAATTACCGAACAAACAGGCAAACTGAAAGATGTCAGCAAGTCTTATAATCTCAACGACTTACGCTATGAGTTATATAACAGCCAAAAACAACCGATGAACTTGGCATTCGGCGTGCGACAACTTGATGAAAAAAAACACTATTTGGTGTTATTGGACGGCAGTACTTCTACGCCGTTTTATCCGAATAAAGATTAAACAATGAGTAATAATGATGTCAAGCCGTGCGACTTGACGGATATTTTATAGTCAATTCAGACCAAAAACAGGCAAGGCGGCGAAGCCGCAGATAGTATAGATAATACAGCAAGGCGAGCCAACGCTGCATGATTTTGGTATGAATTGACTATAGTTTCAGGCAGCCTGAAAGAAACTCGAAGCATTATCTGAATATATCCGTTAAGCCGCAGGCTGAACAAAACAACTGCTCACTGCTCACTATAAAAAACACGCATTTTTCAATGCGTGTTTTTTACAACCTACATCGCCCCATAATTTGGACCACCGCCGCCCTCTGGGCATTGCCAGTTAATGTTGCCTGTGGGATCTTTAATGTCGCAGGTTTTGCAGTGCATACAGTTTTGGGCGTTAATTTGCAAACGCGGCGTGCCGTTTTCTTCAATAATTTCATACACGCCCGCAGGACAGTAGCGCGTTTCGGGAGACGCGTATTCTTTGTAATTCACATCAATCGCCCGTTCAGGATGTGCTAACTGCAAGTGGCACGGTTGATTTTCTTCGTGATTGACCCCTGCCAAAAATACGCTCGACAAACGGTCAAAAGTCAAAACTCCGTCTGGTTTTTCGTATTGAATGTGTTTGCTTTGCGATGCTTTTTTCAGGCTGCCTGAATCGCCATTGCCGTGGTGTTTTAGCGTCCAAGGTGCGTTGCCACGCATAATAAATGCGTCAAATGCGGCATACATTGAACCGCCCCACAAGCCCCATTTGAATGCAGGACGCACATTGCGAGCCTTGTGCAATTCTTGATACAAAGCACTTCGTTTGAAAATTTCACCAAATGAGCGGGCTTCAACTGATGTTTCGTATTCTTCTTGCGGCTCTTGCAACACTTCCATGACCGCTTCGGCGGCGAGCATGCCCGACTTCATCGCCGTATGCGAGCCTTTAATACGCGGCATATTCAAAAAGCCAGCGTCATCGCCCACCAAAACGCCACCTGCAAAGGACAATTTTGGCAAGCACTGCAAACCGCCTTCAATCAACGCCCTTGCACCGTAGGCAATGCGGCGACCGCCGTCCAACATTTTTTTGATTTCAGGGTGCGTTTTTAGGCGTTGCATTTCTTCAAATGGCGAGAGATATGGATTGGCATAATCCAAACCCACCACCAAGCCGATGAACACCTTATTATCTTCCCAATGGTAAATAAACGAACCACCGTAAGTTTTTGAATCCAAAGGAAAACCAATAGTGTGCATCACCAAACCTTGTTGATGATTTTCAGGTTTGACTTCCCACACTTCCTTAATGCCCAAACCGTAAGTTTGCGGCTGACTGTCTCGATCCAAAGCAAATTGAGCAATCAATTTTTTGCCCAAAGAACCACGACAGCCCTCGGCAAAAATGGTTTGTTGTGCCAACAATTCCATACCAGGTTGAAAATTGTCGGTAGGCTCGCCGTCTTTGCCCACGCCCATATCGCCCGTAACCACGCCTTTAACCGAACCGTCCGCGTGATACAACACATCGTAGGCGGCAAAACCAGGATAGATTTCCACGCCTAATTCTTCTGCTTGTTCGGCTAACCAGCGGCACACAAGCCCAAGACTGGCAATATAAAAACCGTGATTGTGCATAGCAGGCGGCACAACAGGAATTTTGAACGCTTTATTTTTGGTCAGATACAAGACCTTATCTTGTTTGACTTCGCAAGTAAGCGGTGCTCCTTTTTCTTTCCAGTCAGGAATTAACTCGTTCAAATAAACAGGGTCAATCACCGCACCTGACATGGTATGCGCCCCCACTTCGGACGCTTTTTCCACCACGCAAACGGAAACTTCGCGATTTTTTTCCGCCGCCAACTGTTTCAAACGAATTGCCGCCGACAAGCCCGCAGGCCCTGCACCGACAATCACCACATCAAACTGCATTTTGTCTCGTTCAATGGCTTCATTCATAGCGTATTCCTTTTGCTTCGTTTGTGGTTTGTAGCCCTAATTCTACCGTACAAACCGCCTAAAAATATAATAAAAAAGCCGTTTTACACCATTTCAGGTAGCCTAAATGCGGTAAAAACGGTATTTTTTGCGGTTTTTATGACGAAGATTAAAAGATTATGGCAGATAGAAATACTGTTCAATAAATCTTTCAGGCAGCCTGAAACCTTTTGAATATGGTAGAATGGCAGGTTTTGAATAAGCAATAAATCATAAGGATAAGCCAAAAATGGGCGTTAAAATTCAAGCCGTTAAGGGAATGAATGATATTTTGCCAGTGGCAGATAAAGACAGTGTTTGGACAAGTGCCGACTGGTTGGCGTTTGAAGAAATTGCACACAAGTGGCTCGCACAATATGGCTATAAAAACATTCGCACGCCGATGATTGAACCCACAGGCTTGTTTGTGCGGTCGATCGGTACGGACACTGATGTGGTTGGCAAGGAAATGTACACATTTGACGACTATGGCGAGTCCTTGTCTTTGCGTCCCGAAGGCACTGCGTCTTGCTTGCGTGCGGTTGTGGAGCATAATCTTTTGTACAATTCGCCGCAAAAATTGTGGTATATGGGGGCGATGTTTCGCCACGAAAAACCGCAAAAGGGGCGTTATCGGCAGTTTCATCAAATCGGCGTGGAAGCGTTAGGCTATGCTGGTGCGGATACGGACGCGGAAATCATTGCGATGTGCTTTGATTTATGGCAGAAATTAGGCATTCAAAATTGTGTGCAATTAGAAATTAACTGCTTGGGCAATCGCGAAGAACGGGCGGCACATCGCACGGCTTTGGTTGGCTATTTGCAACAGCACGAAAATCAATTAGACGAAGACAGCCGCCGCCGTATGGTAACTAACCCTTTGCGGGTGTTGGACAGCAAAAATCCTGATTTGCAGGCGATGATTGAAAACGCTCCGAAGTTGTCCGATTATCTTAAAGAAGGCAGCCTGAAACATTATCACGCATTGCAAAATATATTAAATGCGTTAAACATTCCGTTTGTGGAAAATCACCGCTTGGTGCGTGGTTTGGATTATTACAATTCAACCGTGTTTGAATGGACAACCGATAAACTCGGTGCACAAGGCACGATTTGTGGCGGCGGACGATATGACGGTTTGATTGAAGAATTAGGCGGCAAACCCACGCCCAGCATAGGTTTTGCCATAGGCATTGAACGCTTGCTTCTGTTAGTTAAATCACACGGCAACCTGAAAATAGACAATTCGCCTGATATTTATGCGATGTATCAGGGTGAGACTGCACAGCCACATTTAATGCGTGCGGTGCAAGATTTGCGACACGCAGGTTTTTCCGTTTTAACGCACGGAGCAGACCAAAAATTAGGCACGCAATTTAAAAAAGCAGACGCGTCAGGGGCAAAATTTGCTTTGATTGTGGCAGAAAATGAAGTGCTTTCAGGCAGCCTAACTTTGAAAAACTTAACCACAGGCGAGCAAGTTTCATTATCGCCAGATGAAGTAATCAATCAATTAAATCAATGGAGTATGTAAAATGGCATTAGATTTACAAGACCAAGAAGAATTAGAAAACGCCAAACGAGCGTGGAAATTGTGGGGGCGTTGGGTGTTTTTTGCCATGCTGATTGCCGCCGCACTGTATTTAGGCAATATTGTGTGGAAAGGGCAAATCGAAAAACGCAACGCCGCCGCTACGGCTATTTATGACAGCGAGTTTGCGGCTGCCATACAAAAAGGCGACAACGCTAATGCCTTGAAAGCGGTGCAGAAAATGCAAAACGAATATCCGCAAACCTTTGCCTCTGCCCAAGCCACGCTTGCTTTGGCTGATGACGCATTTGCAAACGGCAAATACGATGACGCGGCAAACCACTTAAAATGGCTGATGCAAACGCAAAAACACCCCTTAATTCGTGCTACCGTAATCCAGCGATTAGCCACTGTTTATTTGCAACAGGGTAAATTTGATGACGCTTTGAGCGTTCTGAATGAAAAAGTCGAACCCGAATTTGCGGCACGCGTGGCAGAATTGAAAGGCGATATTTACTTGGCACAAGGCAAAACAAGCGAAGCCAAACAAGCCTTTGACTTGGCATTAAAACAACTTCCCCAAGATGACCCAAATCGCTCATTAGTGGAAATGAAAAGTAAGTTGTAATTGTATGATATTAAATAAAAACCTTTCAGGCAGCCTGAAAGGTTTTTATTTAAGTTTCAGGCAGCCTGAAATTACATTTTCCACGCATGCACGCCTTTTACGCTGATGTCTTTGACACCTAAAAAACTTTTCAAATCAAAGTGTAGTGTGTCATCTAATTCTATGCTGCGGGAAGTGATGAGAATGTCGCCGATTTCGCCCGTTAAGGTGCGATAAATTTTGCCTTCTAATTTGGGCATATCTTTATCTGCCACAAAATTAACAAAAATTTCGCTGTATCCCGAACAGCAGCATGATGCTTCCACAACGCCGATTTCGATATGGCTTAAATTTTTGTGCTGCATATATTGTTTTAATTCTGCTGAATAAATAATCTGCATTTTGTGCGAACTCCTGTAAAAAGTGCTTAATTTGTCTATTTTACACCGTTTGGTGTTGATTTATGCGGTGTACGCTTTATTGTTTTTTCGTTTAATTGTATGATACTTATATTAGTTTAGTCTATTATTGTTAGATTGCTGATTGTTAAAAACTTAAATGAACAACAAAATATTGCGAGTAGTGCGTAATTATCCAGTATGACCAACCCTATTGTTTCACAGTTGTTGTTGGCGTTTAGTCATCATTATGACACGCAACAAAATTACCATTTTGCAGGCGAAACTTTTGCAGGCTATGGGGAATTTCACTCGCGTGGCGAAAAATATGTGTTGGTTAAAAAAGCACAAATATGGGCAGCAGAAGCCCACGATTATCTGTTTATTCAATATCTGCCGTGCTTAACGGCACAAATGTTGCAAGCCAAAATTGCGTTATTGCAAACACAAGGCATACACAAAATTCAGCCGCACCCTGAACACATGCAAAGTTCTTTAACTTTAATTGTGCTGACTGATAGAGTTGATGATGAAGCGTTATCTGTTTGTCGTAAAACTAAATTTCGTAAATCATTTCGTTTGGGTTGGTATGGTTGGGCAAATTTACGCCTTGCGGTTGTGGATAAAAGCAAAAAAACCGTTGTTACCAACCGTGCGGGGAAAGATTTATCTCGCTTTTTAACTGATTTTTTAACCACTGTATCACATGAAAGAAAGGGAACTTTATGAATGCAATGTTGATACTGATTGTCGCAGTAGTGGTTTTACTGCTGGGCTATGTTTTTTATGGGGGCTATTTGGCACGGCAGTGGGGCATTGACCCCAACCGTCCCACGCCTGCACACGAACAAGAAGACGGCAATGATTATGTGCCTGCACCGCCGTATATGGTGTTGGGACACCATTTTTCGTCTATCGCAGGTGCGGGCCCGATTAACGGACCGATTCAGGCAGCCGTATTCGGTTGGGTGCCCGTGCTTCTGTGGGTGTTGATTGGCGGCATTTTTATGGGTGCGGTGCATGATTTTGGTGCCTTGTTTGCGTCCTTACGCAATAAAGGTCGCACAATATCCATTATCATTGCCGAAAATGTTGATGATACGGCACGCAAATTATTCGCCATTTTTTCGTATGTGGTGTTAATTTTGGTAGTCGCCGCATTCTCTTCGATTGTGGCAAATACTTTTACTTCTACCGCAGAGAAAGTCAATGTGGCAAATGAGCAAACTGCGTCTGTATCGCTTCTGTTTATTGTGGCTGCGGTGATTTGGGGCTTTACGCTACACGGCAGAAAATTGCCCACAGTAATTAACATTGGTGTGTCGTTAATGATTATTGCGGCTGTGGTGTGGTTGGGCTTTGTGTGGCACCCATTTCAATTAAGTTATACAAATTGGATGATTATCTTGGCTGTGTATATCTTGATTGCGTCCGTAACGCCTGTATGGATTTTATTGCAACCGCGTGATTATCTGTCCAGTTACCTTTTATACGCCTTAATGTTGTTAGCCATTTTCGGCGTTATTGGTGCCAGCGTTATGGGTGCGGCTTCACATTTGGAAATTCCTGCTTTTGGGGGTTTTGTTACATCAAATAAAGTTATCGTAGATGGCGAAACGGTGATTAACAAAGCCGCACAAGGTGGATTTTTGTTCCCTGCCCTGTTTGTAACCATTGCCTGCGGTGCGATTTCGGGCTTTCACAGCATGGTTGCGTCAGGCACGACTTCCAAACAGTTGGATAAAGAAAGTCAAGCCCAAGCCATAGGCTACGGTTCTATGTTGATTGAATGTTTGTTGGCGGTACTCTCGCTGATTGCCGTGGGTTTTGTATGGGCAAAATATCAAGCAGGCGGTTACGCCTCACCGACTGCGGTTTTTGCAGACGGTTTATCACAAATGATTGCCACTATTCCTGGTTTGGCGGACGCACAAGGTATTGCTTATGCCCTGTTAATTTTGGCAGTATCGGTATTCTGCTTAACTTCTTTGGACACTGCCACTCGCTTGGCACGCTATTTATTCCAAGAATTTTGGATTCCCGACAGCAGCAAGGAATATCCTGCATGGAAAAAATTCTTGGCAAATAAATATGTTGCCACGGTTATTACGGTTGTTTTTGGTGTTTCATTAGGTATGAATGGTTACACCTTGATTTGGCCGTTATTTGGTGCCGCAAATCAGTTGTTGGCAGCAGTGGCATTACTCGCCGTGTGTATTTGGTTAGGCAATGCGGGTAAAAACAATAAAATGTTTTATGTGCCGATGATTTTTATGCTTGCGGTTACTTTAACTTCGTTGTTGCTGACGGCACTGTCAAAAGTTGCTTCCATTATGGAAAATGTGAATGTTTTTGGCTCTGTGTTGCAGTTAATCTTGGCATTGGTGCTGTTTGGCTTGGCTATTCTGTTAGCCATTCGTGGCTTTGTCGCCATTGCATTCCAAAAACGCTAATAGACTTATGCAAGCAAAACGCTCATCATAGCGATGAGCGTTTTTTTTGGGGTTGTGGGATTTTCAGGCAGCCTGAAACTTAAATCGTGTCATTGTGAGATTTTTCCACAGGAAAAATCGTGGCAATCCAGTTTTGCCGACAGGCAAAACAAACGCCGACAGGCGTTTTTAACGGCATAGCAAAAAATCATTTAGGCAACCTGAAATCAATCACAAAACACCATTACAACGCCTGCGGCGTTGGTATAGTCAAACAACTTCAAAATGTTAAAAACTGTGTCATTGCGAGCCGTGATGAAATCACGGCGTGGCAATCCAATGAATTGCATAGCAATTCATCAACGCTGATAAGCGTTGTAACGGACTTACTGCTTATCATTTCAGGCAGCCTGAATTGTTTAAGAACCTTGTCGTTACAACGCCTGCGGCGTTGGTGAAAAATCTACGATTTTTCACTGGATTACCACGCCTTGACTTGCGTCAAGGCTCGTAATGACACACAGGATTAAATTAAAGTTGTAGCGTATTTATGCACAGTGTGCTATTTTTATTTTTTGTATTTTGAAATTGCTTGACTATAAAAAATCTGCGATTTTTTACTGGATTGCCACGCCTTGCTATGCAAGGCTCGCAATGACACTTATTTTCATTTCAGGCTGCCTGAAAAGAATAAAATGCTATATCGTTTTTTTAAAAACATACAAAAAACGCTTTCAATCATATCGAAAGCGTTTGTTTTATTTCAGGCTATCTGAAAACTGCTCACTGCTCACTGTTTTCAGGCAGCCTGAAAGGGTTTGTTTTATTCAAACAATTATTGCACTTTGATTTCCACATCAACGCCTGCGGGCAAGTCGAGTTTCATCAATGCGTCTGTGGTTTTGTCTGTCCAATCGACAATGTCCATTAAACGCAAGTGCGTGCGGATTTCTAATTGTTCGCGTGAAGTTTTATTCACATGGGGCGAACGCAAAATGTTGAAGCGTTCAATTTTGGTGGGTAAAGGAATTGGACCTTTAACCACAGCACCTGTGCGTTTGGCTGTTTCGACAATTTCTTGTGCGGAACGGTCAATTAAGGCATAGTCATACGCTTTTAGGCGAATACGAATTCTTTGGGTTTTCATCGTATGCCTTTCTTATTGAATCACTTTGGAAACCACGCCAGCACCTACGGTGCGACCGCCTTCACGAATCGCAAAACGCAAGCCTTCTTCCATCGCAATCGGTGCAATCAATTCAACGGTGATTTTCACATTCTCACCAGGCATTACCATTTC
>JAFTFY010000017.1 GCA_017458185.1 Neisseriaceae bacterium
TCAAATAAAGGATAATTAAATGGCTCGTTCATTGAAAAAAGGTCCGTATGTTGATCTTCACTTACTGAAAAAAGTTGATGCGGCTCGTGCAACAAACGACAAACGCCCCATCAAAACTTGGTCTCGCCGTTCAACCATTCTGCCCGATTTTATCGGCTTAACCATTGCGGTACACAACGGTCGCACGCATGTGCCTGTGTATATCAGCGACAATATGGTAGGACACAAATTAGGCGAATTTTCATTAACCCGTACTTTCAAAGGCCATTTGGCTGACAAGAAAGCGAAGAAATAAGGAGCATTCTAAATGAGAGCAGTAGCACAACATAAAAATGCCCGTATTTCGGCGCAAAAGGCCAGATTAGTTGCCGACCTGATTCGTGGCAAAGACATTGAAGACGCTTTGAACATTCTCACATTCTGCCCCAAAAAGGGTGCTGCTTTGATGAAGAAAGTTTTGGAGTCTGCCATTGCCAATGCCGAACATAACGAAGGTGCCGACATTGACGAACTCAAAGTGGTAACCGTATTCGTGGATAAAGCAGGCAGCCTGAAACGCTTCCGTGCAAGAGCCAAAGGTCGCGGTAATCGTATTGAAAAACAAACCTGTCACATCAATGTGACAGTTGGAAATTAAAGGAAATACCATGGGACAAAAAATTAACCCCACAGGTTTTCGCCTTGCAGTCAATAAAAACTGGTCGTCCAAATGGTATGCCAAAAGTGGCGAATTTTCCGCCGTTTTGAAACAAGATATTGATGTTCGCGAATACCTGAAAAAACGCTTGGCAAACGCTTCAATCGGCAAAGTGGTGATTGAACGCCCAGCAAAAAGTGCGCGCATTACCATTCACACTGCCCGTCCAGGTGTGGTGATTGGCAAAAAAGGCGAAGACATTGAAGTATTGAAAAAAGACTTGCAAAACTTAATGGGCGTGCCTGTGCATGTCAATATTGAAGAAATTCGCAAGCCAGACATCAATGCCCAAGTCATTGCCGACAACATTGCCCAACAGTTGGAAAAACGCATTCAATTCCGCCGTGCGATGAAGCGTGCAATGCAAAACGCTATGCGTGCAGGTGCCAAAGGCATTAAGATTATGTCATCTGGTCGCTTAAACGGCATTGATATTGCCCGCAGTGAATGGTATCGTGAAGGTCGTGTGCCTTTACACACCTTGCGTGCTGATGTCGATTACGCAACCAGCGAAGCCCAAACCACTTATGGTGTGATTGGCATCAAAGTATGGGTATATAAAGGTGAAACCGTTTTAGGTGCTGCCGCACAATCTGTTGCGGAAGAAAAACCTGAACGCAAACAAAGAAAGGGGTCTCGTCATGTTGCAGCCTAAACGATTAAAATATCGCAAACTGCACAAAAGCCGCAACACAGGCGTTGCCACTCGTGGTAACCAAGTGAGTTTTGGCGATTTTGGCTTAAAAGCCGTCGGTCGTGGTCGCTTGACCGCACGCCAAATTGAAGCGGCTCGCCGTGCGATGACTCGCCACATTAAACGCGGCGGACGCATTTGGATTCGCGTTTTCCCAGACAAACCCATTACCAACAAACCGATTGGTGTGCGTATGGGCGGCGGTAAAGGCTCTCCTGAATACTATGTCGCAGAAATTCAACCCGGCAAAATGTTGTACGAAATGGACGGCGTTGCAGAAAGCCTTGCACGCGAAGCCTTTGCATTAGCGGCTGCCAAGTTGCCGATTCATACCACATTTGTTACAAGACAGGTAGGTCAATGATGAAAGCACAAGATTTAAGAGCAAAAAGCAACGAAGAACTCAAAGCCGAATTATTGAGTTTGGGTAAGGCACATTTTGCATTAAGAATGCAATCTGCCATTGGACAATTAGCGAAAACCAGCGAATTGAAAAAAGTTCGCCGCGACATTGCCCGAGTAAAAACCGTATTAACAGAAAAGGGTAAAGCATAATGAGCGAAAAAAGAATCCGTACCCTGCAGGGTCGCGTAGTGAGCGATAAAATGGACAAAACCGTTGTGGTTTTGGTTGAACGCCGTGTGAAACACCCGCTGTATGGCAAAGTGATTCGCCTGTCGAAAAAATTCCATGCTCACGATGAAAACAACGCCTACGGCATTGGCGACACCGTGATTATTTCTGAAACTCGCCCCTTCTCCAAGACCAAATCTTGGGCAGTAACCGAGTTAGTAGAAAAAGCCCGCGTGGTTTAATTTTCTAAAAACGGTTTAAATTGATATTTATATCAAAAGCAAAGCACACAGTTTTCTGTGTGCTTTTTTGTTTGGGAAATGGGTTTCAGGCTGCCTGAAAACTTTTATAGTTGATAAACTTATAGTCAAACAACTTCAAAATGTTAAAAAACCGTGTCATTGCGAGCCGTGATGAAATCACGGCGTGGCAATCCAATGAATTGCATAGCAATTCATCAACACCGTAGGCGTTGTAACGGACTTATCTGTTATCATTTCAGGTAGCCTTAAATTGCTTACGAACATTGTCGTTACAACGCCTGCGGCGTTGGTAAAAAAATCTTCGATTTTTTTGACTTCCTTACCACGCCAAGCCTTTCGGCTTGGCTCGTAATGACACACAGGATTAAATTTAAATTGTAGAATATTTATGCATAGTACATTATTTTTATTTTTTGTATTTTGAAGTTGTTTGACTATAACACGCCATATTATCTTGTTTTTTTTGTCTTGTTTTAAACCATTTTAGTTTAATAAATCATCTTTTTCTCGACAAGCCTTTTCACTGCCTGCAATACAGCCTTTTTTCAATAACTCAAAGGCTTTTGTTTTATCTCGAAAAACGCCATCGCCATATTTATACATTATGCCTGCATTGGTGCAGCCATATTCTTTATCACCTAAATTACAGGCTTGTTCATACAATTCTGTGGCGTAGGACTTGTCTATACGCACGCCGTTCTCACCGTATTGATACTTTACACCTAAATTGTTACAAGCAGGAGCAAGTTTTAGCGAGCATGCTACTTCATAAAGGTCTGCTGGCTTGCGTTTGTAAGGATCATTGTCATTGGGATCAATTTTATTGCTTTCATATAATTCCGCCAAAAGGAAACAACTTTCAGCAATATTATCACGGTAGCAACTATCAAGAAAATAATGTCCTGCTTCCTTATATTGCTCATTTCTGTATGCTTCTTTACCAGCATTCTGTAATATTGATGAGCAATATGATTTTTCTTCTGCTTTGTCTTCATATTTTTCTATACATGCTCTCTTGCAAGTGTATGGGTCGCCATCTTTCTTGCACTCTCTTTCTAATAAAAAAGTTTTTACTTTGGGTCCAGTTGATTCGATTGATTGTTCTAAAAAAAACAAAGACAGCCCTACCATTATCACCATAGGTATCCACAGCAAGATTATGGTTTCATTATCTTCTTTTGTAGCGTTACCTGCTATTTTTTTTGCAATAAGAACAATAATTGACCATATGAGGAATATTGATGCTATTCCAGTAAAAATTAATCCTATAATGTACAGAAAAATCATATAGTTACTCTCAAAAGTAAAAAAGAAAAAAGAAATTTGTAATGAAGCACAACAAATTTCGCCGAGCCTGCCCTTGTCAAGCAAGGGCAGGCTTTAAGAGTACTCTTAAAGGATTGCTGAACAACAAAAGAAAAACGCCTGACAGCGTGGGCGTTTGTTAGAGTGTTTCAGGCAGCCTGAAAGCATTTTATCTTGGCTAAATAAAAAGTATAATTCCCCCTTTTAATAATGAGAGTAATCCATAATGAAAGCCCCCATTCAACTCAAAATTTTAGATAAACGCATTGCCGAGCAACTGCCGCAATATGCCACAGACGGTTCGGCTGGTTTGGATATGCGTGCCTGCATAGACGCACCTATGACTTTAAAATCAGGTGAAAGTGCGTTAATTCCTACTGGGCTTGCCATTCATTTGGCAGACCCCAAAATGGCGGCGGTGCTGTTGCCGCGTTCGGGTTTAGGGCATAAAAACGGCATTGTTTTGGGCAATTTAGTGGGTTTGATTGACTCCGATTATCAGGGCGAAGTTAAAGTGTCGCTGTGGAATCGCTCGAATACTGATTTTGTGGTTGAACCCTTTGCACGCATTGCTCAAATGGTGATTATTCCTGTTATTCAGGCAGCCTTTGAAGTGGTTGATGAATTTGACGAAAGCCAACGCGGTGCAGGCGGTTTTGGTAGCACAGGAAAACACTAACCGTGTTTCAGGCAGCCTGAAACTTTAAATATGATGACTAACTATTTTATTTCCAAAGATATTTTTCATAATCGTGAAATTTATCGCCGTGCGTGTGATTCGTGGAAGACGACTGAAAAGCAAATCGCCCACTTACGCCAAAAGCAGGCGGATTTTACAGTGGCAAAGATTACGCAACGCACAAAGGCTTTGTCTGCCTTTGCCGAACGCTTGTCTCAAAATGCCGAACGCATCGCGAACGCCATTTGTCAGGAAGTAGGGCGGTGTTTGCCTGAATGTCGTGCCGAAGTGGATAAGTCGATTGCACTCATTCGCTATTACACGCACTTGGCTCCTGAACTGTTGGCACGCAAAACTGTGGCTACGACTGCGTCTTTAAGTCAAATTGCGTTTGAACCTTTGGGGTTGGTGTTGGCGGTAATGCCGTGGAATTATCCCGTGTGGCAGATTTTGCGTTTTGCCGTGCCTGCTTTGTGTGCAGGCAATGCCTGTTTGGTGAAACCTGCACCCACTGTGGGGCGGGTGAGCGAAATGTTGTTTGATATAGTGGGCGATGATTTGCCTTTTCAGGCAGCCTTTTTGTCGCACCATGATATAGAACAAGCGATTGAAAATACAGACGCTTTGGCTTTTACAGGTTCGGCAAATACAGGACGATATTTAGCACAAATTGCAGGCAAATACTTGAAAAAATGCGTTTTGGAATTAGGCGGCAGCAATGCGTTTATTGTATTGAAAGACGCAGATATTGCCGCCGCCGCAAAAGACGCTTGTCATTCACGATTTCGTGATGCAGGGCAGTCGTGCAATGCTGCCAAACGCATTATTTTGGTGTCTGAAATTGCGGACGATTTTATGGCAGAATTTTTGCGTCATTGCGAAAAATTGCAATCGGGCGACCCGATGCAGCCTGAAACCACGCTGGCGTGTTTGCATTTGCATAACGCTGCCCAAAATATGCAAGCCTTGGTTGATGACGCAATCAGTTGCGGTGCGAAGTTAAGATTAGGCGGGGTGCTGCCTGAAACGCCGCATGCTTATCCTGCCACAGTTTTAGACTGCGTGCCGTTATCCGCTCGTGTCGCCAACGAAGAAGTGTTCGGCACGGTTGCCACCGTATTTCGAGCCGAGAATGCCGAAAACGCCATTCAAATTGCCAACCACAGCCCATTTGGTTTGGGAGCGTGCATTTATTCCGCAGACACAAATGCCGCATGGCGTTTGGGGCAGAAACTCAATGTCGGCAGTGTATTCATCAACCGCCACACCAGCAGCGACTTGCGTCTGCCCTTTGGCGGCGTAAAATCATCAGGCTTCGGGCGAGAATTGTCCGAATTTGGTTTGTATGAATTTGTGAATATTAAAAGTTATTGGCAAAAATAGTATAGTGAGCAGTGAGCAGTGAGCAGTTGTTTAGTCAAGCCTGCGGCTTGACGGATTTTTTAGATGTTCTTTCAGGCTGCCTGAAAGAAAAACTTGTGTCATTGCGAGATTTTGCGAAGCAAAATCGTGGCAATCCAGTTTTGCCGTTAGGCAAAACATAACGCTGTAGGCGTTGAAACAACATTGCAAAAAGCCATTCAGGTTGCCTGATTTTTGTAAGAAAAAGTGAGTTATAGTCAATTCATACCAAAATCATGCAGCGTTGGCTCGCCTTGCTGTATTATCTATACTATCTGCGGCTTCGCCGCCTTGCCTGCTTTTGGTCTGAATTGACTATACAACGCCTTTCGGCGTTGATAAAAAATCTTGCGATTTTTTATTGGATTGCCACGATTTTTTCTTACGAAAAAATCTCGCAATGACACTGTTTTTTCTTTCAGGCTGCCTGAAAAGGCAAAACAGGCGTAAAATAAGCGGTTTTTATCCATAATCAAACACGACACACAGCAATGAAGATTTATCCTGGACAATCGGCTTGCCCACATTTCAATCAGGGCGTGGCATTGACGATTGGTAATTTTGACGGCGTGCATTTGGGGCATTGTCAGATTTTGCGGCAACTGCGGCAGGCGGCGGACAAACGCGGTTTGCCCACAGCGATTATGCTGTTTGAACCGCAGCCTTTGGAATATTTTGCTCGTATTCGCCACAGCGAGCGACCTTTTCGTCTCACGCCCCTGCGAGATAAGTTGCAACTGTTACAAAACGGCGGTTTTATTGATGTGGCGTGGGTGTTGCGGTTTAATCAAACATTTGCGACTCATACGGCAGATGATTTTGTGCAGAAAATTCTAATTAACTCGTTAAATATCAAATACTTGCTTGTGGGTGATGATTTTCGTTTTGGGGCAAAAAGGCAGGGCGATTTTACTTTTTTGCAACAACAAACCGCTTTTGAAACCGAACAAATTCAAACCGTGTTATCGCAAGGCAAACGAGCGTCCAGCACCGCCGTGCGTCAGGCGTTGGCACATGGCGATTTAACACAGGCACACCATTTATTGGGCAGAGCCTACGCCATTTCAGGCAGGGTAATGCACGGTAAAAAATTAGGCAGAACCATAGGTTGCCCGACTGCTAATATTTATTTGCCGCCACATCATTACCCGTTATCAGGCGTGTATGTGGTTGAAGTATCAGGCGATTTTGGTAAAAAACGCGGCGTGGCTAATTTTGGCTATAACCCCACTGTGTCGAACGAAAAAACGCAGCATTTAGAAGTTCATTTATTTGATTTTAATGGTGATTTATACGGCAAACGCTTAACCGTGTCGTTTTTTGCCAAATTGCGAGACGAACAAAAATTCAAGAGCCTTGACGCACTCAAACAACAAATCGCACAAGATATTCAGCAAGCACGAGCGTGGCAAGCCGATAAACCTTTGCCAGTGGTTTCGTGTTGTTCGCCTATATAATTTCAGGCAGCCTAAAAAAAACGAACCGCATTTAACGGTTCGTTTTATTTTACCATTCAAGCAGTTATGCCTGTTCTCGTTGAGCATCAACAACCGCAATCGCTGTCATATTGATGATTCGTCTAACAGACGAAATTGGGGTAACAATATGGCAGGGTTTGGCGATGCCCATTAGGATTGGTCCTATGGTTACGCCGTCTGCGGCGGAGACACGCAATAGGTTGTAACTGATATTGGCTGCCTGAATATTCGGCATTACCAAAAGATTTGCCGAGCCATTGAGTGTGGTGTCTGGCAAGATTTTTTTCCGCATTTCAGGCAGCAAAGCGGCATCGCCTTGCATTTCGCCGTCAATTTCCAATTCAGGCGTATTTTGGCGAATGGTTTTTAAGGCTTCTGCCATTTTTTTGCCGTCATCGTTTTGCGGTGCACCGAAGTTGGAATTTGCCAGCAGTGCCGCTTGTGGTTTGACACCAAAATGACGCATTTCTTCGGCCGCCATCGCGGTAATGCGAGATAAGGTGTATGCGTCTGGATTGTCATTTACATAGGTGTCGGTGATAAACAAATTGCCTTGTGGCAAAATCAGGGCGTTCATCGCGGCGGCAATGTTATCTTTGTTTTCGTAGCCGATGACTTGTTCGAGTATGTCGAAATGTTGGTCAAACGAGCCGAATGTGCCACATACCAAAGCATCTGCGTCTCCGTGTCGCAACATCATCGCGCCGATGAGCGTGGTGTCGGTCAGCAAGCGGCGGCGTGCTACGGCTTCGGTAACGCCTTGCCGTTTGGTTAGGTTGTAATATTCTTGCCAGTAGGTGTCGTAACGATTGTCGGATTCAACATCGACTAACTCGAAATCTTTGCCTGCCTGAACGGTTAAGCCTAATTTTTGCAGTTTTGCTTCAATAATGCGACTGCGTCCGACCAAAATCGGTTTGGCGATTTTTTGTGCCACAATTTGTTGTGTGGCGTGTAGAACGCGAGACGATTCGCCTTCGCACAACACCACGCGTTTAGGGTTTTTCTTGGCTTGCGAAAATACTGGACGCATAAATAAATTGGATTTATACACATACTGCGTCAATTTTTCGATATAAGCGTTCATATCGGTAATCGGACGCGTGGCAATGCCGCTATCCATTGCCGCTTGTGCCACTGCTGGGGCAACTTTGATGATTAAGCGTGGGTCGAACGGCTTGGGAATAAGATATTCCGCACCAAACGACAATTCTTGACCACCGTAAGCCGATGACACTTCATCAGTTTGCTCTGCCATTGCTAAATCCGCAATCGCACGCACGCAAGCGAGTTTCATCGCTTCGTTAATCGTGGTTGCCCCCACATCTAATGCCCCCCTGAAAATAAAGGGGAAACACAATACATTATTGATTTGATTAGGAAAATCCGAACGACCTGTGCCGATAATTACATCAGGTCTTGCGGCTTTGGCTTCGGGCGGCCAAATTTCAGGTTGCGGATTCGCCAAAGCAAACACAATCGGCTTATCTGCCATTGTTTTAAGCATTTCAGGCTTTAATACATTCGCAGAAGATAGCCCCAAGAAAATATCTTTGCCCGCCACTGCGTCTGCTAAAACGCGTTGTCCATTGTCGTCAATCGCAAAACGCACTTTGGATTCGTCCATTCTTTCACGGTCAGAACGGGTTTTGTAAATCACGCCTTTGGAATCGCACACGGTGATATTTGAGCGTTTCATACCGAGTGCCACCAATAATTCCAAGCACGCAATCGCTGCCGCACCTGCACCCGAACACACTAATTTGACATCTTCAATTTTTTTACCCACAACACGCAAGCCGTTCAAAACGCCTGCGGCAGTGATAATGGCTGTGCCGTGTTGGTCATCGTGGAACACAGGAATATTGCAGCGTTCTCGCAATTTTTTCTCAATATAAAAACATTCGGGGGCTTTAATGTCTTCCAAGTTAATGCCGCCGAAAGTGGGTTCCAAAGACGCGATAATATCGACTAATTTATCAGGGTCGGTTTCATTCACTTCAATGTCAAACACATCAATGCCTGCGAATTTTTTGAACAAAACGCCTTTGCCTTCCATCACAGGCTTACCCGCCAACGCACCAATATTACCCAAGCCCAAAACGGCTGTACCGTTGGAAATAACGGCAACCAAATTGCCGCGAGCGGTGTATTTATAAGACGCGGCAGGGTCGTCATAAATTTCCATACAAGGAGCAGCAACGCCAGGTGAGTATGCCAAAGATAAATCGTATTGCGTTGCCAACGGCTTGGTTGGCGTTACTTGAATTTTGCCCGGTTGCAAATATTCGTGAAAGTTTAATGCGGCTTCTTTTAAGTTTTCGTCCATTTTAATGGCTCCGAATGATAAATTTCAACACTTTCAGGCTGCCTGAAAGGCTTGCTAATAAAACCCGTTATTTTAAACGATTATGGTGATAAAAAGTAATTTTTTTAGTGATGAAAAATGTTTTCAGGCAGCCTGAATAAGGCAGCCTGAAAAATAGTTGATTACGCTTGGGGTGTTTCGCTGTATTTGGGTGTCAGTTGAAAGGCTTTGCCGTCTGTATCGGTGTTCCAGCGTTTTTCTAAACGCCATTGATTGTTGCTGTCTTCCAAACGCACGAGCCAGTTTTTGGCGTTTGCCAAAGGTTTGGGAAACTGCACCACATACTGTTTGCCGCTGTTTTCAGGCGGCATCAGTTCTACTTTTAAGTCGTTTTCTTGCAGATTATGAAAAAAAGTGAGCGTCAGTTTTTGCGTGGCGTCATATTCACCGTCCAAAATCACCATAGCACCGTCCCAGTTTGGCTGTATATACACTTGTGCCGATAAATGGTGTTGAGCGGCAGATTTATCGCGTTCGACTTCCAAAATAATGTTTTTGCCTTCTTTGTAATAATCGTCTGTAACCAAAGAATCTTTAACGCTTAAAGCGTAGTATAAAGTAATAAACCCCGCAACCACAACGATTGCAGGCCCTGCCATTAAGCCCCAAGTCCAAGGTTCTTTATACCAAGGGCGGGGCGGCTGTTGATTGTTTTGATTGTTGTCTGTTGTACTCATTGTCAATTCGTTTTCAGGCTGCCTGAAAAAGTTAAATCAAGATAAACTGCGTATTCTAAACGATTGTGCTGATAAAGCAAACCTTTTCAGGCAGCCTGAAAGGTTTTTTGCATTGCCGTTTTTCATAGTAAGGAGATTGCATACGCCGTGATTTCATCACGGCTCGCAATGACGGTATTTTTTCAGGTAGCCTGAAAAACCATGCACGCAAAAAAATAGGGCAGAATAATCTGCCCTATTGTTTTTTTTATCTATCAGCGAATTTCTTTCACAAATGACGCTTTTTCTTCAAAGGTGCGTTCTTCGCCGCCGTCTTTGGCTTTGTAGGTAAATTTGAAGAAAATATGTTTGGTTGATTTGCCGTCATCGGCATTCGCTAATTCCGCAGGAATCGACACTTGTGCAGGTAAGGATACTGGGTCGCCTGGAACAAGTTCGTAGTTATCTGGCACGCCTGCTAATTGAATGCCGTCAATGCCGCTAATTTCGGCATTCACCACTTGCACCTTGTCGGACGCATTTAAGAAACGCAGGGTGTAAGTGTTTTCCACGCGTCCTTGTTCGTTATAACGCACCATCACGCCGCGATCTTTGATGACATCAACGCGTACATTTTGGCGGTTGAAAATACCGATAATCCAAGCGGTGAGAATAATCAATAAAATCAAGCCATAACCCACTACTCTTGGGCGTTTTAAGCGTGTCCAGATTTTGCTTTCAGGATAGGCTTTTTCCAACGCCGCTTCGGTTGTGTAGCGAATTAAGCCTTTGGGTTTGCCTTGTTTGACCATCACTTCATCGCACACATCAATACACGCGGCACAGCCGATACATTCGTATTGCAAGCCGTTGCGAATGTCAATGCCCACAGGGCAGGCTTGTACGCACAAGGTGCAGTCGATACAATCGCCTTTTTTACTTTCGTCTTCGCCTTTGCGTTTTTTGCCGCGTGGCTCGCCGCGTTCGGTGTCATACGAAATAATCAAGGTGTCTTTATCGAACATCGCACTTTGGAAACGGGCGTAAGGACACATATAGCGGCACACTTGCTCACGCATAATGTGTGCCAGCAAGAATGTGATAAAGCCGTAGAAAATCGCCACGCCCCATTGTGTGCCCGTCATATTGAATTTGAACACTTCACGAATGGGGGTGAACCAGCCGATGAAGGATAAACCTATCCACGCACACATTAAGAAAATAGCAATATATTTCATAGACTTAATGCGAATTTTGCGTGCGTCCCACGGGGCTTTTTCTAATTTTAATCGTGCGGCACGGTCGCCTTCAAAAATGCGGTCGAACCACATCATAATTTCGGTATAAACCGTTTGCGGACAAGCATAACCGCACCACAGCCGCCCCGCAATGGTTGTCCACCAAAACAGCCCAAACGCCGCCATAAACAAAATGCCCGACATAAAAATTAAGTCAGACGGCAACAACACCAAGCCAAAAAAGTAAAAATGACGGTCAGCCACATCTAACAGCACCGCCTGTCGCCCGTCATAATTAAACCACGGCAAAATTAAAAAAACGAATTGCGTAATCAGCACCATCGCAATACGCCATTTAGAAAAAAACCCCTTTGTCCATTTGGGGTGAATGCGTTTAGAGCCTTGATAAAGTTCAATTTCTTGCTCGTTTGCTTTTGCCATTTGAAAATACCTTTTATTGATAATGGTTTGTGTGATGAAAGCAATTCAAAATAGTATAGTTTCTTTCAGGCTGCCTGAAAGCCGAATACAATTTTGAATTGATTTAACCGTGTTCGTAGGGCGTTATTATCCCCCTTTAAATTAGATTAGGCAAACCTAATTAAACAAGTCATCTATTTGCACTGTTATATGTTGCTCTGTGGCAAGTGCATTTTTTCGCATCGCGTCCAACAACTTGCGTTTGCGTGCCGCACATAAGCGAATCACCTTGCGGCGGTCTTCGTTCGACAACTTCGCCCAGTATATGCGTTCATCACGACTACGCAAACAGCCCTTGCAATAACCCTTGCTGTTTGCCGTGCAAACGCCAATACACGGAGACGGAATGTCAAAAAATTCAAGTTGATTCATCGTATTAAAAAGTTTCAGGCTGCCTGAAAGGAATTATTATATAAGAAAAACAATGACAATGATTTTTCAGGCAGCCTGAAAGGGTAGATCATTCAAATACACAAGGCGATTGTGTGTTGCATTTTTCTTCGATTATGGTTTCTGGCGGTTTGGCAGTTAAATTTTCACAAGATACTTGTTCGCCAGCGTTACAGGCTAACTGAAAATAATGTCGGGCTTTATAAACATTGATTGCTACACCTTGTCCATATAAATGTTTGAAACCTAACATAGTGTTCGCTTTTGGTAATCCTTGTTGTGCTGCTTTTTGATACCATTCTATTGCTTTTTTGTAGTCTTGTTGTATGCCAGTGCCTGTATTGTACTGTTCTGCTAATTGATATTTGGCTTGTGCGTCTCCTTGTTCTGCCATTTTTTCAAAGAATAAAGCATGTGATTTTTCTCGTGCAGGTTCATAATCTTGGTCAGCCGCTTTATCCATCCAAAGAAAGGCTTGTTCATAATCCACATTTACACCAATACCGTGCCAGTATATTAAGCCTAATCTAAATTGTGCAAGTGCATAATCTTGCTGTGCGGATTTATGATACCAATCAAAAGCATTTTCGTAATCTTGTCGGTTTTCATATATTGCCCCTAAAAAGTATTGTGCAATTTCATTGTCTTGATGAGCCGCTCTTTCTAACCAGTATTGTGCTTGTTCTATATTTTTTTCAGTTCCTAAACCCCATAAATAAAATAATCCCAAATCCTTTTGAGCAGGAGCAAAGTCCGCTTGTGCCGCCTTTTCTAAATAAGTTTTGGCTTTGCCGTAGTTTTGTTGTTCTTTGTATTCTACGCCTAAATCATAACAATACTGAGCCTTACCCATTTCGCACTGTGCCATTTGGGTAACAGGTTCAGAGCAAGCGGATAAAATAAATATTGTTAAAAACAAGGGAATAAGTTTCATTTTTTGTATAAAATCAATTAAATATAAAGTTTCAGGCTGCCTGAAAGGTGTTTTTTATTCTTTCAGGCAGCCTGAAAACCCAAATCACGCCCGAATTTCGCCGTGTCCGAACACAATCCATTTTTGTGAAGTCAAGCCTTCTAAACCGACTGGACCGCGAGCGTGGATTTTGTCTGTGGAAATGCCGATTTCTGCACCCAAGCCATATTCAAAGCCGTCTGCAAAGCGGGTTGATGCGTTAATCATCACCGATGACGAATCCACAGCACGCAGGAATTTTTGCGAATGGCTGTAATTTTCGGTGATAATCGCGTCCGTGTGATGACTGCCGTAGTGGTTAATGTGAGCAATGGCTTCGTCAATATTTTCAACCACTTTAATCGACAAAATCGGGGCTAAATATTCCGTAGCCCAGTCGTCTTCAACCGCCGCAATGCTTTCAGGCAGCCACTCTCGACTTTTTTCGCACGCACGAATTTCCACGCCTTTTTCTTTATAAGCATTTGATAATAAGGGCAAAACTTTATCGGCAATATTTTGATGAACCAACAGCGTTTCCATGGTGTTGCAAGTGCCGTAGCGAGAAGTTTTGGCATTTACGCAAATTTTTACAGCCATATCTATATTTGCACTTGCGTCAATAAATGTATGACAAATGCCGTCCAAGTGTTTAATCACAGGTACTTTCGCTTCATTAGCAATGCGTGCAACCAAGCCTTTGCCGCCGCGTGGCACAATCACATCAATTAAATCAGACGCTTGCAACATGGCACCCACGCCTGCTCGGTCGGTATTTTCTACTAATCGCACCGCAGTTTCAGGCAGCCCTGCCATTTTTAAGCCTTGATAAATCAACTTCGCAATCGCCGTATTGCTGTGAATGGCTTCACTGCCGCCACGCAAAACGCAGGCATTGCCTGACTTCAAACACAAACCCGCCGCGTCTGCGGTTACATTCGGACGCGATTCATAAATAATGCCAACCACGCCCAAAGGCACACGCATTTTGCCCACTTGAATACCAGACGGACGATAAGCAAAATCGCTCATCTCGCCGATGGGGTCGGGCAGGGTAGCAATTTGTCGCAAACCGTCTGCCATAGATTGCACGGTTTTTGCGGTGAGTGTCAAACGGTCAAGCAAGGGTGCGTCCAAGTTTTTGGCGTTTGCATTCGCCAAATCCTGTGCGTTTGCGTCTAACAGCGTTTGGCAATGATCTAACAATAATTGGGCAATGTTATTTAATGCCGCATTTTTTTGTTCGGTACTGGCTTCTGCCATTATGCTTGCCGCATGTTTGGCATCTTGTGCAAGTGTTTGAATATATTGCGTTATATCCATAATATATGCTTTCTGTGTTATGCGTTTTGTGCTGCCTGAAAAAGTTTTTGATTGATTTTCAGGCAGCCTGAAAGTTAATCCATTTCATCAATCCACGCCTGTTGCACCGCTTCCAAAATGCGTTCGCCACAGTGTTCGGGCTTATCGTCAAAATCGGGGATTTGCAAAATATAATCCCGCAAATCGGTAAAACGAATGGTTGTGGGGTTAATTTCAGGGTGCGTGTCGGCAAGGGTTTGGGCAATTTGTTGAATATCTGTCCATTTCATTGTGTATTCCTTGTGTTTATTGGTTTTCAGGCTGCCTGAAAGTGGTTGAGTATAACACTAATCTATATCGTAGCAAATACAGTATTCAGGCTACCTGAAAATCAAAAAATCCCATTCACACGAATGGGATTTTTATTCACCAACAAAAAAGTTATTCTTTGGTTGCACCAAACACGCCTTTTATGTTTTGGCTTTTATCATCAAATGCACCAGCAATGTTTTGGGCATTTGCTCCATAGAACTTACCTTCAACTGTGCCTGTGGTATTTGCCGTGCCTTGAAAGGTGTTGGCTTTGATTGTGGCATCAATATTGATAGGTTTGTAGTTACGGAAAGTAGTATCAGTCTGATAGGAATTTCCAAATTTTCCATCTATTGTTCCTGTGAGTTTTTTCTTATCAAAATCTGCGGAAAATTTTGCATTGCTACTATATACTCTTCCTGCAAGTTTGCCTTTCTTTGTATCAGAAATAGAACAAATAACACAAGAAGAAGAAGAGTCGCTATCCAAAATATGAGCACTACCATTGTAAGTTACTATGCCCGTTTTTGGCATATTATCAATGGCGGTAGGTGTGCCTTGATATATTCCGATAACTTCTGTTCCGACATATCCCCCATTCTCATTATCGAGAATATTTTCAATATAACCGAATACAGCGTAGGAGGGATTTATTTGTGTATTGATAACTTCCCCTGTGTTATCTTTAATTTCTTCAATTTTGCCGATTTCCGTAATGACAGCCGAGTTTCTATCGATTTTTACTGTTTTGCCATCAATGACTAATTGCAAAAAGTTTTCACCATCATTGCTTGCGTATCTTTTAGATGATATTTCTGTTGTATCACCAAGACGAAGGGGACTCTTGGAATCTGCTTGATACACAATAACTTGTTGTTTCATATCGTATGGTGTTTCAGCGACAGGACTTTGACCTTGCTGGTTGTTTTGTCCTTGCTGGTTACCGCCTTGTTGGTTTTGTCCTTGTTGGTTTTGTCCTTGTTGGTTTTGTCCTTGTTGGTTTTGTCCTTGTTGGTTTTGTCCTTGTTGGTTTTGCCCTTGTTGGTTTTGTCCTTGTTGGTTTTGTCCTTGTTGGTTTTGTCCTTGTTGGTTTTGTCCTTGTTGGTTTTGTCCTTGTTGGTTTTGACCTTGTTGATTTTGTCCTTGCGTATTTTGAGCCGCAGGTTTGGTGTTATTATTGACTTTGGGTTTTTTATCATCACTGCCACAAGCGGACAGAGCAAATGCTGAAATCACTGCCAAAGCGAGAAGTTTTGCTTTCATTTGAGTTTCCTTATAAAAAGTTGGGGGAGAAAAAAAATTCGCGAGGGGGTGCTTTGTCAAGCACCCCCTATACAGTACTGTATAGGCGTTACCGACAATCAAAAAGCCAAACGGCGTGGGCGTTTGGGGTAGGGCGTTCAGGCTGCCTGAAAGTACAATGACACGCGGATTTTTAATTTTTATAAGTTCCCTTTTATTATTGAAAACTTCTAAAAAACACCACAAAGCGTTTGAGAATAAGGTTTTCAGGCAGCCTGAAAAAATATTTTTTACAATAAAAACAAAACACAACACAATAAAATAAACTTCCACTTGACGCTTAACGCACACTCTTATATAATCGCCCATTCTTTGACGGAGGGATTCCCGAGCGGTCAAAGGGGGCAGACTGTAAATCTGTTGCGAAAGCTTCGAAGGTTCGAATCCTTCTCCCTCCACCACTATTCGATTGACGGGAAGCGTCAGTCGTAATATTTTGTGATATTGCGACTTTTAAAGGCGGGTGTAGTTCAATGGTAGAACAGAAGCCTTCCAAGCTTATAACGAGGGTTCGATTCCCTTCACCCGCTCCAAATCGAATAAAATTCTGCCCATGTAGCTCAGGGGTAGAGCACTCCCTTGGTAAGGGAGAGGTCGGCAGTTCAAATCTGCCCATGGGCACCATTTATTTTAACCCTTGCTATTAAATTCATAAGGAAATTGCCATGGCAAAAGAAAAGTTCGAGCGGACGAAACCGCATGTGAATGTAGGGACCATTGGTCACGTTGACCATGGTAAAACCACATTAACCGCAGCATTGACCACAATTTTGTCGAAGAAATTCGGCGGTTTAGCGAAAGCGTATGACCAAATTGACAATGCACCCGAAGAGAAAGCACGCGGTATTACCATTAACACCGCCCATGTGGAATACGAGACCGAAACTCGCCACTACGCCCATGTGGATTGTCCAGGCCACGCCGACTATGTAAAAAACATGATTACAGGTGCAGCCCAAATGGACGGTGCGATTTTGGTGGTATCTGCCGCTGACGGTCCTATGCCCCAAACGCGTGAGCATATTTTGTTGGCTCGTCAAGTAGGCGTGCCTTACATCATCGTATTTATGAACAAATGCGATATGGTTGATGACGAAGAATTGTTAGAACTCGTTGAAATGGAAGTTCGCGATTTATTGTCTTCATACGAATTCCCAGGCGATGACATTCCCATCGTGAAAGGTTCAGCATTAAAAGCCTTGGAAGGCGACACTTCCGATTTAGGCGAAGGTGCGATTTTCAAATTAGCCGAAGCGTTGGATTCTTACATTCCAACTCCAGAACGCGCTGTGGATAAACCATTCTTGTTACCGATTGAAGATGTATTCTCCATTTCAGGTCGTGGTACAGTGGTAACAGGTCGTGTAGAACGCGGTGTGATCAATGTCGGCGATGAAATTGAAATCGTTGGTTTGAAAGAAACCCAAAAAACCACTTGTACTGGCGTAGAAATGTTCCGCAAACTGTTAGACCAAGGTCAAGCAGGCGACAACATTGGTGTTTTATTGCGTGGTACCAAACGCGAAGAAGTTGAACGCGGACAAGTATTGGCAAAACCTGGCACGATTACGCCACACACCAAATTTGAAGCAGAAGTGTATGTATTGAGCAAAGAAGAAGGCGGTCGTCATACCCCATTCTTTGCGAACTACCGCCCACAATTCTACTTCCGTACAACCGATGTAACAGGTGCGGTAACATTATCCGAAGGCGTTGAAATGGTAATGCCTGGTGAGAATGTGAAAATCACCGTTGAATTGATTGCACCGATTGCGATGGAAGAAGGCTTGCGTTTTGCGATTCGTGAAGGCGGTCGCACCGTAGGTGCTGGCGTGGTTTCCAAAGTGATTCAATAA
>JAFTFY010000018.1 GCA_017458185.1 Neisseriaceae bacterium
TATATATCAATAAGTTACGATAAAATAAGCCAAAATGTAAAATAATTCACTTTGTTGTAGATTTGGTCTTTTGGTGATAAGTTTAATCGGTAAGACTGCCACGCCGTACTCTTGGCACGGCTTGCAATAACGATTTCAATTTCAGGTAGCCTGAAAGAAAATCGAAGCGTTATCAAAAACGACAATATTTGTTAGCGACTTGTCGCTTACAAATATGTCGTCCAGTGCAAGCGTAGGGTGGGCAACTTGTTGCCCACGCGTTTTAATGAATTTTCAGGTAGCCTAACAAATTGTTTTGATTGTATTTTATAAAGAATTACATTTTTATAAATCATTGTCAATGCGATTATTTATAACAATGTGATGATTGAATTGATTTTTAGGTAGCCTAAAAATCTAAACAAAACCGCGTGGGCAATAAAGTTATCTTTCAGGCAGCCTGAAAACCCTTGCAATTTCTGTTATATTATTCTCTTTTAACTGAACCCGTAAAAAACAATGTCTTCTCGCCGTCTTATTTTTGGTTTTCACGCCATTAACGCACGATTGCGGCAAAATGCCCACACGATTGACGAAATTTATATTGACGAAAATCGTCAAGATAGCCGTATGAAACAAACATTAGCCAAAATTCAGGCAGCCCATATTCGTGTGATTGTGGCAGATAATGACCGCTTAAATAAACTGTGTGGCTCAAACAATCATCAAGGCATTGTGGCATTTGCGTCTCCTTTGCCACAGCAAGATTTAGACGATATTTTAGACGAATTGAACACGCCGCCCTTTCTTTTAATTTTAGACGGCATTACCGACCCGCACAATTTGGGTGCGATTCTTCGCACGGCGGATGCCATGGGGGTTACTGCGGTAATTGCACCCAAAGACAACAGCGTTGGCTTAAACGCCACAGTTCGTAAAGTTGCCTGCGGTGCGGCTGAAAGTGTACCGTATTTTGCAGTAACAAATTTATCTCGTACAATCAAAGCCTTAAAAGAACGCAATATCTGGATTTTGGGTGCGGATATGGCAGGAGACAGCGATTTATTTCACACCGAAATTCCGTTGTCCGTAGCGTGGGTAATGGGTTCGGAAGGCAAGGGTATGCGGCGGCTAACGCGGGAAAATTGCGATATGCTGGTGTCCATTCCCATGTTTGGCACGGTGGAAAGTATGAATGTGTCGGTGTCGTGCGGTATGCTGTTGGCAGAAACCAGACGGCAACGCAGTTGATAAAATTCAGGCAGCCTGAATAAAATGATTGTTGTCCGCTCAACCTTTTTTATCTCTCACCAAGACACGGAGAACACGGAGAATATGAAAAAATTCTAATAATATAAACACTTAACCTTGCTCTTTGTGTCTCCGTGTTCTTTGTGAGCGATAATAAAAAAATTTGTAGAAACAAAATAATATCTTTTCAGGCAGGTGCAAAGATT
Organism: Neisseriaceae bacterium; assembly: GCA_017458185.1. GTDB lineage: Bacteria > Pseudomonadota > Gammaproteobacteria > Burkholderiales > Neisseriaceae > RGIG9985. The sequence goes on from JAFTFY010000018.1 coordinate 1,437, forward strand.
TTAGCGGACAACAATAAAATATATTGTGCCATGATTGTGGATTATTTTTCCCTTATTTGCTTGTATTCGTTTATACTTATGCCATTCAGGCAGCCTGAAATAATTCAGTTCAAAAAGGAGGTTCAACATGATTTGGTTTGCTATTGCATTAGTCGCTTTGGTTTTGGAAGTATTCAGCGGCACATTTTATTTATTGGTTTTGTCGATTGCCTGTGCGATTACAGGCGTATTAGATTGGGGGTTTCATACGCCTTTTGCTGTGAATATCACCGTGTGTGCGGTGTTGTCGATTGTCGGCATTGTGTTGGCAACTTATTGGCATAAAAAGAAAAAAGTCATTCCCATGAGCGACAATACCGCTTATGACGATTTAGACATCGGGCAAAGCGTTGCCGTGATTGCTCAAAATCAAGACGGCACCTATAAAGTGCAATATCGCGGAGCAGAATGGCAAGCCATTTCTTCGCAAGCACTAAACAGCAAAAACGCCACAATTGTTGGCAAACAGGGCAATGTATTGGTGGTGGAATAACTTTCAGGCAGCCTTTCAGGCTGCCTGAAAATAAATGAGTTTTCTTACGATTTTAATTTATCAAAGGATTTCTTATGAGCAATCTCAACCAAGTGAAAAATATTTTAACTTGCAAGATTGATACACCCAATGTGATTGATATGGATGTCTTTGCAAATGGATTACATGCTATTGATGAGTTATATAAAGAAATTGTTGATGATAAAAATGTAAAAATTCAAATTGCAGAAATACGCAAAGGTAGTATTGAAATTGATATTGTAGCAAATTGTATAGTTCCATTATTAGCAATAATTCCCAATATAAATAAAGCGGCAGATTTTGTTGAACTTTTTAAAAAGATATGTCAATTTTTCTTAAATAAAGAAGATTCTCATACAGAAATTGGAAATATTTCAAATCCAACTGTTAAACAATCGCAGAATGTATATGCAATAAATCAAGTTATAGTAAATGGCGGAACAGTCATTTTTTCGGATAAAAATAGTGGTGAAAGTTTTATTTTAGACAAATCAACAGCAAATCAAATAAATAACAAAATCCCAACATATATAGAAGAACAAACAAAAAAAGAGGAACGAGAAGAAGTTTTGAATGATGTATGGGTAAGTTTCGTTCAGACAAGAAAAGATAATAAAAAAGGAAACAAAATAGTTTGTAGTCGTATTTCAAAAAAGGAATTACCAGTAAATTTTGATAATGATTATTTGAAAGAACAAATAATCAAAAAAGATAAATCAAATACTTATAATTATGAATATTTAGTTGATTTAAAGATAAATTATCTTGAAAGTAAAGTGGCAAATTGCACAATACTATCATTGAAAAATAAAAAGAAAATTCAAAAAGATAAAGGTAAAAAATCGCAAAGGGAATTGCCATTCAAGTAGATATTTTCTTTCAGGCAGCCTGAAACACTTATCACAAAAAAAACGCTGTTTTTATAAACAGCGTTTTTCTATTATAAAACAACACATTAGTTGTTAATATGAAACGACTCCATACGAATCATCACCACTGGGGCGTGGATATTCGGCAATTTTTCGATTGCGGCAATCGCGGCTTTAATGTGTTTTTCCAGTGTTGTGTGGGTGAGAATCACAATTTCGGCGGTTTGTTCGCTTTGAATCACGCCTTTTTGCGTTAAGGCTTCAATCGAAATTTTCTCTTTGGCTAAAATATTGGCAATATCCGCCAAAACGCCACTTTGGTCAGCCGCTTGAATACGCAGATAATAACCGCTTTTCACTTCGTCCATCGGCAATACAGGCGTATCGCACACTTTGGACGGTTGAAACGCCAAGTGCGGCACGCGGTCGGCATTGTCCGAAGTAATCATTCTCGATAAATCCACAATATCCGCCACAACCGCACTGGCTGTGGCTAATTCGCCTGCACCTGCACCGTAATGCAGCGTTGAGCCAACCATATCGGCATGCACCCACACGGCGTTCATCACGCCATTCACGCTGGCTAACAGGCGTTTTTCAGGAATCATCGTGGGGTGAACACGCAATTCAATGCCGTTTTCGGTGCGGCGAGTAATGCCCAATAGTTTAATGCGATAGCCCAATTCTTCGGCATATTTAATGTCTTTGGCATCTAATTTGCTGATGCCTTCCAAATAACATTTGGAGAAATTAAGCGGAATACCAAACGCCAAAGAAGCCATAATGGTGATTTTGTGTCCTGCGTCGTGTCCTTCAATATCAAAAGTGGGGTCGGCTTCGGCGTAGCCCAAGCGTTGTGCTTCGGCTAATACTTCGGTGAAAGAAGAGCCTTTTTCACGCATTTCGCTTAAAATAAAATTGCTGGTGCCGTTGATAATACCTGCAATCCATTGAATGCGATTCGCCGCCAAGCCCTCACGCAGAGTTTTGATAATCGGAATACCGCCAGCCACAGCGGCTTCAAACATTACGGTTACTTGTTTTTCTTCGGCGGCGGCAAAAATTTCGTTACCGTATTCGGCTAACAATTTTTTGTTGGCGGTAACCACATGTTTGCCGTTTTCAATCGCTTTTAAAATTAACTCTTTGGCAATGCCTGTGCCGCCGATAAGTTCCACGACAATATCAATTTCAGGGTGCGAAACCACAGCAAATGCGTCATCAGTGGGCGTGGTTTCAGGCAAAAACATGTCGTGCGTGTCTAAATCGCTGCGTTTGTCCGCTGCCATAAACAGGCGAATTTGCCGCCCTGTGCGGCGTTCAATTTCGGCGGCGTTTTTTTTCAACACTTTCGCCGTACCGCCGCCTACCGTGCCTAAACCTAAAATACCAACATTGATGGGTTTCATAAAATGCTCCCTGAAAAATATGTGCGTCTGTTAAAAGGGCATTATTTTATCTGAAAAATGGGGGGTTGAGAATATAAAAATATATTTCAGGCAGCCTGAAATAGCACGCACATTCAACGAACGAAATGAAGTTAAAAATAGAAGATTTTTCATCAATACTGATAAGCGTTGTAACAACAAGGTTCATAAACAATTTAAGGCTACCTGAAATGATGGCAGATAAGTCCGTTACAACGCTTATCAGCGTTGATGAATTGCTTCGCAATTCATTGAATTGCCACGCCGTGATTTCATTAACGCGAGCAATGACACGGTTTTTTTAACATTTTGAAGTTGTTTGACTATAACAATAAGGTTCATACACAATTCAGGCAGCCTGAAACGAAGTTCGGCAAAAGCCAAAATTTATTCCACACAAAAAAATCGGACAACTGATTTGTCCGATTTTTATCATCATTAAAGAATTATTTTGCTTTGCGAGCAGGTAATTTTTCTTTAATGCGTGCGGCTTTACCTGTTAAGCCACGCAAGTAATACAGTTTCGCACGGCGAACATCGCCACGGCGTTTGACTTCGATTTTTGCCACGCTGGGTGCGTATAACTGGAATGTGCGTTCCACGCCTTCGCCGTTACTGATTTTGCGTACGATAAACGAACTGTTGATACCACGATTGCGGCGGGCAATCACCACACCTTCATACGCTTGCAAGCGTTCGCGGCTGCCTTCTTTGAATTTTACCCATACGGCAACGGTGTCGCCTGGTGCAAATTCGGGGATTTCTTTGTTCAAGCGGGCGATTTCTTCGTTTTCCAACGCTTGAATGATTTTGCATTTATTGCTCATTGTGTTTATTCCTAATCTAATATGGATTGCTCATTGCTTTTGTCGTTAAACAATTTCACAGTTCCGACAAAAGTTGAACTTCCTGTGGGTTTAAACTGTACCGAGCCCATAAATCGGGTCGGCGGTTTTTTGTGCGAAGTAGCGATTGCGTGTGTCGCCACTTGGCAATTTCTTGATGATTGCCTGTGAGCAATACATCAGGAACTTTCAGCCCGTTAAATTCAACGGGGCGTGTGTAGTGCGGATAGTCTAATAATCCGCGACAAAACGAATCTTGCTGTGCCGATTGTTCATCACCCAAGACATTTGGGCGGTGTCGCAAAACTGCGTCAATCAACATCATGGCGGGCAATTCTCCGCCGCTTACCACAAAATCGCCTACGGCAATTTCTTCAATATCATTCGCTTCTAATATGCGTTCATCTATGCCTTCATAGCGTCCGCACAGCAAAATTAAATGGTTTTGTTGCGATAATTCAAGCGTTTTGTCGTGCGTGAGTGGCACGCCTTGTGGGCTTAAATAAATCGCTTTTTGGGTGCCTGCTTTTGCAAACGCAACATTTAAGGCTGCCTGAATGGGCGGTGCTTGCATCACCATGCCCGCTCCGCCGCCAAAGGGTTTATCGTCTATATAACCTAAACGATTATCGGCAAACTGGCGTGGGTTAATGGTTTCTAATTGCCATAAGCCGTTTTTAGCGGCTCTGCCTGTAACGCCGTATTCGGTAATGGCGGAAAACATTTCGCCAAACAGCGTAATGACTTGCACCAACATTTTTAATAATCAGCCTGCCAGTCGGCAAGAATATATTGTTCAGCAAGATTCACAGTTAAAATAAATTGAGCCACAAAGGGGATTAAAATCTGTTTTTCCACACCCTTAACGACCAAAATATCGTGTGCCCCACTTTCCTGCAAACCGCTCACCGTGCCTAAAATTTCGCCTTGTGGATTTTTTACCGTCAAACCGACTAAATCCGTCCAGTAATATTCGTCTGTTTCTGTATCGGCAAAATCGTCACGCAAAACGGCAATGGTTAAGCCTTTAAGCGTTTCCGCCGCCGTGCGGTCATTGATACCGACTAATTTTGCCTGAAAGCCGTCAGGAGCAATTTTGCCGATTTCGGGCGAATATTCCTGCCAGTTGCCGTTTTTACCCAAAAACCAACGCGGATAATCCATTAAACCGTCAGGAAATTCCGTATCGGCTTTAATTTTTATCCAGCCTTTAATGCCTGTTGCTTGTTTGACATAGCCCATCGGCACTAAATCTTTTGCGTCCATATATGTTTTCAGGCTGCCTGAAAGACTATTTAAGCGGCGGCTTTAATTTGTTTGCGAACGGCTTCGCTCACTTGTGCCCCTTGACCTACCCAGTAGTTCAAGCGTTCTTGGTTAATGCGAAATGCTTCTTGTTTTTCGTTAGCAATCGGATTATGAAAGCCGATGCGTTCAATAAAACGACCATCGCGGCGATTGCGAGAGTCGGTTACCACAACATTAAAAAACGGGCGTTTTTTAGAACCGCCGCGTGCAAAACGGATAACTACCATTGTTTTTGTCCTTAAAAATTGCAATTTAATTTTTTGAAACGGTCAATTTTAATAGAAAATACTTATTTATGCAAGGGGGCTTGGGTGAAAATAGTGGGCATTTAGCAGTGAGTAGTGATTATGTCAAACCTTGCGGTTTGACGGATATTTTTTAGATAACGCTTCGATTTATTGTTTCAGGCTGCCTGAAAGTAATACTCGAAGCGTTATCAAAAAACATAACTTGTTTTGCCGCAAGGCAAAACAACCGCTCCCTGCTCACTTGTTATTTCAGGCAGCCTGAAAAGGTGTTTTTTCCTACCATCTCACCCTTACATTTTTATGCCCTAATAGTCCGTGTAGTTCGTCAATTAGGGGTTGATTGGGGTTGATTAGCCAGTTTGCGTCTGTGTTCAGGCAGCCTGAAACTTTTTCGGTGCGATACCACAGTTTGAGTGGAATGGTTCGCTTGCCTGCTTTGTGGGCGGTAAGGATTTGGGATAGGGTGCTGATGTTGGTGTTGGTGCTGATGTTTAAGTTCAGGGTTCGGGCGTAGTTTTGTCGCCCTTCGTCTAACGAGAGAATTTTTTCGGCAAAAATGCGTACATCGTCATTTTCGTTGTACTGGCTTTTGCTGATTTTGCATTCAAATAACAACACTTGGTCGGCAGTCAGTTCGCCGTTGTTGGCAACAAAGGCGTCTATGGCTTCCGTTCGCAATACGATTTCGTTTTTGCCGCTGTCGTCTTCCACGAGTGCAATGGTCATTTTGTTGCCGTTTTTGGTGAGTATGGCGCGTAGTTGTATCACAAAACCGCTTAACCATTGTTTGTTGTCGGCAACTTGTATGTTGGCTAATGGTGTGCGTGCTAATGGTCGCACTTCTTCGGCATACGGCGAAAATGGGTGTGCGGAAAAGTAAAAGCCCAACACTTGTTTTTCTTCGGCGAGTAGTTGCGATAAACTCCACGCAGGGTGCGGTGTGAGTTTGATTTCTTCGATTGCGTCTGATACTTCGTCAAATAAGCCGCCTTGGTTGGCGTTGTTGTTTTGTTGTACGCCGTATTCCATTGCCATTTCAAGGTTGGCTAATACTTCGGCACGGTTGGGGTGTAGGCTGTCAAATGCTCCTGCTTTAATCAGGGCTTCAATCACACGGCGGTTGGCGGTTTGGTTGTCTATGCGGCGGCAGAAGTCGAAGATGTCTTTGAAGTCGCCGTTTTGAGTTCGTTCTTTGATCATGGCGTTGCAAGCGGCTTCGCCTGTGCCTTTAATCGCCCCCAAAGCATAACGAATTTCGTTTGTGGAAACGGGTTCAAAGTGATACAGCGATTTGTTGATGTCAGGCGGTAAAAATGTTAAGCCGTTGGCAATGCCGTCATCGTGCATATTTTTAAGTTGGTCGGTGTTGGTGAGTTCGTTGGACATGGTTGCGGCGATAAATTCAACGGTATAGTGCTTTTTCAGCCATGCGGTTTGATAGGCAACCAGAGCGTAGGCTGCGGCGTGCGATTTGTTAAAACCGTAGCCTGCAAATTTTTCCATATAGTCGAAAATTTCGTCTGCTTTTTCTTTGCTAATGCCTTTTTGGGCGGCTCCCTGAACGAAAATGCCGCGTTGTTTTTCCATTTCTTCGGGCTTTTTCTTACCCATGGCACGGCGTAGCATATCCGCACCGCCTAATGAATAGCCTGCACACACTTGGGCGGTTTGCATGACTTGTTCTTGATACACCATAATGCCGTAGGTAGGTTGCAACACTTCGGATAAAGTAGGGTGCAGATATTCAAATTTTTCTTTACCGTGCATACGGCGAATAAAGTCGGGAATTAAGTCCATAGGGCCTGGTCGATACAACGCCACAAACGCAATGATTTCTTCAAACTTGGTGGGCTTGGCTTCTTTGAGCATTTTTTTCATACCGACCGATTCAAACTGAAACACGGCGTTGGTGTTGCCTGCGGCGAAAATATCACGATAAACTTCTGCGTCGTCTAACGGAATGTGTGCCACATCAATGGTTTCACCACGCAAATCGGCAACCATTTTTTCTGCCATTTGAATAATGGTTAAGTTGCGTAAGCCCAAAAAGTCAAACTTCACCAAACCTGCTTGTTCGACATCGTCTTTGTCATACATTGATACGGAAGCGGCGTTTTTATCGGCTTGATACACAGGGCAGAAGTCGGACAATTTACCAGGGGCTATCAGAACACCGCCTGCGTGCATACCTGTGCCACGCGTTAGGTCTTCTAATTTTTGGGCTAAAACCATCAATTCTTCGGCTTCTTCTTCTTGCAGAATTTTGCCGATTAAGGGTTCGGCTTCCATTGCTTTGGCAAGGGGCAGGGGCTTGTTGGCTTCCAAAGGAATGAGTTTGGAGAGTTTATCGCACAAACCAAACGATAAACCCAAAACCCGCCCCACATCACGAATGACTGCTTTACTCGACAGCGTGCCGAAAGTAACAATTTGGCTCACCGCATTTTCGCCGTATTTATGCCGCACATAATCAATCACACGGTCGCGGTTGTTGGTGCAGAAATCCACATCAAAGTCGGGCATAGACACCCGTTCGGGATTTAAGAAACGCTCAAACAGCAAAGCATAACGCAAAGGGTCTAAATCGGTGATTTTTAAAGAATAAGCAACCAGCGAACCCGCACCCGAGCCGCGTCCTGGCCCCACTGGACAGCCGTTATTTTTCGCCCAGTTAATAAAGTCTGCCACAATTAAAAAATAACCTGGAAAACCCATTTGAATAATAATATCTAATTCATAATTCAAACGATTTTGGTATTCAGGTAGCCTTTGCAAGCGTTCTTCTTCGTTAGGATACAAAATTTGCAAGCGTTCTTCCAAACCTGTTTGTGATTGTTGGCGTAAAAAATCGTCCAAAGAAACACCATCAGGCGTGGGAAAAAGCGGCAAATAGTGATGACCCAAATCAATTTCGGTTGCACAGCGTTTGGCAATTTCTACTGTATTTTCAATCGCTTCGGGAATATCTTTGAAGAGTGCTTGAATTTCATCGAAAGACAAAAAATATTGCGATGGGTGAAAATGCCGCACGCGTTTGGGGTCTGCCAAAGCGTTCCCTGACGCAATACACACACGGGTTTCGTGGGCGACAAAATCGTCTGCTGTCATAAATTGAGCAGGGTGCGTGGCAACAGGCGGCAAATCTAACTCGCCACACAATTTCAGGCAGCCTGAAAAAACGGTTTGGTATTGCTGATAAATTTCATGAAAGCGTTTGTTTTCATAATCGGAAAAATTTCCTGAATAATCAGGTAATTGCTGTAATTCTAAATAAAAAGCATTGGGAAAAAGTTGCGATAATTTTTGGGCAGATGCCTTTGCCAAATCAAACTTATCTTTTAATAAAAACCCCGCAATCTCGCTGTGAATGCCGCCTGACAGACAAATTAGCCCCGAACGATCCGCATTTTCAAGCATTTGCCACGAGATTTGTGCGTCATCAAAACGATTTTCATCGGTGTAAGCGGCGGTTAAAAGTTCGCACAAACGCAAATAACCATTGTGATTTTTTGCTAATAATAACAAACGAGTAGGCTCTTTTTCTGCATCTTTTGCGGCTAACGAAAAATCCACACCAAAAATCGGCACAATCCCTTTTTTGCGACATTCCTTATAAAACTTCACCGCCGCAAACATATTCATCGCGTCCGTCAAAGCCATTGCAGGAAAGCCCTGCTTTGCCGCAAACGACACCGCTTCACCCACACGAATGGTGCCGTCTGTTAAAGAAAATTCAGAATGCAAACGCAAAGGAACAAAAGGGGTCATCATTTTTCAGGCTGCCTGAACGGTTTTATCAAGCCGTAATGATAAATGATTTACAACTTGCGTGGGGTGAAAAATCTTCAATAACATTTTGAATTGATTATATTATTCAAAGAGTTATGTAAATATTTTCAACTGTTCGGAATTTCCGAACAACTGAAATTTTTTATTCAACCTATTTTTTCAGGCTGCCTGAAAGCAGACACACGGTGATTATCCAGTTAAACACGACGGCAATGGCAACGGATAAGCCGAATGTGGCAACGGCTGGGGTTTGGCTGAATGACAATAAGCTAAAGGATAGGGCTGTGGTTGTGGCGGCTAATGTGATACCGCCCACTTTAACAGCAGGCTCTTCGGGGGCATTGACGGCATACACGGTGTAATCTATGCCCACAGCGGACGACAACAATAAGCCGAACATGGCAAATAAGCCGATGGGCGTTTGTAGCCAGCCTAAAACGCCGATTGTGGCAAGCACGGCAAGCGTGGGCGGTGTGATGATGAAGAGACTTTTGCGTTTGCCAAACACTGCCCATAAAAGCACAAACGCCAGCACAAAGGACGCAATTTTTAAATAAGCGGTTAAGTTGCGAATGTGGGTAAATTGTTGATTTAATTCGCGTCTTTTGTCAATCAAATGAATACACGAGTCTTTGTTACAAGGCATTGTTTTAATAAGATTTTCTATTGCCGCCATATCGCGAATATTCGATAAATTCATCAATGCAATATATTGATTGTCGATTTTGCCGATATACAAATGTTGCCATGCTGCTCCTAAATGGTTTTTCAGGCTGCCTGAAAGCGTTATGTCGGGTTTTTGGGCGGTATCTTGCATGGCTTGTTGTACTATTTCAGGGCGAATGCCCACTGCCGTCATTGCGTTAAACGATTTGCCTTGTTTGCTTAAATTAAGTAAATGCTGCTTGATTTGTTGTTGTTTTTCAGTCGGTAAAATCCACTCGTGCAAACCTTGCGTATCGGCAAAAGGCTGCATTTGATTTGCAATATTTTTACTTAAATTCAATAACTTATCTTCGTTATCGGCTTGAATAATGAACGATTGTGCGTTTTGTTCTATGCCCGATATGCGTGCTACTTTGGCGGTTTGTTGCAATAGGTCGTCAGGCAAAACAAGCCATTGCCGAATATCGTCTTGCCAGTGGCTTTGGAGAATGCCGATAGACAAAAATATGCCGCAAATTAAACTTATCCATAGTAAAGGTAAGCGATTGATATGATTAGATAAAAAATATGCTAAATGCGTAAAATGAGTGGTGCGTGCTTGATAATGGCGTAAAAATTTAGGCAGCAGAAAAACCGTAGCGACAAACGCACCGCATAAGGCGGCAACAGAAAACACGGCGGTTTGTTTGAGTAAGGGCAAGGGAGCGGCGAGTAGCATTAAATAACCTGCGGCAGTGATGCCTAAACTTATGGCAAATGTCGGCAATAATTTTCGTATGCTGTTTTGGGTATGCCATTTATTTTCAGGCTGCCTGAACAATGACGCAGACAAACCGTGTAGGGGAAAATCAACCAAAACGCCCACCAAAGAAGTGCCGACTACGATTGTTAATATATGCACGGTAGAAAAAACCGCTAACGACACCGCCAAACCTGTGCTAATGCCCGCCACTAACACCACACTCAATGCCAAAATGCGTGGCGTGCGAAATGCCCACAGCAAAAAGACAAAAGTCAGCGTCAGCCCCACAGCAGACATAATCTTGCTTTCCTGTTCGGCTTTTTGTTTGCTGTCGGCGGCAAAAAATATGCCGCCCGACACCGCTATTTCAACGCCTTGTCGTTGTGCAAAATCCTGCGTTTTCTGCACGAGTTGCGGTATGTGGGCAATGGCTTTTTTATTCGGTACAGCACGCACCCAAACCCAAGTTTTATTTTCATATTCCGAATATAAAGCATTATATTCTGCTGACCAGTTTAACTGATTAAGCCCTTGTTTTTGCGATAAGAAACGAGAAAATCCTAACCAGTCTTCTGACGGCGAAATCAGGCTGCCTGAAAAAGGATTGAGTAAATCTTGTGCATATTCTTGAAAATATTCATCAGGATTATGAAGCAACAATTCCGCCTGATAATCAGGCAAAAGTGCCACACCCATTTGTTGATTGATCGCCGTCAAATCGTCAATATTGATTTGCAGCGTATTTTCCACTTGATCAAACAAACCACTTTGCCGCCATAAATCTGCAATTTGTCCAGCATTTTCAAATGCTTGCTGCGGATTTTCTGCCCCCACTAAAACGATTGCCGTTTCATTTAAGCGGCGATTTTGAGCATCTTCCACAGCCCGAAAAACAGAATTTTCTGCTAAATTTTGCGGCAATAAAGACGACATAGCGGTGTCAATTTTGGCAAAACCCAAAAACAACAACGCCGCCGCAATGAAAGCAGGCAATAGGGCAAGTAGAAAATACAATAGGCGTTTCATTGTGTTTGAAAATAAGCAAGCATATCTTGGGGCGATAGTTTAACACTTAACCCCACAATCAACTTGGCTAATGTGTTTTCTATTGTGTGTTTGCCGCCGTTGATTGTGCCGATTTGCGTGAATGGCAAATTTGCAGCGTAGCGTTGATTGACTTCACCTTGCCATACTTGGCTTAATATAATCAAGGGCTTACCGTTTTGGCAGAAGTTTTTTGCCTGTTGTAAAAATGCTTGATGATTAGGCAAATTGCCGTTGCCGTATGCCAAAATAATTGCCGCATGCGTGTTGTCCGTTAATAAAGACGCGGCATTTTCCCAAGCAAATGCAGGTGTGGGGTAAATGCTTGCAATACGCAAATTTGGGTTGATTTGAATGTTTTTTTGTGGCAAAACAGGGGGTTCAGGCTGCCTGAAAAACTGCCATTGATTGTTTTTCATCTGTGCCAACGGCGTTTGCCAAATGCTTGAAAATGCTTGATTATTTTCGGTAGAAATCTTGCGACAATCAGCAGGGTCAAATAGGGTTTGATGAAACACCAAGCCTACACCAGAAAAACCTTGTTGAATCAATAAAATAGCCGATAAAAGATTGTCGGGTGCGTCTGAATGGTTTTCAACCCACGCTTTTTGCGAACCTGTGAAAATAATCGCTTTGTTTGTAGCCGCAAACACAAGGCGGAATAGGGCGGCAGTGTATGCCATGGTGTCCGTGCCGTGCAGAACAATCATCGCGTCTGTGTGCGGCAATATTTGGCGGATTTGTTCAATCCACTGCCCCCAGTGTTGTAGAGAAATTTGAGAAGAATCAATCGCCTGCTCGCTTGATATAAACGATAATTCAATATCTTTCAGGCTGCCTGAAAAGTGTTCGGCAATTTTTTCAGGCAAGCCACTATCAGGTACAAAACCTTGCGGTGTATCAACCATACCGATTGTGCCGCCTGTGTAAAATAAGGTGATTTTCATAGAAATGCTTTCGTTAATAGATTTTCAAGGCTGCCTGAAAATATTTTGTTTCGTTTGTTTTAACCGTATCGAATTCGATACGGTTAAAATTTGAGTTGTGTAGCGTTTCCCATAAGCCTAAAAATGCCACAATATCACGCCCACGCAACCAGTTGTGAATAGTTATAGACGGTTGAATGCTGCGGTATTTGGCAATATCGGTGAGTGAAACATATTCATTATGAAAGTCTTGGGTGTAAATGGCAATTTCCAAACCTTGTGCGTGCAAGGTTTCTTTGGCGATTTTTTTGTTCATTTTATATTCCTTTTACAAAAATACCATTCAGTCATTTAATTCCCCGTTTGGGGGACATTTTTGTTTGTGTTGAATTTGATGATGAAGAATTATCTTTTTTTCTTAATAAATAAAGTGTCATTAAACCGCCGAGAAAAACGCAAATGGGCATAGAAAAAGGATATTTTTCTCCCATTAAAAATCGACACAAATCACCTGTTGCAAAAGAATATGCAGAAATGCTAATAAGCATTGAACCTAATACGCCACATACTATTTTTGCATTTGGCTTATCGTCCATCAATTCTAAAACAAATGCCCAAATAAAATTTTGAATACCGAAAATAAACAAAAAAAGTAAAATACAAATTAAAATTTCAATAATAGGCAGTAAAAGAAACATTGCTGGATTGATAAGTTCATTCGATTGTACCGTTTTGATGACAACCATTATGGATATATAAACGCCAGAAAACAAAGCCATACACAAAGTTAATAAAAAAAATTTTTTCCACACTCGTTTCCAACGAAAAGAACAGGGTTGTTTATGTGTTTCTTCATCAGAAGTAGGTATATAGCGAAAAAATTCACTCGAATAATTTTTTTTATTTTGGTTAGGTTTTTTTATCATAACTTTCTCTATTTGCGTTATAGTCGGACAAGTTTAAAAGAATAAAAGGTATTTTTCGTAGCAACACAAAATAATACAGCAAGACGGATAATTTATTTCAAATTATTAACGGTTTGTGTCATAGCGTGAAATCAATCTTTCAGGCTGCCTGAAATGCTTATTTTACTGCCACTTCCACAGCAATTGGTTTTAACACTTGCAAATCTTGTGGATTGATTTTCACCAAAAAACCGCGTTTGCCGCCGTTGATATAGATTTCAGGCAACGCCAAAATGCTTTTTTCCACATACACAGGCAATGCTTGTTTGGTGCCAAAGGGCGAGCAGCCGCCTACCATGTAACCCGTTAATTTTGTTACAGTTTCATGTTTTGCCGTTTCAATATGTTTTGCCCCGATTGTGCGTGCCATATTGCGTGTGGAAATTTCACAATCGCCGTGCATTAACACAATCATCGCCCGTTTGTTTTCGTCTTGCAACACAATGGTTTTAATCACACAATGCTCATCAACGCCTAATGCAAGGGCAGAATGAGCCGTGCCGCCGTGTTCGACATAATCATATTCAAACGGCAAAAACGCCACAGAATGCTGGCGTAAAAAACGAATGGCAGGGGTTACAGGGTGTTTTTTGCTCATATTCTTATGCTTTCAGGCTGCCTGAAATGCGAGACAAGATGCAGGCGTGGCAATCTCCTACACATATCACGGATTTTGTTCTAAAAACAAAGCAATATCATCGGCTAATTCCTGTGCGGTTGTGCCGTAGGGTTCATACACCGCCGTTTTGCCTTGTTTATCAATCATATAAATGCCCGTGCTGTGATCGACTGTGTAACTGCCGTTAGACAGCGGCACAAATTCGCCGACTACACGCCAGTCTTGTTTTACTTGCTCTAATTGCTCCATTGTCGGACGCAAGCCTATAAAATCAGGGTGAAACAGCGTTACATAGCCGTGCAGCGTTTCCAAAGAATCGCGTTCGGGATCGAGCGTAACAAAATAAATACGAACGCTTGCTGCTTGTTTGGGCGACAATTTTTTTATCGCCTGCGACAGCGTCAAAAGCGTGGTCGGACAAATATCAGGGCAGTGCGTATAACCAAACGAAATTAAAGAAATGTGATTTGTCTTCTCACCAAACAGCACTTCACCGCCCGAAGTGGCAGCCAAAGGTATAGCCGAACCTAAATCTTTATCACGAATATCGCTACCCGTCATTTCTTTGGCTTGCACCGTCTGTGGCGGTACAGGCGGCGGCGTAATATCTCGCTCCTGCTTCGGCTGACACGCCACTAACAACAAGAGACAAGGCAGAATATACTTGAACATGGCATTTTCCTTAAAATCAGATAGCACTATTATAGTCGAAAGAATAGATAATTTTGTGCGGTAAATGAATAAGGCATTTCAGGCTGCCTGAAAACTTAAAATTTTTTGCTTAACATTGTAAAATAACGCCTTATTTTTCCACACTACGCAAATGGATAAATGTTAATGAAAATCTACTCCTTACTTTTATCGCTGACACTTTGTACAACGGCTTGGGGTGAGCCTAATCTTGGGCGAATGTTGCCTGATGAAGTGGCGTTTTTTGTGCAGGACTTAAATACAGGCGAAGTTTTAGCCGAGCATAATGCTGATCGCCCGATGAATCCTGCGTCTGTGATGAAATTGGTTACTTCGTATGCCGCATTCGATACATTAGGTGCGGATTTTCGTTGGAAAACCGAATGGAAAATGCGTGCGGCGGTGAATAACGGCGTTTTAGACGGTAATTTATTTTGGGTAGGTTCGGGCGATCCGACTATGGAGCAGGACGATTTAATCGCCATGCAACAGTCGTTGCGACAAAAAGGCATTCGTTCGATTGGCGGCAAAATTGTGTTGGACCGCTCGGTGTGGTCAAAAGTGGCAACGGCGGATAATTTTGCACGCGATGCAGGCAAAAGTTTTACCATTGCTCCTGATCAAAATATGTTGTCGTATAAAGTGGTGTGGGTTGGCGTGGAACGCAATGCCGCTGGCGATTTAGCCGTAGTAACCAAGCCGCCCCTGCCCAATATTGCGGTGCATAATACTGCACAATTTATCGGCGGTTCTCGCTGTGGCAATATTGCACGCATTTTGAAAGCCTATTGGGACGGTGCAACTTTGCATATTGGCGGACGCATTCCGACTGCGTGTGAAAATCAAGCCTTATATGTCAATATGTTAGATCCCAAAGACTTTGCTTGCGAAAGTTTTGCAGGGCAATGGCAGCAAATGGGCGGAACGGGAACAAGTGTGTGTTTGGAAGGCGAAACACCGCAGGACACAAACACTGTGGCAGAGCATTTATCCGCCCCCTTATCAGACGCTATTCGCACCATGAATAAGCAATCGGATAATCTATTTGCCCGTTCGATTTTTCTCACATTGGGGGCAAATCAGGCTGGCGATACGGTTGAAAATGCTCGTGCCGCTGTATTCAAAAGTTTCAAGCAATCAGGCATTGATACACAAGGTTTGGTGATTGAAAACGGTTCGGGTTTATCGCGAGAAGAGCGGGTTACCGCTCGTACGCTGGGCACCATGCTTTATCGAGCCTATTTTAACGATTTATTTAATGAACCATTTATCGACAGTCTGCCGATTGCAGGGCATGACGGCACGCTTCGCCGCCGCCTGCGAGATGTTGGCGGTTTGCGTATGAAAACGGGTACGCTCAAAGATGTGCGTGCATTGGCAGGTTTCAGGCTGCCTGATGGCATACACCAAACGCCATTAGCGATTGTGGTGATGATTAACAGCCCAAAATCAGGTGCGTATTTGGGCGATATGGACGACTTAATCCGCTCGCTTGTGGCTTTGGGTAATAATAAAACACCTGACCCAAATGCGTTTGCGTTTTCTTTATACGAACACCAATATTCAGGTGACCCATTACATAAAAAACGCATTAGCGAGCACAAGGGCAAATAAAGTGTTTTCAGGCTGCCTGAAAATATTTAATTTGCTGTAATTATTCTGTTTTTTATTGCTACACGGATTCGGAATGGCTAACGCCATTCCTATTATTTTAAAGATTTTCCGTTAGGAAAATCGAATCCGTGTGGCATTTAAAAAATCTATGTTTTCAGGCTGCCTGAAAATATTTAATTTGCTGTAATTATTCTGTTTTTTTATTGCCACACGGATTCGGAATGGCTAACGCCATTCCTATTATTTTAAAGATTTTCCGTTAGGAAAATCGAATCCGTGTGGCATTTAAAAAATCTATATTTTCAGGCTGCCTGAAAATATTTAACTTACTGTAATTATTTTGTTTTTTATTATCACACGGATTGGAAACGGCTAACGCCGTTTCTATTATTTTAAAGATTTTGCGTGAGCCTTATCCAATCCGTGTGACATTTAAAAATCTATGTTTTCAGGCTGTCTGAAATAAAAAACCGTCATTGCGAGATTTGAACTTTCGTTCAAATCGTGGCAATCCCCTTGTCGTTTAGGTAGATTGACCGTTTCAGGCTGCCTGAAAATGATTTAATTTACTGTAATCATTCTGTTTTTATATTGCCACACGGATTGGAAACGGCTAACGCCGTTTCTATTATTTTAAAGATTTTCCGTTAGGAAAATCGAATCCGTGTGACATTTAAAAATCTATGTTTTCAGGCTGCCTGAACACATTTTTGCGTTGTCGTTTTTAGGATAGGCTACCCTAAAAATCCTTGCGGATTTTTAGGAGATTGCTTCGATTTGATTTCATCAAATCTCGCAATGACGGCAAGGGTTTCAGGCTGCCTGAAACAATGTGATGCGGTTTATAGTCAAAATACTTCAAAATAGAAAAGGTGGTTAGCCTGCGATAGTATAGTCGTTAAACTTCAAAACACTAATGCGTTGCTTCGCCTTGCCGTGTTATTGATACTGTCTGTGGCTCACCGCCTTTTATTGTTTTGAAGTTTAACGACTATATCAATAATACAGCAAGGTGAGATAAGGCTTTATATTTTGAAGTATTTTGACTATATTACCAATTTTTATGCAACATCAACATCACAATCACACCACTTGCGGCAGCCGATAAATGAATAAGAAATATCGGTAGTCCAAATAATTCACAAATACCAGTAGCAAAAAAATGTACGGGAGCAACGACCAATATTCCGCCAATAGTCGCACATGCCATTTTTATTTTCAGGTGTGTTGTGTGCAAAATTTCCAATATTATCGACCAAATAAAACTTTGAATGCCGCCAAAAATAAATGCCACAATCACGCCTATTAAAGATAGTCCCAAAAAAACAAGAATAAAATTAACGACTATCTGCAATAGACCGATGAACGATAGCGAAATTTCTCCATTTTTGAATGGCAAAATTATTCCAGCCGATAGAGCAAAACAGAGTGTAGTAAAAATAGGCAAAAGTTGAAATCCTAAAAACACTCTTGACCATTGAAAATATTGAAAATTATTTGTATGTTGTTCTTTATCAGAAACAGGCATGCCACGAAAAAAATTGTGTGCATAATCGGGGTGTTTTTCTTTATTATTTTTATTTGCCATTGTTATTTTCCCTATATTTTTCAGGCTACCTGAAAACTTATTCTGATTACAAATCCCCAATCGCTTTGCCTGCCAATGCTCTTTGAATATTGCGGTTCATTCTTCTGTGAGCCAGTGGGTCGGATAGGGTGTTGAGTTGCTGTGTTAAATGGCGGATTTGTTCGACATTATTGTCTTTCAGGCTGCCTGAAAGTTGTGTCATGGCGTTTTGCAATTTATCCAATTCATCGCCATTCAGTAAATCGCCGTCTGTGTTGATGGCATTTGCCACAGCGTCCAAAAGGCTTGTTGCTTCGACACGGGCTTCGTTTAAGCGACGGCTTGCTATGTCTTGTTCGGCGTTTGTCATTGCGTCCTGCAACATTTGTGTGATTTCTTCATCGTTTAAGCCGTAAGACGGTTTGACTTCTATGTTAGCAGCCACGCCTGTGCTTTGTTCTTGGGCAGACACCGACAATAAACCGTCTGCGTCAATTTGAAAAGACACCCGAATGCGTGCTGCACCTGCCGCCATCGGCGGTATGCCTTTGAGCGTAAATTCTGCCAAAGAACGACAATCGGCAACCAAGTCGCGTTCGCCTTGCACAATGTGAATTTTCATTGCCGTTTGCCCGTCTTTGAATGTAGTGAAATCTTGGGCAAAAGCCGTAGGAATGGTGCTGTTGCGGGGGATAATTTTTTCAGTCAAACCGCCGTAAGTTTCCACGCCTAATGACAAGGGCGTTACATCAAGCAATAAATAGTCGCTGTCTGCTTTATTGCCTGCCAAAATATTTGCTTGAATAGCCGCACCAATCGCCACTGTTTGATCGGGGTCGATGTTGGTGAGCGGTGTTTGTCCAAAAAAGTTGCTAATGGTTTGACGGATATGCGGCATACGCGTTGCCCCGCCAACCATGATCACGCCGTCAATTTTGCTTCTATCCACGCCCGCGTCTTTTAGGGCTTGTTTCACAGGCTCAATCGTTTTGGCAACCAAATGCTGTGTGAGTGCAAAAAATTCCGACTGCGTCAATTCAATATGCAAGGCTTTGCCGCCAGACAGCGTGCAATCCACAGCAAACGATTTATGTGTCGTTAAGGTTTCTTTGGCTTGCTTGGCTATGCCCAATAATAATTGTCGGTCTTGGACATTTAATGCAGATAATTGATTTTTATCTAAAAAATGACAATAAACGCAATGGTCAAAGTCATCGCCGCCCAAAGCCGTATTGCCGCCTGTGGCAAGTACGCGAAACAAACCTTGTTCTAATTTTAAAATGGAAATATCAAAAGTGCCGCCGCCCAAGTCATACACCACAAACGAGCCGTGATGACGATTATCCAAGCCATAAGCAATCGCCGCCGCAGTCGGTTCGTTCAACAGACGCAACACGGTTAAGCCTGCTAACTTGGCAGCATCTTTGGTTGCCGTGCGTTGCGAATCATCAAAATAAGCAGGCACGGTAATCACCACGCCTGTAAGTTCGCCGCCCAACGCATCTTCGGCTCTTTTTTTGAGCGTTTTTAAAATTTCTGCCGATACTTCAATCGGATTTTTATTGCCGCTACGCGTATGAATTTCAATAATATTTTCACGATTGATAAAACGATAAGGTAAGGGCGTATTTTTGGGTAAATCGGTAAGCGTGCGACCAATTAAGCGTTTGGCAGAAGAAATGGTATTCGCAGGGTCAAGTGTTTGATTTTGTTGTGCTTCATAACCTATTTGAATGTTGCCATTTTCGCCATACCGCACCACAGACGGCAAAAGCGTGCGACCGTTGTTATCTTGCAAACAACGCGGCTCGCCACTGATTACAGAGGCAATTAAACTGTTGGTTGTGCCTAAATCAATCCCTGCCGCCAAACGGTGCTGGTGCGGCACGGCAGATAAACCTGGTTCGGAAATTTGCAATAAACTCATAGCGTGTGTTCTTTTATTTGTTTCAGGCAGCCTGAAAAATACAAAGTGCGTATTATAAACGGATTGGGCGTGGGGTTTATAAAAATTGAAGTTTTTAATAATGGGGATTTGAAAAACTTTTCAGGCAGCCTGAATTTAATCCTGCGTGTCATTGCGAGCCGAAACAAAGTTTCGGCGTGGCAATCCAATGAATTGCGTAGCAATTCATCAACGCCACAAGGCGTTGTAACAGTCGTATCTGTTATCATTTCAGGTAGCCTTAAATTGCTTATGAATCTTGTCGTTACAACGCCTGTGGCGTTGGTGAAAAATCTGCGATTTTTCACTGGATTACCACGCCAAGCCTTTCGGCTTGGCTCGTAATGACACACAGGATTAAATTTAAATTGCAGAATATTTATGCACAATGCGTTATTTTTATTTTTTGCATTTTGAAGTTGTTTGACTATAACGGGGATTTGAAAAAACTTTTCAGGCAGCCTGAAAATATTATAAGGTATTAAACTGAAAGCGTTTTTTTTTATTTTTAGAGCAAAAAATCGCAATCCAATCATATATGATTGGATACTGTGCTTGACAGCACAGTATCTTAATATAAAACATACTGCTTGCCTTAAAGTACAAAATAACTTGACTGACTTTTTTTGTGATATGGATTGCTGAATATGTTTGCTTCATTGGAAAAAGCGTTGATTACTTCGACAATTACAGGGGTATCAGCATTGCTGTTTGTTTTGGCTGTGTGTTTTTTATAGTTGTTGTTCATTGTTCGTTCAAAAGTAACAAAGTGGAAGAAAATAGGGAAACCACTGACTAAAATTTATGTCTCCTTGTATTTTAGTCAGTTTATGGGGCAGTTTGGTGAAAACTGCCCTTTTTCTATGGCAGTTTTTTCAGGCAGCCTGAAAATATTATAAGGTATTAAACTTAAAGCATTTTTTTAATTTTAGAACAAAAAACGCAATCCAATCATATATGATTGGATACTGTGCTTGACAGCACAGTATCTTAATATAAAACATACTGCCTGCCTTAAAGTACAAAATAACCTGACTGACTTTCTTTGTGATATGGATTGCTGAATATGTTTGCGTCAATAGAAAAAGCATTGATGACTTTGGCAATTAGTAGTGTTTTGGCATTATTGTTCGTTCTGGTTATGTGTTTTTTGTAATTGTTTTTCCTTCCCATAAATAACAAAATAGAAAATATGAGTGGTTGTATGGCGAAAATTTTTACAATCTCCTTTTAATTTTCGCCAGTTTTATGTGGGCGGTCTGTTGCAGACTGCTCTTTTTTTGTGTCATCAGTTTTCAGGCAGCATTTAAAAAATCAATCTATTAACAATGGATAATTGTGTTATCATTCAAGTTTGTTTCAGTAACTTTGGGAAAGAAAACAATGAGTTTGTTTGACAAATCAAAAAAATTGTTGGTTTCATCTTTGTGCATTTTGGCACTGGGTGTGGCTGGTTGTAACAACGGTGCGGACAGCGGTGGTAATACTGCTTCCAAAGCCGCTGCAAATTACCCTGCGGGTAACTTGGATTTAGTGGCTCCTGCTGGTGCGGGTGGTGGTTGGGATACCACTATTCGTATGGTGGCAAAAACTTTGGGCGATACGGGTATTGTTAAAGCCCCTATGCCTGTTCGTAATGCACCTGGTGCAGGCGGTGCTGTGCATTTGGCAACGCTGCAAGCGGCAAATAAAAAAGCCGACCCCAACACCATTACGGTTTATTCTCCGCCGATTTTGTTCTTTAACTTAAACGGTTCCAGTCAATACGGCTATCGTGATACCAAACCTTTGGCGCGTTTGATTGCCGATTACGCTGCCTTTGTGGTGCGTGCCGATTCGCCTTACAAAGACATTAACGAGTTAATGGAAGCCTTGAAGAAAAACCCCAAAGCGGTGAAAATTGGTGGTACTTCTGCGGTGGGTTCTATGGATCATGTACAGTTCTTAATCATCGCCAAAGCCGCAGGCGTTGAAAATATCGACAAAATTGACTATGTACCATTCGATGATGACGGCGTGGCTCAATTATTGGGCGGTCATATCGACTTGTTCTCCACAGGTTTGTCTGATGTGAAAGGTTTGGTTGAAAGTGGCGATGTTCGCGTTTTGGCTCAAACTGCGGATAAACGCATCGGCGAAGGCAAAATGGGCGAAATTCCCACGGCAATGGAAAGCGGCATTAACGCTACATTCATTAACTGGCGTGGTTTGTTCGGCACACCCGAAATGCCTGATTATGCGGTGCAATATTGGCGTGATGCTCTGAAAAAACTGCAAGATACGCCTGAATGGAAGCAAGTTTGTGAAGAAAAAGGTTGGGATAATATCTACCTTGACGCACCTGAATTTGAAGCATTCTTGGAAAAAACCGAAGGCGAATACATCGAAGTGATGAAAGCCATCGGTATGCTGAAAAAATAAATCTTATTTAATCTAAATCAAAAAGCCTGCAAATGTTTGTTTGTAGGCTTTTTTATTGTTTCAGGCAGCCTGAAATAAACGATTATTTCTAAATCATTTCAAAATATTAAAAACGGTATCATTGCGAGCCGTTACAGAGCAATGGCGTGGCAAGGAAGTCAAAAAAATCGTAAATTTTTCACCAAAGCCCAAAGGCGTTGATAGTCGCATTGCATACATAGGTCTTTCAGGCTGAAACCTTTGCAAAACTGGCATCTGTGGCAGATTTTTTCGTTAGGCTTACGCTCGAAATCGTAGCCTAACTTATTGTTATGTCTTCGATTTGAAGTGCTACTATAACTTTGAACGCTACTCACATCTACCAGTTTTGCAAAGGTTTCAGGCTGCCTGAAAAGGTTTTTCGCATTGTTGTTACAACACCTTTGGCGTTGATAAAAAATCTGACAATTTTTTATGTGGATTGCCACGATTTGAACGAAAGTTCAAATCTTGCCATGACACGGTTTCAATTCAGGCTGCCTGAACGGTTTTGTACATTGTCGTTTTTAAGGATAGGCTACCTGAATAAATTGTCCTGCGACAATTTATTCAGAGATTGCTTCGCATTCGCTCGCAATGACGATATAGGTTTCAGGCAGCCTGAAATGCCATATAAAATTTATTATTCATTATTTTCAGATTGCCTAAAAAATGAATTAAATCGACTTATCCGTGAATAGCGTGTTAAAATCGCCGCTTGTGTAGAAATAACGAATGATTTTATAAATCACAAGGAATAACTCAAATGCTTGACAATATTTCCGACCGCCTGCACCAGTGGGCAAAAACCATGCGTGGGCATGCACGGCTTACCGAAGATAATATCAAAGACGCTTTGCGTGAAGTGCGTATGGCTTTGTTAGAAGCCGATGTTGCCCTGCCTGTGGTGAAAGACTTTATCGAAAAAGTGAAAGTGCGTGCCATGGGGCAGGAAGTCATCGGCAGTTTAACGCCAGGTCAAGCATTTATCGGCGTAGTGAATACCGAACTCACCGAGTTAATGGGTAAGGCAAATAGCGAATTGAACTTGGCGTGCGTGCCGCCTGCAATTATTTTAATGTCAGGTTTGCAAGGGGCAGGTAAAACTACAACCACAGGCAAACTCGCCCGACTGATTAAAGCCGAAAAACGCAAAAAAATTCTTCTGGTGTCTGCCGATGTGTATCGTCCTGCGGCGATTGAACAGTTAAAACTCTTGTCAGAACAAGTGGGCGTGGATTTTTATCCGTCTGATACCACGCAAAAAGCGGAAGAAATTGCCGCCGCCGCACTCGATTATGCCAAACGCCATTATTACGATGTACTGATGGTCGATACCGCAGGGCGTTTGGCGATTGACGAAGAAATGATGACGGAAATCAAGAACTTACATAATATTCTTAATCCGATTGAAACATTCTTTGTGGTCGATGCGATGTTGGGTCAAGACGCAGTGAATACTGCCCAAGCGTTTAATGACGCTCTGCCTTTGACTGGCGTTATTTTGACGAAAATGGACGGCGATGCACGGGGCGGTGCGGCGTTGTCGGTGCGTCATGTTACGGGCAAGCCGATTAAATTTATCGGCGTGGGCGAAAAAATCAACGGATTAGAGCCGTTTCACCCCGACCGTATGGCAAGCCGTATTTTGGGTATGGGCGATGTGTTGAGCCTGATTGAAAATGTACAAAAAGGCATAGACGAAAAAACCGCGTCCGATATGGCGAAAAAACTGCATCGCGGCAAAAAATTCGACTTAAACGACTTCAAATTGCAAATTCAACAAATGCGACAAATGGGCGGTTTGGAAAGCATTATGGCAAAACTGCCAGGTGAATTAGGTCAAATGGCAGCCAAAGTGCCCGAAGGCACAGCGGAAAAAGCGATGGCAAGGACGGAAGCGATTATCAACTCGATGACGATGAAAGAACGCGAAAATCCACAAATCATCAAAGCCACACGCAAACGCCGCATTGCGTTAGGTGCAGGCGTTTCCGTGCAGGAAGTCAATAAAATGTTAGAACAATTTGAACAATCGCAAAAAATGATTAAACGCTTAACCAAAGGCGGTATGGGCAAGTTAATGCGAATGGCACAAAGCATGAAAGGCGTTTTGCCACATTGATTTTCAGGCAGCCTGAAAGAGTTTATTCGCTATAAAAACGGCAGAAATTCTGCCGTTTTTTATTTTTCAGGCAGCCTGAAATTTAAGAATGAGTTACCAATAGATTGTATTGGCATTCATCTTTTACAGTACATTTGCTACAACTTGGCTTATTTGGTTTGCAAAACTTCTTACCAATTTCCCATAACGGGAAATCTATAATTCCTGGAAACTCTGGGTTCAGTTCTCTTGCTTTGTAAATTATTTTGTCATTACCTGCATCTTCTTGCACTAATCCCATTCGTTGCATCACTCGTTTCACATGTACATCAGGTGAAACATCTATGGAATAATAATCCGAAAACTCTATTTTGAATTGTCTGGCAAGTATATTTGCAGCCATTGTTGCTATCTTCACACCAACGCCATAGAATTCTAAAAATCTATAAACAACCGCTGCACTGCTGGGT
This sequence comes from Neisseriaceae bacterium, assembly GCA_017458185.1. Taxonomy (GTDB): domain Bacteria; phylum Pseudomonadota; class Gammaproteobacteria; order Burkholderiales; family Neisseriaceae; genus RGIG9985. Next base: position 26,267 of record JAFTFY010000018.1, read on the forward strand.
TTATTGCACCAAATTTGTGAAGCGTCTCCATTGTAATCTTTTTTGATTTTTTGAACTGTCTCATAAAAAACTTCTGCCATTTTATCGTTAAATCTATGCAATTTTTTATTCACAAAAATTTTCTTATACTCATCTGGTGTTATTTTAGCAAGGGTTTCTATATCAAATTGTCCAACTTCCCGTTTGACTTTAAATGGAAGACTCCATGCTTTTTCTGCTTTAATTTGCCTATCCATAAAACAAGCCAAAACATATGCATGTGGATAATCATGCAAATTATTTAATAATTCGTTTGCGTCTTTGTTATTAACCAAATGAACCGAATTTTCTTTTGGATTTTTAAATTTTTCTTTTCCAAGTTTAACAAGCAGGTGTCTATAAACAGTAGAAATTTTTTGTGGTGAGTGTATGACAATATTGGACACGGCTCGCTCCTTTTGTCTGAAATCCTTTAGATTATAACAGATTACAGTGTTCAGCCAGCCATAAAACCAAAAAACGCCCCCATTTTCAGGGAGCGTTTGTTTTTATCAAAAGCACGCAATATTATTTCACGCTTTCGGCAACTTTTTGATAACTTTCAATTTTATTGAAGTTCATATAACGGTAGATTTTATCGCCGTTTTCGTTGATTGTGCCGATATTGGCTTGGTATTCTTCCACGGTGGGAATGCGTCCCAAAGTGGAGCAAATGGCGGCTAATTCGGCTGAACCTAAATAAACGAAAGTGTTTTTGCCCAAGCGGTTGGGGAAGTTGCGGGTGGAAGTGGAAATCACGGTGGCACCTTCGCGAACTTGTGCTTGGTTGCCCATACACAGCGAACAGCCTGGCATTTCCATTCTCGCACCTGCTCTGCCCAAAACGCCGTAGTGTCCTTCGTCTGACAATTCGCGTGCGTCCATTTTGGTTGGCGGTGCCATCCATAAACGCACTGGCAAGTCGGCTTTGCCTTCCAACAGTTTGGACGCTGCTCGGAAGTGTCCGATATTGGTCATACACGAACCCACAAACACTTCGTCAATCTTCGTGCCTGCCACTTCGGACAGTTTTTTCACATCATCAGGGTCGTTCGGACACGCCAAAATCGGCTCTTTGATTTCGTCCATATTGATTTCAATCACGGCGGCGTATTCTGCGTCTTTGTCGGCTTCAAGCAGTTGCGGATTAGCCAGCCATTTTTCCATATTTTCAATACGGCGTTTCAGGGTGCGTGCGTCTTGGTAGCCGTCTGCAATCATATTTTTCATCAGAACAATGTTCGATTGCAGATATTCAATAATCGGCTCTTTATTCAGTTTCACCGTGCAACCTGCGGCAGAGCGTTCGGCAGAAGCGTCTGTCAGTTCAAAGGCTTGTTCGACTTTCAAATCAGGCAAGCCTTCGATTTCCAAAATGCGACCCGAGAAAATGTTTTTCTTACCTGCTTTGGCAACGGTGAGTAAGCCCATTTCAATCGCTTTCAACGGAATGGCATTGACTAAATCACGCAAGGTGATACCAGGTTGCATTTTGCCTGAAAAACGCACCAACACGGATTCAGGCATATCCAACGGCATTACGCCAGTTGCGGCAGCAAAGGCTACCAAGCCTGAACCTGCTGGGAATGAAATACCGATTGGGAAACGAGTGTGCGAGTCGCCGCCTGTGCCAACGGTATCAGGCAACAGCAAGCGGTTTAACCATGAGTGAATCACGCCGTCACCTGGACGCAAAGCAACACCGCCACGAGTAGAAATGAAGTTTGGCAAGGTTTTGTGGGTTTTCACATCAACTGGTTTAGGATATGCCGCTGTGTGGCAGAACGATTGCATTACCAAGTCAGCAGAGAAGCCCAAGCACGCCAAGTCTTTGAGTTCATCACGCGTCATCGGACCTGTGGTGTCTTGTGAGCCGACTGTGGTCATTTTGGGTTCGCAATAAGTGCCTGGACGAATGCCCTGTCCTTCTGGCAAGCCACAAGCACGACCAACCATTTTTTGTGCCAAAGAGAAACCGCGTCCTGTGTCGGCAGGGTTATTAGGCAGCCTGAAAACATTGCTTACAGGCAAGCCCAAGGCTTCACGAGCTTTGGCAGTCAAGCCACGACCGATAATCAAGTTAATGCGACCGCCTGCTTGCACTTCGTCTAACAGAACTTGCGATTTGAGTTGAAACTCGGCAATTACTTCACCGTTTTTCAAAATTTTGCCTTCATACGGCAGAATATCAACCACATCGCCCATATTCATTTTGGAAACATCAACTTCAATCGGCAATGCCCCTGAATCTTCTTGGGTATTGAAGAAAATCGGTGCGATTTTACCGCCCAAGCACACGCCGCCAAAGCGTTTGTTCGGCACAAACGGAATGTCTTGACCTGTATGCCAAATCACCGAGTTAGTCGCAGATTTACGAGAAGAACCCGTTCCCACAACATCGCCCACATAGGCAACTAAATTACCTTTGGCTTTTAATTCTTCCAAAGTTTTAATCGGACCTACTTCGCCTGATTTATCAGGGGTAATGCCGTCTCTGGGGTTTTTCAACATTGCCAAAGCGTGTAGCGGAATATCAGGACGAGACCATGCGTCAGGAGCAGGGGACAAATCGTCCGTATTGGTTTCACCTGAAACTTTGAACACGGTTACGGTGATTTTTTCTGCCACTTTGGGGCGAGAAGTGAACCATTCCGCGTCAGCCCAAGATTGCAATACGGCTTTGGCATTGGCATTGCCTTTGTCGGCTTTTTCTTTCACATCGTTAAATGCGTCAAACATCAACAAAGTGTGTTTTAAGCCATTTGCGGCAATCGCACCTAATTTTGCGTCATCTAACAAATCAACCAAAGGAGCAATGTTATAACCGCCCAACATCGTGCCTAAAAGTTCTGTGGCTTTTTCAGGGCTAACTAACGGCGATTTCAGGGAGCCTTTTGCCACATTTGCCAAAAATTCGGCTTTAACTTTGGACGCGTCATCAACACCAGGCGGCACACGGTGCGAGAGTAAATGCACCAAAAAATCTTCTTCGCCTGCTGGCGGATTTTGCAATAATTCAACCAAGTTCTCGGTTTGTTCTTTTGATAAAGCCAAAGCAGGAATGCCCAAGGCTTCCCGTTCGGCTGCTGCTTTGCGATATTCTGCTAACATAGTTTGTTCCTTTTGACAAGAATTAACGATAGTGGATTGTTTGAGTACGAATACTCGAAAAAAACGGTCAATCATACCACAATAAAAAGGTTTGTTGCGGTGTTTTGTGGGGGATTGGGCTTTCAGGCAGCCTGAAAGATAATCGAAGTGTTATCAAAATTTAATCCGTTTTGCCTGACAAGGCAAAACGAAAAACCTCATTGCTCATTGTCTTTAAAACCACATTTTTATCTTTCAGGCAGCCTGAAATAGGGTTTTATTTTTCAAACACTTTGAGTTATTGATAAAATAATCCTTTTTATCGAAGCAGTGGGAAAAAAAATGGCAAAATTGCAACCGCACACCGAAAAAGTTTTGGGTGAACATTTGGCATTGACCTTTGTGGATAAATCGGATTACGCTGTGTTTTCTTGTTTGGACGACGCTGGCGAAGTGCATTCTGTGCCTTTGTCTTTGGTGCGGCTTAATCAATTTATCTATGTTCAAGGCGGGCAGAATGACGGCAAAGCCGCTTTGTACAAAGACGGCAGAACGGTGAAAATTGTGTGCGTGGCAGAAAATCAAACGCCGAAATTAAAATACGCCGAGTTTTCTGCGATTAAAAATGACGCAAAAGCATTGGCAAATCAAGTATTTACTATGCAATATAAAAGTGCTATTTGCACCGCCAAAGTGCTGTTAATTGATAATGTGCAAGAAAAAAAATTGGCACTGCAATTATTAAGCCAAAAATATTGTGCTAAATATATGTCGTCATTCGATATTTTGGCTGATGAATATTTAGACAAAATCAATGTCTATCGCTTTGAAATTATGGATATAACTGCAAAAACAAATAAAGTGGTTAAGGCAGGCTGAAATAGAGTAGGGTGGGTCTTCGACCCGCCATAATTTTTTGTATTATTCAGACAGCCTGAAACCCTTGTCGTCATTGCGAGTATTGACGATAGTCAATGCGAAGCAATCTCCTAAAAATCCGCAGGATTTTTAGGGTAGCCTATCCTTAAAAACGGCAATACAAAAATAATTTCAGGCAGCCTGAAACAACAAGGATTTTTTTATGGAAAACTACATAGCACAATGCGTGGCAAGACGCGAAAAAGTTTTTGACGAAATCGGCAAAGACGGCGTGGCGGTGATTTTTGCTGCCCCCGAACGCCGCCGCTCGAATGATACATTTTATCCTTATCGCCAAGACAGCAATTTCTTTTATTTAACAGGTTTTAACGAGCCTGACGCAGCACTTGTTTTGGACGGTGCCAAACGCGAAAGCATTTTATTTTGTCGCGATAAAAATCCCGAACACGAAATTTGGGACGGTTTGCGTTGCGGCGTGGCACAGGCGAAAACAGCCTATCATATGGATAAAACCTTTGATATTGAGCAGTTTCGCAAAAAATTAACAGGCTGCCTGAAAGGTCATAAACGCTTGTTTTTTATATCAAAACAAAATCGTAAATTAGATAAGGATATTTTGCGGCTGTGGTTTTCGTTGCAAAGCAAACGCCATAAAACACAAGATATTTGTAAAGATTTCAATAATATACTCACGCCTATGCGGCAAATTAAAGACGCTGTGGAATTAGATTTTCTGCGTCAAGCCGCCAAAATCAGTGCGGCTGGGCATATTCGGGCGATGAAATCTGTTCGCCCTGATATGTGGGAATATCAAATAGAAGGCATTGTTTTATCTGAATTTTTTCAACACGGTGCGAGAAGTCCTGCGTATAACACGATTGTGGCAGGCGGCAAAAATGCCTGTATTTTGCATTACATTGATAATAAAGATAAATTAAAAAATGGCGACTTGCTGATGATGGACGCAGGGGCGGAGTGGCAAAATTATGCGGGCGATATTTCGCGTACATTTCCTGTGAATGGCAAGTTTTCGGCGGCACAAAAAGCGGTGTATGAGATTGTTTTACAAGCAAATAAAGCGGTGACTGCCGCCGTTAAAGCGGGCGTGGCGTATGAAGAGTTGCACAAATTATCGGAAAAAATACTCACGCAAGGCTTGATGGATTTGAAATTGCTTTCAGGCAGCCTTGATATATTATTGAAAAAAAAGTCTTTTCGCCGTTTTTATATGCACGGCATAGGGCATTTTTTGGGTTTAGATGTGCATGATGTGGGGGGGCGTAAAACACTGCGAGAAAATATGTGTTTGACGGTTGAACCAGGTTTGTATATCCCTGATGAGCCTGATATTCCTGCCGAATTTCGCGGTGTGGGCATTCGCATTGAAGACAATGTGATTGTGGGCATGAACGCGTGCGAAGTCTATACGCAAGACGCACCCAAAGAAATAGACGAAATTGAAACGCTGATGGCAGAGTAGGGGGCTGCCTGAAAAATAACCGTCATTGCGAGCATTGCCTGTCAAGGCAATGCGTACGCAATCCCCTAACTACGAAGAGCAAACTTTTCAGCGGTTCAGCCTGCCTGAAACCTTGCCGTACACATTTCATACGCCGTTTGTATGGCGGCTTTCAGGCTGCCTGAATGTGCTTTGCCCGTCCCAGCCAAGTCTAATGCCGTGCCGTGATCAACCGAAGTGCGGATAAACGGCAAGCCGAGCGTAATATTCACACCATTGCCAAATGACGCATATTTTAAGACAGGCAAGCCTTGATCGTGGTACATCGTCAAAACCGCATCGCCTTTTTCTAATATAAACGGCTGAAAAACCGTGTCCGCAGGGTATGTTCCTGATATATTTAAGCCTTTGTTTTGTAAGTCTTTTATCAAGGGATTAAGCCAGTCGATTTCTTCACGCCCCAAATGTCCGTTTTCGCCTGCGTGCGGATTGATGCCACAAATTAGCAAATGCGGATTTTGTATGCCAAATTTATGCTGTAAGTCATTGAGTGTAATACGAATAACGCTTTCTAATAAAGGCGGATTCAATGCGTCTGCCACTTGTCGTAAGGGTAAATGCGTGGTTGCTAATGCCACACGCAAACCGCCGCCTGCTAACATCATCACCACTTGGCGTGTGTTGCTGATTTTCGCTAAATATTCGGTATGCCCAGAAAAGGTTTCAGGCAGCCTGAAACCTTCGTTGATAATGCCTTTGTGCAAAGGTGCGGTTACCATAGCGTGAAAACGCTTGTCCTGTATGCCTTGATAGGCAATATCGAGCAAGCGAATGACATATTCCGCATTTGCCGCATTCAACACCCCCGCCGTGCAAGGGGCGTTGAGCGGACAATGCAAAACGCTTAATTTTTGTGGATTTTGTGGATTGTATTCAGGCAGCCTGAATGGTTTATGCAACATTTCTGCCCGTTCTTGCAAGAGATTTTTATCCGCCAAAATCACGGCATTGCACGGCAATTTTTCAGGTGTTAAATCCAAACAAATATCCGCCCCAATACCCGCAGGCTCGCCACTGCTAATGGCAAGTGTTATGTTTTGCGTTTCCATTGATTAAGCCTAAAAAGGTTAAGATGATTTACATTTTTTTAAATACTTTGATTTAATAAAAATGTAGCCAAAAGATAAATATGTCAAAATAAAAATAATACGGGTAATATCCATACCTAATGAATACTCATTCACTTCATAATAAGATAATTCAATCGTTTTTTCTTCTTTATTATTATTGTAATGTATTTTATAAATAATTATTTCAGGTTGATTATTTCTTGATATATTGTATCCTTCTATTTTATTTATTTTATGTGCTATATCACAAATAATATATATATTATTTCTATGAATGCAATTAATTCTACTATTCCATTTACTGTCCCTAAATACAATAGCCGTTGGTTTTGCATATTTGGCGTTTTTGGGGCGATAAAGTAATTCGTATTGAATATTATCTGAAATAATATGTTCTGGATTTTCTGTATTCCAACCATATATAAAATTTTTTCCATATACAAACAACATAGGAGACCATATTATTATTGAAAGTAATACAAAATATTTTAAATAGTTACAGTATTTTCCTATTTTCAAAATAACGAATACTGCAATATACATAAATATGTAAAAAGACATTATAACAATCATAATCATATCTCATATTAAAAACTTTCAGGTAGCCTGAAAATTGCATTACGCCCATTCTTCTGCCGCTTTTTGGCGAGCGATTGCCAAGCGTTCGCTTGTGCCGACATCTAACCAGTATTCTTGGCAATAAGTTGCCGTAATTTGATTTTGTTGCGATTTTTCAAATAATAACGGAGCAAGTGGGCGTTTGACATTTGGCAACACGCCGTCAAAAAATTCAGGACGATACACAGCCACACCGCTAAAAGTATATTTCGGCGTGCCGTCTTTTTTTAATAAGCCGTTGTTATCTATTGAAAAATCGCCATTTAGGTGATGTGGCGGATTAGCCACTAACCACAAATGAGCCGAAATGCTTCGATTGTGTGCTAATGCTGCTGCCTGATTTTTTACCGCAGAAAAATCAATATCGCTGAAAATATCGCCATTAACAACCATAAACGGCGAATTGCCCAACAAAGGCAGAGCGGTCGCAATGCCGCCAGCGGTTTCCAAACAACCGTTTGTTTCACGAGAATATTGAATAGAAACACCATAAGACGCACCATTGCCCAAATGCTGTTCAATTTTCTCGCCCAACCAAGCGGTGTTAATCACAATTTCAGTAATTCCCACAGCATGCAAACGGCGAATATGCCGCTCAATCAGCGTCTCACGCCCTAATGAAATCAAAGGTTTGGGCGTAGTATCGGTTAAAGGTCGCAAGCGTTCCCCACGCCCTGCGGCTAAAATCATGGCTTTGGTCATTTTAATTTTTCCATAAAATCAAAGAGTTTCAGGCTGCCTGAAAAAAACGGCACACTTTTTTCAAGTCTGCCGTTTTATTATATCAAACAAGCCAATTAAAATTTCACAGCAACGCCCACATTGCCGCCCACGCCTTTTTCTTTACCTGTTTTCGCGTTAATGCCTGCGGCAACTTCCACTTTGCCATTATCAAAAGCGTAACCCACTTCTGCGATACCTGTTGCACCTTTTAGTTTGGGTGCGGCAATCGCATTACTTGCACCCAATGCTGCAACTTGGGTTGTGCCAGTGGCTTTACCGTCAAATTCATATTGATAAATGGCTTTGCCGTATAAAGAATGATTTTCGGCAAACGAGAAACTATCTTTCACGCCCACTTGCAAGCGGTGTGAATTAACAGCGTCAAAATGCACATTAACCCCTTGAATTTCTTTATGATTATTGCCAGTATGCGAATAAATATAACGAGCCGAAATATCCACCGCATTGTTATCACTGGTATTGATCACCTTACCTAATCCAGCGTGCATGCCGACATAATTATTCGACAAATCAAACTTACCATATTTGCCTTGATAATCGCTTTTCACATGACCAGCACGCAAAGAGCCGTCCATATACCATTGATTTTCCGTCATATATTTAGCCAACACGCCACCGCCGATAAAGTGCGAATCGCCCTTGCCGTGTGTACCGTTGTCTAAATAACTGTCATAACTGCCCTTGCCATATTCCACAAAAGCGGCGGCAGTGGCAGTGCCATTACCCACTTGGTTATTTGCCCCAACACCAGCATTTAACACACCGCCGTGTGTTTTAATATGCGAACCTGTTTTATGTTTTTCATTAAAACCACGCACAAAACCAAAGCCAAACACAGGCGAATCGCCTTTGCCATTGATTTTATCCACATTATCCAACAACAAATTCGCACCCTGATTAATAATGGTTGTGCTGGCTAATTTAGTTTCCAGCAACGATTTTGCATTATCAGGTGCTTTTTGTGGTGCAGGCATAACAGGCGTAGGGTCGGCAGGCACAGGGTCAGCAGGTTTATTTTCACCTTTGAAAGTTAAATCCAAATTTTTAGCGTCTTCCGACAAGCTCACATAACCTTTCACATTGATTAAATCCGCAATATTAATATTCGTTACCCCAGCCTGTTCTGCCCCATTATTTTTAGGAGCAGTCAAACTGCCAGCGGTTTGAATTAAATGAATTTTACTGTCTTGGGTTAAACCATTTGCGTTGTCCAAAAACGCATACACCGTTGTTTCGCCTAAATCTGTTTTATCCGTTGTGGTCAATTTCAACGCCACATCATTATGTTTCACCGTATTTGGCAAATAAAAATTCACCGTTTCAAAGCCCAAAATATTGTGAGCCGACAGCGTATTCATCGGTGCAGGCTTATCCTTACTTTCACCAATATTCAACACATTGCCAGTAGGGATATAGGCTTCTTCTAATGTGTTTCTTTTTGTTGTGTTATCATAGTTATAGCGTCCTGCATATCCACCCACAATATTGCCACCAATAGTGCCACCTGAATAAGTTACCGTATTGTTAATGACGCTGTTTTTATCCAGAGTTAGGGTGTTGTCTTCGTCATACAAACTTATATAACCACTATAAACATTTTTATTTATCGAACCACCTGAAATATTTACCGTATTACCAGTTATAGTTATGTTGCCTGAATTAGAAGAACCGCCATAAACATAATTACTTGAACCACCTGAAATATTGACAGTATTATCAGTTGCGTTGCCTGAATAAGAATCACCGCCAACAACCTCATTACTTGAACCACCTGAAATATTGACAGTATTATCAGTTGCGTTGCCTGAATAAGAATCACCGCCATAAACGACATTATGTGAACTACCTGAAAAATTGACAGTATTACCAGTTGCGTTGCCTGAATCAGAATAACCGCCCAAAACATAACCAGCACTTGAACCACCTGAAATATTGACAGTATTATCAGTTGCGTTGCCTGAACCAGAATAACCGCCAAAAACGAAAGGACTTGAACCATCTGAAAAATCGACAGTGTTGCCAGTTGTGTTGCCTGAAACAGAACGACCACCCGAAGTTACATCCTCTGTCTTCAATCCAACTGAAATTAATTTATTATTGCGAACATCACTTTTAATAGAATATCCTGCACTAACACTTTCAACACGGTCTCCATATTTGTTGTTTGTTAGTATAGCATTATTAATTTCTAATACATTATTTTCAACCACCGCATCATTATCAGAGTATCCAGCCACAACCTGAATCTCGCCGGCTACATGTGGCTTTAAATCTTTAACTAAAATCTCATTTCCATCTAAATTAAAACGCACGGTGTTATTAGATGATTGTTCGGGCTTGTGGGTATTAAAATCATATTCGCTAATCGCCACAGGCGTTGATTTGTTTTTAGAATAAGTAGCAGTGTTGTTATTACTGTCCCAGTTAAATTCGTAAGTATCACCAGCAAAGGTAACTGTGGGAAAAATAGCAGAAAATAAAACAGAACTAATTAAAGAAAGTTTAAAAGATTTTTTAGAAGAAAAGATTAGATGATTGTTGATTGTTGATTGTTGATTTTGCGTTTTTGATAACGGTTTTCATTTGCTGCTCCTTAAATAAGCGAAAAGTTAAACATAAACAGCATTGTAATCACTAAAAAACCCCTTGTGTATTCCTTTTTCAAAAAAAATCCATATTTTTTTATATCTTGTTGATTTTTCAAGTAAAAAAGTTTAAGCAAACAACGCCAAAAAACCATTCAGGCAGCCTGTTGCATGGCAGCCTGAAAGGCTTATTTTAACTCAATGATCATCACTTCCGCACGCGTGCCTACTCGTAATGGCACGCCCCATAAGCCGTAGCCGCTGGTTATAAAAAGTTGCATATTATCAATATGATACTTGCCATATACAAACGGTTGAAATAAGTGAATCACAAAATTTGCAGGGAAAGTCTGCCCTGCGTGGGTGTGTCCGCTTAACTGTATATCAAAACCAGCGGCGGCGTTGTCTGGGGCTTTGTCTGGTTGATGATCCATCACAATCAAAGGTTTATTTGATTGCCGCATTTTATGGCTGATGAGTTGTTGCGGTTTAAATCGCCCTTTTTCTTGCTTATCTCGTCTTCCTGTAAGCCAAATTTTATCGGCAAACAAAACGCTTTCATCACGCAACACTATTACGCCTGCTTTTTGCATATCGTTTTCAATTTCTTTTTGCACGCCACGATAATTGTCGTGATTGCCCAAAACCGCATACACAGGGTATTTTGCCGCGATTTTAGCCAATTCCGCTCCCATATTTTTTTGTCGATAAACATCGGGCAAATCATCAATAATATCGCCTGCAAGCAAGACTATATCAGGGTTTTCGGCTTGCAAGATTTGATTTAAGCGTTTTAACATGCGATTGCCCACTAAATCGCCCAAATGTAAATCGGCAATTAAGGCGATTTTTAAGGGTTCTTTCAAAGGCGTGCTTGTTGTGGTTGAATAATAAACCGTTCTTGGCGTATAAGCCGCAATCACGCCCCACACAAACCACATTAAAAACAAGGGGATAGCAATGATACGCAATATTTTGTCAGCATTTTTTGCAGGCTGCCTGAAACGGTAGATTTGGCGAATAAGCCACAACGGCAGGGCGGTTGAAAGTGCGTAAATTAACAACAACAAAACCCCCGCCCCTGTGCGAAAACCAAACGGCGAAATCCGCCACATACTCAACACCCAAACCGTGTTACACGCTGCCCAAAATAAAAACAGCACAACAAACCGCCATTTTGAACGCGTCAATAATGGCTTGATTAAAAAATTCAGTGCAGGCAAAAAAACAGCAAAATAATCTGCAACACACCTGCGGCAATCAGTATGCGGTAGTGAAACATTTTTTGTGTGCGAAAAAAGGGGTATTTTAATGGATTATGGAATTTTCAGGCTGCCTGAAAACAAAAAAACGCCGTTATTCACGGCGTTTTTAATTTACATAAAAATCAATGCCTAAAATGTCTAACTCCCGTTAGCACCATTGCAATGCCGTGTTCATCGGCGGCGGCGAAGACTTCTTCATCACGGATTGAGCCGCCTGGGTGAATAATCGCTTTAATGCCCTGTTCGGCGATGACATCAACGCCGTCTCGGAAGGGGAAGAATGCGTCTGACGCGGCACAGGCTCCGTTTAAGTCCAAATTCGCTTCACCAGCCTTGCGGGCGGCAATGCGTGTGGAATCCACTCGGCTCATTTGCCCTGCACCAATGCCGTAGGTTTGTCCGTTTTTGCCAAACACAACCGCATTCGATTTGACATATTGTGCCACTTTCCATAAGAAAAATAAGTCTTGCCATTCTTGTTCTGTGGGTTGGCGTTGGGAAACCACTTTGACTGCGTCTTTTTGCAAAATGTGTTTGTCAGGCGTTTGCAATAATAAGCCACCGCCTACGCGTTTGAGTTCAAAACGATTTGCCCCTTCATACAAAGGCACTTCCAAAACACGCACATTTTTTTTCGCGGAAACCACTGCTAATGCGTCTTCGGTAAAAGAAGGTGCCATCAACACTTCCATAAATTGATTGGCACAAATTTGTTCCGCAGTGGCTTTATCCACTTCACGGTTAAAGGCGATAATGCCGCCAAAGGCACTGGTTGTGTCGGTTGCAAATGCCAAACGATAAGCGGTTAAAGTATCTGCCGCTTGGGCAACGCCGCAGGGGTTGGCGTGTTTAACAATCACGCAGGCAGGCATATCAAAGGCTTTCACTGCTTCCCACGCCGCGTCTGCGTCTGCAATATTGTTGTAGGATAATTCCTTGCCTTGTTTTTGCGTGTAGTTCGACAGGCTGCCTGAAACAGGGTAAATATCACGATAAAACGCCGCTTTTTGGTGCGGATTTTCGCCGTAACGCAAGTCTTGCACTTTAATCCACGATTGATTAAATTGTTGCGGAAAGTCGTTCAAATGCGGCTCGCCTGACAATTTTTCATCGTCCAACGAAGTCAGATAATTGCTAATCATGCCGTCATATTGGGCAGTGTGCGAAAAGGCTTTGCGAGCCAAATTAAAACGCGTTTTGTCCGACAAACCGCCTGTGGCTTTGATTTCGTCAATCACCGTTTGATAGTCGGCAGCGTCTGTGAGAATGGCAACATATTTCCAGTTTTTGGCTGCCGCACGCACCATAGTCGGACCGCCGATGTCGATATTTTCAATCGCATCTTCCACCGTACAACCTTGTTTAGCAACGGTTGCGGCAAAAGGATAAAGATTGACACAAACCAAATCAATGCCGTCAATGCCGTGTTCCTGCATTTTTGCGATGTCGTCAGGATTATCGCGTCTGCCCAAAATACCGCCGTGAATTTTGGGGTGCAAGGTTTTCACACGACCGTCCAACATTTCAGGAAAGCCAGTGTAATCAGCCACTTCAATCACGCCGATTTTTTCTTCCATCAACATTCTTGCCGTGCCACCTGTGGATAACACTTCAATGCCCATTTGCGTCAATTCGCGAGCAAAATCAACAATGCCTGTTTTGTCCGAAACGCTGATTAACGCTCGATTTATGGTTTGTGCCATAATAAAAAATCCTTTTATTATCAAATAGTTAAAATATTTTCAAGCAGCATACAAACAAAATTATTTTGCCTGATATGAACAGGCGATATTTTACCTGTTTATTCGATAGATATAGGGGTTTTTTTGTCTTTCAGGCAGCCTGAAAATCGTTTTGTATTGCGTCTGTTTTTAAGAATTCCCTGCACGGGAAGTGCTTTCAGGCAGCCTGAAATTTGAATTTTTGTAAGTTCTATATTTTTCCCATAACACAACAAGGCGATAGCAATACGCTATCGCCTACAAAAAAACACCACGCTTAAAAATAAAGCGTGGTGTTTGGGTTTAGTCTTCAACCAAGTCGTATTTTTTCAGTTTGGTTGCCAGCGTATTGCGGTGAATGCCCAAAACGCGTGCCACTTCGGACTGATTGCCACGACAAAGTTCCATTGCGGTTTTAATCATAGCAGATTCCACTTGACCGAGAATTAAGTCATAAATTTCACCACGATTTTTCACTTCGGTTTTGCGTTTGCCACCTTTGTTTGAAGTGGTGAAGTAGTGTTGCAGTTCTTTTTCAATGCAGTTGGAAAGTGAGTGTTGCATTATGTTTTCCTTATCTCAAAAACTTTTCAGGCAGCCTGAAAAGCGGGTTTGTCAAAAAAAATCTTGTCCTGCTGGCGATATTTTAACCGTTTTTCATTTTATTTTCAGACTTTTTCGCATGTGGGTGTGCTTCGTCATAGATTTTTGCTAAATGAGCAAAGTCTAATTTAGTGTAAATTTGTGTTGTAGAAAGGCTGGCATGCCCCAAAAGTTCCTGCACGGCACGAATATCACGGCTGTTTTGCAATAAATGACCCGCAAAACTGTGGCGTAACATATGCGGACTGATGTGGCGGCTGGCTCCTGTTTTTACGCCCCAAGTGTCCAAACTTTGTCGCAAGCGGCGTGTGCTAATGCGTTTGCCAAAATGATTGGTAAAAACCGCCGTCTCACCGTCTTGGGCAATGCGAACGGCAAGCCATTCTTTGAGTGCCGCCACGCTTTTATCGCCCAAAGGTACCATACGCATTTTGCCGCCTTTGCCGTGAATATAAGCAATTTTTTCAATTAAATCAATATCATATAAATTAAGTGCCACTGCTTCAAAAATACGCAAACCCGAACCGTATAACAATTCAAACACTGCCGAATCGCGTCGTGTGTAGAAATTATCATCAACAGGCGTGTCTAATAATTGATTGAGTTCTTCTGCGTCCATCGCTTTGGGCAAGCGTGCGGGCGGCTTGGGGGCTTTAATGCCCGTTAAAGGATTGTTGTCCATTAGCCCCAATTCGCACAAATAATTGGCATAAGACCGCCACGCACTGAGTTTGCGAGCCAGTGTGCGTGGGTGCAGGTTTTTTGCCGACAATTTTTTTAACGCTGCAATAAAACTGGAACGCACCATATCCTTGCCGTCCGTGAGTTCTTGCAGTTCCGCCAAATCCTGCTGATACGCACGCTGTGAGTGTTCTGACAAACCTTTGCGTTGCATAGACAATAAAAATTGCGGACAGTGAGCAAAAAAATCAGCGTGGTTCATGTTTTCATCTTCAACAACATTTCATACAATTCTTTTTTACCTAATCCAGTGATTTTACCAGCAATTTGGGCGGCTTGTTTTGTGGGCAGTTCCATAAGTGCGTTCAATATTTTTTCTATTGCAATTTGACTGCCTTGCGTTTTTTCGACTGGGTGAAAAATCAGCACCATTTCGCCTTTTTGCTGATTTTTGTCGGCGGATAAAATAGCAAACAATTCACTTGCCGTGCCGCATAAAAAAGTTTCAAATGTTTTGGTGAGTTCTCGTGCGAGTGTGATTTTTCTATTTGGCATCACCGCCGTTATATCTTTCAGGCAGCCTGAAATTCTGTGGGGCGTTTCATACACAATTACCGCACAGCATTGTTGATTGAGTTCTGTCAAGCGTTTTTGTCGTTCGTTTGCTTTGGCAGGCAGAAAGCCTGCGAAGTAAAAATCGTCTGCTTCAATGCCTGCGGCGGATAGGGCGGTGATGGCGGCACAGGCACCCGAAATGGGATAGACAGGTAAGCCTGCCTTTCGTACGGCGGCAACTAACTTCGCACCTGGGTCACACACCGCAGGCGTGCCTGCGTCTGATACTTGGGCGATGATTTTACCGTCTTGAATATATTGAATAATTTTTTCTGCTACACTTCGTTCATTGTGTTCGCGAATGGAAAAAAGCGGACGGTGTAAGCCGTAGGCGGTAAGCAATTTAGCGGTTACACGCGTGTCTTCGGCAAAAATCATATCGGCGTTTTTTAGAACGGCTAACGCTCGCAAGGATATATCGCATAAATTGCCGATGGGTGTCGCCACGACATATAATGCCCCTTTTTTCAAAGTGCTTTCGGCTTGGTGAAAATGCTGTTGCATAGCGGTTTTATCTTGGCTTAAAAAGTTGTTATCATAACGCATTAAAAGTTTTTCAGGCAGCCTGAATAAAGGATAGAGTGATGAAAAAATCACATATTGCTATTGCATTGTTTTGTTTAATTTTTCTGTTTTTTTTCATATTAGAAATGGAATCGCCCGAGTTTCAACCCGCACTTGATGAATATGGGACTTGTTTGGATAATTATATTGCTAACTCGCCACTTCCACGCTCGAAAACGCCAGTAAGTGGCAGTCAGTATCATCAGTTCGTTAGATACGCAGATGTAGTATGTCAATCCGAAATGCAGAAACTTCATAAAGTGTCTAATTATCGTAGTCGTAAAAAAATAGCCAAACTTTTGAACGAAAAGTGGGATAAAGTAGAATCAAATATTCAAATTATATGGGACAAATGTTGGTTGTGAGTAGTAGCAATTTGTCATACCATAATTTTCAGGCAGCCTGAAAGGATAAAAACAATGAAATTAAATCTTGCATTACTATTATTGTGCTTATGTGGCATAACCGCGTGCGATAATAAAAAGGCCGAGTTAAATCAAGCGTATGATGAATTAGGGGCGTGTTTGGATAAGGTGATAGCAGAGTCGCCTACGCCTACAAATATGAGTGAAATCAATATATTGCTAACAAAGGAACTTGACCAGTGTATTGAGTATATGGAAAAAGTTCATCACAATGGCGGCAATGCAAATCAGTTTGTCAAAAAGAAGAATGATGACTTAAATGTTCATATTAAAGTTAAGTGCAATTAAAATATAGAGTTTTATTATGCGTCTCAATCACCCCACAGGACAAGCGGCGGAAGATAAAGCCGCAGATTATTTGCAAAAACAAGGTTTTAAAATTATCGCTCGCAACTGGCATTGTGCGTTTGGGGAAATTGATATTATTGCCACAAAAAAACAATTATTAGCGTTTATTGAAGTAAAATACCGCAAATCAGCCGCCTTTGGCGGTGCGGCATACAGCATTACGCCGTCTAAATTATTGAAATTACAAAGAAGTGTTGAATTTTATTTACAACACAATCGACACAAAGGCGATATTCGCTTGGACGCCATTTTAATTGAAGACAATAAATTGTCGCATATTGAAAATATTATGGATTGATGATTTTCAGGCTGCCTGAAAATAAAATAAAAGGTGTTAAATATGGAAAAATTAGTTGAATTAGCAAAAAATCATTTTGAGCAAAGCATTGCCGTAAAACAGCAATGTTTGGATATTTTGCCTGAATCTGTGGCACAAGCGGCACAATTAGTGGTGCAAGCCTTGATGAATGGCGGCAAGGTTTTGGCGTGTGGCAACGGCGGTTCTGCCGCAGACGCACAGCATTTTGCCGCCGAGTTAGTGGGACGATTTGAACGCGAACGAATGGAATTGCCTGCGATTGCCATGACTACTGACAGTTCCATTCTCACCGCCATCGGCAACGATTATGGCTTTGATGATATATTCAGCAAACAAGTGCGGGCGTTGGGCAGAACAGGCGATATTTTGTTAGCGATTTCCACTTCGGGCAATTCGGCAAATGTTTTGGAAGCGGTGCGTGCCGCACAGCAAAAAGATATGCGTATTATCGCACTCACAGGGCGAGACGGCGGTAAAATCGCTGAAATTCTGCACAATAACGATGTGCTGTTAAATGTGCCGTATCCACGCACCGCACGCATTCAAGAAGTGCATATTCTCATTATCCACGCTGTGTGCGATTTGGTTGATAATATGCTGTTTGGCGAAAGTGTTTGATTTATTTAGGAATTTCTAAAAATTAAAAATGAGAAAACAATCGTTTTATTTTTTAACAAACGGATTTGTTCGCATCTAACGATGCTCACGGTATTTTCTATAAATATCAAAAATTCACGCGAACTCCGTTCAGCGTGAGCAAATCCGTTTGTTAATTAAAAAAGTAACAATCTCTATAAATTTTAATTTTTAGAAGTTCCCTTATGCCTATTTGTTATAATGCAGGCTGCCTGAAAGTTTGGGTTTTAATGTTCATCTTGAAATGAAAATGCGTAGGAGACTATCTTATGAATAAAGTATTTTTTCGCACTTTTTTAGTGAGTGCTTTATTAGCAACCGTGCCACTCACAGGTTGTACCGCTTTGGCAATCGGCGGTGTTGCCGCTGGCGGATTAGCCATTACCGACCGCCGCACAGTCGGGGCTCAAACCGATGACCAGACTATGGAAATGGCGATTAAATCGCAATCTATGTCGTATTTCAAACAGCAAGGCAGTGCCAACTCAACCGTTTCGGCAACTTCTTATAACCGCAATATTCTCTTAACAGGCGTTGTGGCAAATGAAGAAGAAAAACAAGCGATTGAACGCTTGGCACGAGCCCAAGCGTCCGTGCGTGAAGTGTATAACTATATTGATGTTGGCACGGCTTATACCATGTCGGTCAAAGATTCGTGGATCACTTCCAAAGTACGCACCGTTTTGTTGAATCCCAAAGGCTATTCGCCCACGCACATTAAAGTGGTTACCTATAACGGCGTTACCTATGTTATGGGCGTTTTAACGCCTGCCGAACAAAACGCCGTTAATCACGAAATCAGCACCACCACAGGCGTACAAAAAGTGGTTACACTGTATGAAACATTTGAACAGTAATAACGGTACAAATTATGGCAAGAAAAAACCGCAGTTGTGATGATTACGATGATTATGACGATGATAACTACGAAAACAGCCGCAAACGCAAAAAGGGCTGGTATGGCAAATTTTTGCTGATTTCCCTGCTGATTATCGCCACCGTAGTCGGCTTTTTGGTGTATCGCACTTACGAAATGCTGACCACAGGCGAAAAGGCGGTTTATACTTCGCCCATATTACAGCAAAAACAAATACAAACGGACGAGAGTAATGTCGCCGTATTATCGCCCACAGGCAAAGACGCGGTAACGCCTAATGCGGACGAATTTAATGTGGCAAACGGCGTGGAGCAATTAAACCCCGAGCAAGAAGTGTATGAACCCACTCTTGAAAATGCCGACACCAACAAAGCCCCAATCGATCCCACAAACCGCTCGTTTGACCAAGAAGTGGATAATCTGTTCTAAAAAAAAAACCACGCTGATTTAATCAGCGTGGTTTTTTTTCAGGCTGCCTAAAAACTTATGCCAAATGTTCATACAGCGGCGTAGAAAGATAGCGTTCGCCATAAGACGGAATCAGCACCACAATGCGTTTGCCTTTGTTTTCAGGGCGTTTGGCTAATTGCAAGGCTGCCCAAGTTGCCGCTCCTGATGATATGCCTGCTAAAACGCCTTCTTTTTGGGCGAGTGCTCGGGCGGTTTCAAAAGCGTTATCGCCTGAGACAGGGATAATTTCGTCATAAATGCCTGTGTTCAACACTTTCGGCACAAAGCCTGCTCCAATGCCTTGAATGGGGTGCGAGCCTTTTTGTCCGCCTGATAAAACAGGCGAAGTTTCGGGTTCTACGGCGACAATTTTGATATTCGGGTTATATTTTTTCAACACTTCGCCCACGCCTGTAATCGTGCCGCCTGTGCCAACGCCTGCAACAAAAATGTCGATTTTGCCGTCTGTATCTGCCCAAATTTCTTCGGCGGTTGTGGCTCGGTGTGCGGCAGGATTAGCAGGATTTTCAAACTGTTGCAAAATAATGTGCGTGTCTGGGTGTTCTGCCACTAATTTTTGAGCGGCGGCAATCGCCCCGCCCATACCTTCTGCCGCAGGCGTGAGTATCAATTTTGCCCCAAACGCACGCATCAGCATTTTGCGTTCGCGGCTCATTGATTCGGGCATAATAATCACTAATTTATAGCCTTTGGCGGCACACACCATTGCCAAGCCAATACCTGTATTGCCGCTTGTGGGTTCAACCAAAACTGTATCAGGCGTGATTTTGCCCGCTTTTTCCGCGTCTTCAATCATCGCCGCCGCAATGCGGTCTTTTACGCTGTTGCCAGGATTAAAAAACTCCAATTTCACCACAACTTCTGCCGCACCATCGTTGATACGGTTAAGTTTCAAAAGCGGTGTTTTGCCGATTAAATCGGTAATGCTGTTTGCGATTGCCATTATTTTTTCCTTATTTCATAAAATTAACAGGGCAAATGATAAGGCAGTCTGAAAATGGCGACAAGAATAAATAAAACTATGCTTATTATTTTTGGTTATATTGTTTCAGGCAGCCTGAAACTTTTATCACCGTGTTAAAATACGCCATTTTTAAATCTTAAATCGAAAGCATAAATTATGAGTTTGAAATGTGGCATTGTGGGTTTGCCGAATGTGGGGAAATCCACTTTATTTAACGCATTAACCAAGGCAGGCATTGAAGCGGCGAATTATCCGTTCTGCACGATTGAGCCGAATGTGGGCATTGTGGAAGTGCCAGACCCACGCTTAAATGAGTTAGCCAAAATTGTTAATCCGCAACGCATTTTGCCTGCGGTTGTGGAGTTTGTGGATATTGCAGGGCTTGTGGCAGGAGCGAGTAAAGGTGAAGGTTTGGGCAATCAGTTTTTGGCGAATATTCGTGAAACGGACGCCATCGTGAATGTGGTGCGTTGTTTTGACGATGACAATGTGGTGCATGTTGCGGGCAGGGTTGATCCGATTGCCGATATTGAAACCATTGCCACTGAACTCGCTTTGGCGGATTTAGCGTCTGTGGAAAAAGCAATTAGCCGCGAAGAAAAAAAGGCAAGAAGTGGTGATAAAGACGCACAAAAATTAGTGGCAGTATTGCAAAAAATTCTGCCGTCTTTGAACGAAGCCAAATCCGTGCGTTCGTTGAAGTTATCGGACGAAGAAAAATTACTGTTAAAACCCTTGTGTTTATTGACGATTAAGCCTGCAATGTATGTGGCAAATGTAGCGGAAGATGGTTTTGAGAATAATCCGTATATCGAACGATTACAAGCATTTGCTAGCCAAGAAAATGCCCCTGTGGTTGCGGTGTGTGCGGCGATTGAAGCGGAAATTGCCGATTTAGACGATAATGACAAAGCCGAATTTTTAAGCGAAATGGGTTTGAGCGAACCTGGATTAAACCGCTTAATTCGAGCAGGTTACGACTTATTAGGCTTGCAAACTTATTTCACCGCAGGCGTTAAAGAAGTGCGTGCTTGGACAATCCACAAAGGCGACACCGCCCCACAAGCCGCAGGCGTGATTCACACTGACTTTGAACGCGGCTTTATTCGTGCCCAAGTGATTGCTTATCAAGATTTTATCGAGTTAGGCGGCGAAACCAAAGCCAAAGAAGCAGGCAAAATGCGTGCCGAAGGCAAGGAATATGTGGTTGAAGACGGCGATGTGATTCACTTTTTGTTTAATGTGTAATATTTTTCAGGCAGCCTGAAATTGTAATGAAACTTTTTGTTTAATGTGTAAGCAACTGATTACTTACTTATATATTACCTGTACTAATTTTATTTAGTACAGGTATTTTTAGTTGTTTTCGGATTTTTTTATTTCATCTTGCTTTATTTCAGCCACTAATTTACCTGCATATCCTCCTTTTAAACCTTCTTTTTCTGATATTTGTTTTAAAGTTAATCCTTGTTGCCGATAATCCTTTATTCTTTCTTTTAATTTTGCAACTTCGGCTCTACTTCTCCTACTACCGTCTGATTCTACAGCTTCTTTCAATTTATTTGGATCTATTCCTTTGAGTGAAATCTCAAAACCATTATCATAATGCCTGATATTATCTATATCTAAACCTGCTGTTGTATATAGATATATAGTTTTCAAAAGATCGATATTATTGTACTTGCTAACCATAATTCATTCTCCTATCAGGAAGTTTTACTTACAATGATGATTGAACGGTTATTGTAAATATGTTGATGTTGTCGATGTCAATACTAATACAATTTGTTTGGTAGAGAATACTAAACACGATCCATAAAACGATACCGCTACATTTTTTCATTTTAACTCCTTTGATTAACTTTGAAAAGTGTTTGTTAGTTTCCATGATATTTCCCTTTCTTTGGGATGTTTCACATATTCAAAATTTTACCAAACGAGATAGTAATAGTCAAGAGTAAATTTTATTTCCGTGAATTTATTATTATAATATATTGTAATTATTAAAATTTTATATAAAATTCCATGTAAACACAATTTTAGAGTAAAGGATAATGTGACAGAAATACTCACCTTAAAGTCGCCAGAATGTTGATTGCCGCAGGAGCAGATGTCAATGCCAAAGACAAAAAAGGCAACACCGTGCTGGATTACCTGCCACAATCGTCTCGCTTAATGCGACAGTTATTAGAAGAACACGGGGCAAAATAGTGTGTTTGTTTTGGGATAAAATCAAATCTTTTCAGGCAGCCTGAAAAATATTTTTTGTATCAACGAAAGGATAAGCAAATGTCTTTTTTTGGAAAACTGTTTGGTTCAAGCAAAAAAACGCCGAATGTCTTCGAGTTAATGGAACAAGGCGATATGGCTGTTTTACGCACAGCAATAGATAATGGTGCAGATGTTCATTCAACGCTGCCTGACGGCTCAACCACGCTCATTATGGCGGCTTATTATGGCAATATAGAAATGGTACGCCTGTTTCTTGAACATGGTGTCAGTGTTCAAACGGCTAATCAAGCAGGTTATACGCCACTCTTGATTGCGGCACAAATGGGACATACAGATATAGCCCGTTTGTTAGTGGATAAAGGTGCAGATATTCACGCCACAAATATCGAAGGCTGTGCCGCATTAGCCGCCGCCGCTCAACAAGGTCATATCGGCATGGTGCAATTTCTGTTGGATAAGGGGGGCAGATGTGAATGCCGCTTCTGGCAACTCTGCTCCTGCGTTAATGGTTGCGGCGAGCAATGGTTTTATTGATGTCGTCAAAATTTTGTTAAACGCTGGTGCAGATGTCAATGCGAAAAAACGCGATGATCATATGACCGCATTGTTAGGTGCTGTATTAAGCGGGCAGATTAGCATTGCGGAAAGTTTAATCGCAGCAGGTGCAGATGTGAATGCAGCAAATAACAGCGGAGCAACACCGCTTATTCTTGCTGCCGCACACCCTGACGGTGCCACAATGGTTCGTTTGTTGCTTAACGCAGGTGCGGATACAAACGCTACTGCTGGCACAAACAATATGACCGCATTAGGTATCGCCAAAGTGGGGCTTGCCGAAGATAGTGGGTTTGAAGAGATTGTCAAACTACTGCTTGACGCAGGGGCAAAAGAATAGTTGTTCAAATCTTTCAGGCAGCCTGAAAAACGCTACCGTCGTTGCGAGACTTGCCGTAAGGCAAGGCGTGGCTACGAAGAATAGCAATGCAAAAGTGTTTTCAGGCAGCCTGAAATTAAAATAAATCCGCTCTTCGTAGTCAGGAGATTACTACGCCATTGCTACGCAATGGCTCGTAATGACAGGAGTTTTTTTCAGGCAGCCTGAAAACACTTTATCAACCCACAGAAAGGACTTTATCATGACCGAACTGATTGACAACAAACAACAACGCTTGGATAAACTTTTGCAAGCCATTGTTAAAGATGTGGAACGCTTTTTGAAAAAACACAGCAAAAAAGAGTTTTACGCCTTTGCCTTTGATTGCAGCAAGGATGTGGGCGAAATTTTGTGGGCGTTTAATACTGAAAAGGCGTTATCCAGCACCATTAAATATTACAAAAAAAACGCAGACGAAGACGAAGCGGCTTTGTATGATGACCCAAATAGTGAAGATTGTCTTTCACTGCGATACGGTATCGGCGACTGGAATTACACCACGCAAAGCAAAGCACATTATATTTTTGGCGATGGCGATAAGTGTTTGGCAATCTCTGACAAAGCCGAAGAATTAGACCCAGAAAATGGCGTTGAGCAATTTGAACAAGAAGTGATGAATTTCTTTGAAGAATTGTTACTTGCCTTTTGTCTGACGGAAACTTATAAAGCAATACCCAAAACGCAAGATTTTAAAATTCTGTTTTCCGAACACAATGACAACGCCATAGACGACACTTTTCCCCGCAGCGAAGCGTTTATGCAACGCTTAAACGGCTTGATTGATGAAAAATTAGATTATCCATTCCCCAAAATTCCCGAAGAAGCCCGCACGATTTTATCAGAAATGGATAAGCAACTTTTTACCGCCGTGCGGCAGGGCGATAACAAGGAAGTGAAACGCTTGTTAGCAAATGGAGCAAATGTGAATGCGGTTGAACAGGGCAAATTTAAGGCAACGCTCACGCCATTACATATTGCTGTGAAGGAAAATAATTTAGAATGCGTGCGGCTTTTGATTGAACATGGTGCAAATGTGAATGCAAAAGACAGAAAAGTCGGCGGGGATTATCCGCTTTGGTATGCGTCTCCTTATCGCGGTGAAATAATGCGATTGTTGTTAGATAATGGTGCCGATGTGAATAAAGCCAAAGCATTACACCGTGCGATATATCAGGGCGAAACAGAGATTGCCGAAATGCTGTTGAGCGAATATCAAGCCGACCCAAATGTGGGAGATATACTGACGGGAACGGCTTTATCAGGGGCGTTGATTAAATGTGCAGAGAATGAAGCATTTATTCAAATGTTGTTAGACTACGGTGCTGACCCGAATTTAAATTCACATGACAAAATTCCGATTTTTAGTGCTGTTCGCAAAGGTTTGGTTAAAAATGTACAACTTTTGATTGAATATGGGGCAAATGTGAATGCTGTGGAAACTTATCAAGGCAAGCCGTCTGCAAATAGCAGAACACCTTTGATGATATTGATGTACTGCTATGATGGCGGCATTTGCGACAACGGCAATCACCTTGAAATCGCCCGCCTGCTGATTAACGCAGGGGCAGATGTGAATGCCAAAGACAAAAAAGGCAACACCGTGCTTGACCATTTACCACAATCGTCTCGTTTAATGCGACAGTTATTAGAAGAACACGGGGCAAAATAGTGTGTTTGTTTTGGGATAAAATCAAATCTTTTCAGGCAGCCTGAAAAAAATACTGTTATTGCTAACCGTGATAAAATCACGGCGTACGCAATCTTTTTAGCGTTAGTAAGAACGAATTTTAATTTTCAGGCAGCCTGAATATGCAATATATTTTTTTCATCGCTTTAATTTTAGAAATTCTGTCGATTGTTGTAGTTGCGTCCGCCATCGGCGGTTTGGCTACGCTGGTTTTAATGTTTCTGTTTTTTGCGATAGGCGTGTTGATGTTTCGCTATATCGGATTTGCTACTGCTTTGTTTTCATTGAATGTTTTTCATCAAGGCAGTTTCAAGTCGATGTATCAAGCCATGTATCCGATGCGTTATGCCTTTGCCGCAGGCTGTTTTATGTTGCCTGGTTTTTTCAGCGATTTAGTGGGCTTGCTTTTGCTTATTCCTTTTGGCGGTAGCGTAAAAAATCAAGAAAATCAACAATATAATCCATTTGAAAATTTTTCGTTTGGTCATCAACAAAACGCACAGGACGACAATATTATAGACGGCGAATTTAGCGAAGTAACGCCCAAAGACAACAATCACCCCAAATTGCCGAATGAATAATATTCAGGCTGCCTGAAAACCTTGCTGTCATACAAAATGATTAAAGGCTGCCTGAAAACAAAAGAAAGATTTTAATATGCAACGCTGTTTTTGGTGTCATACAAATAACCCTTTATATATCGCATACCACGATAAAGAATGGTGTGTGCCTAATTTTAATGATGCTTATTTATGGGAAATGTTGTTATTAGAAAGTTTTCAGGCAGGCTTATCATGGGAATGCGTGTTAAATAAACGCCAAAATTTTCGATTAGCGTTTGATAATTTTAATGTCGGTAAAATAGCACGCTATAATGATTATAAAATACAAGAATTGATGAATAATCAAGGAATTATCCGTAATCAATTAAAAATAAAATCAAGTGTTAATAATGCCAAAATATTTCAAAATATACAAAAAGAATACGGCAGTTTTTATGCCTTTTTGAAAACAATATTACCGCAAGAAATTATTTATGAAACAGGCAAAACACATAATGAATTTTCCGATAAAATTTCGTATGATTTACAAAAAAAAGGAATGAAATTTATCGGCACAACCATTATTTATGCATATTTACAAGCCGTAGGTTTTATTTATTCGCATGAAAAAGAATGTTTTTTATTTCAGGCAGCCTGAAAACCATTAAATAAAGGAAAATCAAATGATTACGCCAGAAAAACAAATCTCATCGCAACACATTTTTGACGGACATGTGGTGCAACTTTTTTTGGACGAAGTGGCGTTACCAAATGACAAAACCGCCACGCGTGAAGTGGTGCGGCACAAAGGTGCGGTTGCGGTTTTGGCGGTTACGCCTGACAATAAAATTGTACTGGTTGAGCAGTTTCGCTATCCGTGTAACCGTGTGCTGTTGGAAATTCCAGCAGGAAAATTAGATATTGCAGGCGAAAACCCCGAACAATGTGCCTTGCGAGAACTCGCCGAAGAAACGCCCTATACTTGCGAAGCGGTTGATTTAATTTACACATTCTACACTTCCGCAGGTTTTTCAGACGAAAAATTGTATCTTTACCAAGCACACGGCTTACAACGCAACAGCACGCTTAAACCTGACGAAGATGAATGGTTGGAATTGCGAGAATTAAGCAAAACCGAAGCCCAAATAGCCCTGCAAAACGGCGAAATTGCTGATGTCAAAACCATTGTCGCTGTACAGTACTGGTTGATGAATGGCTAATACTGTTTTCAGGCTGCCTGAAAGAAGTCGAAGCATTATCAAAAAGTATCTGTTTTGCCTGACAAGGCAAAACAAAATAACTGCTCACTACTAACTGCTCACTGCACACTGTTTTCAGGCTGCCTGAAAATCAAAAAACGCTTGTTTTTTCAATAAAAACAAGCGTTAATCTAAATCTACTTTGGTGCCAATCACTTTGCCTGTGCGGGCGTTAATGCGGATTTCGTATTCATGCCCCCTGCGGTCTTTGATTTCGACTTCGTAATAATTTGGACCAACATAGCGGCGTTTGTATTCCACTTCGCTCACTCGCCCTTTAACGCGGAATGCTTTATACACATAGTTTTGAGCAATGCGTATGGCTCGCTGATGTGTGATTTCGCAAGCGTCTGAACGGCATTCAGCGGCTGGACGGGCAGGGCGTGCCTTTTTTTTGTTTTTATCCGCCGCAAAAGTCGCCGTAGAAGTGATTAAAACCGTCATCAAAAGTAGAAAACGGAGCGTTTTTCCCATTTTTTCCCCAAATGTCTGTGAAAATACAACAAAATACAGTGCGTAAATTATCGCAATAAACTTAACGAAAACTTAATCAATCGCTTATATTGACAAAAGAAATCCTTGTAACACTTTCAATTATTTAATAAAAATTATCTTAAATTTATTTTCAGGCTACCTGAAAATTGTTTCACTGTTGATGAACTGCCTGTTCAATTTTCGCTTGTGCGGTTTCGATTTTTTGTTCGCATTGCTGCATCATTTCTTCTACGGAACCGAAATTCCACGCTATCGGCGATTGTATGGAAAAAGTAACCGTGCCTGGATATTTTAAAAACGAATTTTTTGGCCAAAATAAGCCGCTATTGACTGCCACAGGCACCATGTTCATTTGCAAGGCTCGTGCCATGCGTGCCGCACCTAATTTGTATTTGCCTTTTTCACCTGGTTTTATGCGTGTGCCTTCGGGGAAAATGGTTATCCAAAAGCCTTTGTCTTTGCGTTTTTTGCCTTGTTCTAATATTTGTTTGGTGGCTTTGGCGGGTTTTTTGCGGTCAATGGCAATCGGGCTCATCAACATTAAGCCTTGCCCGAATACGGGAATATAAAAAAGTTCTTTTTTTAATACAAACACTTGGCTTGGGAAAATGGCTTGCAGTGCCAGCGTTTCATAACCCGACTGGTGTTTGCAGCAGACAATGGACGGCTCATCGGGAATATTCTCCAAGCCTTCGATTTGGTATTTTAAGCCGATAACGCCTTTTAATAAGCCAACCACGCCTTTTGCCCACACCGTTCCTATGCTGTGGCGAAGCCGTGCAGGCAAAACCGCCGATAGCAGCAAAAGCACAAAAAAGAATAGGGTGTGCAGGCTAAATAATAACCAAAAAATTAAGTTTTTAATCAGTAACATAGCGTTTTTTAAGTTTCAGGCTGCCTGAAAATTCAGGCAGCCTGAAATATCAAAATACAACAATTAAGTATCAATCTCCGCTAACAGTGCGTTTTCTTCGATAAACGCACGGCGGGGTTCGACTTCGTCGCCCATCAGTGTGGCGAATATATCGTCTGCGTTCATTGCATCTTCAATTCGCACGCGTAGCAGGCGGCGGACTTCGGGGTTCATTGTGGTTTCCCACAACTGCTCGGCGTTCATCTCGCCCAAGCCTTTGTAGCGTTGAATGGTCATACCTTTTTGTGCGTCTTTCATCAAGATTTCTAACGCTGCTGCAAAACTTGACACGGGGTGTTGTTTGTCGCCTTTTTGCAAAATCGCACCGTTTGCCACAATGCCGTCCAGCGTTTCGGCGGTTTTGAGCAACACTTGATAATCCACGCTTTCAATGAATGTTTGCGTTAAATACGACACCATTTGATTGCCGTATAAAGAGCGTGTGATTTTAATTAAATACGCCCCATTTTCAGACACCATTTGCAAGGCGATTTTGTCGTCTGTGATGATTGATTGCAATAATTGCAATGCGGCGTTTGCGGAACTTTCATCTGATAAATCAATCGCTTGAGTGGTATTTAATAAGGCGGTTAAAACCGCTTCGTCAATGCTGCGACTTTCGCGTTTGATAACATTTTGGGCGTTAAAATATTGCTTGGCTACCATTTCTAACTTCGCACCGTCTGTTTTCAGGCTGCCTGAAACGATTGTTGCGTTGTCTAACGCCAAAGACAATAAAAACTGATTGAGTTCATTATCGTCTTTTAAATATTGTTCTTTTTTGCCGAATTTGGCTTTATATAAAGGCGGCTGGGCAATGTAAATGTGTCCGCGTTCAACGAGTTCAGGCATTTGGCGATAGAAGAAAGTTAAAAGCAGGGTGCGAATGTGCGCGCCATCGACATCGGCATCGGTCATAATGATAATGCGGTGATAACGCAGTTTTTCAGGTTTATATTCTTCGCCGCCAATGCCACAACCTAATGCGGTAATCAGCGTTGCCACTTCTTGACTGGCAAGCATTCTTTCAAAGCGTGCTTTTTCGACATTCAAAATTTTGCCACGCAAAGGCAAAATCGCCTGAAATTTGCGGTCGCGTCCTTGTTTGGCAGAACCGCCTGCCGAATCCCCTTCGACTAAATATAATTCGCACAAGGCAGGGTCTTTTTCTTGGCAGTCGGCGAGTTTTCCAGGTAAGCCTAATCCGTCCATAATGCCTTTGCGGCGTGTAATATCACGGGCTTTGCGAGCGGCTTCTCTGGCTCTCGCCGCTTCCACAATTTTGTCACAAATGATTTTTGCGTCCGCTGGATTTTCTTCCAAAAATTCATGCAAAGCATTCGACAAAATTTCGCTAATCACAGGCGTAATTTCGCTGGAAACGAGTTTATCTTTGGTTTGCGAAGAAAATTTAGGATCAGGCATTTTCACCGACAAAATGCAGGTTAAGCCTTCACGCATATCATCGCCTGCGGTTTCGATTTTGGCTTTTTTGGCAATGTCGTTGGATTCAATATAATTATTCAGGGTGCGTGTCATCGCCTGACGCAAGGCGGTTAAATGCGTGCCGCCGTCTCGTTGCGGAATGTTATTCGTAAAACACTGCACGGTTTCTTGGTAGGAATTATTCCACTGCATCGCACATTCCACGCCCATACCGTCTTTTTCGCCTGACACATAAAACACTTTTTCATGCAGCGTGGTTTTATTGCGATTCATAAACTTCACAAAACCAGCCACGCCGCCTGCGAGTGCAAAACTTTCGTGTTTGCCGTCTCGTTTGTCGAGTAACTCAATATCCACACCGTTATTCAAAAACGACAACTCACGAATGCGTTTTGCCAACACATCAAAATGATATTCAATCGCACCGAAAGTGTCGGTTGAAGCCATAAAGGTTACTTTGGTGCCTTGTTTGTCGGTGGTGCCGATTTCTTCTAACGGAGCAACGGCAACGCCATTTCTAAACTCAACAAAATACTCTTTGCCATTGCGGTAAATATTCAATTTCAGCCAGTCCGACAGAGCATTCACCACAGACACGCCCACGCCGTGCAAGCCGCCTGAAATTTTATAACTGTTGTTATCAAACTTACCGCCAGCATGCAGCACCGTCATAATCACTTCCGCCGCCGAGCGGTTTTCTTTGGGGTGAATATCGGTCGGAATGCCACGCCCATTGTCTTCAACCGACACCGAATTGTCCGCATAAACGGTAACGGAAATTTTGTTACAATGCCCAGCCAAAGCCTCATCAATGGCGTTATCCAAAACTTCAAACACCATATGATGAAGCCCAGAGCCGTCTTGCGTATCGCCGATATACATACCAGGTCGTTTGCGAACGGCTTCCAAACCTTCCAAAACGGTAATGCTGGACGCATCGTAATTGTCATTGCTTTGATTTTGTTGCGGATTTTGTTGAATGTCGGTCATTTTATGTGTTTTCTAAAAAGGTTGAAAATTGATTAGTAAAGACTTGTGGATTATAGCATATTTCCACTTTTTCAGGCAGCCTGAAAATCAGTGAGCAGTGAGCAGTTGTTTCGTTTTGCCTTGCGGTAAAATGGATTATTTAATTAGATAACGCTTCGATAATATTTTAACTTCACTTTGTTTATTGAACTGCGTTTCAGGCAGCCTGAAAATCAGTGAGCAGTTGTTTCGTTTTGCCTTGCGGCAAAACGGATTATTTAATTAGATAATGCTTTGATAATATTTTAACTTCACTTTGTTTATTGAACTAATTTTCAGGCTGCCTGAAAGAAAAATCGAAGCGTTATCTAAAAAATATCCGTCATCAATCCGTAGGATTGACGAAACAACTGCTCACTGCTAATTACTCATTGCTCATTGTATTTATGTTATCCTTGCCCCTTAACCAAAAACGATTAGGAGCAAAAAAATGAGCCGACATAATTCATCATTTCACCGTCAAGACCGCATAAAAGAACAACTGTTACGCGAATTGTCGTCTGAAATTCAAGCCTTAAAAGACCCTCGTTTTGGCATTTTTACGCTAACAGACGCACAAATTGCCCGCGATTACAGTTGGGCAAAAGTGTATTACACCGTATTAGATAACAGCAAACAAGCGGACGCACAGCACGCTTTTGACGCAGCAAAAGGGCGTTTGCGACACGCCTTGTCGCACAAAATCACCCTGTTTCGCACGCCCGAACTCTCGTTTATCTACGACACCGCCGAAGAGCAAGCAAGAACAGTAGATAAACTGTTGGCACAAGTGGCAAACGAGCCGCCTGTGGAAGAGTAGGGCTTTGATAACGATAACACCGTGATAGCATTTTCAGGCAGCCTGAAAAATAACTTATTATTTTATGTTTTTTAAAATTGCCACACGGATTCGATTTTGCTCACGCAAAATCTTTAAAATTTAGAATACAATTTAAAAAGGAAAACCGTTAGGTTTTCCGAATCCGTGTGGCAATAAAAAAATAAATTGTTTTCAGGCAGCCTGAAAGCACTTCCCGTGCGGGGGATTTGTCATTGCGAGCCTAACGAAGTTAGGCGTAGCAATCTCCTTGCTACGGAGAGTGAATTTTTAATTTTCAGGCAGCCTGAAATATTTTGATAAACCTTTATATTTAAAGAAAGCGAAAAAATGCAACAAAACCGAGATAATTTAACAGACGAAAACCCATATTCACCGCCAAAATCCACAGATTTTAGGCAGCCTGAAAATAATAATTATCAACTAACAAAAGGACAGAAAATAAGACATATTTTATTAGGTGCATTTTGGTTTTCATTGTTAAATAGTTTATTGTGTTGTATTGTAGGTGTAATCAATATGTTTTTTAGTGGAAAAGAAATACACATAATATATTTTATTCCCATTTTTATTGTAATATTTCTATTTTCATTTATTGTTGGTGCTATTTTCTTTACATATAATGAACGATATATTAAAAAAGTTAAAAATAAATATATATATTCATTAGTAAGTGCTTTTGTTGTTCTTGTAATACAACAAGTTATTTTAATATTTGGTACATTATTTTTTACGACAAAATATTTTAATATTGATTTTAATTTGGATTTCTTATTTTATATTTTCACATATATGTATGTTAAAAATAAACAATGGGTTTTAGATATAGAAACTTTTATGATTATTGCTATTAGTATTTTTATTACAATAAAAATATTAGATAGACACCGTGATTATTTGTATAATCAATAATTTTCAGGTAGCCTGAAATATAATATAGAGAAAACAAAATGACCGATATTTTGAATAAAATCAATCAAACAAAATTTGAAGAAGTGGCGTTTGCCAAAAAACACATTTCTTTGGCGGATATAAAATTGCAAGCCCAAGACCGTGAAAATCCACGCGATTTTTTGGCAGCCTTGCACGCTAAACATGCACACAATCAAGCGGCGGTGATTGCGGAAATTAAAAAAGCCAGTCCGTCCAAAGGCTTAATTCGTGCGGATTTTAATCCGCCCGCATTAGCAAAGGCGTATGAACAGGGCGGGGCGGCGTGTTTGTCGGTTTTAACCGATGAAAAATATTTTTCAGGCAGCCTGAAATATTTACAACAGGCAAAAGCGGCGTGCGATTTGCCCATTTTGCGTAAGGATTTTGTGGTTGATGAATACCAAATTTATCAAGCACGAGCAAACGGTGCGGACGCAGTGCTGCTGATTGCCGCATCACTCACTGCCACTCAATTGCTCGATTTTGAAAGCATTGCTCACGAATTGCAAATGACCGCGTTAATTGAATTGCACGATGAAGATGAATGGCAAAAATGCCAACACTTAACTTCGCCCTTGTTTGGCGTGAATAACCGCAATTTGCGTACATTTCAAGTGGATACTGCACAAACGCTGCGTTTATTGCCGCTACTCAAAAATAAAACTGTGGTGTGCGAAAGCGGTATTCAAAATTATGCGGATATTGTTGCTATGCAAAAAAATGGTGTTTATACATTTTTAGTGGGCGAAAGTTTGATGAGAGAAGAAAATGTTACAATCGCCTTGCAAAAATTGTTGGGTTTTTAAGGCAGTCTGAAAAAGTTTTATGGAAGAAAAATGAAAAAACAGCCAGAATTTATGTTTTTTAAAAAAGGTTCTCTTTTTTATAAAATAATGATGATATTTTTTAAGTCTTATCTTCCCCTGTGTTTAATGGCGTTGTTTTTTTGCAAATAGGATATACACATAACTTAAAATATACTTTTTCATTATATATTTTCACAATTTTATTTATCATATATATATTGATTTGTTTTTTTATCTATGACAGGCATAATTTTCGTTATGGAATGATTGCTGTATTATTTCTTTCTATATTTATTTATTTTTATTTTTTTGCTTTATTTTTAGTATTAGGCGGCATTATTTCTATATTTGACCATAATAATAAAATACAAAATGCCTATGTTAATTATATGAAAATTCATAAACCAGACTATGGCTACCGTAGTTCTATGCATTGGAAAAATACTTATGAATATCGCATACTTTTTTCTAATGGAAAACAAGTTGTTTTACATTTTATGTCAAAAAAAGATGATTTTGAAGAAGGTAATTGTATTAAAATTGCTGCAAGCAAAAATATATTTACTGTTCGTGTTAAATTTAAAGAAAAATTGAATATTGATAATAAAAAAGATTGTTTGTCAATAAAATAATTTTCAGGCAGCCTGAAGCTTTTTAATAGGAAAAAATTATGGCAATTATCATTAAAACGCAAGACGAAATTGAAAAAATGCGTATTGCAGGGCGGTTAGCGGCGGAATTGTTAGACTATATTACGCCATTTGTCAAAGCAGGCACAACAACCGATGAACTTAACACGCTGTGCCACGACTATCAAACCCAAGTGCAGGGCTGTATTCCTGCTCCTTTGGGCTATGGCAATCCGCCGTATCCCAAGTCGATTTGCACTTCCTTAAACAGCGTGGTGTGTCATGGTATTCCTGATAATAAGCCTTTGAAAAATGGCGATATTTTGAATATTGATGTAACCGTGATTAAAGACGGTTTTCACGGCGACAGTAGCCGTATGTTTTGCGTGGGCGAAGTGTCGCCGATTGCACAACGCTTAATCAAAATCACCCACGAATGTATGATGATAGGCATTGAAAAGGTGAAACCTGGTGCGTTTTTTGGTGATATAGGCTATGCGATTGCCAAACACGCTGAAAATAATGGCTATTCTGTGGTGCAGGAATTTTGCGGACACGGTGTGGGGCGGCGTTTTCACGAAGAGCCGCAGGTGTTGCACTACGGTCAAAAAGGCACTGGGGCAGAACTGAAACCTGGTATGATTTTTACCATTGAACCGATGATCAATCAGGGCAAACGCCACATTAAAATCGCCGCAGACGGCTGGACGGTGCAAACCAAAGACCGTAGCCTGTCCGCACAATGGGAACACGAAGTGTTGGTTACCGATACAGGCTACGAAATTTTAACCATTAGCCCGATGACGGGAGAGCCGTGATACAGTGAGCAGTTAGAAGTGAGCAGTGATTAAGTCAAGCCTTGTCAGGCTTGACGGCTGTTTTCAGTAACGCTTCGAGTTTTTTTCAGGCAGCCTGAAAAAATATTTTAATCGTTAATTTGTAATTGGAGAGTGCAATGTCGTGGGATTGGCATAAATTTAGTCGAAAAGAAAAAATCATTAGAATATGTGTTGCAATCAGTATTTTGGTGATTTTTTCTTGGGGTGTGTATTTATGTTGGTGTAGTCCTTATAAGTTTAAACATATTAACTCGGATATTATGCTTATTGCTATTTTCTGTGGTTTTTTGCTTAAATTATCAGAAATTATTTTTGACTATTGGTTAAAAAAAGAACGCATATACGATTTTATGATGACTCTGGCAGTGGAAATTATGTTATTGTTTTTTCTTTCTTATATTGTTGGCGTATTACATTTAAAAACATTGTCTGATGATTTTCAAACAACAAGAGCCACTGTGCTGGCGTATTATCCGAAATATCCCAGTTATCAATTGCTTTTTTCTAATGGACGCAAGGTAGGGGAGAACTATGCTCCATTTGCCGTTCCAGCCCCTAAAAACGAAGAAATACAACAAGGCGATTGCTTGACTGTTCAATATCGTGAAAACTGGTTGGTGATTGATATTCAAATGAAAGAAAATCACAGCAAACGAGATAAAAAAGCGTGTTTTGTGTATTAAATTGTTTTTTCAGGCTGCCTGAAAAATAAAAATGCCTTGTTTTTCAAGGCATTTTTGTTATTTGTGCGAATGACCGTGATGACAGCGAAAGGCAGGTTTTGCCATATTATCCGAGCGTTGTTGCCATTCGTCAGGCGTTTGTGCGGCGGTAATGGACAAAGCATGCAATTCATCGCTTGCCATTAAAGGCTTCAAACCGTCCTTAATTAAACGGTGTCTTGCCAAACGCGTTTTGCCGTTAAAGGCAGTGGAGACCACTTCCACAAAAAAATGCCGCCCATCACCTTTCACGCGTAAATGCTCACACGGCACAATTTGTGCGATTTTTTCTTGTAATTCAGAAAGTTGCATAATGTTTTCCTTTTTCAGGCTACCTGAAATAATTGGGTTAAAGATTGCTTGATATTATCTAACATTTCATAGCGTTTTTTATACATAGAACGCTTTTTAGACGGAATATCGTCCATTGATTTTCTTTCGATGATATTGGGAATATACCAATAGTTTTGTTTTAACGCACCGCCATTTTCTGCCCAAAATGCGTCATAATCAAACAAAAGTCGTGAAGAATCATTAAAACGATATTTTGCTTGGTGTTTTTTAGGAATGCCTAATAATTGAAATTGTTTTATTTCACACAGCATTTTGAAAATATAAACCAATAAAAACGCAGGGCGAATGCCGTGTAATTGTTTGGTTGCCCATTTAATTTCTTCTGCGGCGGTATCTCCTTTTTTTCCTTGAATACTGGCAATCAATAATTGATTGGGTTCAAACAAGGCAAAAGAAGCGTCATAAAGCCGCTCATTGCCTTTTTGTAAATTGATCGAAAAAAAGCCTTCCAATGGGTCTAATGGGGTGATATTTAAATATAAAGCAATTTCATCAGTGCATTGGAAGAGCCGTATTTTTTGTTTTTCCAATAATAAATCAATATTATTTTTTCCCAAAAATTGTGAAACAAGCGTTAAAGTTTGACAAATTGCATTTAATCGTTGTTGTTTATTAAAACGGTTATCGCAATATTTATATAATAGAGCATTAACACGATAATAATAAGACGAAAATAAAGGAATAAATTTAGGATTTTGGTTAATGTAATCTTCAAATTGTTTTATTTCTTTATGACAATAAAGCGTAGTAAAAGAATAACGAATATACTGGCGAAAGCGTTTTAATTTGCGTCTTTCGTCAATATACATTTGTTGGTATGTGGGAAAATAAAATTGTTTATTCATTTTGTTTCAGGCTGCCTGAAAATTTAACTTAACTTAACCGCATGTTCGCGTGTTTCGTGAAATTCGATTTCTTTCCAGCGTTCTTGGGCGAGTTGTAAATTCACACGATTGGGGGCGAGATAAGTTAAATTACCGCCTGCATCTGTTGCCAAGTTCATGGCGTTGGCTTTTTCAAAGTCAGCTAACTTTTTCTTGTCATCGCAGGAGACCCAGCGAGCAGTTTGTACGGCGACATTGTCAAACACGGCTTCTACGCCGTATTCTGCTGCCAAGCGTGCGGTTACCACTTCAAATTGCAGAACGCCAACCGCTCCTAAAATTAAGTCTGCACCTGAATGGGGGCGGAATACTTGCACTGCACCTTCTTCGCCTAATTGTTGTAATCCTTTTTGTAACTGTTTGAGTTTTAATGGATTTTTTATGCGAACAGCACGGAATAATTCGGGGGCAAAAAACGGAATGCCTGTAAATTGCAGCATTTCGCCTTCACTGAAACTGTCGCCGATTTGAATATTGCCGTGATTGGGCAAGCCGATAATATCGCCTGCGTATGCCACTTCGGCAAGCTCGCGTTCGTGCGACATAAAGGTTACGGCAGCGTTGGCAGCGATTTCTCGATTAAGCCGCAAATGTTTCACTTTCATCGAGCGTTCAAATTTGCCCGAACACACTCGCAAAAAGGCAATGCGGTCGCGGTGTTTTGGGTCCATATTCGCTTGAATTTTAAACACAAAACCCGAAAATTTTTCTTCATCTGGTTGCACAATTCGCACACTGGCGTCTCGTGGTTGTGGGGCAGGCGACCAGTCTATCATGGCATTTAAAATTTCTTGGATACCAAAATTGTTAATCGCTGAACCGAAAAATACAGGGGTTAGGCTGCCTGAAAGAAATTCGTCCAAATCAAACGCATTGGAGGCTGCCTGAACCAACTCAATTTCAGAACGCAACTGATTGATTTCTAACGGAAACAATTCGTCCAAGCGTGGATTATCTAAACCCTTGATAATTTCAAATTCATTCGGTAATTTTTCGCCGCCTGCGTCAAACAGATAAATTTCGTTATTCAATAAGTGATACACGCCACGAAAATTTTTGCCCATACCAATGGGCCAAGTAATTGGGGCACAGCGGATTTTGAGAATATTCTCCACTTCGTCCAACAATTCCAAAGAATCACGCACTTCGCGGTCGTATTTATTCATAAATGTGATAATCGGCGTATTGCGAAGTCGGCACACATTCAGCAATTTAATGGTTTGCTCTTCCACGCCTTTGGCTGCGTCAATCACCATTAACGCACTATCAACAGCGGTTAGCACACGATAAGTGTCTTCGGAAAAGTCTTGGTGTCCTGGTGTGTCCAGCAAATTAACGGTATGATTTTTATATTCAAATTGCATAACGGAAGACGCAACCGAAATGCCGCGTTGTTTTTCAATTTCCATCCAGTCGCTGGTGGCAAACTTGCCTGTTTTTTTGCCCTTAACCGTGCCAGCACTCAAAATCGCTCCTGAAAATAACAACAGTTTTTCAGTGAGCGTGGTTTTACCTGCGTCAGGATGAGAAATAATCGCAAATGTGCGGCGTTGTTGGACATTTTCGGAAATGGAAGTCATTGTTTAATATCTTTCAGGCTGCCTGAACAAAAAGGCAGTATTATACATACAATAAAACAAAAAAGCGGTTTTCAAGCAAAAAACCGCTTATTGAAAATAAGGAGCATTGGATTAGAAATTTTTGCAGACTGCACTTGTTTTGGTGTCGTAACACACAAGATTGCCTGTGTTATCCAAAGTTAAATAGCGTTTTTCACGACCTGCCCAAGAACCTATGGGATTGGCGGTCATTTCGTATTTATCTGTTCCAGTGTATACGGTGGTAATTTCAAACTTATTACCAGGTACTTCTTTGAATAGGCGTGCATTATTGCCCACACCCACTGTACTGTCATCAGCCAAAATGCCCGTGCCATTATTGGCAAACTTCTTATTTTGTGCATAAACTTGTTCCAAAGCATGTGCGTTTTCCAACAAGGCAGATTGAGCCTTACGCAACTGGGCTTTTTTGGTAAAATGCGAAAAAGACGGAATGGCAATGCCTGCCAAAATTGCCAAAACAGCAACCACAATCATCAGTTCTGTCAGTGTAAAGCCGTGTTGTTTTTTGCTTAACATAATGTAAATCCTTAATGTTTGAACCGCTTAAAATGTGTGAATGCTCGCATTATAACACTTTAAATAAAAAGTGATTGATTTATAAATAATCGGCAATTTTAACGAATTAACGGTTAAACCCTTGTGGATAAAAAGTTTCAGGCAGCCTGAAAGAACAATAAACACTTGACGAAAAATTGAAAATGTTGGAAAATGTGCCCCTTTCGTGTTTAACGCAATGGTGCGTTAAATTTTTTTAGGAGTAAATGTCTATGTATGCGGTCATAAAAACTGGCGGAAAACAGTATAAAGTTTCTGTCGGCGACAAATTGAAAGTAGAACAGATACCAGCAGACATCGACAGCACAATCGAACTTTCCGAAGTTTTGATGATTGCTGACGGTGATGCGGTTCAGGTTGGCACGCCGTTGGTTGCAGGTGCCAAAGTTACCGCCACAGTTGTGGCTCATGGTCGTGGCGAGAAAATTCGCATTTTCAAAATGCGTCGTCGCAAACACTATCAAAAACGACAAGGACATCGCCAGAATTTCACCGAAATTCGTATCGATGCGATTGCTTAAATTTTAGGAGTATAAATTATGGCAAGTAAAAAAGCAGGCGGTAGTTCTAAAAACGGACGCGATTCCGAAGCTAAACGCTTGGGCGTTAAAGCCTACGGCAACGAGTTAATTCCCGCAGGTTCCATCATCGTTCGCCAACGCGGTACGCGTTTTCACGCAGGTGAAAATGTCGGTATGGGCAAAGACCACACCTTGTTTGCCAAAGTTGATGGCTATGTTGAATTTAGCGTCAAAGGTGCATTAAAACGCCAAACCGTAAGCGTTCGCCCTTACACAGGTGCTGACGAATAATTTTTAACGGTTAAACAAGCCGTTTAACCGTTATTAACAAAAGAGTGGCAATGGGTTTTGCAAGTATTTGTATTTTAATATAAATCACCTGATTGCCAAATTTTAAAACAAACAAATAGGACATAACAAAATGCCTAAAATGAAAACCAAATCCAGTGCGAAGAAACGCTTCAAAGCACTTGGTAATGGCGGCGTGAAACGCAGTTTTGCGTTCAAACGCCACATTCTGACCAAAAAAACCACCAAAACCAAACGCCAATTACGCGGCACCACAATGGTCAATGAACGCGATATGGCTTCCATTAACAAAATGTTGCCTTATGCATAAAGGAGTTAAGATATGCCACGCGTAAAAAGAGGTGTAACCGCAAGAGCACGCCATAAAAAAGTTCTTGCATTAGCAAAAGGTTATCGCGGTCGCCGTAAAAATGTGTACCGTGTAGCGAAACAAGCGGTGATGAAAGCAGGTCAATACGCCTATCGCGACCGCCGCCAACGCAAACGCCAATTCCGCCGTTTGTGGATTGCTCGCATTAACGCTGCCGCACGCCAATACGGTTTGTCATACAGCAAATTTATGAACGGCTTGAAAAAAGCCGCAGTCGAAATCGACCGCAAAGTGTTGTCTGATATTGCCGTATTCGATAAAAA
Organism: Neisseriaceae bacterium; assembly: GCA_017458185.1. Taxonomy (GTDB): domain Bacteria; phylum Pseudomonadota; class Gammaproteobacteria; order Burkholderiales; family Neisseriaceae; genus RGIG9985. Next base: position 66,440 of record JAFTFY010000018.1, read on the forward strand.
CGCCTTTGCACAATTAGTTGAAAAAGCCAAAACCGCTTTGGCGTAATTGGCTTGAATTATTAAAAACCGAATTTCTGTTTATGGAAATTCGGTTTTTTATTTGTATTATATAGTCGGTTCACAGCAAAAGCAGGCAAGGCGGTTCGCCGCAGACAGTATAAATAATACGGCAAGGCGAACCAACGCTGCATGATTTTGCTGTGAATTGACTATATATTTTCAGGCAGCCTGAAAAATCTTCTTAATAAAAAACGGCAGTATCAAACTGCCGTTTTCGTCAATCAACAAGCAAGCATTATTTGCTTAAAAATTGATCCACATTGTCTTGGGTAACAATGTCGTAAGGCAAGTTAATGGTTGTGCCGCCTTCTAATTCAGCGTCAATACCATCAATCGGGCTTTTACCCAAAGCCAAGTTTTCTGCCACTTTGTATGCCATTTTGCCGCGTCCAGTGAAATCACGCAACAGAGAGCCGCCAAATTCACCTGTTTTAATGGCTTCTTGTGCTTCTTTCACAGCGTTAAAGCCGAAAATCGGCGGAACAGGTTTTTTGGCTTCGCGTAATGCGTCTAACGCACCCAACGCCATATCGTCCGAGCCACTGATGATGATTTCCATTTGGTCAATCTTGCCCGATTTAATCCAGCCATCAACCAAGGCTTTACCTTCTTCACGGTTCCAGTTAGCAATGCCCTCATCAATGCGTTGTACTTCAATGCCTGCACTGATAATTCTATTCGGCACAGTTTTACGCAAGTTGTCGTTTGCAGAACCCTCTTTACCGCGAATCAAACCGAATTGAATTTTGCCATCGCCATTTTTATCCCATTCGGTATGTTTTTTCCATTGTTCTACAATCATTTTGCTTTGCAATGCAGGCACGGCTTCGGGAGAAGAACCCACGGAAAACGCATTATCAAAGCGGCTATGAATGCTTTTCTTCAAAGGACGACGCACGGCAACCACTGGAACACCTTTTTCTTTGGCGTATGCCAACATTTTTTCTTGCATTTTTTCTTCTTCCTTACCTTGCACGGTAATCAGAACAATCGCTTTGGCACCTGCGTCAATCAGTTTTTTCATTTGGACGGGTTGCAAGTCGTAATAATCGTCCATTTCCTTATCTTTACCGTTTTCGTCTTTGACGATATGTTTGGTTTCTTCGGCAGTTTCAAACAACATTTTCACGCCTGCTTTTTCGGCTTCTTGGCGGATTACATCTTCCACTGCGTCCATTGTGCGAATTTGACCGCGTTCGCAACAGTGAGAGAAACCAAGCACTAATTGTTCTTTGGCTTTTGCTTCCTGTTTGGCACTTGTTGCTTGCTTATCGCCACAGCCTGACAAAGCCAAAACAACACCCACAGTGGCACTTACGCCCAACATTTTCCAAGTCTTCATTTTGTATTCCTCAAAAGGTCAAATGAAATGTCAATATTGCTTGAAATATCGACACACCGATACCATTTAAAAATATGGCACTGCAATATAATAACACAATATTTAATAAAATCAAATAAAATAATTAAATAAAACTATGTTATAAATATCAGCAATATTTTTATAAGTCATTGATATATATATATATATATTGCTTAATATAAGAGAATCATAATAATGAAAAGAAAATATATTTTTACGGTATGTGTTAGAATAAATTTTAGGCAGCCTTAAAAAGAGTACGATATGAAAAAAATCAATTTATTATTTGTTTGTTTGGGCAATATTTGTCGCTCGCCTATGGCGGAATTTGTGATGCGGGATTTAATTGCCAAAGCCCATTTATCCGACAAAATTGCCACAGCCAGTTGTGGCACTTCGGGTTGGCATGACGGGGAATATATGCACCAAGGCACGCAAAGGTTGTTGCGTGAGCATCACATTAACCCACAGCCTTTTGTCAGCAGTAGGCTGCCTGAAAACGCTTTATCGCAATACGATTATATTGCGGTGATGGACGACAATAATTTACGAGATGTGGAAAGTCGATTAGGACGCAATCCGCAACGCATTTTTAAACTCACTGATTTTTCTGAAAATTTTGATTTTGTTCCTGACCCTTGGTATTCGGGTAATTTTGAAGAATGCTTTGAAATTATTGAAAACTGTTGTCAAAACTGGTTAAAACAACTAAAAAACACGCTAAAATCAATGTAAGCAATGACATAATGATATTTTTTTGTTAAACTTGCAGGCTGTGAGTATTCAATTAAGTAGAAAAGCCGAATAATGTTCGACCATAAAATCGTTTTTACAGGCCCTATGGGGTGTGGCAAAACCACCGCTATTCATACATATAGCGAGGTTGAGCCTGTGATGACCGAAGTCAAAGCCACCGAATCCGAAGTTACTGCCATTAAAGAAAACACCACAGTTGCGATGGACTATGGTTTGGTTACTTTGGACGAAGAAACGCGTGTGCATTTATATGGCACGCCAGGTCAGGAACGCTTTGATTTTATGTGGGATATTTTGGGCGAAGGGGCTCATGGCATTGTGGTTTTGGTTGATCACTTGGCGGCTGACCCGATTGAAAGAATGAATTTTTACTTGGGTAAATTCGATAAATTTCTCAAAAATGTGCCTTGCGTGGTCGGCATTAACAAGTTCGATTCGCCCGCTCCGCACAATCTGAAACTTGAAGATTACGAAAAAGCCGTGCATGAACGCTATCCCGATATGCAAGTTTTTGAAGTGGATATTCGTAAAGAAGAAGATGTACGCATGCTGATTATGTCCTTGTTATTTGCCAAGCCCAAGTCGATTACAGGCATTTTGGAACGCTTGGATAGATTGCCTGTGCCGAAGTTGGTGCAACCCAAGGCAACCTGAAATATAAAAATTCAAACAAACCGCAATATTTCAGGTACAATGCACACTTCGTTATAAAAAAACACCACACACCACAAGCGAAAAAAAACAAATGATTTTTATAACATTAAAAATCAAAAAGTTATAGTAGTTTCAATTTCCGACAATCCCATGTTTTGGAGAAAACACAATGAAAGAAAAACGGTTGCAAGTGTTTATTGACGGTGTCAATAACTACTTTACGCAAGTAAATAAATACGAAATTGATGTCGGCACGCCTTACTTGTGCGAAAACACCAATCCGCCTGCCTGCGATATTACAGGTGTGATTGGCATTACAGGCCCGATTACAGGCTGTGTTTATTTCACCGCACCTGGCGATCTTTTGATTCATTTATTGCAAACGATTGAAGAACCTGACCAATCTTTGGATAACCAAATGGACTTGGTAGGCGAAGTGGCAAACACCATTTCAGGCAATGCACGCAGTGAATATGGTCCTGAATTTAACATTTCTGTGCCATTTATCATCAAAGGCATTCCAGACGAAATTCACTTGCCACGCGATTCCCGTTCTTTCGTCATTCCGATTGACTGGAAAGAACACACCGCTTATATCGTGATTTGCTTGCGTAAATCGTAATACGCTTGGGTGTTTGAAGTTTATTCGCAGATAATGGTTTTGATGTAAAACCATTATCTGCGTTTGTGTTTTCAGGCAGCCTTAAAGCAATTAGCAATTAGTAATGAGTAATTAGTAATGAGCAATTTCAGGCTGCCTGAAAACATTGGAAAAACAATGAATTATTTATCCCCAAACATACAAAACGCCTTAAATCAATTAAATTTAACCACACCGCAGGATATTGCTGCCACTGGTGTGGTGAAAGTATTTTTATTGCTCAAAGAATTGGGTTTAACGCCGACCAAGTCAGTGTTGTGGCGTTTGGACGCTTTTGCTCGTGGCGTTTCTTTGGGAGAAATTGATGACGCACGCAAACAACAACTTTCAGGCTGCCTGAAAGCACACCTTCCTGTGGCGATTTTTCCGTCTGTTGCAAAAATGCAACACTTTATGAGCATCGCATTGACAGAAGCCCAAAAAGCGGCACAACAAGACGAAGTACCTGTGGGAGCGGTTGTGGTGTGTCAAGATAAAGTGATTGCCCAAGCCCATAATACAGCGGAAAAAGACGGCATTGCTTTTCATCATGCGGAACTTAATGCTTTAACGATAGCCGCAAAAGTTTGTGGAAAATCAAGGCTGTGCGATTGTGATATATATATTACGCTTGAACCGTGTTTAATGTGTGCAGGGGCAATACTACACGCACGCATTCGCCGCCTGATTTTTGCGGCGTATGAACCCAAAACAGGGGTTGCAGGGAGTCTCGCTAATATTTTTGCAGATAAAAAATTTAATCATCATACGGCTGTTTTAAGCGGGGTGTGCGAAAAAGAAGCACAAAATATGTTAAAAGCGTTTTTTTCTGTCAGACGGTGATATAATGTAAGGCATTTTCAGCAATTTACATAAGAAATTTCTTCACAACGAAGAGAAGTACGCATCAAGACAGGAAATAAATATTTGTGGAAATTTCACTATGAAACTGAAAACAAAACATTTCTTATTAGCAGGACTGTTGGCTTTGCCATTGTTTTTTACGGCGTGTTCGGATAATCAATATTCCGAAGCGATGCCTGACAATGTCGAAAATTTAATTCGTCCGAATAATTACACTTCGGACAAAGTCTATACCTTTATGGCAGAACCGTCCAAAATGCCTTTGACCGCACGCGATGAAGTGGGCAATAATTTAATTGGTTTTGAAGTGGATTTGCTTACCGAAATTGGCAAACGCGAAAACTTTGAAATCAAAACCCGCCCGCAAGCATTAAGTGGCTTGGTTAGGGCATTAGATGAGGGTTCGGCAGATATTATCGGCAGCGGCTTAACCGTTACCGATGATATGAAAAATCAAGTGGATTTCACACAATTTTATATGACAGTCGGCTATGTTTTATTGGTAAAAGAAGACGACAGTCAAATCAATTCTATTCCCGATTTAGTGGGCAAACGCCTGTTGGTGCAAGAGGGGACAACCGCACAAGAAATTGCCAATGCTGCCTTAATTTTATTAGCCAACAACAGCAATGCCAAAGTTGATGCCCATATACAAGTTTCCGAAGGCACGGTTGTGCCGTGGGAAACCACTTCTGTGCCTACGGTTTATTCAGGCATTCGTGCGTTAGCCACAGGCGAAGCGGACGCAATGCTATTGGATATGCCGCTTGCCTTGTATTATCAAAAACGCAAAGAATTGGGTTTAAAAGTTATTCCGTTAAAACTCAAACGAGGGGAACAATACGCCTTTGCGGTTCGTAAAGGACGCAAAGAATTGCGACAAAAAATCAACAGCGGTTTAGGTAAAGTGCTTACAGACGGCACTTATCGCAAACTATACCGCAAATGGTTCGATTCTGACCCCACTTGGTAATGATAGGAGTGCGGAAAAATGGACATAAAACTACCTAAAATCTCCATGCGTGGCGGCGGTGAAAAGAAAACTTCCCCCAAAAAGACAGCCGTTCGCTCACCCAAAAAACAAGGCGAAGCCCGTTATCGTGGCTTGGTGATTTCCATTACCGTGTTTATTCTGTTGGTTGCAGGCGTGTTGGGTATGAATTTTTACCTATCGGGCGAAATGGCAAGAAATGCTGTGGCGATCAATGTGTCTTCTTCAATGCGTGATTCTATTCAAAACATCACACGCGATTTATTCAGCCTGCGTTTGGTGATTAACGAAGACCCACACGCACCGCATATTGAAGAAACAATCAAACGCTTGGAACAAAATGTTAAATTGTTTGAACAAAATTTGCATTCCTTTGCTTATGGCGGTCAAATTAAATCGGTTGATGGTGCCACAACCGAAGTAGAACCCTTAACAGGCAAGGAATTAGAAGTGCTGTCTGCCGCACAACGCGAGTGGGGTACTTACGAACAAAAATTGCGTACTTACTTAATGTCGGCACGCGATATTAGCGTGAATACTTCCTTGTTAGACGCAGTAACCGAAGAAGCCCAAAATGCCAACAACACCATTTACACCGCAGTGAATGCTTTAACGGATCGCATTACCAACCGCACCATACAACGCATGAAAATGATGAAAACCATTCAAATCGGCGGTGTGGCGGTGCTTTTGGCTTACTGGATTATCTTTATCTTCTTCTTTGCACGCCGTCTGCAAGTGTTTGATAGCGAAAGTAAAGACGCTCGCCGTGAAACCCGTGAAATTTTGCAAACCGTGAAAGACGGCTTGTTCTTGGTCGATAAAGATTTGAAAATCGGTTCGCAATATTCTGCTGCTTTGGAAAACATTATCGGACAACGCGGCGTGGGCGGCAAAGATTTAGGCACAGTGTTAGAAAGCATTGTGTCGCAAAAAGATGTGGAAACCACGCGTGGTTTTATTGCCCAGTTATTTAACAAACGCATTAAGCCCAAACTCATCACCGACTTAAATCCCTTGCACCGCATTTCGGTGGAAGTTGATGATATGAACGGCTTTAAGCAAGAACGCTTTTTGGATTTTCAATTTTCACGCGTGTATGAAGGGGACGACATTGCCCGCATTTTGGTTTCCGTCTCCGACATTACCGCTGCCGTGCGTTTGGAAGAACGCTTGGCGCAAGAACGCGAACAAAACGATTTGCAAATGGAAACACTCACTTCCGTTTTGAATATCGAACCCGATTTGGTGAGCAGTTTCTTATCTTCTGTGCGTCAATGTATGGACAGAATCAACGCCATTTTGAAAGCACAATCAGGACACGGTCAGGAAATCCTTAAAGCCAAATTGCGTGATATTTATCGTGAAATTCACAGCATTAAAGGCGAATCGTCCGCATTAAGATTGAACAGTTTTGTGCTGTTAGCAACCGCTTTTGAAGATAAAATCGAAAGTATGCAAAAGCAGCCTGAATTGAATGGTAACGACTTTTTGCCTTTAACCGTGATGTTGGACGAATTGATTGCGGCATTCAAAGGCATTGAACAATTAGCCAAACGCGTAGGGGTTGTGGCAACTTCCAAACAAGACGGACGCAATCTGCCGCCCACGCACACCGAAAGCGGCTTGATGAAACGCTATTTTGACCAGTTTGCCCAAGACATTGCCCGCCGCAATAACAAAAAAGTAACGGTTGATTGTCGCGGTTTTGATGAAATTCAACTGCCGCAACAAACCGCCGCTTTTGTGAAAGAAATTGTTTTACAATTATTACGCAATTCCATTTATCACGGCATTGAAGACCCGATTGAACGGCAAACCGTAGGCAAACCCGAAACGGGCGTGGTAAAAATCTTATTAGAAAACGGCAAGAATAATCACATTATGCTTACCGTTGAAGATGACGGCACAGGTTTAGACGCAACGCGTATTCGTCAAAAAGCCGTAGAAAAAGGCTTATACACCGAAGAACAAGCCGAATTATTAAACAGCAAACAACTGTTGAGTTTGATTTTTGCGTCAGGCTTTTCCACAGCCAAATCGGGCAATGAAGACGCAGGACGCGGCGTGGGTATGGGCATTGTCAAAGACCGTATTCAAAGTATGGGCGGCAGGCTAAAAACCGAATCGGAAAAAGGCAAATTCACCCGTTTTACGGCGAATATTCCCGTAGGTGAATAATAGGGGGCAAAAATGTTTAAATTGATGATTGTTGATGATTCAACCATTATTCGCAACCGCATTAAACGGGCGTATAACAACGCACAATTTGAATTAGTTGGCACGGCGAAAAATGGCGTTGAAGCGTTGGCGTTGTTTCAAAAACACCGTCCCGATGTGATTACTATGGACTTAACCATGGCAGAAATGGACGGTTTGGAATGTATTGCCCGCATTATGCAAATTGACCCAGACGCACAAATTTTAGTAATTTCCGCCATGTCCGACAAAGCCACTGGCATTCGTGCATTAGAACTCGGGGCACAAGGCTTTATCTGCAAACCTTTCACCGATGACCAGTTGGTCGAAGCCTTAAACGAGTTGGTGATGGATTGAGTTGTTGAAAATAGTGAAAGAAAAAACCTTTCAGGCTGCCTGAAAGGTTTTTTCAAAGGGGCGTAGGGTAGGCAATTTGTTGAAAATGCGGTTTTCATTTCAGGCAGCCGTTATTCGTCATTGCAAGCCGTGCCGAAAGCACGGCGTGGCAATCACCACGCCTGACTTGGGTCAGGCTCGCAATGACGACAAAGGTTTCAGGCTGCCTGAAACTTAAATATTAGGAAAATAAAACAATGAGAACTTTACTTTCTTTCGATATTGAAACAGTTCCAGACGCTCACGGTATTCGCGTGCTTTATGGGCTGCCTGAAAACTTGTCGGACACTGATACCGTTGAGTTTATGCAACAAAAACGCCGTGCCGATACAGGAGGCGACTTTATGCCTTTGCATTTGCAAAAAGTCGTGGCGATTTCTTGTTGTATGCGAAAAGGCGCAAGTAATGTTAAAGTTGCCACATTAGGCTCTCCAAACGACACCGAAGACATTATTTTGACTAAATTTTTCGATATTATCGAACAGACCACACCGCAGTTAATCAGTTGGAATGGCGGCGGTTTCGATTTGCCTGTGCTGCATTATCGTGGGCTTATTCACGGCATTCGTGCTGCAAAATACTGGGCAATGGACGGCGATTTTAAATGGAATAATTATATTAGCCGCTATCATTTTCGCCATTGCGATTTAATGGATTTGTTAGCCTTGTATCAGCCTAAAAATAATGTTCCTTTGGACGATATGGCTAAATTGTGTGGCTTTCCTGGTAAGTTAGGAATGGACGGCTCCAAAGTTTGGCAAGCCTATACGGAAGGTAAAATTGACGAAATTCGTGATTATTGCGAAACAGACGCTCTAAACACTTATTTAATGTACCTGCGTTTTGAGTTAATGCGTGGTGCGTTAGACGGCGATGAATACGCAAATGAAATCAACTTGGTAGAACAATTTTTGCGTAATAACAATGCCAAACAACACTGGCGTGAATTTTTAACAGCGTGGGGCAAATAATGCGGCGATTGTCTGGTACAAAATTATATGCCGTGCGTCATCACTTGAAAAAAGGCGGTGTGCTTGTTTATCCTACCGAAAGTTGTTTCGGCTTGGGCGGCTTGCCGTTTCATACCAAAGCCTTACGCCAAATTTTACGCTTAAAAAAACGCCCGATGAATAAAGGTATGATTGTAGTCGGCGGCAAAATCGAACAATTACAAGCACTCACCCTTTTCAGGCAGCCTGAAAAATGGCAAGAATTAAAACAACAATGGCAAAAAACGCCCACTTCTTTTTTATTGCCTGCAAATAAAAACAAGGCGTTACCCACATTGCGTGGAGCAGGACGGCAAAATTTATGCGTACGCATACCGTGCCATTTGGGCGTGCAAAATTTATGCAACGATTTACACACCGCTTTGGTTTCCACTTCGGCAAACCGCTCCCACGCCAAACCCTGCCGCAATGAACAAGCAGCCAAACGCTTATTCGGCAAAAAAGTGATGACTATTTCAGGCAAAATCGGCAAATACAATAAGCCCAGTAAAATTATCGACTGGCAAAGCGGTGAAGTGGTGCGTGGGTAAGACAGTTACCTTTCAGGCTGCCTGAAATCATTTTTGCGATGTGGCGTTATATTGAATTCCCTGCACGGGAAGCGGCTGCCCCTGCACGGGAAGTGCTTTCAGGCTGCCTGAAAACAAAAAAAAGATTGTATAATGACCCATTCCCCATAATCTTAACAGGAGCAGATAATGACTTACATTGTTACAGGTGCGGCTGGTTTTATCGGCAGCAATATAGTTAAAGCCCTAAACGAAAAAGGTATTCGTAAAATTATTGCAGTTGATGATTTAACAGACGGCACCAAAATTGCTAATTTGTCCGACTGCGATATTTTGGATTATTGGGACAAAAACGAATTTATGAACGCCATCATTTGCCAACATCAATTCTCTTTCAAAAACATTCACGCCGTATTTCATGAAGGAGCGTGTTCGGACACAATGGAACACAACGGCGTTTTTATGATGAGCAATAATTACCGCTATACCCACGATTTATTTTTGTGGTGTCAAGAAAATAAAATTCCTTTATTGTATGCGTCATCAGCGGCGGTTTATGGCGGCGGCTCGGTTTTTAAGGAAGAGCGGCAGTATGAAAAACCTTTAAATGTGTATGGCTATTCTAAATTTCTGTTTGACCAAGTGCTACGCCGTTATATGAAAAAAGGCTTGAAATCTCAAACAGTTGGCTTTCGTTATTTTAATGTGTATGGCATAAACGAACAACATAAAGGCAGAATGGCGTCCGTTGCCTTTCATCATTTTAATCAATATCAAAAAGACGGCTTTGTTACGCTGTTCGGCGAATATGACGGTTACGCTCATGGCGAACAAAAACGCGATTTTGTGAGCGTGGAAGATGTGGTTAAAGTAAATTTGTACTTTTTAGAACACCCTGAAATCAGCGGCATATTTAATTTAGGCACGGGACACGCACAATCTTTTAACGATTTGGCAGTCGCCACAGTCAATGCCTGCCGTGCGGCAGAAAATAAACCGCCTTTATCTTTATCGGAATTAGTCGAGCAAAAAATTATTCGCTATATCGACTTTCCTGACGCACTCAAAGGCAAATACCAAAGTTTCACCCAAGCGGATTTAACGCAATTAAAAAATGCAGGTTATCAAGAAGCGTTTTTTAATGTGGAAGAAGGTGTATCGCGGTATATTCGAGAGTTGTTGAAGCGGTAAGTGTTTGACAATGAGCAATGAGTAATGGTTATGTCCTGCCTTATGGCAGGACAAATTTTTTTAGATATAGTTAAACAACTTCAAAATACAAAAAATAAAAACAACTAACTATGCGTAAATATTTTACAATTTTAATTTAATCCTGCGTGTCATTACGAGCCAAGCCGAAAGGCTTGGCGTGGTAATCCAGTGAAAAAATCGTAGATTTTTTTACCAACGCCGCTTATCGTTGTAACGACAAGGTTCGTAAGCAATTTAAGGCTACCTGAAATGATAACAGATAAGTCCGTTACAACGCTTATCAGCGTTGATGAATTGCTATGCAATTCATTGGATTGCCACGCCGTCTTTCAGACGGCTCGCAATGACACGGTTTAAATTCAGACAGCCTGAAATCATTGTGTCCATTACGGTAGGCGGAAAGTCCAGCCTACAAGCAAGCCTACGACTACACAGCCCCAAATAACATATTTTCTTTAATTGCTCGAATTTTGTCGCGGATTTCGGCAGCCTCTTCAAAACGCAGGTCTTGGGCGGCTTTGTGCATTTCTTTTTCTAATCGGGTGATTTCTTTCAAAGCGTCTTGTTCATTGTTGATTTTATTGACTTTTACTTTACTTTTGGCTTTTTCATCGTGATACACGCCGTCAATTAAATCTTCCACTTTTTTAACGATTTGTTTTGGGGTAATGCCGTGTTGTCGATTGAAATCTTGCTGTTTTTTGCGGCGGCGGTTTGTTTCGTCAATCGCCGCTTTCATCGAGTCGGTGATTTTGTCGGCATATAAAATGGCAGTGCCGTGAATATTCCTTGCTGCTCGCCCTATGGTTTGAATAAGACTTCTTGAACTTCTTAAAAAGCCTTCTTTGTCTGCGTCCAAAACCGCCACTAACGACACTTCGGGAATGTCCAAACCTTCTCGCAACAGGTTAATGCCGACTAACACATCGAATAAGCCTAATCGTAAATCACGAATAATTTCAACGCGTTCTACGGTATCAATGTCGCTGTGTAAATAGCGTACTTTAATGCCATGATCCGCATAATAATCCGTCAGTTGCTCTGCCATTTTTTTGGTGAGCGTGGTTACCAAAATGCGTTGATTTTTTGCCGTGCGTTGGCGAATTTCTGCCATTAAATCATCAACTTGTGTTTCAACTGGGCGAATAATAATTTCGGGGTCAATTAAGCCTGTGGGTCGCACCACTTGTTCTACGGTTTGTTGCGAATGTTCTTCTTCATACGCCGCAGGAGTTGCAGAAACAAAAATCGCCTGCGGCATAATTTTTTCAAATTCGTGAAATTTAAGCGGTCGATTGTCGCGAGCGGAAGGCAGCCTGAAACCATAATCCACAAGATTTTGTTTGCGAGCCGCGTCTCCTTTGAACATACCGCCGATTTGCGGTATGGTTGTGTGGCTTTCATCTATAAAAATCAAAGCGTTATCGGGTAGATAATCCATTAAAGTGGGCGGCGGTTCGCCTTCTTTGCGGCGAGAAAAATGGCGAGAATAATTTTCAATGCCTTTGCAAAAACCCATTTCATACAGCATTTCTAAATCAAAGCGTGTGCGTTGTTCAATGCGTTGGGCTTCGACAATGCGGTTTTCTTTTTGAAAAAATTCAATCCGTTCTCGCAATTCGGCTTTAATGGTTTCGCAGGCAGCCAAAACCGTTTCTCGTGGCGTAACATAATGACTGGACGGAAAAACCGTGTAACGCCCCACGCGTTTTTTCGTGCCGCCTGTGAGTGGGTCAAACAGGGTAATGCTTTCAATTTCATCATCAAACAAGGAAAGCCGCACCGCCGTTTCAGGACTTTCCGCAGGGTAAATATCCATCACATCACCACGCACCCTGAAAGAGCCGCGTTGAAAATCCATATCGCCGCGTTCGTACTGCATCGCCACAAGACGAGCAATGATTTCCTTTTGCGACATTTTGCCGTGTTCTTTAATGTGCAACACCATTTGCGAATATTCATCAGGGTCGCCGATACCGTAAATCGCCGAAACCGTTGCCACAATAATCACATCGGGGCGTTCTAACAGGCTTTTGGTTGCCGACAGCCGCATTTGCTCAATGTGTTCGTTAATGGACGAATCTTTTTCAATAAACAAATCGCGAGCAGGCACATACGCTTCGGGCTGATAATAATCGTAATACGACACAAAATATTCCACAGCATTTTCAGGAAAAAACGATCGCATTTCGGCATAAAGTTGTGCCGCCAACGTTTTGTTATGTGCCATAATAATCGTGGGGCGACCGCTTTGTGCAATCACATTTGCCATTGTATAAGTTTTGCCCGAACCCGTAACGCCCAACAGCGTTTGGGCTTTAAGATTATTGTGCAAACCCGATAAAAGCCCCGCAATCGCCACAGGCTGATCACCCGCAGGGGGAAAAGGTTGGTTGAGTTTAAATGGGCTGTTGGGGAAAGTAATCATGGGCATAATGGAGTAGGGCGGTTGGAAAAGTTTTTGATTATATAATAGTTTGAAAGGGTTTTCAGGCTGCCTGAAAGCAATAAAAACACGACAGAATAAGATTTTTCTGCCGTGTTGTGTTTGAATACCCCGTTTCAGGCTGCCTGAATGTTTATTTATCCAGTTTCAAACCGTGCTTGCCTGCTAATGTAAAAAGTCGTTGCTGGGCTTGTTGTAACTGCATTTGACCGTCCATTGCTTCTTTGTTTAATTGAAAAACTGCATCCGCATCGTTAGGGTCAATGGTGAGCATTTTGCGAATGACGCTAACCAATTTATCAAAGCCGTCTGCAATATCTTTTTGTAATTTTTTACCTTCTTCGCTTTTCATATGGAGTTTGCGAATTTCTTGCGGTGTTTTTTCAAAAATAGGCACAAATTCTTCAATCACCTGTTTAACTTCGTCATCGTTTTTGGCTGCTTGAAGTTTTTGTTTATATTCTTGATCCTTGCCTTCATAGCCCAATTCTTTGAATGCTTTGCCCAAAGCAATAATATCCTGCTTTTCAGGATTGCCGCCGCATGCGGTTGTCAATAAAACACCACAGCACAGTGCGGTGAAGAGTAATTTACCTATTTTTTGCCATAAATTCATTTTCAGATTGCCTTTCATAAATAAAAGGGCTGAAAATCAGCCCCTTTGGATTTAAGTTTTCACTCATTGTTGTGGTGCTTGCGACTGCTGGTTGTTGTCGTGGTTAATCGACACCATGCGTGCTGGCACAATGGTAGAAATAGCGTGTTTATACACCATTTGCGTTACCGTTGAGTTGCGTAGCAACACAACATATTGGTCGAAAGATTCCACTTGCCCCTGCAATTTAATGCCATTGACCAAGTAAATTGATACAGGCACATGCTCTTTACGCAAGGCATTCAAAAAAGGATCTTGTAATAATTGTCCCTTATTGTTCATTCTGAACTCCATTTATGTTTCGTAGCCGCTTGCCGCGTAAATAAGCATATTTTACTGTGCTCAATCAGGCGAAAAACGACTGTATTGTTTAAAGAAAAAAAGAAAAACAACGGACTATGATAAAAATCACAGTCCATTGCGGATTATATACTATTTTGCAGTGCAAATAAAGTATTCTTATCATCAATATGCGATTTAATTCTGTGAGCGTTTTACAATCGTAGTAAAATAAACCCTTTTCAGGCTGCCTGAAAACAATCAACTTATTTATTTATACGGATTTTTAACAATATGTCAGACGCACAAAATATTGCTGATAATGGTATTGCCGAAATTAACGCTTGCGGCAATACACAAGATTTAGAATTGATTAAAGCCCGTTATATGGGCAAAACGGGCAGTCTCAATGCCTTGCTTAAAACTTTGGGTGGGCTGCCGCCTGATGAACGCAAAACCGCAGGAGCAGAAATTAACGCCCAAAAAGAACGCTTTCAGGCAGCCTTTGCGGCGAAAAAAGACGCATTGGAGCAAGCCAAATTAGAAGCCCAGTTAGCGGCAGAAGCATTAGATGTAACCTTGCCAGGTCGAAATGGACAGACAGGCGGACTGCACCCCGTAACGCTCACACGACAACGCGTGGTGTCGCTGTTTCACGCAATGGGTTTTGAAGTCGCAGACGGCCCTGAAATTGAAGACGATTTTCACAATTTTCAGGCACTCAATATCCCTGAAAATCACCCCGCTCGTGCTATGCAAGACACTTTCTATGTGGAAAATGGCGATGTGTTGCGTACGCACACTTCGGGCATTCAAATTCGCTATATGTTGGCGAAAAAAAATCCGCCGATTCGCATTATCGCCCCAGGTCGCGTGTATCGTGTGGATTCAGACGCAACACACTCGCCAATGTTTCATCAAGCCGAGGGTTTGTGGGTGGAAAAAGGCGTGTCCTTTGCCGATTTGAAAGCGGTTTTTGCCGAATTTATCCACAAATTTTTTGAACGAGACGACTTGCAAGTGCGTTTTCGTCCGTCCTTTTTCCCTTTCACCGAGCCGTCTGCGGAAATTGATATTCAAATGGAAAACGGCAAATGGCTGGAAGTGGGCGGTTGCGGTATGGTGCATCCTAATGTGCTACGCAATGTGAATATCAACCCCGAAGAATACACAGGCTTTGCCTTTGGCATTGGTTTAGACCGCTTCGCCATGTTGCGATACGGCATTAACGACTTGCGTCTGTTTTTCGATAACGATTTGAATTTCTTAAAACAATTTGCGTAGGATTTTAGTTTCAGGTTGCCTGAAAAATAACTTTTGAATGATAAGGTAAATATTATGGCAAAACTGCATTCTTTAAGCATAAGTGGCTATAAATCCATTAAAAATATGGAGCATTTAGAACTAAAAAATCTCAATATTTTAATTGGTGCAAATGGGTCTGGTAAAAGTAATTTTATTAGCCTATTTCGCTTATTGAATGCAATAGGAAATCGAAATTTGAATAATTATGTAGAAAAACAAGGTGGTATAAATAGTTTTTTACATTTCGGTAGAAAAAAAACAGATAAAATTCATATTGAGTTTTATTTCGATAATAATTCATTTAAATTTGATATTGTTCCGACAAATGATAATAATAAGGTATCATTTAAGTTAAGAGAAGTAAAAATCAAACTCGATATAGGACAAGAACAAATACCTCTTTTTTCAGAAGAGATTAATCTTTCTCCTGAAACTATTAACTTTTCAAAAATAAATTCTGTAAATATTTTTAGAATGGCACTTGAGAGTAAATGGACTATTTATCATTTTCACGATACCAGTGAAACGGCTAATGTGAAAGATACAAATAGAATTAACGATAATTTAAAATTAAAATATGACGCTGCTAATTTAGCCGCATATTTAAGAAAAATTAGAGAACAATATCCTGCCGAATACCAAAGAATTGTGGAAACCATTCGTTTGGTATTACCTTTTTTCCATGATTTTGTTTATCGTGAAGAAAAAAATTTAGAATATATTGAATTAGAGTGGTATCAAAAGGAAGATTTAGATACACCACTTAAAGCCCATATGCTATCAGATGGCAGTTTGCGATTTATTTGTTTAGCAACTTTATTATTGCAACCACTTGAATTATTACCCGATACCATTATTATTGATGAACCTGAATTAGGTTTGCACCCTTATGCTATTTCTGTTTTAGCCGATATTTTCAAACAGGTTGCCGAAGATAAACAACTGATTATTGCGACACAATCGGTTGAATTAATCAACGAATTTGAGCCAGAAGATATTATTGTGGTTGAACAACATAATGGGTCATCATCATTTAAGCGTTTATCATCAGAAGAATTAAATGTTTGGTTAAAAGATTATTCTTTGGGTGAGTTATGGGATTGTAATATTATCGGAGGTCGCCCATAATGACACCATCAAATACTCGTATTATTATTCTTGCCGAAGGTAAATCGGATGTAAAAGTTATAACGGAAGTGATTGCACCTAATTTTGCAAATAGTGAAATATGGCTTGAACCTATAACAATGCCTACTTCAATAGGACATAAAGGAGGAGCAATTTCACTTGGCAGATTTCTGCTTAATGCAATGAATAAAATAAAACAAGAACAAAATTGTTTTGTTACCACAATATTTGATTTTTATAAATTGGATAGTAGTTTTCTAAAACAAGGAGTTGAAAATATTAACAATATATATACAAGAGCAGAATGTATTGAAAAATTTATGTCAGATATATTACAGGAAAAATTACAACAAGAACAATTTGATTTTCGACCAGAACGCTTTATTCCTTATATTCAATTACACGAATTAGAGGGTTTGTTTTTTTCTGATGTAGAAAAATTATGCAGTATCGAACCTGATTGGAAAAAACATTTATTACAATTACAAGCAGTCCAAAATAATTTTGATACACCTGAACACATCAACAATTCTTCCGAAACCGCTCCATCAAAGCGTTTGGATAAAATTTTAACGAACCCTAAATACAGAAAAACACGCCACGCTCCATTGATTGCTAAACACATTACTTTGGAAAAAATGGAAGCAGAATGCCAACATTTTCATCAATGGTTAGAAAAATTAAGAAACTTACCTAAACTTTAACTTTCAGGCTGCCTGAAAATGAAAGACTTCACCAAAATTGCCCAAGCAACGAATATTCAGGATAGTCCTGAAATGGCTATTTTGAATAGGGTTAATCGTGAATGGCAGCAGGGGAAAATGCACATTGAGTGGGAAGTGTTGCCGCATGCTTACGCAAAGGTGCGTGAAAAGGTACGCATTATTGGTAACATATTGATTTTAATGTTTATTTTATATGGTTTGTTTTCTACATTAGCACCATTGGTACCGCCTGTGCTTGCAGGCAAGTCTAATCAAATGACGATGATTGGGGTGTTTGCGGCGTTAAGCGTGATTGGGGAAATTTTTGTGGCGGTGCTGGCGTTTCAATGTTTGCGTCGTCTTCGCTGGCCAGCAGTGCTGATTAGCATTGACCGCACCGCTCGGCAAGTTACTATTCGCAATTCATTTATGGATATGCAAACAGTGGCGTATGGTGCAGAAAATGTGGCTTTGCCTGAATTTGTGCTGCCTGAAAACAATTTAGGGCAATCTGTTCAATTAAAAGACAGTTTGCAGAGCAAAATTACGGCAGAAACGGGCTTATCGTTTGAAAAATTTGAAAACTTGATGATTCAGGCTACTAATCAATAAGGACAAAACAATGCAAGACTTTACCCAAATTGGCAATTCGCAAAATGATAATTTTGCGGATAATGAAGCACAAAAAACTTTGGACACGGTTTTTAACGACTGGCAAAGCGGCAAGCAGGTTGTGGAATGGACGGTTATTCCGCCTGTTAATGCACAAGAACAAGAACGCAAAATCAATATGATGAAATACTCGATATATAGCACAGACGCTTTAATTGTGATTGTTGCCTTGTTTTTATACTTTAACAATACGCTGGGTTTAGATAAAACAACGGCGTTAATGCTTTTGGCAGGTATGATTTTGGTTGCTGTGGTGAGTGTGTTTATTTCTACGCCATTGCTACTGAAAAATATGAGAAGAAATTTAATGAACGCCATTACCATTAAAATCGACCGCAATAAAAAACTTGCCACAATCACCCGTCAGCAGCAAAATAAAAAAGTGAAATATGGACAGCAAGGCGTTTTGCCTGCATTCAGGCTGCCTGAAAATAACCGTTCGCAATACGCCGAAAAACGCTTAACATTGCAACAGCAAATTACCGCAGAAACAGGGTTTTTGTTTGAAGAAGTGGGGCAGTGAAATAGCGTTTTATCAAAGTTTTTCAGGCAGCCTGAAACGGCTGTTATCCATACCTTTTTTAATCATAATGCAATATAATGGCGGGTTTTATTTTAGCGATTATTTTAGGCTGCCTGAAACTATGGCGAATTAAATTTTTTTGAAAGAATACAGTCCATTATGCAATTTTCATATTCATGGCTCAAATCTTGGGCTAATCCTAATGTTACGGCAGACGAGTTAGCCAGTGTGCTGACTATGTCTGGTTTGGAAGTAGAAGAGCAAACTACCGCTGCTCCTACCTTTACTGGCGTGGTTGTAGCACAGGTAAAATCGGTTGAAAAACACCCTGACGCAGATCGCTTGAATGTAACCCAAGTGGATACAGGTTCGGGCGAGTTAATTCAAATTGTGTGCGGTGCACCGAATGTTAAAGCAGGCGTTAAAGTGCCGTGTGCGTTAAGCGGTGCGGTTTTGCCGAATGATTTTCATATTAAGCCTACCAAAATGCGTGGGCAGCAATCAAATGGCATGCTGTGTTCTGCCAAAGAATTAGGCTTGGCAGAAGACGTAAGCGGTTTGTTGATTTTGCCTGATGACGCACCAGTGGGGCAGAATATTCGTGAATATTTGGATTTGGACGACACGCTTTTTACGCTGAAAATCACGCCCAACCGTGCCGATTGTTTAAGCATTAAGGGCATTGCAAGGGAAGTGAAAGCCTTAACGCACTGCGAAGCCACACCTTTGTCTATTCCCAAAATGCCGCAGGACACAGACCGAGCCTTTGCCACGCATATTCAATCGCCGCAAGATTGCGGTCGCTTGCTCACACGAGTGATTGAAGGCGTAAATGCCAACACGCCCACGCCTGAATGGTTGAAACAACGCATTGAACGCTGTGGCGTGCGTTCGGTAAGTGTGCTGGTTGATATAGGCAATTTTGTGATGCTGGAATTAGGTCAGCCGATGCATGTGTTTGATTTGGATAAAGTTTCAGGCAGCCTGAATGCTCGCCGTGCGGTGAATGGCGAAAAATTAGAATGCTTAAATGGCAAAACAGTTGAACTCAAAGACGATACACTGGTTATTGCCGATGAAAAACAGGCGTTGAGTATTGCGGGCTTAATGGGCGGTGCGTCATCAGCGGTGTCGGATTCTACGCAAAATATTTTGCTTGAATCAGCATTTTTCTATCCTAATATTATTGCAGGAAAATCGCGTCAATACGGTTTTGGTTCGGATTCGTCTTTCCGATTTGAACGCGGCGTTGATTTTGCCTTGCAAGAAGACGCGATTGAACGAGCCACCGCATTGATTATCGGCATTTGTGGCGGTAAAGCAGGGGGTGTCAATAAGGCAGAAGCGAACTTGCCAGAACGCAAAGCCGTATCCGTTCGATTAGATAGAATTAAAACCGTTTTGGGTATTGATATTCCAGTGGATACGGTTGAAAAAATCCTGTCTGATTTAGGCTTAAATCCACAAAAAACCGCAGACGGTTTTAGCGTGATTGCTCCGACATTTCGCTTTGATATTGAAATCGAAGAAGATTTAATCGAAGAAATCGCCCGCATTTATGGCTACGACAAAGTGCCGTTTGACAGCACACAAGGCAAGTTGCTCATGGACAGGCAGCCTGAAACGCAAAAAAATCGCTTTGATGTATTGCGACAAGCCGCCGCTTTGGATTATCGCGAAGTGGTCAATTACGCCTTTGTGGATAATGCGTGGGAAGAAGATTTTGCAGGCAACACCAACCCCATTCGCCTGCAAAACCCGATTGCGTCTCAAATGAGCGTTATGCGTTCTACGCTCATCGGCGGCTTGGTTGCCACTTTACAGGGCAATTTAAACCGCAAACAAACTCGCGTGAGATTATTTGAAACCGCACGCGTCTTTGCCAAAAACGCAGACGGCACATTCAGGCAGCCTGAAAAAATCGCCCTGTTAGCGTTTGGTACAGCCGCCGCCGAACAGTGGGGGCAAACCGCTCGAAAAGTCGATTTTTACGATGTGAAAGGCGATGTGGAAAACCTATTATCAGGCGAAATCTCGTTTCAGGCAGCCACGCACCCAGCCTTGCACCCAGGACGCAGTGCCGCCGTGTTACAAAATGGCAACCAAATCGGCATTATCGGCGAATTACACCCCAAATGGGTGCAAAAATACGACTTAACCCACGCCCCGATTGTCGCCGAATTAGACTTTGAAGCCGTTGCACACTGTCGCAAAAACGCCTACACGCCCGTATCCAAATTCCAGCCCGTGCGGCGAGATTTAGCGTTTGTTATGCCCGAAGAAATTCGTGCAGATATGCTGATGAACGCATTAAAATCTGCCCCAAGCGAATTAGTGCAAACGATTGAAATCTTTGATGTTTATCGTGGCGTGGGGCTGCCTGAAAACAGTAAATCCATTGCGGTGAAAGTGATTTTGCAAAGTTTCGACAAAACTTTGCAAGACGAAGACAGCGAACAAACCATTGCCATCTTAATCGCCGCCGCAGAAAAAATCGGTGCCAAGTTGCGTGGGTAAGATAATTTTCAATCATTTTTCAAAAAAAATACGAAAAATGATTGAAAAACAAAACGAATTTGGCGATAATTAACACTTTTAGAGTATTCCACTTTTTAGGGAAAGCAATATGACATTAACCAAAGCAGAACTTTCAGACATCCTGTTAGACCGAGCAGATTTCCGCATTCACCGTAACGAAGCCAAATTACTGGTAGAACTCTTTTTTGAAGAAATTCGTGCGTGTTTAGAGAATGGCGAAGAAGTCAAATTATCAGGTTTTGGCAATTTCACCTTACGCGACAAACCACAACGACCAGGTCGCAACCCCAAAACAGGCAAAGAAGTGCCGATTACCGCACGCCGTGTGGTTTCGTTCCATGCTTCACCCAAACTCAAAAGCATTGTAGAACACCGCAAAGTGAAATAAACACGGCATTTTGTTTTATATTAAGTCGTCTCAATTTATTGCCAAATTGAGACGACTAAATTTATGGGTAAGCAACTTGCCAAGATACGCTATTTAGCGTTATAATTTGCACCTTTCAACAGTCGGAGTGTGGCGCAGTCTGGTAGCGCACTTGCATGGGGTGCAAGGGGTCGAAGGTTCGAATCCTTTCACTCCGACCACACAATACAAAAAAACGCCGTAAGGCGTTTTTTTATGCTTTCAGTCAGCCTGAAAATATACTCGCTTGAATTTAAGTTATTTCGCCTTGCCAGTTATCCTGTCTGTGGCTTTTTGCCTGTTATTTCTTTGAGTTGAGACGACTGTATTTTTTGTTGTTAATTCAATATATTCACCTGATTATCTTCTGCCACATGGCACCACACAGGGGTGTGGTGATGAGCCGTGTGTGCTGGTGCTAATTCACATTTGACGCGTGCGGTTTTGCCGATATTTTTTTTCACCACAGCAAAATCGTTTTCTTGCAAACCTAATTGAAGTGTTTGAATATTCTCGTATTTTGCTTCGCATAAACTATCTGCTTTGTTTGGGGCTTCTACCACAATGGGGTTATCTAACACAATCGCAGGAAATGTAACGGTTTGTTCATTTTGGTCGATTCCTTTTTCTTCGGATAACCTGCCTGTGAGTGTTGCTGTTTCTTCGCACACATAAGTCGCCGCATTGTTATTGACAGAAACAGCCGCAGGTGTGCTTTTTTCTTGAATAAAAGTTTCGCCATTAAAACGGTAACGCACGCTGATATAAGGGCTAAAATCAGGATAACCGCCCAACCACAAGGGGTGAAAATACAAGAGATTGTTATCTTGCTCATCAAAATGAATGGTGTAGTTCGACAAATCGGTTTTATTTTGATAATCCTGCCGCACTTGTTTGACTTCTTCTAAATAAATTTTTCGCACTTCTTCGGCACTGGCACCGCCAAAGGCAGAGAGATTATTGTGTAAATCTTGCTCTAATTTGCTCGGAATAGGTGCGTTGTCGGCAAATTCGGCAAATTGCGGTATTTCAAACGGCAATGGCACTTCTGTGAGTTGTTTTTTGTCGTATTGATAAGTTTTTACGGTGTCAGACGCTAATACATTCACACCCGCTTGGCTGATATAAAGCACAAAATAGTTGCCATTGTTCATGGCGAATGGGTAAATATTCATATCGATTGTGTTGGTGTCATCGCTACAATCTACTGATAAACTTTCCAACGGATTATCAAGTTCTCGTGGTTTTTGCAGGGCTTGATTTAAGTTCTCGCCCATACACGATTGCGGCATGACTTGTTTATCCAACAATTTCAACACCTGCCACGCAATATCTTCGGTAGGCGTTGTTGCTGTTTGCGAAACGCTGTTGCTTTCTGCTACATTGTGTGTATCCTGCGGTTGATTGCAAGCGGTTGTGCTTAAAATAAGGGTAAGCAATAGTGCGGTTTTTTTCATGGTTGAATCTCCGTATTGTTTTTTCAGGCTGCCTGAACAATTTAATCCACATACAATGCGTCTTTTCCTAATTTTTCTAATGGTTTTTTATTTAATTTATGCCATTTTTCTTTTCGCCAGCCACCTTCCAAAGCCTTGTCGGTGATAACAAGTTTTTTTCCAGTTAAATAGTTTTCGCTGGTTTTTTCTAACTTGTCAGCATGGCTATCCATTTTTTCCACATCTTTACCGATTAAATAAAAATCCTGATTTTGATAGCGATAGTTGTATTGATAACTATCGTGAATGCCACCAACACCATGCACATAATCGGCTTTGATATCGATAAGCAAAGAGCCTTTGCGGTTGATTTTTAAGCCAACATCAATTTGTGTTAATTCGCTTGCCAAAAGCAACTCTTTGTATTGTTTGAACAGTTTGAATGTGCCGTTATCTTGCCCAAAATAAATCGCCAAAATGCCTTGATTGAAGTTGTTTTCAGCCGAAATATCATTGTTAGGTTCGGTTTTTTCTGATGTATGCGGTTTGGTAAATATCACCAAGTCGTTTTTGCCGTCTTGGTTCAAATCCCCTTGTGCTTCGGTTGTCTCCCAACCTTGTGGGACGATTTCTTGACTGTTTCGTCCTTGTTGTAAAAGATTTTGTGCATAAAGATTAGATACAAGCGAGAAAGATAAGATAAAAAATATTTTTTTCATTTTGGATACTCCGTAATAAATCATTGTTTTTCAGGCTGCCTTTTTTCAGGCTGCCTGAAAACTTAATCAGACGCTTTCATTACAGGCGAATGGGCTAATAATTTAAATCCATTGTCGGTTAATTCAAATACAAAAGAACCGTCATCTCCTATGTCGCCCGCCGATACACTGCCTTGTACAAAAAACAGTCTGCTTTCAACGCTGTATTCATAGTTTGGGTCAAAACTTGCCTGTTCGTCATTGTCAGGATTATCGGGATAGCGTTTTTTCCAAACACTGGACACAACCATACTAGCCACTTCTTCGCCTGTGATGACATCAAGCACGGTAATTTGAATAGCACCACCGCCAACACCAAAAACCATTACCGTATAATGCCCCGCAAAGCCGATTTCATCGGGGTTTTCACGAATATATTGCAAATGCTGACGCAAACGCGTGCGTGTGGAAGATTCTTTATCGGCAATATCTTCGGCAATTTTCCCTGTGTATTTGGTGGTGGCATATTGTGCAGGGTCGATATTCGGAAAGCGTTGGCTGATTGATTCAGGCACTTCGGCAGGTGTCGCACTGTTCGTTGTTGTTTCTGCTTTGTCTGATACTTCTGCCACTTCGCTTTGAATAACCACTTTCCCTGTTTTATCAATAAATTGTCCTTGCCCGTCTTTTTTCACAAATGCCAAACCATCGCTAAATGGATAGGCAAAATCGTATTGCAAAGGAATAGTCGCATTGCCGTTTTTATCCACAAAGCCCCAACGATTGTCATCTTTGGAAACAAGGGCTAAATCGTCTTCAAAATTAAGTGCTTCATCGTATTGCGGTGGCACAATTTCTTTGCCTGCTGCGTCAATCAAACCCCATTTGCCGTTTTGGCTCACCGTTAATAAACCATTGCCCACAAAAGGTGTGCCGTCTTTGTCGTAGTGATTTTGATATTGACAGGCAATCACTTCTTTGCCGTTTTTGTCGATAAAGCCCACTAATTCATTTTTAATCACTTTGGCTAATCCGTTGTGAAAGGGTTCTACCCATTCATAATTTGGCAAGGCGGCAATTTCTTTGCCTGTTTTATCAATCAACAACCATTGTTCGCCTTTTTGCACGGCGGCTAATCTATCGCTAAAATTTTGGGCGGTATCATATTGCAAAGCAATCGTAGCCTTGCCTGTTTTATCCACAAAGCCCCATTTGTCGTTTTGTTTCACCGCTGCCATGCCTTCGTTAAAATCGCTGGCATATTCATATTGCAACATAATTGCCAAACGCCCTGTGCTATCTACAAAACCCCATAAATTGTTTTTGGCAACCACACATAAGCCCTCTTTGCAAATCGAGCCTTCATCGGATTCTGCGGAAATATTATCGTATTGAAACGGCACAACTTCATGCCCCTGTTTATCCGTAAAGCCCACTCTATTTTCCGTGGTGGCAAATTGAAACAAACCCTCATCGGGACTGAACGATATAAATTGATTGTTTCTTTGAATTATAGGCACTACTTCAAGAGCAAAATTATCAACAATACCCCAGCGATAAACACCGCCATTCCAGTTGGTAATGTCTTGTTGAACGGCAAAATAACCATTTTTAAGCGACCAGATTTGTTCATATATCATTGCCGTTCTTTCTTTGCCTGTTTTATCCACAAAACCCCATTTGCCGTCTTTCTGCACGGCGGCTAATTCCTGATTAAAATCGCGTGCGTCATCATATTGCAGGGCAATGATTTCTTTGCCTGTTTTATCAATAAAACCCCATTTACCGTCTTTCTTAACGGCGGCTAAACCATTTTCAAATGAAGAAATTTCATCATAGTTTTTCATTTGATAAACCACGCTTTCAGGTTGCGTTGAGATTTCTTGCGGTGCAGGCGTTGTGGGGGTGTTGGCTGTGTCTTGCGATTGATTGCAAGCGGTTGTGGCAAACAACATGGCAAGAGAAAGAAAAAGGGCGGTTTTTTTCATTTTTAAATACTCCGTATCAAGGTTGTTTTTCTGTTTCAGGCTGCCTGAAAAATACTTTTACAAATCCGCAAAATCGCGAAGATGATTTGCTTCTTTGAGTAAATCATCACAGACCGTGATTAAATCGCCTTTGATTTTGCTGTGGATTAAGGCACCATTGTGCCAGTAGCAACGCAGTTGCGAATTTAATTTGCCGCGTTCGTCCTTGTAACTACTTGTTTCGTACGCAAAAACTAATTTTGTTTGTTGATCAAACAAAAATTCCGTATAAGTTTGGGTGGCTGCTTTTGGCGGCGATTGATGGGTGATAAAAACCATTTTCCCCTTGTCTTCGAGTATCGAAAGGGTGTTGTTCACACTATCGGTGCGTGTCAAAAGGTTTTTACGATTTTTCGCCCGCTTGCTGATTTGCGTATAGTATGTGCGAATGTGTGCCACTTCATCAGGTTCTTTATCGCTGGCGGCTTTAAGGGTTGCGTTGTAAGCCGCATTTTCTTCTTGTGCGTTAGCAGGGTTGATGACAAATAAAGCCAGAGCAAATGCGGTGATTATTTTGGTTTTCATTAAAAAATCTCCGTTTTTGTGTGTTGTGGTGGGTTGAAAACCCACCCTACGAATGTTTAATCCCACTCAAAACCCACAAAATAAAGCGATGCCACGCTTGGTGGGCCTTCATATCCGTGTATATTGATTTTGCTCACTGCCACCGCTCGTTTTTCGCTTGGGTGGCGTAATACGCCGATTAACTCGTCCGACAAAATCACCATTTCGTGTTTTTGCGTGAAAATGTTTTTCTTTTCCCCATTCTGATGAAGATAAAAATCAGTAGTTTTCACCACATCATCGTAGCCCAACAAATCATGTGTGCCTTTTTGAATGGTGCTATCCACTGCCAAATGCTTGCCATTGTCGTCAAATTCGGTTGGTGTTATTGTCCAAGAAGTTTGTTGCACAATGCCGTATTCTTTGAGTTTTTCTGTGAATAAATTCTGATTTTTTGCCCAAGTATTATCCAAATCAGCCAGCGTTGGGTCTGGTTCATCGCCGCTGTCATAATGCCATGACCACAATTCCTGCCCATTTTTATCCACAATGTGCATTTCCAAAAAATAACAGCCGCAGGCTTCGTCCGCAGGTTCTTCAATATAAGCAAATGCACCATTTCTGCCCCAGCCTATCGGATAAAATTTGCTCACCAAAAGCATATTATTTTGCATATATTCTTCATCACTGGCGTTGGTATAAGGCAACTCGCGTGGCAGCGAATACACTTGCGGCGTGTTATCCACAGGATTAGGTACAATTTCGCGTGCCACAGGCGTGGTGTTTTCGGGGGTTGTTTGTTGTGATTGATTGTTCGGCTGACACGCCGTTAAAGCCAAACCAACACACAAGGGAAAAAGCAATTTTTTCATAGCGATTGCTCCTTAAAGTGCAATCTCATATTATATAGTGTTAAACTTGGACTTTTCATTCTTTCAGGCAGCCTGAAAAATATTTTTCACGCTTAACAAAAGGATAATACAATGAAAAAACTGATTTTGTGTGCGGCAATCGTGTTTGCAAATTCTGCTTTTGCAGATGAAGATAAATGCAATCCAAACAGCAGCATTACCAGCGATATGCTTCAATGTGCCGATGAAGAGTACAAAAAAAATGACGCATTGCTGAATAAAAATTACAAGGCTGCAATGAAAGCCTGCGGCGATGACAAACAATGCAAAAGCGATTTACAAAAAATGCAACGACACTGGATTGCCTACAAAGAAGCCGTTTCCGCGTGGATTTATTCCTACGGCGAAAATGGCGGCGGCAGTTTGGGACGCGTCCAAGCCATTCAATGGGAAGCAGACGAAACCAAAAAACAAGCCGAGTTATTACAGCAGCATTATCACAGTCAATAATTTTGCTTTTTAAAACGATAAACAAGCATTTCAGGCTGCCTGAAAGTATTGCTTAATAAGGAATAACACGATGAAATTCGCCAGTATGATTGCATTATTGCTGTGTTCATTCACAGCATACGCCCAAACGCCTACCCCATATCCTGATATACAAGGCAAAATTTTGAGAGAAATCAAATATAAAGATAAAACAGGCGACAATGTGATTGTGCTGACGCAAACCGACATCATCACGCAAAAATGCGACTATGCCGATGAATGCCGCAATCAAGACATATACGCCTATCGTTTTTTACTCAATCAAGGCGTGCCGCAACAAATGTGGCAAATTCGTGATTTTGCACATAATTGCGATTTAGACGCTTTTTTCACCAAATTTCTGCTGGATTCGGTGAGCATAACCGACTTAAACAACAACAATCTCAAAGAAATTTGGATTCCTTACCAAACATTCTGTTCAGGCGACCCTGCACCCATTCCCAGCAAAATTATTGCGTATGAGGGAACACAAAAATACGCCTTGCGTGGGGAGACGCGAGAAATAGTTGCCTTTGACGCAGAAAACAATCGCCATGAATACGCAGGCGGCACCTATCAAATGGACAATGCCCTACAAAATAATCCCACATTCAGCCGTTTCGCCAAAACGCTGTGGGAAAAAATCAATTCGCACACAAATAACGCTGTGGCTCAATAGTGGTTGATGGCTTTTGCCGCAAGCCGATTATAAAATAACAATAAAGCCTTTCAGGCAGCCTGAAAAGGTTTAAAATACGCCTTTATTTTAATTCTCTACACACACAATGGCTGTGATTGATTTAACGAAACCTGCTCAAATGCCGTTTGAGCCTTTGGTTTTTTCTGCTTTGTCTTTGTTAATAGAAAATAAGCCGCGTTTTCCTTTACTTGTTTTAACGGAAAATGCCGAAGACGCTCGTAAGCGCGAAAGTGAGTTTCGTTTTTTTGCACCGCATTTGACAACGGCGTTTTTTCCTGACTGGGAAACTTTGCCGTATGAGCATTTTTCGCCGCATAAGGATTTGATTTCTGAACGATTATCTTTATTGTGGCAAATTTTTAATCGTCAAATTGATGTGTTGATTATGCCTGTGGCAGTGGCTATGCAAAAATTGCCGCCTGTGTCGTTTGTGGGCGGTCGTTCGTTTTTGTTGCAGGTTGGCAACCGTGTTGATTTTGCTGCATTAAAGCAAAATTTGGTGTTGTCGGGTTATTCGGCTGTGGGTAATGTGGTTGCGGCAGGTGAGTTTGCGGTGCGGGGCAGTTTGTTGGATTTGTTTCCGATGGGGGCAAACGCTCCGTTGCGAATTGATTTTTTTGATGATGAAATCGACAGCATTAAAATATTTAACCCCGATACGCAACGCACGGTGTCGCCCATTTCTCAAATTCGCCTTTTGCCTGCGAATGAGTTTCCCACTGATGAACAAGCCGTGCAGATTTTTCGTCAAAAATGGCGTGAAGTGTTTGACGGCAATCCCACAAATGCCGTGCCTTATCGTCAGGTGTCGGACGGTTTTTTTGGCGGCGGTGCGGAATATTATCTGCCTTTGTTTTTTGATGAAGAATGTGTGCCGATAACGGCGTATTTGCCTGAAAATACACAAATTATTGCACTAACGGATATAAAGACTGTCTCACAAAATTTTGCGGCAGATATTCAAATGCGTTATAAAAATGCGGCTGCTGACGCGGCGTATCCTGCACTGCCGCCTGAATATTTGTATTTATCAGAACAGGGTTTTCAGGCAGCCTTGTCCGATTATTCGTTGCGTTCATTTTCTTCTAATATTTCAGATAATTACATTATTCCTGATATTGCCGTTAATCGCCAAAAAGAAGACCCACTCTTTGCTTTTAAAAATTTTCAGGCAGCCTTTGATGGGCGAATTTTGTTGTGTTCGCCCACATTAGGGCGGCGTGAAACGGTGTCGGCGTTTTTTCATCGCCACAAAATCAAAACGCAATTTGTGGATTCTTGGGACGATTTTATTCACAGCGATATTGCTTTGGGCTTTGCTGTGGGCGATATTTCATCAGGATTTAGGCTGCCTGAAAAAAATATAGCCATTATCAGCGAAAACGATTTGTATCCTTCGTATGTTCGCACCACACACCGCAAAAGGCGGTTTGCCTCTTCACCCGATATGGCTTTGCGTGATTTGGCTGAAATTAAAATCGGCGACCCTGTGGTGCATGAATCGCACGGAATAGGGCGGTATCAGGGTTTGGTGAATATGGGGCAGGGCGATGATATTGCCGAAATGATGTTGATTGAATACGCCGACAATGCCAAATTATATGTGCCTGTATCGCATTTACATTTGATTAGCCGTTATGCTGGGGCAAGTTTTGATGAAGTTGCTTTGCATAAATTAGGTAGTGGTGCGTGGCAAAAAGCCAAACGGCGTGCCGCTCAAAAAGCCCACGATACGGCGGCAGAATTGTTGCAACTTTATGCCAAACGCTTGTCGCAACAAGGGCATGCGTTTGATTTTGATGAAGAAGAATACAAGGCGTTTGCAGACGGTTTTGAATATGCCGAAACCGAAGACCAAGCGGCAGCGATTGTGGCAACTCTGAAAGATTTAATTGCCGATAAACCGATGGATAGGTTAATTTGTGGCGATGTGGGTTTTGGCAAAACCGAAGTAGCGTTGCGTGCGGCATTTGTAGCGGTTTCAGGCGGCAAACAAGTGGCAGTATTAGTACCAACCACGCTTTTGGTTGAACAGCATACACAAGTTTTCAGGGAGCGTTTTGCTGATTTTGCGGTGAATGTCGCGTCTTTATCTCGATTTAATGCAAGCCGTGAAACACAAGGCACCCTGAAAGGTTTGGCAAATGGCACGGTTGATATTGTTATCGGTACGCATAAATTAGTGCAACCCGATATTCAATTCAAAAATTTAGGCTTATTGATTATTGACGAAGAACACCGTTTTGGCGTGCGGCAAAAAGAAAAACTCAAACAACTGCGTTCAAATATTGATGTACTCACAATGACCGCCACACCCATTCCCAGAACTTTGAGTATGGCATTAGACGGTTTGCGTGATTTTTCGTTGATTACAACCGCACCCGAGCGGCGTTTGGCAGTGAAAACCTTTGTCAAACCCATATCGGGTGCAACCATTAAAGAAGCCGTGTTGCGAGAACTCAAACGCGGCGGTCAAGTATTTTTCTTACATAACGAAGTGGATACCATTGAAAATGCACGCGAACGCCTGCAAAATCTCATTCCCGAAGCACGCATTGCGGTTGCACACGGACAAATGAGTTCAGGCAATTTAGAGCGGGTTATGCGAAACTTCTTACAACAACAATTCAATATTTTGGTGTGTTCAACCATTATCGAAACAGGCATAGACATACCGAATGCCAACACCATTATCATTAACCGAGCCGATAAATTTGGTATCGCACA
Organism: Neisseriaceae bacterium; assembly: GCA_017458185.1. Lineage (GTDB taxonomy): Bacteria > Pseudomonadota > Gammaproteobacteria > Burkholderiales > Neisseriaceae > RGIG9985. Next base: position 97,221 of record JAFTFY010000018.1, read on the forward strand.
ACTGCACCAGTTGCGGGGCAGAGTGGGGCGGTCGCATCACCAAGCCTACGCTTATTTGCTGACACCAGAATACATAACACGAGACGCACAAAAACGCTTGGACGCAGTCGCCGCCGCCGATGAATTAGGTGCAGGTTTCAAATTAGCAATGGAAGACTTGGAAATTCGCGGTGCAGGCGAAATTTTGGGCGAAGGACAATCGGGCGACATTTTGCAAGTAGGTTTAACCCTATACGGCGAAATGTTGAAACAAGCCGTACGCGACTTAAAAAACGGCAAAATTCCCGATTTAGACGCACCGTTGAATGTCTCTGCCGAAATTAAATTAGACACTCCCGCCTTGCTGCCTGAAACCTACTGCCCCGATGTGCATGAACGCTTGGTGCTGTACAAACGCTTGGCAGCGTGCGAAAGCGAAGACGGCATAGACGATATTTACGAAGAATTAGTCGATAGATTTGGCTTGCCCGAACAATATTTCAGGCAGCCTGAAAAGACAGCAGACAATCCGATAAAAACCTTAATTGCCACACACCGTTTAAGATTATTCGCCAAAAAACACCACATTCAACAAATAGACGCCAACGAAAACGCCATTATTTTGTCCTTTCACGACAAAAACGAAACCGACCCCGTCAAAATCATCGCCTTACTACAAAGCGACAAACGCGTAAAATTAGCAGGACAAAATCGCCTAAAAATTGCTGTACAATCAAATAGTTTAGACGAAAAAGTGAAAAATATTAAAGAATGGGTAGAAAAAATTCAGGCAGCCTGAAAACACTTTCCGTGCAAGGAAATCTGGCTCTCCGTGTTCTTTGTGCCTTTGTGAGAGATAAGCAAATAAATTCTCGTAAAATCTTGGTAAGTTTGTATGCCAATCATCACCAAATTTTATTTTGAGCCAAGTTTTCAGGCAGCCTGAAAAACCGTCAAAAAAATAGTTAGCATTTGCGAACCTTATCAAACAAGCATTATCCGTTTAAAATAACCGTCATCACACACAAGGGCGGTTAAAAAATGTTGAGAAATCAAAGAGAATGGATAGAATATTACAAGCAACAAGAATTTATTCGTTCTGATTATCGACTTGCCCAAATTTGGCAGGTATCAAGAGCCAAAATCAGTCAATATAAAAGCGGACGGCTACGGCTGCCGTTACAATTTCAAATCATTATTGCGGACGCTTTACAGATTGAAGTTATTGAAATTATTGCCAGTATTGAAATGCACCGCAAGCCAAACGACACGGTTAAAAAAGCATATTTTACGGCGTTAAAAAAGACGATTGGGACAAGAATGTCTTTACAATGTCGGAGCGGTTATCGCAATTTCCGATAATATGTATTATGTAAAATTTTATATTATCAGATTATCAAACTTATCGAGTTTTTAAGATTGGTTATAAGATTGGTTATTTAGGCTGTTTTTATCTTTGCTGCCCTTTTGTGTGGTTTTGAGTTTTTTTCTTACAATAAGTTTTCAGGCAGCCTGAATATCTATTTCAATGTTCATTTCTCGCAAAATCTTGGCAAGTTTCTGTATTAAATCTATAATACTTCATTTTGTTTTGATTGCGTTTGTTGTGTTTTTTCTTTTTTATACAGAGAAGTTTTTCATTCAGGCTGCCTGAACACTTATAGTCGCAAAATTTCAAAATTGTTTTGAAGTCTAAGACTATATCAAAAGTTAATTCTCGTAAAATTTTGTGGTGTTTGTGTGCCATTCATCATTAGATTTTATTTTGATTGCGTTTTAAGTTTTCAGGCAGCCTGAAAATTCGTATAAAATAACGCTTTTTTTTCACACAAAAACGATTATGGCTTTTGCATCTTTATTAACTCTTTTAGACGATATTTCCAGCACTTTGGACGATGTGGCGGTGATGACCAAACTTGCGGCGAAAAAAACGGCTGGCATTGTGGGCGATGATTTAGCAGTGAATGCCGAGCAAGTTACGGGTTCGGCGGCGGAACGAGAATTGCCGATTGTGTTCAAAGTGGCATTCGGTTCGCTCATCAATAAGGCGATTTTGGTGCCTTTGGCGTTGTTGATTTCGGCGATTGCACCGTGGTTGATTGCACCGATGCTCATCATCGGCGGTCTTTATTTGTCGTTTGAAGGTGTGGAAAAGGTGTTGGGCTTTTTTCTGCATAAATCACATCATAACAATGAAAATCAAGTAGTTGAATTTAATGAAAAAGAACGAGTTAAAGGAGCCATTCGCACCGATTTTGTGTTATCGACTGAAATTATTGTGATTGCTTTGGGGGTGATTTCAGGCAGCCTATTGCAAAAGGCGATGACGCTGTCGATTATTGCGATTTTAATGACAGTGGGCGTGTATGGCGTGGTGGCGTTGATTGTGAAAATTGATGACATTGGCTTGTGGCTGATGAAAAAACCGATTTCCGCCCTACGCCTTGTGGGGCAAGGTTTTGTTTCTGCCATGCCTTATTTGATGAAATCGCTTACGGTGATTGGCACTTTGGCAATGTTAATGGTGGGCGGCGGTATTTTGCTGCACAATGGTTTGGCACATTTTGCCCATTATTTAGAACACTTACAACCGCCCTATTTCGCTACCCTACTCTCGTCTTTTGTTGTGCCGATTGCCATCGGCTTTGTGGCAGGCTTGTTGTTAGTGGGTTTATGGCATGTGAAAGAAAAGTTTTTTCAGGCAGCCTGAAAGTTATTGATATATATGCAAATATTATTTTTATGTAGTAAAAACAAACAACGCAGTTTAACAGCGGAAAAGTTGTTTGACGGTTATCGCAATCACCGTGTGCGTTCGGCAGGAACGGAAACAAATGCACGCATTAAGGTTACTGCGGGGGATATTGCGTGGGCAGACATCATTTTTTGTATGGAACAAAAACACGCTCGCCGTATTCGTGAAAAATATGCAGACAAATTAAAAGATAAGAAATTGATTTGTCTTAATATTCCTGATAAGTTTGCTTTTATGGATGAAAAATTGCAATCCTTATTAAAAGAACGCTTAAATAGCGTATTTATAAACTTTCAGGCAGCCTGAAAATTTATCGCAAATAGAACAAACACACAATCGCAATAATCGCCAATATAATACCCAATATATTGATTTTATTTATTTTTTCTTTGAATGCAAACACGCCTGTGAGTGTGCCTATGGTAATCACGCCCAAATTCATTGCCGCAAACACAATCGTAGGGTTGCTGCTGTATGCCTGATGAGCACGCAAATACAGACAAATATTGCCGAAATTAAGCAAGCCTAACAGAATACCGCCCAAAATGCCTTGTTTTGTCCATTGTGTTTTGCGGGCGATAAGATAGGTCAATAACAACACGCCAGCGGCGATAAATAGGGCAAATAAATGCGTGGTCATTGCCGTATTTTTAGACAACTGTTTGAACAAAATATCAATCACGCCATAGCCTAACCACACGCCCAATAGCAACCATATCGCCGCCCTACCCTGCCTTGCTTGGGCGGGTTTGTAAGTTAAGGCAAACAAAGCGATAATGGCTAAAATCACCGCAATCATTTTGCCTGCGTAAAGCGTTTCGTCAAAAATCACAAAGGCGGAAACAATCGGCAAAAACAGTGATAATCGTTGTGCCGCATCGGATTTGGCGATACCTGCTTGTTCAACACATTTGCCCATAATAATAAATACACTTGGTAACAATATTGCAAGCGGTAATAAAACAAACCATTCGGATAATAAAACAGAAATGTTTTGGCTTAAATTGGGTTTGAATAATAAAAATGTGCAAATAGCCGCAGTGGGATAATTCACCGCTACTGCTTGTTCAATCGCAATACCTTGTTTTTTCGATAATTTTAGCAATATAGATACTGCCACACTGCATAGAATGCTGAATATTAAATAATACATATTAAAAATTGTTTTGATTAAAACGAAACGATATTTTACAGTAATTTATGATTTATAAAAAAATCATTTTTTTCATATTGATCAAAAAACAAAAAACCGTTTTATTGGTAAAACAAGGTTTAGTTGATACGAAGTATCAACCTTTAACAAACGCAGTTTGTTAAAGTGGATTGCGAAGCAATCAAAGCGAAGTTTCTGTGAGCCGATAGGCGATGCTAAAACGGTTTTATTTTTTCAGGCTGCCTGAAAGTTATTCTTCTTCCTGTGTTTCTGTATTGCTGTTGCTGCCTGCAACTAATCTATTTAATTCCAAAGGATTGGTTAGGCGAATGTGTTTGTGATTGACATCAATCCAGCCTGATTGTTGAAATTTGGAGAATGTGCGACTAACGGTTTCTAATTTTAAGCCCAAGTAACTGCCGATTTCTTCTCGCGACATTCTTAAAATAAATTCGTTAGACGCAAAGCCCCTTGCACGCAGGCGTTGTGATAGGTTCATTAAAAATGCGGCTAATCGTTCTTCGGATTTCATATTGCCTAACAAGAGCATGACATTTTGATCTCTTACGATTTCGCTACTCATCAAGCGAATAAAATGGCGTTGTAGCGTGGGAATTTCGCCGTACAATTCTTCCAAACGGTCGAATGGCAATTCGCACACTTCGCTGTCTTCTAATGCAACGGCGTTACACGAATGTACATTGTTAGACAAGCCGTCCATACCGATGAGTTCGCCCGACATAAAAAAGCCTGTAACTTGGTCGCGTCCGTCTAAACTGGCGATATTTGTTTTGAAAAAGCCCGTGCGTACGGCAAACAGCGATGTAAATTCTTCGCCCACACGAAACAAATATTCGCCTTTTTTAATGTGGCGACTTTGACGAATCACGGTGTTCAGTTGTTCAAATTCATCGGGATTTAAGCCCACAGGCAAACACAGTTCTCGTAAAGAACAGTTGGAACATAAAATTTTTAATGCCTGTGGCTTCTCGCAATTTTGACAATCTAACATTCTGTATAACTTCTTGAAAAATTAAAGTTTTTATGGGTTCTAAAAATAGAATAATGTTTTTATTCAGGCTGCCTGAAAATTTAATTTAATCAGAAATCTTTGCAAAATTTAAGCGGCTTATCATAAGCCTACGAATAAGCCAACAATGGCATTTTTTTGAAAAACAAAATTTTGCAAAGAGTTCTAAAACCTATTTTTAGAAAATCCACACAAGCAAACAAATTGAATATAGCAAACTTATTTGGCTATAATCAAATTTGTTTTAACAAAGTCCGCATTTTCGTATATTATTTGACAACTGTCAAAACACTTTTTGCGAAACAGTGCGATTTTACCAAACTTGAACAGCAAACCACAAAATGAATATGCAAAATTTTCAAAACATTGACTTTGACCGTGCGTTGATTGAACGCTTGCCGTCAAATGGTCCGCGTTATACTTCCTATCCAACCGCCGACCGCTTTGTATCTGATTTTACAGAACAAAATTATATCCATGCTTTGCAACAACGCAAGTCTGGGGCGTTAAATCGTCCGCTGTCTTTGTATGTGCATATTCCCTTTTGCAATGTGATTTGCTTTTACTGCGGCTGTAACAAAATTGCCACAAAAGATAAACGGCACGCCGATATCTATATCAATTACCTTGATAAAGAAACGCAATTATTAAAGCCACATTTAACAGGCATAACGCGTTTGGAACAGTTGCATTTTGGCGGCGGCACGCCCACTTTTTTGTCGGACGAACAATTAGCACGCGTGTTTGAGATTATCGGCAATGCCTTTGAATTAGTGGAAAATGGCGAATATTCGATTGAAATCGACCCACGCAAGGTATCCGCCGACAATGTTCGCAACTTGGCAAAATTAGGTTTTAACCGTATGAGCGTGGGCGTGCAAGACTTTGACCCACAAGTGCAACGAGCCGTTAATCGCGTACAAAGCGTAGAAGAAACCGCACAGGTTGTGCATACCGCACGAGAATCAGGGTTTAAATCGGTAAGCATTGATTTAATCTACGGTTTGCCGCACCAAAGTGTGGCAACCATGAAAGCCACTTTGGATACAGTGCTGACGCAATTAGACCCCGACCGCATATCGCTGTATCACTACGCCCATTTGCCGCATTTATTCAAACCACAACGCAGAATTGACACCGCCGCCGTGCCTAATTCCAAAGAAAAATTAGACATACTGCAATACGCCGTGCAACGCCTAACGGACGCAGGTTATATCTTTATCGGCATGGATCACTTTGCCAAACCGCAAGACGAATTGTCGGTTGCCTTACGACAAGGACGCTTGCAACGCAATTTTCAAGGCTATTCCACGCACGCCGATTGCGATTTAATCGGCTTGGGCATTTCCAGCATAGGCAAAGTCGGCAACATTTACTGCCAAAACGCCAAAACCACAGAAGAATACTATGCGGCGTTGGACAGCGGACACTTACCCGTTTTGCGTGGCTACACTTTGAATAAAGACGATTTACTTCGCCGCAACATAATCCAAGACCTAATGTGCCGCTTCGCCCTATCGTTCTTGCCATACGAACAACAATACGGCTTACAATTTGAACAATATTTCAAAACAGAAATGGCTGAAATGCAACAACTGCAACAAGACGGCTTGGTTGAAATTGAACCTAAATTCATCTGGGTAACCGACAAAGGGCGTTTTTTAATCCGCAACATTGCGATGGTGTTCGATTATCACCTGCGACACAAAGCCACAACGGCGGTTTATTCTAAAACGGTGTAAAAAGGCGTTTCAGGCAGCCTGAAAAGGATTAAAAGCATACAAAACCATCTAATAGAGATGGTTTTGTATTTTCAGGCAGCCTGAATGCTTATTTTTGGATACAATGTGTTTTATTTTCAATCAGCAGGTTGTATTTGGCGGAGCGTTGTTGATTACGCTGATTCTTTTTTATATCAATCGCATAGCAGGCTTATCCGAAGATGGTTCGATTGCCACATTCTGTATGCTTTATGTCATAGCCATTATGTTTCACTATATTTTGGTGCTTATTACTAAACCGATTTGTGCCTTGTTTGGTTGGCGTGATATGGATATAAGTGTTGGCAGTGGCACTGGCAGCGGCGATTCGTCTTCGAGCAGAAGTCGCAGTAGTTATTCTGGTGGTGGTGGTCGTTCAGGTGGCAGCGGTTCGGGTGGTTCTTGGTAAGTTGTGGAGATATGGTCAATGAACACACAATTTTTAGGGTTAATAATGTTGCTTGCAAGTTTTCAGGTTGCCACAGGCAAACCTGTGGTTGATACATATACTGAACCTGACGGCACTGTTGGCAAAATGACAATTCGCACACCGCCGCCGCCACGCCCTGTTTCTTCTATACCTGATGAATTAAAAGGCAATCCTGACGCGGAACAAGCGTTTTTAAATAAACAAAAACAAATTCAATCGCTTCAAACAACTGGTAAAACCGTTATTTTGCCTTGTTGTGTGTTCCATACAGAAAATCCTGACGAATTTTATGCCGTTGATGAGCAAGGCAAAACGGATAAACTACATACAGCCGAACAAATTAAATTATATCGTTGGGTTAATGAAGAATTGCAGATTACGCAATTTACAGCGGCAAATGGTGTATGCCGTGCAGCGAAAGATAAAAAAGAAATAAAAATCAATGCAGTACGCAATTACCATAGGCTGCCTGAAAAAACGCTGATGATTGCCGCAGGCGTGCAGGATAAAAAAATACACATTACCAGCGTTCAATATGTAACAGACAAGCAGACGATGAATACAGCAGAACACACCACATATATCCAGCAACAATGGCAATTTTTGTTGGATAATGTGTGCAAATAAGTCTTTCAGGCAGCCTGAAAGCCAAAACTTTAATCCATTACGGGATATTTTAAAATGAACAAAACCGCTCTTTTCCTTTCACTTGCCATTTTATTTGGCACTGTCGCTTGCGATAAACCAGCAACACAAGCAAATACGCAAAACACCGTAATCAATACGCCACAGGCTGATACCAAGCAGCCTGAAAATGTCGTTGCTGCAATGAAAAATTATGACCATGTTTATCCATTTGAAAATGGTTTAGCGAAAGTTCAAAAAAACGAACAATATGGCTTAATCGACAAAAACGGCAAGGAAGTGGTTGCCGTGCAATATGATGAATTGTATCCTTTTCACGAGGGATTAGCCTTTGTTAAAAAAGGCGAAAGAGTGGGTTTTATTGATAAAACAGGCAAGGCAGTTGTGCCGCTACAATACGATGACGATGAAGATTATTACTTGGAATTAAGCCACCCGCCTTTTTTTGCAAATGGAGTTGTGTCGCTTAACAAAAATGGCAAAGCAGTTTTGGTGGATAATACGGGTAAAGAATTGAATCTCAAACAATATGATGAATCTCCTTATTACTGGTTTAGCGAGGGATTAGCCGCCGTTCAAAAAGACGGTAAATGGGGCTTTATTGATACCACAGGCAAGGAAGTGATTGCCCCACAATATGATTCTGCCGATTCATTTAACGATGGATTAGCCCAAGTTGAAAAAGACGGGCAATCTATTTTTATTGATAAAACAGGTAAAGCCGTTTTTTCAGTGCCACAACACTATGATTATATTTATCCATTTAGCGAGGGATTAGCCAAAGTTGAAAAAAACGGCAAACTCGGTTTTATGGATAAAACGGGCAAAGAAGTGATTCCTGTGCAATATGACAGTGCATACGAATTTAGCGAGGGATTAGCATTTGTAAAAAAAGAAGAAAACGGCAAATGGGGCGTGATTGATAAAACAGGACGAGAAGTTGTGTCTTATCAATACGATATTTATTTTATGGAAAGCGAAAATCCAACTTTTAAAAATGGATTTGCTCGCGTTATGAAAAACGGCAAACACGGTTTAATTGATAAAACAGGACGAGAAGTTGTGCCGATGCAATATGATACGATATTGCGAAAATTTAGCGATGGATTAGCCGTTGTTGAAAAAGACCACAAAAAAGACGGCTATCAATACGGTTTTGTGGATACAACAGGGCGTGAAGTTGTGCCTGTGCAATATAATTTTGCTGATGATTTTAGCGAAGGATTAGCCAGCGTTTATCAATACGGTAAATATGGTTTTATTGATACAACAGGAAAAAAGGTGATTCCTTTTGAATATGATTTGGCACACAGTTTTAGCGAAGGATTAGCGGCGGTTGAAAAAGAAGGCAAGTGGCAATTTATTGATAAAACAGGAAAAATAGTTATCGCCGTGCAAGGTAAAATGTATCAAGCAGCCCCAGCGGTTAAAAAAGCACCGCCCCTACCACAACGATTTAAAATTGATAGCAGTCAATACAACGCACCGCTTTATACGGGTGAAATTGCCCACAAATTATCATTAGATAAATCTTTTGATGACTTTGAAGTGCATAAAGAAAACTTACAGGAAGCCTTAAAAGAAGCCCAAGCCGATAGACGAAATATCAATTTTGCAGGACAGTATATGGTGGTGTCGGCAGGTTGTGGCACAGGTTGTGTTAATTTTTATATTTTAGATGTAAAAACAGGTGAAGTTGCTGATAGTTTATATGTATCAGGCTACCCTGTGGATAAAGAAGGTAAATTAGACCCAGAAGAAATGGCAACTTGGGTGGGCTGGGATATAGCACATCAACAAAACAGTCGCTTATTGTTTATCGAAGGCGATTTGGGCGAAGATGAATACGGTTTCGGCGGCAATGGCTCTTTTGCCTTTGAATTAAAAGACGGAAAATTGCACTTCTTGCAACATTCACCTGTGGTGCAAATGAGTGAATAAAATAATTTTCAGGCTGCCTGAAACAAAAAAACGCAAGTTCGAAACTTGCGTTTTTCTATAACTAAATGACTACTTAAATAAAAAGTTGCCCACGCCAATAAGCACGCACGCACCGAATACGGCGACTAAAATATGACCAATCAAGCCTGTGCCACTAATGCCGATGAAACTCAATAAAAACGAGCCGACTACGCCGCCCAAAATACCCAAGATAATATTGCGAATCAAGCCGCCTTTGCCGCCCATAATAAAGCCTGCTAACCAGCCTGCAATCGCACCAATAACCAATGCCACAAGAAGTGCAGTAAGATTTACTGTCATAAGTAATCCCTTTCTTTATGTTGTTCAAAAATCGTAGCATTATTGCAAAGAAATCTGATTTAAATCTTAATCTAATGCAATGTTTTGATAATTAGTAATGAGCGATTAGCAATTAGCAGTGATTATGTCAATCCTTGTGGATTGACGGATATTTTTAGATAACACTTCGATTTTCTTTCAGGCAGCCTGAAAGGCTTGTCGAAGCGTTATCTAATAATAAACTGTTTTGCCGCAAGGCAAAACTAAAAATTCATTGCTCATTGCTCATTTCTCATTGCTAATTGATATAATCGCCCTTTCCAATATTTTTCAGGCAGCCTAAAAAATGAAACAAAGTGTTTTAACTTCGCCCTATCTTGACCGTTTGATTGCGTTTGAAAAACAGATTTTAGCTCATCAGCCGCAAATTGAAGCGTGGTTTCGTCAAAAGTGGCAAGCACATCGTCCGCCGTTTTATGGCTCGGTGGATATTCGCAATGCGGCGTATAAAATTTCGTCTGTGGATATGAATTTATTTCCAGGCGGATTTAATAATTTGAATCCGCAATTTTTGCAGTCCGAAATTATTGCCGCAACAGACGCAATGGAACGCTCCTGTCCTGACGCTAAATCATTGTTGATTGTGCCTGAAAATCACACACGCAATTTGTTTTATCTGCAAAATGTGTTTGCTTTGGCTGAAATTTTTCGTCAAGCGGGTTTTGCGGTGCGTTTGGGCTCACTCAATCCCGAAATCACGCAGCCTACTGAATTAACCACAGCAAGCGGCGATACGCTTTTGTTAGAACCCTTGCAACGCAAAGGCAATCGCCTGACATTAGCAGACGGTTTCACGCCGTGCGTGGTGTTGTTGAATAACGATTTATCAGGCGGCGTGCCTGATATTTTGAATAATCTCGAACAACAAGTTCTGCCGCCACTTCATGCAGGCTGGACAACTCGCCGCAAAACGCAGCATTTTGCCGCTTTTAATCGTGTGGCAGATGAATTTGCACGCTTTGTGGGCATTGACGCGTGGCAGATTAACCCCTATTTTGCTGCTTGTGGCGGTTTGAATTTTCAAGAACGAGCAGGCGAAGAACGCTTGGCAGATGAAGTATCACAACTACTTGATAAAATTAAACAAAAATACAATGAAAACAACATTCAAGACGAGCCTTTTGTGATTGTTAAAGCAGACGCAGGCACTTATGGTATGGGTGTGATGAGCGTCAAATCGCCTGATGAAGTGTTGGGTTTAAACCGCAAAAACCGCAATAAAATGGCAACGGTCAAAGAGGGTTTGGCGGTTACCGAAGTGATTATTCAAGAAGGCATTTATACTTGCGAAACCGTAGGGGGAGCGGTTGCCGAGCCTGTGGTGTATATGATGGACAGATTTGTCTTGGGCGGCTTTTACCGAGTGCATGAGGGGCGAAGTGCGTCTGAAAACTTAAATGCGTCTGGTATGCGGTTTATTCCATTAAGCGGCGAAATTCCGCAAACGGAAGACGAATTACTGCAACAATATCAACAAAATAGATGCTATGAACAATGGGACACCGCCGCCATTCCACAATTAGCCGCCAACCCCGATTGCGTATGCAACCGCTTTTATGTCTATGGCGTGATTGCACGACTGTCGCTTCTGGCGGCGGCTTTGGAGTTGGAAAATAATTTTCAGGCTGCCTGAAACAAACTTAAAAAGGAGTTAATCAAATGAAATACATTTACGCTTTATTTTTGCTTTGCACTTCATCTGCACTATTTGCCGAAGAATGTACTCGCACCGTTAAACCTGACGGTCAAGCGGAAATATTTTGTATGAAACCAGATTTAATGCCCCATACAGAAACTTATGACAATGAAATGAAAATGGGTTTTAAAGACCAAAAAGGCAATTTGGTTATTCCTACCGAATGGGATTTTGCGGGTCTTTTTACCGAAGATTTAGCACCTGTTCAAAGAGATGGCAAATGGGGCTATATCAATAAGTCAGGGCAAGTGGTGATTGCATTAGAATATGACAATGCACAAAATTTTTGGCAAGGCAGAGCCAAAGTCGAAAAAGATTGCCAAAGTTTTCACATTGATAAACAAGGCAGACAAATTGATAGCCCACAAAAAAGTGCCATTTGCCTTAATCCTGAAATTTCTGCAAAAGAAATGTCAGAATGCCTTGCGTCTAAAAATCCGACAAATATAAAAGACGAAGATATACTTGAATGTCTTCAAAGATAACAGCCGTAGCGTTAATCATCACTTTCAGGCTGCCTGAAAAGTCATCTAAAAAAGGACACAAAAATGTTGCAATTTACTGTTTTACCCGTAACCCCCTTACGCCAAAATGCAACCCTAATTTGGGACGATGAAACGCTTGATGCGGTTTTAACCGATGTTGGCGGTGATGTGGATTATTTGCTGAATGAAGTCGCACAACGCAATCTTAAATTAACCGCCGTGTGGCTCACGCATGGGCATTTTGACCATATCGGCGGCGTGGCAGAATTGTTGAAAAAACAATCGGTTCAGGTGTATGGTTGTCATCGTGATGACGCTTATTTATTCGCCATGCTGCCCGAAGTGGCAAGCCGTTATGGTATGCGTGCCGAACAATTTTCGCCCACGCAATTTTTAGACGAAAACGACACCGTGCGTGTGGGTAATTTCACCTTTCGTGTTTTGCATATACCCGGACATACGCCAGGTTCTGTGGTGTATTATTGCGAAGCGGCAAATCTATTGATTGCAGGCGATGTGTTGTTTCGCGAATCAATCGGCAGAACCGATTTTCCGCGTGGCGACAGTGCGGCATTGTTGCACGGCATTACGCACAAATTGTTCAGGCTGCCTGAAAATACGCAAGTCATCACAGGGCACGGTGCATTAACCACAATCGGACACGAAAAACAACACAATCCTTTTTTTTTAGACACCACATGGGGCAATCGATGTTAAAAGCGGTTTTATTCGACTTGGACGGCACACTTGCCGACACCGCCCAAGATTTATGTAAGGCATTGAATATCATATTAAAAAAAGCGGGGCTGCCTGAACAATCGTTTGACTCATTTCGCCCGATTGCAGGAGACGGAGCAGGAGCATTTGTTCAATTAGGCTTTGGCATTGACAGCACACACCCTGATTTTGCACGCTTGCGGCAAGAATACTTGACGGCGTATGACGAGTGTTGCGATAAAAATCCACAACTCTTTAATAACATTGACCGTTTAATTCGCGTTTTGGTGCAGAACAACATTCGCTGGGGCATTGTTACCAACAAGGGCAAACAATTTACACACAGAGTGGTATCCAAATTAGGCTTTTCGTTTCCGCCCGAAATTGTGGTTTGTGGCGACACATTAAGCGTATCCAAACCACACCCCGAACCCTTACTGTATGCCGCACAACAATTAGCCATAAACCCCCAAGAATGTGCCTATGTGGGCGACAGTTTAGGCGACATACAAGCCGCCAACGCCGCTGGCATGGTGAGCATTCTCGCAAACTGGGGCTATTCCATGAACGACACGGCACGCAGTAATGCAAATCATATCGCTGATACGCCGTATGAAGTGTTGCAGAAATTAGGTTTTACCCCTTTTCAGGCTGCCTGAAAAAAATCCCGATGACTGTTCTCATCGAGATTAACTTTAATTAACTTTATTTAATCATCATATTTTTTATATCTGCGTGGGTCTTTCCTTTCGTTTTTTCGTTCAATGCGATGTGAGCGGTTGTCGCGTTTAATTTGCTCTTGCCGTCTGATTTGCTGTTCATTGCGTCTTTGCATTTCGTTTTGGCGTTTGAGTTGTTGCTCATTGCGTTTTAATTCGCGTTCTTGGCGTTTTAATTGCTGTTCATTTTGTCGCCGCATTTCGTGTTGGCGTTTGAGTTGCTGCTCTCTTTGCCACATGTCGTGCGGGCGTTGTGTGTGTGTCTGGGGCGTATGACGCACCGCTGGTCGTGGGTGCGCACGGCGGTATTCGTGAATATTATTCACGCGAACAATCTGCACATTGTGCGGCGGACGATAATGCTGTGGCATACGGCGATAGTCTTGGTCATAATAATAACCGTCATGCAGACTATACAACAGCAAACTCACCACACCCGCAGTTGTGGCGGCTGTGGCTGTGGTATTGACATACGGGTCGTCCGACGCCACACAAGCGGTTAAACCCGATAACGACAACGCTCCGATAACGGTAGCGGTGATGATTTTTTTGCTGATAACAAACATGGCGTAATCCTTTCTCATATATTGGGTCATCAAACTTGTTCGCAGTATGCCCTGTTAAGGTTAAAGCGTTATTAACCACGACTTAATCACAGATTAAAAGGTAATCTCTAAAAATTAAAATTTCAGGCAACCTGAAACAAAAACCAGTGTCATTGCGAGACGACAGTCATTCGTTAGCGGTTTTTCCGCTTACGAATGTGTCGCCCCGAGCGTCAAGCGTGGGGGTCTCGAAGTCAAATCGTGGCAATCCAATAAAAAATCGTCAGATTTTTTATCAACGCCGTAAGGCGTTGTAACACTTTGTTGCTTATAAAAATTAGGTAACCTGAACGGCTTTGTAATGCCGTTACAACGCCTTTCGGCGTTGTATTTTGCCGTAAGGCAAAATTGGATTGCCACGATTTTTTCTACGGAAAAAGATCGCTTTTGACACTCGAATTTTTAATTTTTAGAGGTTATCAAAATCAAGTTCAGGCTGCCTGAAAGGCAAAAAAGCATTAAAATAACCCCTTTTTGTAACGGAAATATTCAAAATGCTCGATATTCAATTATTGCGTCAAGATTTAGATAATGTTTGCCAACGCTTGAAAACGCGTGGTTTTGATTTGGATAGGCAACAATTCACCAGAATTGAAACACAACGGCGTGAAAAGCAAACCGCCATGCAGGAGTTGCAAGCCAAACGCAATGCAGTCTCCAAGCAAATTGGTATGTTGAAAAAACAAGGGCAAGATACCACGCAAATTATGGTGGAAGTCGCTCATTTGGGCGATGAATTAGCCAAATTAGAAAAAGAAAACAATGAGTTGCAAAATCAGTTAGATGATATTTTGCTCGCCATTCCGAATTTGCCGCACGAATCTGTGCCTGTGGGCGTTGATGAAAGTGAAAATGTGGAAGTTCGCCGCGTAGGCGAGCCTAAATCGTATGACTTTGAAATTAAAGATCATATTGATTTAGGCAAGCCTTTGGGTTTGGATACAGATGCAGGGGCGGCACTCGCTGGGGCAAGATTTACGGTGATGAAAGGGGCAGTCGCACGCTTACACCGTGCTTTGGCTCAAATGATGTTGGATATGCACACGCAGCAGCACGGCTATACCGAACATTACACGCCGTATATTGTGAATCCTGAAATTTTATACGGCACGGGGCAGTTGCCGAAATTTGCCGAAGATATGTATCGCGTGGTGTGCGGCG
This sequence comes from Neisseriaceae bacterium, assembly GCA_017458185.1. GTDB lineage: Bacteria > Pseudomonadota > Gammaproteobacteria > Burkholderiales > Neisseriaceae > RGIG9985. The sequence continues at coordinate 112,657 of JAFTFY010000018.1, forward strand.
GCGAAGAAAACGATAAGGAGCAGTATTTAATTTCCACAGCGGAAATTACGCTGACCAATTCGGTTCGTGAAAAAGTATTAAATATCAAAGACTTGCCTATTAAACTTACCGCTCATACGCCGTGTTTTCGTTCGGAAGCAGGCAGTTACGGTAAAGATGTGCGTGGCTTAATTCGTCAGCACCAGTTTGATAAAGTGGAAATGGTGCAAATTGTTGAGCCTGAAACTTCTTATCAGGTATTAGAAGAAATGGTTTCTCATGCAGAAGCCGTATTGCAGGCTTTGGAATTGCCCTACCGTGTGATTACGCTGTGTACAGGTGATATGGGCTTTTCGGCAGCCAAAACCTACGATTTGGAAGTGTGGGTGCCTGCACAAAATATGTATCGCGAAATTTCCAGTTGTTCCAACTGCGAAGATTTCCAAGCACGGCGAATGAAAGCCCGTTTCAAAGACGAAAACGGCAAAAACCGCCCTGTGCATACGCTCAATGGTTCAGGTGTTGCAGTCGGCAGGGCTCTGGTTGCGGTGTTGGAAAATCATCAACAACAAGACGGCAGTATTTATATTCCAGTTGCTTTGCGTCCGTATTTGGGCGGAGCGGAAGTGTTGAAGTAAAGCGTATTTATTTTCAGGCTGCCTGAAACATAAAACCGCTTTCAGGCTGCCTGAAAACAATGTCAATCAGGTTAATCATTATGAAAAAATACTTATTTTTATTGGCAATGTGTTGCTCATATTCAGCGATGGCAAGCGATTTTTGTTATAGCAGTCGTAGCAGTGATTATGTTAATCAAGTCAAGCAATCACAGTTTATGACGGTCAATATGGGCAATTATCAGTATATGGTGCAAAATGTGGATTGTCGTAACAATACGCTGATTATTGAACTTAAAGTTGATGATGACCCAAGTTGGGAAGAACGGCGTGTTATGGCAAATAATATTCGCCAACAGATTGATTTAACTAAAATGTTGTGTGCAACAAGAGAAATTTCGCAAGCAGCACATCAAGGCTTACAAAAAGTGGTTTATCATTATTTTGACAGAAAAGGCGAAATAATTATGTCATTAGATGCCACATTAAATCAATGTCGATAAACTTTCAAGCAGCCTAAAACACAAAAATCGCTTTCAGGCTGCCTGAAACACTTGACAGGTTTTATCAATATGAATTAAAATCCGCCGTTTTTACAAAAGCGTATTTTAAGGATTAACACAACATGCCAAGTATTAAAGTTAAAGAAAACGAACCCTTTGAAGCCGCAATGCGTCGTTTTAAACGCGCTGTGGAAAAAACTGGTCTTTTAACCGAGTTGCGTTCTCGTGAAGCATACGAAAAACCCACTACCGAACGCAAACGCAAAAAAGCCGCCGCTGTCAAACGCACACAAAAGCGTTTGCGTAGCCAACAGTTGCCCCCCAAACTGTTCTAACAGGCAAAGTAGTCGATTGATACCAAAAACTATGCTGCGTTACTTCGCCTTGCCGTATTATTTGTACTGTCGTAGGCGTTTTGCCTTGCCTACTTCTTGCTCTCAATCGACTATGTGGAATACGCTTTGTGCCGCAGATTTTTTCTCTGCGGCTTTTTCCGTTTTTATAGGTAAATTCATTCTCTTGTTTAACCTATTGTTTTTATTAGGGTAAATTATGTCGCTCAAATTGAAAATCAATGAAGATATGAAGTGTGCCATGAAAGCACGCGAAACAGATAAACTTTCAACCATTCGTATGCTTTTGGCAGCGATGAAACAAGTTGAAGTCGATGAGCGAGTGGCATTGGACGACAGCCGCATTATGGCGATTATCACCAAAATGGTGAAACAACGCCAAGATTCGGTAAAAATTTACCGTGAAGCAGGTCGAGACGATATGGCAGACAAAGAAGCGGCAGAAATTACCGTGTTGCAAGCCTATTTACCACAGCAGTTATCCGCTGACGAAATTGCCGCCGCTGTCGATAAAGCCATTACCCAAACAGGGGCAAGCGGTATGAGTGATATGGGCAAGGTGATGGGCGTTTTGAAAGGCGAATTGGCAGGGCGTGCGGATATGGCGGTTGTTAGCCGTTTATTGAAAGAAAAATTAGGGAAATAAAATCTTTCAGGCTGCCTGAAACTATTTTAGGAATATAAACAATGGCAATCCCAAATGATTTTGTCGATGATTTATTGGAAAAAATAGACATTGTCGATGTTATCGAAGAGTTTGTGCCATTGAAAAAAGGCGGGGCAAATTATTTAGCCTGCTGTCCGTTTCATCAGGAAAAAACGCCGTCTTTTACGGTGTCGCCTGCCAAGCAGTTTTTTCATTGTTTTGGTTGTGGCGAACACGGCACGGCGATTGGTTTTATGATGAAATATGCGAATTTGTCGTTTGTGGAAGCAGTCGAAAAACTGGCAAATCGCATTGGCGTTGTTGTGCCGCATACGGGGCGAGTGGAAAATCATGCACAACGAGAACAACGCCAAAAACGCCGCCAAAATTTAGAAGAAGTATTGGGCGAATGTGAGCAATTTTATCGCCGCAAATTGAATGCGTTTGTTGCCCCACAAGAATACATCAAACAACGGGGTTTGGACGCGAATACGATTGAAAAATATGGTTTAGGCTATGCCCCTGATAACTTTCAGGGTTTGCAGGAAATTTTTGATGATTATCCGAATGACAATTTGGTTCAATCGGGTATGGTGATTGAAAACGATGGACGATTTTATGATCGTTTTCGTCATCGCATTATGTTTCCGATTAGAAATCCGCAGGGCAAAACCATTGCTTTTGGCGGTCGTATTTTAGACGCCAAAGGCGAAGCGAAATATTTAAACTCGCCTGAAACGCCGCTGTTTAATAAAGGCAGTTGCTTATATGGCTTGTTTGAAGCACGGCAAGGCATTAAAGCCGCCAACCAAGTGCTGGTTGTGGAAGGTTATATGGATGTTGCCGCCCTGTCGCAATATGGCATTCATTATGCGGTTGCGGCGTTAGGCACGGCGGCAACGGCGGAACACATTAAGTTGTTGTTTCGTGAAACAAATCGCGTTTATTTTTGCTTTGACGGCGATAATGCGGGACGCAAAGCGGCGTGGCGAGCATTGGAAAATGCTCTGCCGCAGTTGCAAGATGATAAAAGCGTGTCGTTTTTATTTTTACCGCCTGAACATGACCCTGATTCGTTTGTGCGTGAATATGGGGCAGAGCATTTTTCAGGCTGCCTGAAACACGATTCGATTGCTTTGTCAGACTATTGGTTAGACGAATTGGTGCGACAAGTGGGTAATGTGGCAAATGATGAGAGTAAAGCTCAAATCATTCGTTTAGCCAAACAACATTTGCCACAAATGGGCGACAAAGCAAGTGCCTTAAAATTTTTGATGACGCAAAAATTGGCACAAAAAATTGGCGTGGATATAGCGGATTTGGATTACTTAATTGGGCAGGAAATCGCACCCAAAAAGAAATCCTATAAAACGGCAAAATTGCCCAAACGCTCCGTTTATCGCCCCAAAAGCACGACAACGGCACAAAAATTAGCAAAATGGTTGTTGCTTAATCCGCAATGGGCAGAATATGTTAGGCTGCCTGAATATTTGGCATTGCCTGATGAATATTCTTTATTGCAAACATTAGCAACACTCATTGAAGAGTTGAAATTAACCCATACCGCACAAATATTAGAAAGATTGCGTGGTACGGAATATGAAAACATATTGCAACACATTCATTTAACTATGGAAGACGGTGAAGACTGGACGCAATCAACCGATGACGATAAACGGGCTTTTACTGACGGCGTGAATAAACTCATTATCGCAATGAAAAAAACGCAAATTGACGAATTATCCGAAACTGCAAAACAACGCCCTTTGACTCATGCGGAAGAAGAACTCTTACACCACTTGTTAGTTAGATGAATATTAAACAATCCTTTCAGGCAGCCTGAAAACGATTTGGAGTAATTCGAATGGCAACTTCAACAAAATCGAAAAGCACCCAAAAAACGGTAGCAGAAAAAGCAAGCAAAACAACCGCAAGCAAAAAAACTGCTGCCGCCAAACCTGCGGCTAAAAGCACGGCGGTGAAAAAAACCACAACCGCCAGCAAAACAGCGGCGGCAAAAAAACCTGCGGCAAAATCAACCGCTAAATCAGCAACGGTAGCCAAAAAAGCCGCAACTGTAAGTAAAACAGCGGCAGTAAAAAAATCTGCTGTAAAATCAACCGCTAAAACCGCAACCGTAGCGAAAAAAGCCACAACTGCCAGTAAAACAACGGCGGCAAAATCAACCGCTAAAACCGCAACCGTAGCGAAAAAAACCACAACCGCCAGTAAAACCACTGCGGCGAAAAAGCCTGCGGAAAAATCAACCGCTAAAACTACGCCCAGAACTGCGGCAAAAAAATCTGCTGAAAAAAGCACGGAAAAAACCGTAGAAAAAGAAAATAAATCGCCAGAAAAAGAAAATAAATCCGCCAAAAATAATGGCAAAAACAAAGCGGCAGAAAACAAAGAAGTGGCTTTATCGGCTCAAAACAATCAACCGCACGCCTTAACAGACGCGGAAAAATTAAGCCTGCAACAACTGTTTAAAATGGGTAAAGAACGCGGTTTTGTAACCCATGCCGAAATCAACGATCGCTTACCTGAAAGCATGGCTGCCGATTCCGACCAGTTAGATAACTTGCTGAAATTATTAGGCAATATGAACATCACCGTTACCGAAGATAAAGCCGATTCGGAAATGTTGATGAACGATAACGCCACAGTGGTCAGCGAAGAAGATGCCGAAGCCGAAGCCGAAGCCGCTTTGTCGAATGTGGATTCGGAATTTGGTCGTACCACAGACCCTGTGCGAATGTATATGCGTGAAATGGGAGCAGTGGAGTTACTTAAACGAGAAGACGAAATTGTTATTGCCAAAAAAATCGAAGAAGCCCTAAAAGATATGGTGCAATCGTTAAGCGAATGTCCAGGCTCGATTGCGGAAATTTTGGCGTTAATCGAAAAAGTGAAATTAGGTGATTTGAAAATTGACGATGTGGTTGAAGGCTTTGTCGGTGCGGACGATTTGGGTGCATTGGATATTAGCGGTGAGCAAGAAGTTGAAGTGGATATGAGCGATGATGACGCTGATGATACGGATCGCGATGAAGATGAAGACGAAGACACCGAAACCGATACCCCAAGCCAAGAACAACAAGACTTGGAACAACTGAAATTGCAAGCAGAAGAACATTTTGCAGGCATTAAAAAACTGTATAACAATATGGTGAAACAGTTGAAAAAACACGGCTCACAACACAAATCATACATTAAAGTGCGTGATGAAATTCGTGATGAACTCTTCAAAGTGCGTTTCACATTCAAACAAATCGAAGCCCTGTACGACAGTCTAACCAATCGTGTGAAAGACATTCGCACATTAGAACGAGAAGTGCGTGCCATTTGCGTAGAGCAAATCGGTATGGATTCAGCCTATTTTATTGAACAATTCGGCAGCAATCAAACCAATTTAGATTGGGTTGAAAACGAAGTGGCACAAGGCAAACAATGGGCAGACGCATTAGACCGCTTCCGTCATCAAGTAATTGAAAAACAAGAAAAATTACTTGAACTGCAAGAAGGTGCGATGTTGCCGATTGATGAACTGAAAGCCATCAGCAAAAAATTGTCCATTAGCGAACGCAAAACCGCCCAAGCCAAGCAAGAAATGATTCAAGCCAACTTGCGTTTGGTGATTTCCATTGCCAAACGCTACACCAATCGTGGCTTGCAATTTTTGGATTTAATTCAAGAAGGCAATATTGGCTTAATGAAAGCCGTAGATAAATTTGAATATCGGCGTGGCTATAAATTTTCCACTTATGCGACTTGGTGGATTCGCCAAGCGATTACGCGTTCGATTGCAGACCAAGCACGCACCATTCGTATTCCCGTGCATATGATTGAAACCATTAACAAAATGAATCGCATATCACGGCAATACCTACAAGAACACGGTGTAGAACCCGAACCCGCCTTGCTTGCCAAAGAAATGGAACTGCCCGAAGACCGTATTCGCAAAATTATGAAAATCGCCAAAGAACCCATTTCAATGGAAACCCCGATTGGCGGCGATGAAGATTCACATTTGGGCGATTTTATCGAAGACGCACACAATATGGCACCTGCGGACGCGGCGATGTACGCAGGTTTGCGAGACACCACCAAGGAACTTCTGGCAAGTCTTACCCCACGCGAAGCCAAAGTGTTGCGAATGCGTTTTGGCATTGAAATGAACACCGACCACACTTTGGAAGAAGTGGGTAGACAATTTGATGTAACGCGTGAGCGTATTCGTCAAATCGAAGCCAAAGCCCTACGCAAACTCCGCCACCCCAGCCGCAGCGAACAGTTGCGTAGTTTCTTGGAAATGTATAGCGAAAGGGGCTAACTTTTCTTCAAACAAGGGGAAAATTTGCTATAATTGCCCCCTTTTAACGGGTCTGTAGCTCAGTGGTTAGAGCAGGGGACTCATAATCCCTTGGTCGTGGGTTCAAATCCCCCCAGACCCACCAATTTCAAACAGTGTAATCGAGTATAGATTGCACTGTTTTTACTTTCAGGCAGCCTGAAATAACACAAGGAAAAAATATGCCCGAACTTCCCGAAGTAGAAATCACCCGACAAGGCATTGCACCGCATATTGTGGGCAAAACCGTTGCCGAAGTAATTGTTCGCAATGGCAATTTACGCCGCAAAGTTCGCCCTGATTTGCCGCAAATTTTGGCTCATACAACGATAAAATACACACACCGCCGAGCGAAATACATTATTTTAGAATTTAATTTAGGCGTGTTGATGATTCATTTAGGTATGAGTGGTAGCCTGCGGATTATTTTACCCAACCGCCCTGCCCCTTTGCAAAAACACGACCATATTGACTTAATTTTCACAGACGGCACAATCCTGCGTTATCACGACCCACGCCGTTTTGGGCTGTTTGAATGGTTTTATGGCATAAAAGAAAATGCGTCAATATTGCAAAATTTAGGCGTAGAGCCATTAGACGAAGCGTTTAACGGCACCTATTTATATCAACAACTACACAATAAAAAACTGCCCATTAAAACGGCTCTGATGAGCGGTAAAATTGTGGTTGGCGTGGGCAATATATACGCCAACGAAGCCTTATTTATGGCAAAAATCAATCCGCAAAGACTTTCAGGTAGCGTCAAACGCAAAGAATGTAACGCATTATGTGAAGCAATCAAAGAAGTTTTGCAACAATCCATTCAAAACGGCGGCAGTACCTTACGAGATTTCACCCACAGCGATGGCTCACACGGCTATTTTCAACAATATTATCGTGTATATGGCAAAGAAAACACCCCCTGCTCTATTTGCGGCACATTGATAGAACGCATGGTGCAAAATCAACGCAGTTCATTTTTCTGCCCGAATTGTCAGAAATAAAAATGCTTTCAGGCAGCCTGAAACCCTTTATCAAACGCCCACGCCGCAGGGCGTTTTTTTCTTTTGTTTCCCAGTGTTTGTTGTAAGAGTACTCTTACAAGCGTCCTTGACAAAGGACGCTTGTACGAAAAATTTTTTGCCATTTTGTATATAAAAAAGTGGCAAAAACAAAGCAACACAATGTATTTCAACTTTTTTATGGGGAACAATCTGATGAAAAAATCTCTTTTGACTTTTTGCGTCATCACTGTTTTCGCTGTTAGTGCCTGTGCCACAGACGAAGCCGATGTTTATGACGCAGATGATTTAAATACGCAACAAAATTCGCAAACGGTGCAGATTTTGGATATTCGACCTGCCAAAATTAAATCTGCTAACAATGAAGCCAAAGGTATTGCCACAGCATTGGGTGTGGCTGTGGGCGGTATTTTAGGCAATAAAACAACCAAAGAAAAAAACTCAACCGCAGGCACGGCTTTGGGTGCGGTTGCAGGTGGTGCACTGGGTTACGGTGCAGGAGCGGTTGCGGGTTCGGTTAAGTCGGAGGGCGTAACCATTACTTATCAAAGCAGAAATGGCATTAAAACTTCTACGCAAAAAGGTCGTTTGTGTCAATTCAAAGAGGGAACGGCATTATTAGTTTCCACACACAAAGGTGATACACGCATTCAACCGAATGCAACTTGCTCAAAAGGAAATAAAAAATGAAAAAATTGATTGTACTGTGTTTTGCATTGTGGGCAAGCAACGCATACGCTGATTTAGACACCTTACGGCGTGCTGAAATGCAACAACAAAGGCAAGAACAAGCCGCTGCTCAAAAAGCCAGAGCGGAAGCGGCAGCACGAGAAAAGTCTCGACAAGAAGCGGCAAGACAAGCCCGTGCCGAAGCCGCTGCTCGAGAACAGGCTCGACAAGAGGTATTGGCACGCGAAAGAGCCAAGCAAGAAGCCAAAGAAGAACGCGATTATCAAGAAAGAATGGCGGATAAATATCGCCGACAGGCACAAGAAGATAAGTTATTTGAACTTGAACTTGAAGCAAAGCGTGAAGAATTGGCAGCCAAAAAAGGTAATCGTTCGCATGAAGACAGAATGAGAGAACTTCAATTAGAAGAAGAAAGAGCCATGAGTGCGGCTCGCTCCAAAAAAGCGGATAAATTCGCCAAAGAAAGTTTGAAAGACCGCCACGCAAGCCGTGATAGCATTTATGCGGAAAACGAAGTCAAACGCTCCGAAAAAGAAATTAACAAAGGAGCAGGCAAAATGCTTGGTAACAGCAAACTGAATGACGATGTGTATTTGGTGAATGAACAAGGCGTGGAAAGCATTGAAACACGCGGCAGGGTTTCGATTGCCAAAATCATCTCGCTTACGCTGATTGTGCTTGCTCTGATTGCTGGCGGTTTGTTCTATTGGTTATCAAATCAGAAAAAACAACAACAAAACCCACCAACTAACCCATAAAAACATAAGTACAAAACGCTTTCAGGCAGCCTGAAAGCGTTTTTTGCGTTAGGTTATAAATGACAAGCATGCGTGTAATCTCTTGACTATAAGAAATGGCAATACAAAAAACCTTTCAGGCTGCCTGAAACTTTTATCATTTATATAAAATTCCGCCCCACACTTTCGATTATAATCACCCCTTTCAACCCAATATAAAGGATTGCGAAATGAAATTAACTTCTCCTGAATTTACTGCTGGGCAAATGTTGCCTTTGTCGTTTCAAGCCGACCAAGAGAATGCTTCGCCTGAACTACGCTGGGACGAAGTGCCGCAAGGTGTGAAAAGTTTTGCGGTTGCCATGCACGACCCTGACGCACCTACGGGCGGTGCGGGCTGGTGGCACTGGTTTGTGTATAATCTGCCTGCCGATTTGCGTTCATTGCCGCACAATGCGGGCGATATTTCGGGCAAAAACCTGCCGCAAGGTGCGGTTACGCTGGCGAATACCAACAACGACAAGGCATACGGCGGTTGTATGCCGCCAGTGGGGGACGCGGCTCATCGCTATATTTTTACGGTGTATGCTCTGGATAAGGTGTTAGACGACACAGACATTCCGCCCAACGCTCAAACTTCGTTTGTCGGCTTTGTGGTGAATGCACACAGCATTGATAAAGCGTCTTTAATGGCGTTCTATGAAAGAAAATAATCAATAAAAACAAGGCAATAAATTTGGATAAACTTGGCGAAAAATCATTCAATATTTTATTTTATGGTTTTCTACACGCCAAGTTTATCCTAAAATAGATTTTTATCATCACACGGATTGAAAAATTTTTTATATAAATTTCAATAAGTTATATAATAAAAGGGTAAAGAAAAAACCGCTTGGCAAAGAATGCGAAACGGTTTCAAGTTTGATGAGGAAACATAAAAGAAAGGACAATGATTTCAGGAGTGAAATATACAGATTTTGACTTTTGGTGTCAATAGTTTTTTCAAAAATATTTTATCAATAAAAACAAGAACTTAATTTTTTGGCAAAATGGGCTAAAAACTTATAGAAAAAAACACCATTGATTTTTAAGGAAATTTTATGAAAATCGCCATAATTGATTACGGAATGGGCAACTTACATTCGGTCTTAAAATCGGTACTTTTTGTTGTGCAGCACACAAAAAGCCCTGCGACAGCGTTTTTAACGCACAATCCCGAAGAAGTTTTGTCGGCAGACAAAGTGATTTTTCCAGGACAGGGGGCAATGCCCGATTGTATGAAATCGTTGCAACAATCGGACTTGGGCGAAGCCGTTGCTATTTCTTTGAAAAATAAACCTTTTTTTGGCATTTGCGTGGGGGCACAACTTCTGTTTGATATAAGCGAAGAAGGCAACACACGGGGCTTGGGGCATTTTTCAGGCAGCGTCAAACGCTTTAATCAGCCTTTGCAAGATAAAAACGGCAACCGCTTAAAAGTGCCGCACATGGGCTGGAACACCGTGCGACAATGCCAAAAACACCCATTATTCAAAGACTTAAAAGACAACGCTCATTTTTATTTTGTGCATAGTTATTACTTTGCCCCCGATCATCAAAACATTATTTTGGGCGAGTCCGACTACCCCACTCCATTTGCCTGCATTGTTGGCAAGGATAATGTTTTTGCCACACAATTTCACACCGAAAAAAGCGGCGATAACGGCTTGTTATTGCTGAAAAATTTTATTGAGTGGAATGGGGAATGAGCAATGTGCAATTTCAGGCAGCCTGAAAGCACTTTCCGTGCAGGGAAATTGTCATTACGAGTATTAACAAAGTTAATGCGTAGTAATCTCCGAGCGTAAGAAGATCGGCAATGCAAAGATAATTTCAGGTAGCCGCTGTTCGTCATTGCGAGCCGTGCCGAAAGCACGGCGTGGCAATCTCCTGAAACAGTTTTTAAATGAGCGTAAGCGAAGTTTAAAAACTGTTTCAGGGTAGCCTATCAAATACAACGGCATTGCAAAAAGTTTTTAACTTCACTTCGTTCGTTGAACGCTGTTTCAGGCAGCCTGAAAAAAGCTACGCCAAACGCCCACGCCACAGGGCGTTTTTTATTTTGTCTTCAATGAGTTGCTTATAGAGTACTCTATAAGGGCAGGCTTGACAAAGCCTGCCCGTACGAAAATTTTTTTCTACTAACCACTTTTAGGAGAATACCGATGAAAAAAATCACTCTTGCCGCACTGATTTTTGTCGCAACAATCGCACATACTGCAAATGCAGAAGAAATCAAACCACAGGAAAAAGTTTTGTTTGAAAAATGTGTTCATGAAAAAGGAGAATATGGTCGAAGTGGTCATTGGGCTATCATTACTACTGTTACAGGTATTGACTGGATAGACAAAGAGTTAAACAACTTTTTATTTAAAGATAAGACAGAAAGTCAAATTAAAAAAGAAATGGAGGACGATTATAAATCTACTATCGAATTTTATAGTGATAAAGAATTCGGTGGAAAAGGTTTTACAATTCCTAAAGATTGCGGGGAACCTATTGAGTTAAGTCAAGAACTATCCGTAACTTTTCACGAAAAAAAGGGAAATACTCTAATATTTATAAAAACGGAATCTGGAAATGCTTCGCATGTGGGTGGAAATGGCTCATGGGGTAAGTGGGAAGAAATGATTATTGATTTGAAAACAAGGAAAAAGAAAATAAGAAAATCTCAACCAGAAGGTTAATAAACTAAATAAAACAGCGGAAAAATCCGCTGTTTTTAGTTTCAGGCTGCCTGAAATTATTTTTGCAATACCGTTTTTCGTGCGTGCGAAGATTACTACACCTTATACAGTTTAATGGGGTTGCCACGATTGCTTACGCAATCTCGCAACGACACAGGCGTAAACGAAGCGGTAAAACCGCTAACGCCTGTCTGTCGGCTCGCAATGACGAAATGGGCTGCCTGAAATTTAAACCGTGTCAAAAGCGAGCCTTGACGAAAGGCAAGGCGTGGCAATCTAATTTTGTCTGATAAGACAAAACACAACGCCAAAGGCGTTGTAACGGCAGTATTCAAAATAATTAAAGGCAACCTGAAAAATTGAATGCAATGCCGTTAAAAACGCCTATCGGCGTTTGTTAAAACCTGCGGTTTTAACTGGATTGCCACGATTTTTTTCTACGAGACCCCCACGCCTTACGGCTCGGGGCGACACAGTTGTAAATGGCAAAGCCATTAACAACTGTCTGTCGTCTTGCAATGACACTGTTTTTTCTTTCAGGCAGCCTGAAAAGCAAAATCGAAGCGTTATCTAAAATAATCCGTTTTGCCTGATAAGGCAAAACGAAAAACCTAATTGCTCATTACTCTTTGCCATTACTTACCGCTTATTATTTTGCTAAAATCTCCCCTTTTAACGCCAAATGCCAAACGCTATGACCCAAAACTACGATGAATCCAGTGTAACCGTTTTGAAAGGCTTGGAGCCTGTTCGTGAGCGACCGGGTATGTACACCCGCACGGAAAATCCCACGCATATTATTCAAGAAGTGATTGATAACGCTGCCGATGAGGCGTTAGGCGGCCATGCGAATGAAATTTGTGTGGAAATTTTTCCTGACGGCGGTATTGAAATTTCCGACAATGGACGCGGCATTCCCACTGGGTTGCACCCTGTGGAGCAGATTAGCGTGGTTGAATTAGTTTTTACGCAACTGCATGCGGGCGGTAAATTTAATAAAAAAGACGGCGGTGCGTATGCCTTTTCGGGCGGTTTGCATGGCGTGGGCGTGTCGGTTACCAACGCTTTGTCGCAACGCTTGGAAGTGAAAGTCAAGCGAGACGGCAAAATCTTTGCTATTGCTTTTGCTAATGGCGGCGAAGTGGTTGAGCCTTTGCATGAAATCGGCACATGCAGCCTGAAAGACACAGGCACGGCGGTGAAAGTGTGGGCAGACGGCAAATATTTTGACAATCCAAATGTGTCGCTACCTGAATTAGAACGCATTATGCGTGCCAAAGCGGTGTTGTTATCAGGCGTAAAAGTTAAATTAAAACAATATATTAACGGAGAGCCTATTCAAAAAGAATGGCATTATCCAAATGGTTTGTCTGATTATTTAAATGACTTAATCGGCGACAATATCCCTGCCGTGCCAACCTTGACCGTTGAACGCTATTTAGATGAAGAAACGGACGATTTTGCCATCGGCGAAGGAGCGGCGGCGGCGTTGTCGTGGATTGAAGAAGGTGTGGCAAATAGCGAAAGTTATGTTAATTTAATTCCCACACCGTCAGGCGGCACGCACGAATCAGGCTTAAAACAAGCGGTTTTCACTGCCGTTTCTCGTTTTATTCAACACCATAATTTATTGCCGCGTGGGGTGAAGTTACAAAGCGAAGATGTGTTTGCCAAAGTGGCGTTTGTGCTGTCGGCACGAATGTTAGACCCGCAATTTCAAGGGCAAACCAAAGAGAAACTGACTAATCGAGACGCACTTAAATTAGTCAGCACGGCATTAGCAGACAGCATAGAATTGCAACTGAATAATAATGTGGAAGCAGGCAAAAAAATTGCCGAAATTTCCATTCGCCAAGCACAGGCAAGAATGCGGTCGGTAAAAAAAATCGAGAAGAAAAAAGGTTCAGGTGTGGCAGTTTTACCTGGCAAATTGACCGACTGCGAAAGCGAAGATATTCGTGAAAATGAACTTTTTTTGGTCGAGGGCGATTCGGCTGGTGGTTCGGCAAAATTAGCACGAGACAAAGCCACACAAGCGATTTTGCCTTTGCGTGGCAAGGTGTTAAATTCGTTTGAAGTGCATCGCGACCAACTGTTTGCCAACGCCGAAATTCACGATATATCGGTTGCCATCGGCGTGGATCCGCACGCCGCACATGACGAAGTCGATTTATCGGGCTTGCGATACGGCAAAATCGCCATATTGTCAGATGCCGATGTCGATGGCTCGCACATTCAAGTATTGTTGCTCACCCTGTTCTACACCCATTTTCCTAAACTGATTGAAAACGGACACATTTTCGTTGCCCAACCGCCCTTGTATCGCATAGATGTCGCCGCGTCAGGCAAAAGCAAGCCGCCACGCAAGTTTTACGCATTAGACGAAGGCGAACTCTCATCACTGTTAGAACGACTTCGCAAAGAAAACATTAAAGAAAGTGCCTACACCGTCAGCCGTTTCAAAGGCTTGGGCGAAATGAACCCCGACCAGTTAAAAGACACCACAATGCACCCCGACACACGCCGCTTGCTACAAGTTGCCCCGATTGACAACGCAGAAGAAATGAACGCCATTTTCACCAAGTTAATGGGCAAAGGCGAAGCTCATGCCCGCCGACAATGGATGGAAGAAGAAGGCGATAAAGTTGTGGCCGATGTTTGAATGTGAAGCACTTTTCAGGCTGCCTGAAAACAAAAAACGCTGTTTCTCAACAGCGTTTTTTTTATAGTCGGTTCACAGCAAAAGCAGTCAAGGCGGTTGCCTGCGACAGTATAAATAATACGGCAAGGCGAACCAACGCTGAATGGTTTTGCTGTGAATCGACTATAGCAAGCAATCAAAAACTTAACCAATATCTTCCGCACCGATTCTGTCTTTGAATTGTGGGTTAGGCACCAAGACAATTTTGTTGTCTAACTCTTTGACCACTTTCGGATCTTTGTTAGGATAATCCAACTGACTTAAAAAGTAGCGAATACAATTCAAACGAGCGCGTTTTTTATCGTCCGATTTAATCACCGTCCAAGGCGAATCGCCTGTGTGGGTGTGGAAGAACATAGCGTTTTTCGCGTCTGTGTATGCGTCCCATTTGTCTAACGATTGAATATCAATCGGCGAGAGTTTCCAGTGTTTTAATGGGTCGTTGCGGCGAGACAAAAAGCGGCGAAGTTGCTCTTCACGGCTGACTGAAAACCAGAATTTGAACAAATGAATGCCCGAATTAACCAACATTCTTTCCACTTCGGGCGCTTGACGCATAAATTGCAAGTATTCATGCGGTTGGCAAAAGCCCATCACGCGTTCCACGCCTGCACGGTTATACCACGAGCGGTCGAAAAACACAATTTCGCCAGCGGTCGGTAAGTTTTTGATATAGCGTTGAAAATACCATTGACCTTTTTCGATTTCATTCGGTTTTTCCAAAGCCACGGTTCTGGCACCACGCGGATTTAAGTGTTCCATAAAGCGTTTGATTGTACCGCCCTTACCTGCTGCGTCGCGACCTTCAAACAAGCACACAATGCGTTGCCCAGTGTCTTTCACCCAACTTTGCACTTTGAGTAATTCGATTTGCAATTTTTTCTTTTCCGCTTCGTATTGCTTGCGTTGCATACGATTGCGGTAAGGATAACTTTCAGGCAGCGGTGCAGAGCCTGAATCTTCGGCGGTAATGCGACCTTTATAGCCCAAAACTTCTTCAATAAACACGGGCAAGTTTTCTTTGGTGAGTAAATCAGGATTGATTTTTTCAAGTTTTTCAAACGGTTCTGGTTGATGTTCTGTACTCATTTGGTTGAGCCTTTCAAGAAAAAAGTTTAACGGTGTGTTCATTGCGTTTAGGACAAACGCCCTAAATCGCAGGTGTTGATGAATTTCCAACACGGTTTCAGGCTGCCTGAAACTGAAATTCCTGCCTATAAAGGGCGTTATTTTAACTCAAATAGCGTTTTTCAAAAAGGGGATTATGGGGTTTTAGAATAAAATTTTCAGGCAGCCTGAAATCATTTTTGCATTGTCATTCTTCATCATCATTAGATTAACGACATTGCTTTGCCGTGGCAAACAATGACGGGTTTTTCAGGCAGCCTGAAAGGCTTATCGAAGCGTTATCTTAAAAATATCCGTCAAGCCGTAAGGCTTGACATAATCACTACTCACTGCTCACTATTAAGCATTTGTGCCTGAAAAATTGCGGTTTTCATTTGTTTGACGCTTTCTGATAAGCCTAAAAACAGGGCTTGGGCGATGATGGCGTGTCCAATGTTTAACTCACGAATTTCAGGCAGCCGTGCAATATCTGCCACATTATGAATATTCAAACCGTGTCCTGCATTCACGCAAAAGCCGTTTTTATCGGCAAATTCCGCTGCGGTTTTAATGCGTTGCCATTCCGCTTGGCGTGTTTTTTCGTCCGCCGCGTCCGCATAGCGTCCTGTGTGCAATTCAATCACGCTTGCCCCAATATCTTTGGCTGCCTGAATTTGGGCTATATCAGGGTCGATAAACAGCGACACACGGATATTTTCTTTTTCCAACATTTCAATAAATGTGGCAATGGTTTTTTCCTGTCCCAACACCGCCAAACCGCCTTCGGTGGTGATTTCCTGCCGTTTTTCAGGCACAATGCACACATCTTGTGGTTTGACCTCTAAGGCGTTGTCCAACATTTCTTCCGTCAAAGCCATTTCCAAATTGAGCCGTGTAGAAATTGCCTGCCGCACCGCAAACACATCAGCGTCTTTAATATGGCGGCGGTCTTCTCGCAAGTGCATGGTAATTAAATCCGCCCCTGCGGTTTCGGCAACGAGTGCGGCTTCAACAGGAGACGGATACACCGTGCCGCGTGCATTACGCACCGTGGCAATATGGTCGATATTCACACCTAATAACATATTGATTTTCCTTGTAAATTAAACTTTCAGGCAGCCTGAAAAATATTATTACTGTTTTTGGATAGATTGTTCTGGAATTTCATTTTCTAAAACAAGTGGTCGGGGTTTTAAGACGCTTAAAACAAAATTTTTAATATTCTTATCTGAATTTTCACAAGGAATTGCCCTATACCAAGGTTTTTTATTGTAGTCATAATAATATGCGTCAAAACCTTGCCCACGGTCAAAAACAAAAATCACCTTTTCTGCTAATAATTCATCTGTTTGTCGGTCAATAATTTTAATCGTTGAACCCGCTATCCAATATTTGCGTAATTCAGGATTAACATCATTTTCATAAGTAACGGCATAGCGTGCAGGATTATCGGACGGATAGTTTCTATTTAATTCACTTTCTTTAATAGGTTCTACTCTTGTATAACGAGTAACATAATTTCTATCAATAATTGAATGACTATTTTTTTCCAATACATCTACAAACAAATAGCCGTCTTTCCAATAATGATATTGTTGATTAGGTACATTATAATCCAAGTCATAACTTAAAAATTGACGGATATATTCTTCTGGCGTTTTGGGATATTTTTCACCAAAAACAGCGTCTTCCCACATATTATCACTTGCTCCTCTTGGATTTTCTCCTAATACTTTCAACAACATAATTCCATCAACATTATCCACAGTGCGATAAATTTGTTCGCCTGCTTTTTGACATTGTTCATCAAAAATAGCACGAGCAATATCTCGTTTGGCTCGTTCTTCTTGTTTTTTCGTTTCTGCAATTTGTTTTTTTACTTTTTCGTCATATAGTTGTTTTAAGTAAATGACAGATATACAAGAAATGACAAAAACAATAATTGACAATTTATAAGCATTTTTTACTTTATATGCGTTACAAATCATAGCAATAACGATAATCGAGAAAGCCATTGATATTATAAAAATAATTTCTCGTCCATAATAAGATATAAATAAAAAAATCCAAAAAAAGCCAAACAAAATTCTACCAATAATTTCGTCCATAATTTAATCTCCATTATTTCTTTCAGGCAGCCTGAAAGTTATTTAACAGTATTTCACCCCAAAGCAATCATTTCTAACTGCTCTAATGGTCGATTTAAAAAGCGTTCGCCAATGGTTTGAAAACGCAGAGGAATATCGGAAACAAAAAAGCGGTAATCGGGGGCGGTGGTTTGTTCGTTGAGTAAATCCCGCTCTGCCAAAGCATTTGCCACTGCGTCCGCTGTGGTAATAGACGAATCAACCAAAGCCACACCTTGTGTTTCTTCGGCAAGCAGGGGTTTGATTAGGGGGTAGTGCGTACAGCCCAAAATCAGCGTATCAATGTTTTCGGTGAGCAGTGGCGGCAGATATTCTCGCAGTGTTAAACGCGTAACCGTGTGGTCTAACCAGCCTTCTTCAATCAGCGGCACCAATAACGGACAGGCTTGCGACACCACACGGCAGGATTTTTTGCGTTCGGCAATCGCCCGTGCGTAGGCATTGCTGTTTGTGGTGGTGGTGGTGGCAATCACGCCAATTTGCCCATTTTTTGTGGCACAAACCGCCGCGTCGGCTCCTGCACCAATCACATCAATCACAGGCATACTGCCTGCTAATGCACGCACTTTGTTGCCTGCCACAGCGGCAATGGTGTTGCAGGCAATCACCAATAATTTAACATTTTGTTCCAATAAAAAACGAACAATTTGCATGGAAAATTGCTCAATCGTGTTGCGTGATTTCACCCCATACGGCACGCGTGCGGTGTCGCCAAAATAGACAATGTTTTCATATGGCAGGCGTTCGGTCAAAGCACGCACCACAGTTAAACCGCCCACACCTGAATCAAAAACGCCGATTGCTTTGTTTGTTTCGTTCATATTTTTTCCTAAATAATTTTATAAATGGTGGGCTGGGAAGCCCACCCTACAATTATTTAATCAAAGTAACAGAATAAGCCACAGCTGCTGTAATTATCAATATAATCAACGCCTTGAATACAGACGCAAATTTTAACTGCGGCACGGGGTCGTTTAAGTATTTATTGCCCGTAATCATCGGTGTAATTAAATTGTGGCGTTTGACAACACGATAAAACAGCACAACCACAAAATGAATTATTGCCAAAATCATTAAAATATTGGCAAACATTAAATGAATGCCACGAATTTTAGACGCATTATCGCCTGCTAATTTATACAAAAATCCGTCATACATATACGAATTTTCATCAGGCGAAAACAGCCCCGTTAGCACTTGAAACAGCACGCCCAAAATTAAAGCCACAACCATTAACGCTCCCAATGGGTTGTGCCCTGGTTGTTCATTTTCCGAAATTTCGCCCTTGATATAACGAATAATCTGTTTGGGCGATTGAACAAATTGCGTAAAACGAGCGGTGTCGCTGCCGACAAAACCCCACACAATGCGAAATAAAATTAAAGCCAATAAAAACAAGCCACAACGCAAATGCCACTGCAACATTGAGCCGCCCATTTTGGCACTGACAAACATAAAAATAACGCTGGCAACCAATGTCCAGTGAAACAGACGCGTGGGCAAATCCCAAACTTTTACCTTTTTCATTTTGTATCCCTTTAAAAACGATTTGAAAGATGAAATTATAGCGAAAAGTGCTTTGTATTAGAATTGATTAACGGCAAGGAAAGTATGAAGTTCAATGAGCAATTAGGTTTTTCGTTTTGCCTTACTGCAAAACAGATTAGATTTTGATAACGCTTCGATATTTCTTTCAGGCTGCCTGAAACGAAGTTCAACGAACGAAGTGAAGTTAAAAGAATATCGAAGCGTTATCTAAAAATAAATTGTTTTGCCTGACAAGGCAAAACGAAACAACTGCTCACTGCTCACTGCTAACTACCTTTCAACGCTTCCGCCTTGCTTTCTAACACCGTCCATCGGTCGATTTTTTGTTCTAACACTTGCTCCATTTGTGTGATTTCTTCCTGCATGTGCAAGGCTTTTTGGTAGTCTTGTTTGAATAAACTGCCGTCTGCTAATTGCTGTTGTAAATCGGCAAGTTGTTGTTCTAATTCATCAATTTCATCAGGCAGTGCGTTTAATTCGCGTTGTTCGTTAAACGATAATTTTGCTAACGAGCGTTTGGGGCGGTTATCGTTGGCGACAACGGTTTTTTCAGGCTGCCTGAATGTTTTTTGCGTGGCTAATTCCCGTGTTTGTGCCGACTTGTAATCTTCATAGCCGCCAATGTATTCTTTTAACTCGCCATTGCCCAAAAATACCACAGATGAAGTGATGACATTATCCAAAAATCGCCTGTCGTGGCTCACCAAAAACACCGTGCCATCATATTCTTGCAAGCAATTTTCCAACACTTCAACGCTGTCAATGTCCAAGTCGTTTGTTGGTTCGTCCAATACCAAAATATTCGCAGGTTGCGTGAATAATTTTGCCAATAACAAACGATTGCGCTCGCCGCCCGACAAAGACGACACAGGCGATTGCAAGCGTTGCGGTTCAAACAAAAAATCGCCCAAATAACTGGTAATGTGGCGTTTTTTGCCTGAAATTTCAACAAAATCATTGCCTTGTCCAATCGTGCGAAAAACCGTTTCGTTTTCATCTAATGTGCTTCGCATTTGGTCAAAATATGCCACCTGATTGCGTAAGCCCAATCGCACACGCCCCACTTGTGGCGACAATTCGCCCAACACCAAACGCAAAAACGAGGTTTTACCTACGCCATTTTTGCCGATTAAACCGATTTTATCGCCGCGTTGAAAAACCGCCGAAAAATTATTGATAATTGTTTGATTTTCATAAGAAAAAGACACGCTTTCCAATTCTGCCACAATTTTACCGCCTGCGTCCCCTTTATCCAAACGCAACACCATATTGCCCTGCCGCTCGCGGCGTTGAAGTCGCTCACGGCGTAAATTTTCCAATCGTTTCACCCTGCCCTGATTGCGTGTGCGGCGTGCTTCAATGCCACGGCGAATCCACGCTTCTTCTTGGGCGTGAAATTTATCAAACAGGCGATTGTGCGTTTCTTCCGCCGCCAATTCTTCTTCCTTACGCTTTGAATAATAAGAAAAATTGCCGTCATAAATTTTTAGCCTGCCCCTATCTAATTCGGCAATACGACAAACCACGCTATCCAAAAATTGACGGTCATGCGTAATCACCATCAGGCTGCCTGAAAAATTGTGCAACATTTGTTCTAATTCACCAATCGCGTCAATATCCAAATGATTAGTTGGCTCGTCCAACAGCAAAATATCGGGTTCTTGCACAAACGCCCACGCCAGTGCCAAGCGTTTTTTCTGACCGCCCGATAACGCCTGAACCAAGCCATTTTCAGGCAGCCTGAACGCCGTTAAAAATTTAGCAACGATAGCGTCCGCTGCCCAGCCGTCTTGTAAATCAATTTTATCTGTAACTTGTTGAAATTGCTTTAATAATTTTTCATCATGCGGATTGTGTGCTAATTTTTGACTTAAATGATGATACGCTTGCAAATCGCCCTGAATTTCGCCCAAGCCACTACTCACAATATCAAACACCGAAGCGTGTTTATCAAACGGCATTTCCTGCGGCACAAACACCGTTTTTAAGCCATTTTGAATGCTGATTTTACCGTCATCAGGCGGCATTTTTCCTGCAATAATTTTAAGCATTGAAGACTTACCCGACCCATTGCGACCCACAATACCAATCTTATCGCCCGCGTCCATATTCAAAAAAACACCGTCCAACAAAGCGTGATGACCAACCGCAAAATGTAAATTTTCAATAGAGAGAATACTCATTTAATCTGTCCTAAAAATATTTCAGGCAGCCTGAAACTATTTGTAATTGCGTTTTTGTTCAATTAACTTTTCCATAGTCGGTTCATATTGCGAACCTAAATAATTTTTGACAAAAGGCTTCGCCAAATAAGGTGTAATTGCTATCAAAAAACCCAAGAAACACGCAAATATTACAGGTATCAAAAATTTAAAATCTTCCTTTGTTTCATATTCCAAAAAACAACCTGATTTTCTCAATTTTGCAAATAAAAAAACAATAATTTCAACAAAATTAAAAAATGCAAAAGACAATAACGGGGCAAATAAACCCCAAAATATAAACTCTTCTACTGGGTGAATATTCTTTGCGAATAATGCAAATACAATAGAAAAAGCAATAGAATAAAAACAAGCAATTTTCAGTACCAAACAAACCATATTGATATTTTTACTAAAATACTACCCATAAACATATAATAATTATATAAACAATAAGACGGAGAAAGTTTATA
The DNA here is from genome assembly GCA_017458185.1 of Neisseriaceae bacterium. GTDB lineage: Bacteria > Pseudomonadota > Gammaproteobacteria > Burkholderiales > Neisseriaceae > RGIG9985. The sequence continues at coordinate 134,458 of JAFTFY010000018.1, forward strand.
ATAATATATTTTATAAGCAAAAAGTTTCATAAAAACATATTTAATTAAAAACAATAATGCAATGATAATACCTATTATGAAAAATAAAATTAAACTAAATATAAAATTAGCAGATAAAGAAAATCGAATAGAAATAATAAATAAAACAAACCAAAAAACAAAAATAAAAACCAACAAAGCAGTAAAAACAGGAAAAGGAGCAATTAAATGAATATATGACGGAAAATGATATTCCTTTTTCACAAATAAATTAGCCAATAATTTCACCAAAAAACACGCAACGGCAAAAATAAAAAAATGAACTATATCCACAAAAAAAGAATAATAAAACGCAATAGCCGTTAAAACAATCAACACCAAATCGCTAATAATCACGCTTTTGCGAATGGTTTGAAATTGATTATAGGATAAATAAATACGCATTTTTTTCTTTCTATTTTTTTCAGGCAGCCTGAAACTATTTTAATAGCGTTCTATCTTCAATATTTTCAAGCACTTTCATTTGTTCTATGGCAATTTTATTGAGTTTTTCCAATCGTTGCGACTGTGGCAAACCGTCATTGATAAAAACCGCATTTAAATTCTCCATATTCGATAAACAAATCAACTGGTTAATTGTGGCGTAATCTCTGATATTGCCTTTCAAATCAGGATTTTGCTCTCGCCACTGTTTTGCGGTTAATCCAAACATAGCGACATTCAAAATATCGGCTTCATCGGCGTAAATAAAGGATTTTTGCTTGTCCGAAATTTCAGGCGGTATTAAATTTTGTTTTATTGCGTCCGTATGAATACGATAGTTAATTTTCGCCAATTCTCGCTTGGCAGACCAGCCGATTTTGGCTTGTTCTATTTCTTTAAGTCGTTGATACTCACGGATAAGATAATACTTAAATTCAGGACTTAACCACGAACCAAACTCAAAAGCAATGTCTTTGTGGGCATAAGTTCCGCCATAACGCCCTGCACTGGAAATAATGCCAATCGCATTTGTGCGTTCTATCCATTGTTTTGCCGACAGAACATAACCGTTACTGCCAGCATTAAATCTAATGTTACTGAATTCCGTAACATTAAAATTTGGATTATTGATTTGTTCCCAAATTCCTAAAAATTCAATCGCAAAACGCGTACTTAACCAATGAGAAATCACCAAACCAGTAGCTTGGGCGTTTTTAAATTTCGCCATATCGGTGAGCGAAACATAGTCTTCGTTGTGGCGATTGACAACGGTAATAACTTCACCTTCAACTTCAATTTTATGCGTTTTACTCATTCTTTATTCCTTTCTAATTGTAGCGAATTCGGTACAATTAAAATTTATCAACCATTTCAGGCAGCCTATCAATAATTATTCTGCTTATGTTTTTTCTCCTGAATATGCCGTTTCACGCTAATCAGTGCGTCTCGTCCTGAATAATCCAAAGACACAGTATAATCGTATTTTATTGTTTTATCTTTAATTTTTGTCCAATACGGCGGTTTGTATTTATCCACAAGCACAAAGCCGCATTGAATGGTGCATTTTTTGCTTTTATCGTTGCACACCATACCGCTATCCATTGCCGCTTGTTTGAACTCTTTACTTGAATAATATTTTGATTTAATTTTTCCTTTAATTAAATCGTGCAATTCTTGCTCGTCAATATGCGGAAATTGCTCGCTTAAAATTTGGCACATTTCATTATTTGCCATATTGGCAGTATTCACATTTTCTTTTTGGTAATACACCACACAAGACGATAAACTCACCGCCACAAACAATGCCCAAAACGCTTTCATCGCAAACTCCTTGATTTTATAGTCAAATAACTTCAAAACAATAACAGGCAACGAGCCGAAGACAGTATAAATAATACGGCAAGGCGAAGTAACGCATTAGTGTTTTGAAGTTATTTGACTATACAACGCACAAAACAAGATGATACAGCATAATCAAATGAATTTTCAGGCAGCCTGAAAATTCTCAAAATGACTTGTTGTAAAAGTGCGATAATGGCAAAGTTTCAGGCTGCATAAAGGACGCTCAAAATGGCTAATCATCTTTTTGGTCGCAATATTATTTCGATTGCCGAATTTTCTCGTCAAGATTTGGAGTTAGTGGTTAATACCGCTTTGAAATTAAAGAATAATCCGCAAAAAAACCTGTTAGACGACAAATTGATTGCGTCTTGTTTTTTTGAACCATCAACCCGCACACGGCAATCGTTTGAAACCGCCATTCAACGCTTGGGCGGACGCGTCATCGGCTTTTCGGACGCTGCTAACACCAGCGTGAAAAAAGGCGAAACGCTTGCCGACACCGCACGCATATTAAGTTCTTACGCCGATGCGATTGTGATGCGACACCACAAAGACGGTGCAGCACGATTGGTGAGCGAGTTTTCCGCCGTGCCAATTATCAACGCAGGGGACGGCACCAATCAGCACCCATCGCAAACCCTGCTTGATTTGGTTACCATTTTTGAAACGCAGGGGCGTTTGGATAACTTAAAAATCGCTATGGCAGGCGATTTGAAATACGGCAGAACCGTTCATTCTTTGGCACAGGCGATGAAGCATTTTGCTTGCGAATTTTATTTCGTATCGCCGCCTTCCTTGGCAATGCCCGATTATATTTGCGAAGAATTAGACGAAGCGGGCATTCGCTACACCATTTTGCCGACATTAGAAGAAGCCGTTCAAATTGTGGATATTTTATATATGACACGGGTTCAACGAGAACGCTTTGACGAGCAGGAATTTTTGAAAATTCAAGGCAAGTTTAACTTAACGCCAGAAACGCTTAAAAACGCCAAAGGCAACCTGAAAGTGTTGCACCCCCTGCCCCGCATTGATGAAATCTCGCCCGAAGTCGATAAAACGCCTTATGCTTATTATTTTGAACAAGCCAAAAACGGCGTTTTTGCACGACAAGCAATTTTGTCTTTGGTTTTGAACGAAAATATTTAAGGAGCGTTGATTATGGACAACACCATGACCGTGGAAGCGATTGAAAACGGCACCGTTATCGACCATATCCCTGCTGGGCTTGGCTTGGCAATTTTACGCCATTTCAAATTAGACGAAAGCGGCAACCGCATTACTGTGGGCTTTAATCTAAAAGGCAAACGCGGCAATAAGGACTTGATTAAAATACAAAATATTCGTTTTGACGAAAAAGAAGCCGCCCAAATCGCCCTATTCGCCCCCACTGCCACTGTGAATGTGATTGAAAACTTTAAAGTCATTAAAAAAATCAAGCCCACGCTGCCTGAAAAAGTGGTCGGCATTTTTGCTTGCCCTAATGATAACTGTGCTTCACACGGCGAACCCGTAGTCGGCACATTTGCCGTTAAATCAGGCAAAAACGAACCACGCTTAAAATGCTTTTTCTGCGAAAAAAGTTACCCGATTTCGTGGGTTGTGAAACATAATAAATAATTTTCAGGCTGCCTGAAAAAATCCTGTGTCATTGCGAGATTTGAACTTTCGTTCAAATCGTGGCAATCCACATAAAAAATCGTCAGATTTTTTATCAACGCCGCAAGGCGTTGAAACGCATTGTTTTTAATACAATAAAGGAAACCTAAAAGGCTTTTTGCAATGCCATTTCAACGCTTGTCAGCGTTGTGTTTTGTCTAACGGCAAAACTGGATTGCCACGATTTTGCTTCGCAAAATCTCGCAATGACACTCGATTTTTAATTTTTGTCAGTTCCTTGTAATAAGAAACGAAAGGATTTTTTGTGAGAATAGTAATTTTTGAAAAATCAATTAAAATCGAAGATAATCAAATACTTGAAAATGGTAGCCTTTTATTAACCGAAGCCGAGATACACAGAGAAAAGCAATTTCGGCTTTGGGTTAATTCCAAAGAATCCAGTTGCCACAATATCCCCCATATCCATGCTTCGTGTGATGAAAAAGAGTATTCAATAGCGATTGATGGAACAAATAAACTACTTGCTCCAAATGTTGAAGACATATATTATAAGCGTATAGTCAAAATGTTTTTCAACGAAACATGGATACAAACATTTCGTGAATACTGGAACAATAAAACTGATTCAAAACTGAAATTTGATATTGATAAAAACCAAAATAAAAAAACTATTTATTTAAATTCTTATAGAATAAATTAGTTTGCCAACAATCGTTTAACCTTTCTTTCAGGTAGCCTGAAAAATTTGAGAAAGCAAACCCATGTCCATTCGTCAGTTAATTTTAGACACCGAAACCACAGGATTATCAGCCAAGTCGGGCGACCGTTTGGTTGAATTTGCCGCTGTGGAAATGATAGACCGCCGCATTACAGGCTCGAATTTGCATATTTACATTAACCCAGAGCGAGATATGCCCGAAGAAGCGGCACGCGTGCATGGTTTAACCGAAGAGTTTTTAGCCGACAAACCCACATTTGCCCAAGTCGGACACAAAATCGCCGACTATCTTAAAGGGGCGGAGTTAATTATTCACAACGCCCCGTTTGATGTGGGCTTTTTGAATATGGAATTTGCCCGCTTGGGGCTACCTGAAATTGCCGATTTAGCGTTTGAAGTAACCGATACGCTGGTGATGGCAAGACAGCGTTTTACAGGCAAAAACTCTTTGGACGCATTGTGCGACCGCTTCAAAATTGACCGCAGCAAACGCACTTCACACGGAGCGTTAATCGACTGCGAACTGTTAGCCGAAGTGTATTTGGCAATGACACGAGAGCAATACGGTTTAGGCATTGACAGCCAAACAGAAAAAACCGCCGACAGTCAAATACACACAATCGAACACCATTTCACCCGCCCACAAAACCTAAAAATTGTGCCAGCAAGCGATGAAGAACTTGCCCAGCATAACGCTTATTTAGACAATATGACCCAACAAAACGGCGGCGTATGCGTGTTTCGCAGTGAATAATCTTTCAGCCCACACTGTTTTTCAGGCAGCCTGAAAAATCAAACACCCATAAAAAAACGGTTGAAAAATCAACCGTTTTGTTTATTTACTCAATACCGTATTTCACCGTAACCACCAATCGCACGCGTTTGCCTACGGTTGATTTGCTGTAAGTGCCGCCGTAGTCGCCGTCATCGTTATCGGCAATGCTGTCGGAATAAATATTAAACGAGCCTTGTGAAGCGGATTTCATTGCACCCACTTTGCCGTTGCCTGTTTTGGCAAATTCTTCGGCACGGCGTTTTGCGTCTTGTGTGGCTTTGGCAATGAGCGAATGTTTGATTTCTTCCAAATTGCCCAATAAATATTGCGGTTCGTCAAAACGAAAACCCACTTGTGCGGCACGAAAATTCAACGCCGCATCATACGCCTGTTTGAGTTTGGGCAAGTCTTTGGTGCTTACCAAAACACTTTGTATGGCGTTGTAGCCGTCATCAACATAGCGATAACGCTCGTTTTCGTAGATTTCCTTACGATGAATTTCAATGCTGGGATTTTGCACTTGCATTTCACTATCAGAAAAACCCTGTGATTTCAAGAAGTTCGTAACAATCGGCAGATTGCGTTTTAAGCCTGCCACCGAAGTAGCATAATCAGGATAATGCAAAGCCATACTCAACTTCCATTCCGCAGAATCGGCTTGATAGTTTTCTTCCGCCAAGCCTTTGACGGTAATTTCACCAGGTTGTCGCAAATTTTTCAGTTGCGAACCCAACAACCCAGCCCCTACCGCAATGCCCACGGCTAAAACCAAGGCGGGCAAAAGTAAAGAGCGTTCTGCCATAATTGAATTCCTTTTATTGTTTGTAAAATGTTTCAGGTTGCCTGAAAATCCTTAACCGTTATCATACGAAATTATATGACATTTTAACTTTCTTCTATTGTTATTTGGGAACTCAATCCCACTTTGAAAATCGTTTTAGGTGTAAAAAATAGATAATTTTCATCGTCCCATGTATCGGGAGCGTCATACGCAAAATCACAGAATATTTGAAAACGCACACCGCCCGTAAATGCCAAAATTAAATCAAATGATGGAAAAAACAACTGGGCAAGCACAACTTTTTTTCCTGCCAAATTTTTTAGGGCATTGTATCTCTCGGAACAGTTTTCATCTGTATCTGTACAGAGTACCGCCTGTGAATTTTCCACACGCCAAGCAGCCCCCGTTACAAATAAGGTTAGTTCAGCGTCAAAAAGGCGTTCATCTTCGGTTAGGTTGGGATTAGTTAAGGGGATTTGGCGAGCAATCTTTGCACCAAATCCCATATGAATATGCGAACCTGTTCCCTTGCCAGCAATAACCGACCAACATTCACGCCCAACTAATTTGGCAATTTCTTGGCTGAATTTGTCATATATTTCACGGTGAGTCATATTCGCCTTTCAGACTGCCTGAAAATAAAAACGCGTGGGCAACAAGTTGCCCACCCTACGCCTTACTCAATGATGATGTCCATGCGAGTGGGCGTGTCCGTGTGCCAATTCTTCGTTTGTGGCAGGACGCACTGCCACCACTTCGGCGACAAAGCGAATTTTCATACCCGCAAAAGGGTGATTGCCGTCTAATACCGCTTTGCCGTCCGCAATCTCGGTTACACGATACAAACCGATTTCGCCTGTTTCGTCTTCGCCTTCAAAAATCAAGCCAACTTTGGGGGTTTCGGGCAGGTTTTTAATGTCTTCCACACGAATTAAATCGGCGTCAATTTCGCCAAAAGCGTCTTCCACAGACAGGTGCATATCCACCGTGTCGCCAATATTTTTGCCGTGTAAGGCTTCTTCAACCACAGGAAAAATGCCGTCATAACCGCCGTGTAAATACACCATCGGCTCATCAACGGTTTGGTCGATTAAATTATTTTTTTCATCATACATTTTATAAGATAATGAAACTACGGTATTTTTTTCGATTGCCATTAGAATGCTCCCTGAAAATATTGAATACCGTATTTTACCGCAACTAACGGAATAATACTCAAAAGGGCAGCAACATAATCGTCCAACATGGTGCCTAAACCGCCTTGAATATTTTTGTCGAAATAACTGACAGGATAAGGTTTGACTGCGTCAAAAAAACGAAACAGGGCAAAAGCAGCCAGCCAGTAGAAAAAATTAAACGGCACAAAACCTAAAATAAAGATGATTGCAGCGATTTCGTCAAATACCACGCCGCCGTAGTCGTGTCTGTGCAATTTTTTCTCGCACGCATTACACACCCACACGCCCAATGGAAACAGCAAAACGCCAAACACAATCAAGCACCATTCGGGAAAGTGAAAAATCCACATTAACAAAGCGGCAAGCAACACGCCCACTACTGTACCCGCCGTACCCGGTGCTTTGGGCGACAAACCAGAGCCAAAACCAAAGCCCACAAAGCATATTGGATTTTCAGCAAGCCATTCAAAGTTTGGGGTTACAGGGGTAAAGTCTTCGTCATCATTGGCGAACATAGATTTTCTCCAAAAAATTAGTCAGAAAAATGGTCAAAACCTGATTTATTTAATTTAATTTCTTGCCCATTTTCCGTATCCAAAACACGACATAAAACGCTTTCTTCCTGTTCAATAATTGTACCGATTTTTGTTAATGGAATACAACATTCTTGCGAAATTTTTTGTATTTGTTGCGTTTGTTGTTTGTTGGCAGTAAAAATCAATTCATAATCATCACCGCCTGACAAAATCCATTGCGGATAATCTGCACATAATTTTAATTCAGGTAAAGACGGTATTTTATCTAAATAAATCACCGCGTTTTTTTGCGATTGCTCTAAAATATGCCCTAAATCTTGTAATAAACCGTCCGAACAATCCAATGCACTGTTGGCAATCATCAATAATTTTTGTCCTAATTTTATTCTTGGGCAAGGTCGCAATAATTTATCGGTGCATTGTGATAAAATATGTTCAGGCAGCCTCATTATATCTTGTATATCATTTTTCAGGCTGCCTGAAAGATTGCGTTTTTCTTGTTCTAATAACAAACCCACTGCCGCCAAGCCTAAATAACCCGACACCCAAATATCGTCTCCCACTCTTGCCCCATTGCGTTTTAAGCCTAAACCTTTGGGCGTTTGTCCAATAATGGTAACATTAAAAACAAAATCCCCTTTAACCGTATCGCCGCCAATCAATTTTATTTGATAATCATTGAGTACTTTGTGTAAAGATAAAAAAAATAAATCCAACCATTTTTTATCTAATTTGGGTATTGCGGCGGATAATAAAATATATTTAGGTTTTGCCCCCATTGCCGCCATATCAGAAATATTTACCGCCAAAATTTTATAGGCTAAATCATCAGGCGAAATATCGCTAAAAAAATGCCGCCCGCCTATTAACATATCGGTAGAAATATGATAATCAAAATCGGCAGAAAATCGCATAATCGCCGCATCATCACCAATACCGTGCAATAATTCACAGTCGGTATTGTTTGATGATAAATAATGGTGAACAAAATCAAATTCTTTCATCGTGTTATCCCTTTTTCAGGCTGCCTGAAAAATATTTATGGTTTAGCAAACATAAACACAAATAAAACAGATAAGGCTAATATGATTGATAACAAAAAAGTAAAAGTTACAGGAGACATATCTTCTTTTCTTCTTTTTTGTGGATTATAGTAAGTAAATATTTCAAAAAATATATCTGTTCTAAATTCATAAAGTCGTTTTTGACTTCCGTCAGGCATTATTTGATAAACAAATGGTTTTTCGTATGCAAAATGATTTAATCCACGAAGTAAGTAATCTAAATAATAAGCAGGACAGAATAATATATACCATAAACAACCGCCAATGATAGATATACCGTTCATAATGTGTATGATACTTTCTCCTTTTGCAACAACAATAAACGCTTGAATAATTAACGCAATAATAACTGGTAAAAAAGTAAAAATAAAACAATTTAATAACATAATTATGATGCGTTGTTTGGGAAAAAATTTAATTTTTACAGGAATTGTTTTTCCTAAATATTTTTCGTAAAAAATAAGCGAATGGTAATTTTCTTTTATATTTTCATTTTTGTCTATTTTTAACTTTTTATTTTTACGATAACTTTTTGTATTTTTACTTTGTTGTGTTTTTCTCTCTGAAATAATGAATTGTTTTTTATCATTAGTCAAATAAATAGTATAAGTTCCATAAAAAAAGAAGTAGAGAAAACTAATCATAAAAGTTCCTTTTAATGTTTCCCAATTAACAGGCTGGTTAAAATACAAAAATAATCCAATGATAATAAAATATAAAATAAAAAAAGTTTTAACTGCCCAAGACTCAAAATACTTTTTTTCTTCTCCGCAACTGGCAGAAATTCTGCCTGTTTGTCCATTCATAAAAGCACTCAATTCACCGTCTTTAATAAAATAAATCGGCAATAAAGCATTTTTATTTAATAAATCACCATTTTTTCTAAATTGAATATCAATCGCACGAGAATGAAACATTTTTTGAATTTCGGGTAAAAATTCATCTTGTGCTTCATCTAAAACACGCCGATGAATTTGATTTTCAGAAATATCAGTTAATTTAGCACGATGACCTGCAATATAAGCATATTCAAAGTTTTGTGCTTTTGACCAGTCAAAAGGTTCAATTTCATTGAGTAATAAATTATCTAATTGTTTAGAAGTATTGACTGCCATATTTCTAATATGGGCTTTACAATGAAAAATGCGTTCAATACCGTCTTTTTGAACCAAACCATTTAATTCACCGTTAATCATTCGATACGGCAAATAATAGGCTTGCAATTTATCTATATGATTGATAATATTTTTGCTTTCTTTTTTTCTTTTATGTTGTTTTGCCAATTCTAATAAGCGTTGCTTGGCTTCATCTTCGGTAATAAAAAAAGGAATAATTATATCAGGCAACTGCTCATCATCATTAAATTGACTACGCACTAATTTAGACGCACAAAAATCGCAGGTCTCAATACTTTCATTGTGCTGAAAAACCACTTTTGCCCCACACGCAGGGCAAGAATGTCGTTGTAAATCAAACCGTTTATCGCGTTGATTTTCAAACGCTAATTTTCGCCAAGTATTTGTTTTTTCTGTTTTTTGTTC
>JAFTFY010000019.1 GCA_017458185.1 Neisseriaceae bacterium
ACAATGCCGCAGAATTAGGGTTAATCTGCAAAATATCGGCTGCACTTCTTGCTGTAACTTCTAATACAAAAAATTCAAGCAGTTTCTTCTGTGTTGTTTTACTTAATTTACAATGTGTTATCTTCATTTTTGCAGTATATCGTAACTGCTAATCTAATACAGCCCCAAAAAATAAATTATTATCCCGAAAAAAGCGAATATGCAAAACAAACTTTGGAAAGAGTTTTGCAAGAATGGATAACTGATAAACAAAAAATCACTTGGATAGTCATTGAACCAAGTGATAAAGGCACAGTAATTTTTACCATATTATTTCTATTAGGTATTGTTTTTATTTTATTTATTATTCCTGCGTTATATGAATTATATTTTCATCACAATATCAAAGAAGCATTATTTAACATATCTTTTGGATTGATTGTAGGCTTTTTTATTTTTATTATAAATGGAGATATACGATATACAAAAACCGTCATTTCCATTAACCGTAAAAGAAAAAAGGGTAAAATATCTCCACCCCGATTTATTTTAACAAGACATAATGAAACAAAACGCATTAAATATGGACAGGATATAATACTTAAACATTTCAGACTACCTGAAACAGAAAAAAGAAAATATCGTAAAATCAGAGAACAATTACAAAATTTAATTACCACAGAAACAAATTGGCAATTTGAATACGACCTTAATGCCCCGTGGTTAAGTGATGAAGTACGAGAACTAATCAAAGATATTCCCGAACTTGAAGAATTTAAGGATATATGAACCTATTTTCAGGTAGCCTGAAAGAGTAAAAAATGAAAAACCATTCTCGATTATTATCGCTCATCGCCTTAATCTTATTCGCCCCTGCTCCCACTGTGGGCGTGCTTTTGGCGTTACACTCGCCGCAGGGGGCGAGTGGCTCATTATTGTGGGCGGCGGCGAAAGTGTGGCTGTTTGTTTTGCCAGCAATATGGTATTTATTTATCGAAAAACAACCGTTTAGCCTATCCAAACCGAAAAACGGCGGTCTGTTTATAGGCTTGATGATTGGCTTAATGATGTTTGCCATTATTCTTGCCACATTTGCCCTATTCAAAAACACGCTTTCACCCGATTTAATTCACAACAAAGCCGCCGCGTTTGGCTTAAATCGCCCGCTTGTTTATGCGGCGGCGGCGTTGTACTGGATAGCGATTAACTCTTTGTTAGAAGAATATATTTTCCGTTTCTTTTTCTATCGACAGTTAGAAAATGTATTGAATATCAAATGGTTAGCGGTTATTTTAGCGGCAGGCATTTTCACCTTACACCACAGCGTTGTTTTAACTGCCTACTTGCCGATAATGCACAATATATTAGCGTCTATCGGCATATTCGCCGCAGGCGTAATTTGGTCAGGCTTATACGCCAAATACCGCAGTGTGTGGGTGCCGTTTATCAGCCATTTATGGGCAGATATTGCGGTGTTTGGTATCGGTGCGTATTTGATTTTTCAGGCAGCCTGAAAACTTTTTAATATTTTTATAGGAGATATTAAAATGTTGAATAAATTGATTTTATCCATTTTTTTATGTTTGGGATTAACTTCTGTTTCTGCCGAAGAAGTGGATAATAAAAAAATGAGAGAAGCCGTTAAACGAGTTTTACAATTCGTTAATACGGATTATCCTGTTTATTCTATTTCTAATCAAAATATTCAATTTAATAAGAATAAAGAATTTAGCGAATTAGAGGTAATAATGGATACTTATCAATTAAATAAGAATATTTGGTATTTAGGAAAAGTTTATGCAGGAGATAATCAAGCAGAAAACTCTGATATGTATATTGACGCATTTGCAGTTGAATTTGGTTTTAATCCTTGTAATGGTAGCGGTTGCAGTGTTCAAGATTTATGGATTTCATCGCCATTTCCACAAGATTATGAAATTTCTATAAAAATGAATTACAATAATTCATTAAAGAAAGATTTTAAGGGTAAATATTTTGAAGTCAAACAAATTAAAAAAGCACCGTATCCTGAATTTATCATTACCAGTTATATGAATGATAAATACGATAGCCCAAATTTTCCTACATTAAAATATCAACAAAAATTTCGTTTTAATAATGAAACAATGAAATTTGAACAAATAGGAAAAGAAAAATTTATAGGTAAAGTTAAATAAACATTCAGGCAGCCTGAAAGGGTTAAATAGTATGCAAAAAGTCATTTGGATTGTGGGTGCGTCATCGGGTTTTGGGCGTGATTGTGCTTTGAAATTATTGCAAATGGGCGGATACAAAGTGTTCGTTTCATCGCGTAGAGCCGAGTTAATGCAGGATTTAGCCCAAATGGGGGCGTGTGTTTTGCCGCTTGATGTGTGCGATGAAACCAGTGTCAATACCGCCTGCCAAACCATTTTGGAGCAAGAAAACCGCATAGACGCACTTTTGGCAAACGCAGGTTTGGGCGTGTATGGCATGGTAGAAGCCGTTGATATGGCGGATATTCATTATCAATTTGATGTGAATGTGTTTGGCGTGGCACGATGTCTGAAAGCGGTTTTGCCGCAGATGAGACAACAAAAATCAGGCAGAATTGTGATTACCGAATCTCTTGCCGCCCATGCGTCGTGTATCGGCATAGGCTGGTATGCCGCAAGCAAACACGCTTTGCGTGGCATGCACACCGCACTGCGGCAGGAATTACACGGCACAGGTGTCAAAGTGATTGCTATAGAACCTGGACGCGTAAAAACCGACTTTTGGCAAACCGCAGGAGCGGATATTCAAAATAATATTAAAGATTATCAACAACTTACCGATAATTTTATCGCCTATATGGATAAGCCAACTTACTGGCAAACGCCAAGCACCGACAGCACGGTTAAGGCAATGATTCACGCCCTAACCGCCGATAAACCGAAAACAGTGTATCGCACCACGCATGACGCAAAATTATTTCCGCTATTGATGAAATTTATGCCAAACTGGTTATACGATAAAATTGTGCTATCACAATTAGGCGTGAAATAGTGTTCAGGCTGCCTGAAACAACCATTCTTTATGCTGTTGAAAAATTTGTTCTAACGGCAGTGTCCAGCCGCTGTGTTTGCCGTTTGGCACGCAAATACAGCGAGATTTGCCGAGTAGATTTTGTGTAAAGTCGTGGGTGCTAATCACTTCATCTTGTTCACCGATAATAGCAAGTATTTGATTTTTATCTATTTTTATAATATCCGCAAACAATCGCAAGTAATCGAATAACAGCGTATTTTGGCTTTCTTCAATTTGTGGCAAAAGCAAAAAGGGCAACAAGCAAGGGTTAATCAACACCGTTTTGGCGTGGTACTTAACATTCAGTAACGCCGCATAAAACCCGCCCAAACTGGTACCCACAATCGCTTGACACGCATTTTTTTGCCATAAGTTATTCAAAAACAACAAAATTTCATCAGGAGATTGTTTGTCGTAATCGATTTGCGGCGAAATTATTTCCGCCCCCAAAGGCAATAGTGCATGATAGGCACTGTTGTCCGAACTGCCACGATAACCGTGAATATTGAGTATTTTCATTTGCTTGCATTTATTATCTGCGTTATAAAATTTTCTAACATAATTTCATAATTACTCTTAAATGTATGAATTTTCAATGCTGATAAAAAATCATTATAGTATTTATCATTAATTTTATTTTTGTAAAAAAATTCAAACAATTTACTATAATTTATTATTATATAATTTTCTGATTGATTATAATCTTGTAAATCTAATTTATTATAATCTGGTGAAAAAATAAAACATTTTACTTTTTTATCTTTTTCTTTTGCCTTTTCTTTTGCATATTCGTAGTATTCTGCAAGTTGGCTTTGTATTTTATCGCTATAAATATCATGACGAATACCGTTAATTCCTGATTTGATTTTATTTTCAATAACAATGATATTATTTTCATCTTCTATCAATAAATCAATATTTTTAACTTCTCTGCCAATAGAGTAATCTCCTTGTGTTTCCACTTTTAAAATTTCAGACATAAATTTTTCAAACAATTTTTTATCTTTACTTAAAAAATATTGAAACATATTTGAATATGATAGTTCATCATCTACTTTTTTAATTAACTTCAAAAAATTAAAATCATCAACTTCTAACTCATTATTTTTCATATTCTCTTTATATTCATTAACTGAAATTTTTTGAGTTCTATTTTCTGTTTTCCATTTACTTTCATCATTGATTAAATTATCAACTACCTTATATACTTCTGATTTATCACCTTTTTCAGCAAAAAAGAAATGTAAAGATTGCCCAGCAAGTTTTTTGATTGCATTATTTGAATTTGGCAACAAAACAATATATCCAGTTGATTGATTAAAATTTTCATCTATGGTGATATATGTTTTTTGTGTAGGATAAAAAACATTTTCTACTTCATAACTGATATATGGATAATCATCACCTTGATTAAAAATTTCTTTTAAGGTAACACCATCGTATGTTACTTGTCTTTGTTTTTTAATGCGTTCTTCATCAGGCATATCCCAAACAGATTGAACCACTTTTGCTTTGGCAATAATTTCCAAAGTTTTATAGTTAATACCTTGAACTAACAAGATATTTTCAATTTCATTATGACCAGCACCTAACTTGCCTGTGTGGTTAATATAAACATAATTTTTATCATCATCGGCTTTAAATAAATTGATAACTTCATGTCCGATATTTTCGTTTAGGAATTTACCTACATACAGGCGATTTAATAAAATTTCTTTCATTGCATTTTACTTTTAAGAAAATAATCATTTTGGCAATAAAAAACTTTTCAGGCTACCTGAAAAGCGTTCAGGCAGCCTGAAAATTCCCCCTACTCTGGTCTCATTTGTGGAAATAAAATCACATCGCGAATGGTTTGGGCGTTGGTTAAAAGCATAACCAAACGGTCTATGCCTATGCCGCAGCCACCTGTGGGGGGTAAGCCGTATTCCATTGCTCGAATATAGTCTGCGTCATAGTGCATCGCCTCGTCATCGCCTGCGTCTTTTTGGGCAACTTGGGCTTTAAAGCGTGCGGCTTGGTCTTCGGGGTCGTTTAACTCGGAATAGCCGTTGGCTAATTCTCTGCCCACGACAAACAGTTCATAGCGTTCGGTTAAGCCTTGCTTGGTGTCGGACGCTCTTGCTAAAGGCGATACTTCAATCGGATAGTCAATAATGAATGTGGGTTGCCACAGTTTTTTCTCGGTACTGCCCTCAAATAAGGCTAATTGCAAGGCACCCAAACCTTGTGCAGGCGGCAAGGGTTCGCCTAATTTTTTGATTTCTGTTTTCAACCAGTTTTCATCGTTTAATTGTTCATCGCTATAATGCGGATTATAGTGTTTCACCGCTTGCAAAATGGTAAAACGGTCAAAAGGTTTAGATAAATCAACGGCTTTGCCGTCATATTCAACCGTCAAAGTGCCACACGCAACTTTGGCACAGGCTCGAATAATATCTTCGGTCATTTGCATCATACGATTGTAATCGGCAAATGCTTCGTAAAATTCAATCATCGTAAATTCGGGATTGTGGCGTGTGCTAATGCCCTCGTTGCGGAAACTGCGGTTAATTTCAAACACCCGCTCCAAACCGCCCACAACCAAGCGTTTGAGATACAATTCGGGGGCAATGCGTAGATATAAATCAATGTCCAAAGCGTTGTGGTGCGTAACAAACGGCTTGGCAGTCGCACCGCCTGGAATGGGGTGCATCATCGGCGTTTCCACTTCCAAATAACGCTCGCCAACCATAAATTCGCGAATGGTGCGGATAATATGACTGCGTTTAATGAAAATATCGCGTGATTCTTGATTGACGATTAAATCAACATATCGCTGACGATATTTTTGTTCTTGGTCAGCCAAACCCGCATATTTTTCAGGCAGCGGCCGCAAGGATTTCGACAGCAAGCGAATGGCAGACACTTTCACCGACAATTCGCCGTGATTGGTTTTAAACAAAACGCCTTCCGCCCCCAAAATATCGCCCAAATCCCAGTGTTTAAAGTCGTTGTAAATGTCTTCGCCGATTTTATCTCTTTGAATATACAACTGAATTTTGCCCGACATATCGGAAACAGTGGCAAAAGACGCTTTACCCATCACGCGTTTTAATAACATTCGCCCTGCGATTTTAACACTAATGTTTTGATTTTCCAGCGTTTCTTTGTCCATTTCGCCATATTGGGCTTGCAAATCGCCCGCAAAAGAATCACGGCGAAAATCGTTGGGAAAAGCAACGCCTTTGGCTCTGATTTCATTTAACTTTTCGCGTCTGCCCGCGATAATTTTGTTCTCATCTTGCACTTCGATTGTGCTGTCATTATGTTGATTGTCGCTCATTTTTTTTGTCCTATAAAAATTTTTTAACTTCACCTGCGATACGCAGGTTCGTTGAAATTTCAATTTGATGACTGATGTCATCTCCTTTTACAAACTGCGTTTGTAAAAGATTTCACCTAACGGTGAAATTAAATCTTATTTTCAGGCTGCCTGAAACATTATGCAATATAAATAAATGTAAAAAATAAATATGCCAAAGAAATTACAATGACATTTAACCAAAATAAAGATTTAGGCGATTCTAATGTTTGTA
Source organism: Neisseriaceae bacterium (assembly GCA_017458185.1). Classification (GTDB taxonomy): domain Bacteria; phylum Pseudomonadota; class Gammaproteobacteria; order Burkholderiales; family Neisseriaceae; genus RGIG9985. Next base: position 6,606 of record JAFTFY010000019.1, read on the forward strand.
AATATGATTTTGATAATTTATATTCAACAAATTTTTTCTCTATATCATGCTCTTTTTTTGCTCTTTGAAATATTTCATTTGCTTCTTGTTCAAATTCTGCAAACTCTTGTTCATCAAAAGCGTCCCCCATTTCTTCTTGCATTTTTCGTTTTGTTTCTGCCATTACGCGTGCATTTGTTTTATCTAATTCTAAATCATGCTCTCGAAAATGTTCTCTTGCTTCTTGCAACCATTGTGGTGATTGTTGAATGGTTTGTTGCACTTTTTGTTGTAATTCAAAATTTTCCTGCTGTTTTTTAATATATTCAGTCGAATTTTTTGCTAAACCGATTAAATATTTTTGATATAAAAACAAACCCAAAACCACAAAAAGACATACCACTAAAATAACAGTCATCAATACAGTATCTTTTTTCACACTAAAAAAATAAAATAATCCGCACGCCAAAAACATGGTTAAATGAGCAAGCGTTTGTACATTATGCAAGTTTTTAATACTTGACGGTGCCAGTTTTTCTTTATCTTCAATCATTTTTATTCACTCTCAATATCATATTTTCAGGCTGCCTGAAAACTATTTAATCTTCGTTCCTATGCGTTTGATTTCTTTATTAAACCAAATTATCCACGCTTTGCCGACTATGTATTTATCATCGACAAAGCCCCAGTAGCGGCTGTCGGCACTGTTGTCGCGGTTGTCGCCCATGGCGAAATATTTGCCTTGTGGGACTTGGCAGATAAAGCCTGTTTCGTCATATACGCAAGCAGGGTCATTGTGTTCTACGCCTGATGGGCTGTATGTGGGGGCTTCAACTATTTGAAAAATATCAAAATCTTTGCCGTTTAGCGTTTCTTTAAATTGCTCGACAGGAATGGGAAACGGGGTACCGTCTTGTGGAAAACTACTGCTGCCGCTTGCGGTATCATTTGCAATTTTTCCGTTAATTTTCAATATCTTATTTCGATATTCTACGGTATCACCGCCCACTGCCACAATGCGTTTAATGTAGTTAATATCAGGATTTGGCGGATAGTTAAACACCACAACATCGCCCTGCTCGATTTTGCCTGTGGGAATAAGCACATTGTTGATAATCGGAACTCGTACGCCGTAGGAGAATTTTTTCACCAAAACAAAATCACCTGGCACTAATCCTGGACGCATGGAACTACTGGGAATAACAAACGGTTCGGCAATAAAGGTTCGCAGTAAAAATACAATTAAAACAATGGGAAAGAAACTGCCTAAATAATCGGTAAAGGCGTTTTCTTTATGGTTTTTTTTGTTGATTTTGTTAATAATCCAAAATATCAGCGTGCCTACGGTAAAAATTAACAAAACCGCTGTAAAACTCATAAATTTAGCCAAAACGCCAAATAAGCCAACAATAACGGCAAGCAAGCCCCATTGTATATTTGCTGACCATTCATTTGTTTCGGCATTTCTTTTTTTGTCAGCCGTGAAAGATAATCCTAAACCGCCAACTAATAATGCAATACAAATATAAAATAAAGTATTCGACATTTGCTTTATTTTTCCCCCACTTGTAATACGGCTAAAAAGGCAGATTGTGGTATTTCCACATTGCCCACTTGTTTCATTCGTTTTTTACCAGCCTTTTGTTTTTCAAGCAATTTCTTCTTGCGTGTAATATCACCGCCATAACATTTTGCCAAAACATTTTTTCTTAATGCTTTAATGTTTTCTCGTGCAATAATTTGACTACCAATGGCAGCCTGAACAGCAATATCAAACATTTGGCGTGGTATTAACTGACGCATTTTTTCTGCTAACTCGCGTCCTTTAATGCGTGCAGACTGACTATGCACAATTAAACTTAATGCATCAACTTTATCGCCATTGACTAAAATATCTAATTTTACTAAATCGGCAGGACGAAATTCTTTGAAATGATAATCCACAGATGCATAGCCGCGTGAAGTGGATTTGAGTTTATCAAAAAAGTCCAACACCACTTCATTCAAAGGCATATCATAAGTGAGCATCACCTGCCGCCCCATATACTGCATATTGATTTGCACGCCGCGTTTTTGATTGCACAGCGTCATCACATTGCCAACAAACTCTTGCGGCACAAGGATTGTGGAAGTGATAATCGGCTCAAACAGCGTGTCGTATGTGCCTGCTTCGGGTAGTTTGGACGGATTTTCCACTTCAATTTCTTCGCCGTTTTTCATCAACACACGATACACCACAGTTGGGGCAGTGGTGATTAAATCCATATCAAACTCACGCTCCAAGCGTTCTTGCACAATTTCTAAATGCAATAGCCCCAAGAAACCACAGCGAAAACCAAAGCCCAAAGCCTGCGACACTTCGGGTTCAAAATGCAAAGCCGCGTCATTGAGTTGCAACTTTTCCAAAGCGTCTCGCAAGGCTTCGTAGTCGTGGCTTTCCACAGGATACAGCCCTGCAAACACTTGCGATTTGGCTTCTTTAAAACCTGCCAACGGCTCATTCGCAGGAGAACCTGCCAAAGTAATGGTGTCGCCCACTTTGGCAGATTTCAGTTCTTTTAAGCCCGTAATCACAAAACCCACTTCACCTGATTTAAGTTCTTGTTTTGAAACGGATTTTGGTGTAAAAATACCTAATTGTTCAACCTGCGATTCGTCCCCTGTCGCCATAAACAACACCTTGTCTTTGACTTTCAGGCAGCCTGAAACAATCCGCACCAACATCACCACGCCAACATAATTATCAAACCAAGAATCAATAATTAAGGCTTGCAAAGGCTCATTATCACGGTCATCAGGGGCTGGAATTTTATGCACAATTTCTTCCAACACATCTTCCACGCCCAAACCACTTTTGGCAGAACATTGCACTGCGTCTGCCGCTTCAATGCCGATAATGTCTTCAATTTCTTCGCACACGCGTTCAGGCTCGGCAGACGGCAGGTCGATTTTATTCAACACAGGCACCACTTCCACGCCCAAATCAATCGCCGTATAACAATTCGCAACCGTTTGTGCCTCCACGCCCTGCGACGCATCAACCACAAGCAACGCACCCTCGCACGCCGATAAGGAACGCGAAACTTCATACGAAAAATCCACATGACCTGGTGTATCAATCAGGTTCAAAAGATAAGTCTCACCATTTTTCGCCTGATATTGCAAAGCCGCCGTTTGAGCCTTAATGGTAATGCCGCGTTCTTTTTCAATATCCATAGAATCAAGCACTTGGGACGACATTTCGCGTTGCTCCAAACCGCCGCAATACTGAATAAAGCGGTCAGCCAAAGTCGATTTGCCGTGGTCAATATGGGCAATAATGGAAAAGTTACGGATATTTTTCATAGGGTTATCAAACGGTTTTTAATATTGGCAAAACTGGTTATTATATCTTAATTTGCACTGCTGTTTTCAATAAAAATAAAGTATTCAGGGTGTATGAAAAAACAAACGCTTTCAACATAATTGAAAGCGTTTTAGTTTTATAAATCACTTTTCAGGCAGCCTGAAACCCCGTCATTATCACACTTTTTCCACTTGCACAAAGTCTAATTCCACAGGGGTTTCGCGGCCGAAGATTTGTACGGAAACGCGTAATTTATTGCGTTCGTAATTCACTTCTTCCACAATGCCGTTAAAGTCAGCAAATGGACCTTCGGTAACCCGTACGCTTTGTCCAATGGTAAATTCCACTTTGGGACGCGGTTTTTCTACGCCTGTTTGCATTTGTTGCAAAATTTCATCAACTTCTTTTTGGCGAATGGGTGTGGGGCGGTTGGTTGTGCCACCCACAAAACCGCTGACTTTGGGGGTGCTTTTGACTAAATGCCATGTTTTTTCAGACATGTCCATTTCAACCAAAAGATAGCCAGGGAAAAATTTGCGTTCGGAAACGGTTTTTTTGCCGTTTTTAATATCAACCACTTCTTCGATGGGAATAAGAATTTGACCGAATAAATCTTCCATATTTTCGCGTTTAATGCGTTCGGTTAAAGAGCGTTGTACGCTTTTTTCAAAGCCTGAATAGGCTTGCACCACAAACCATTGTTTGCTCACGATTATCCCCTTTTCAAGAGTACATCAAACAAAATCCACGAAACCAAACCGTCTGAAATCGCCATAAACAAGGCTAATACGGCGGCAAATACGATGACGGTTAAAGTCATTTGCATGGCGTTTTTCTTTTCTGGCCACACCACTTTTTTCATTTCTTGCGTGGATTCAGCCACATAGGCAATTAAATTTTTGCCGAATGAACAGAAGAAAAACACCAACACAATGGCAATCGCCACGCCTGCAATCGGGAAAATAGCACGCACTAATTGCGGCAGTTGCTTATCGAAAAAGTGATAGGCAAACACACCGCCAGCAACCAATGCCACACCGATGAACAATTTGATTTTGTCCATTGTGGAGTTGAGTTGTCGTTCAATCTGTTGTTGCTCGCGAATTTCCGCTTTCGACATTTTGGGTTTGGTGTCTTGCGATACTTCGTTTTTTTGCTTTTTACTCATAATTGTGTCCGATATAAGTTGTTTCAGGCTGCCTGAACAATTCAGGCTGCCTGAAATAATGACAACATAATGAAATAATCTTTTATGGGTCAAAATCACTTCATTATATAGTCAAAAAACTAATCGGCTTAAATCGCCGATTAGTTTATTTTTGGCAGGCCAGGAGGGTCTCGAACCCCCAACCCTCGGTTTTGGAGACCGATACTCTACCAATTGAGCTACTGGCCTAATATCCTATCGGTGATGGTTTATTGAATCACTTTGGAAACCACGCCAGCACCTACGGTGCGACCGCCTTCACGAATCGCAAAACGCAAGCCTTCTTCCATCGCAATCGGTGCAATCAATTCAACGGTGATTTTCACATTCTCACCAGGCATTACCATTTC